>NZ_FNOU01000017.1 GCF_900107125.1 Eubacterium barkeri
TTTTTTTATAGAAGAGTCCAACCTCTTCTTTTCTCCAGCAGATCGCTCTGCTTCGGAATCTTTGGTTTTATCCAGGTTTTATGGTACTATTCTCTTTTCTATGACCTCGCTGTCGCAATTGACAACTTCTTTATTATAGCAGAAGCATTTATTTCTGTCAAGTAAATTTTGAAAGTTTTTTAAATTTTCTCAATCCTGAAGTCGTTTGCTTTAGACAGCTTATTTATTTTACCAAACCGCACTTTCATTGTCAAGCACTTTTTATAAATGTTTTTCAATGGGATGGATTTGGTGTGTCTCTCTCGAGACAGCTTATTTATTTTAGCAAACCGCATCCGCTTTGTCAAGTACTTTTTTTAGTAATTTTACAGCTTTTTCGTTTTGCCCCCGTCCCTTCCGAGACAGCTTATTTAGTATATGCTGTCTCGGGGCTTTTGTCAAGGACTATTTTGCATTCTTTTAATAAATGGTGGATTTATACCCTTATTCGACTATGCAAATCTGGAAATTGCTTAAAAATAGCAGCGGCCAGCTTGTCACATCCAGAGACTAAAACATCAACTGCTGGAATATGCAGCTTTTCTTCGTATTTAACAATGGTCGTCTCTATATCTTTATTAGTCATTCCTTCGTGGTTGATGGTGAGGGCAATAACATTGGCCTTCGAAAAACTCTCGATAAGTGAAATTTCACTACTAGGTGTGGGCATTTTTAAATTGGGAAAGTCAAGACGCACGCGACGCTTCGGTGCATGTTGGAGAATAAAAGCATTGGGACGTCCGCCCCGAATAATGGCACAACAACTGACAAAGGCTTCATGACTAAGGGAACTCTGTCCTTCATAAATCATGATATCTGGCTTTTCGTGGATATAGGCATCCATACAGGCATTTTCAAACTCCCCAGCCATATATTCTGAAGGGATCGCATCCATAGCCACACCGTAGGGCTCTCCCTGGATGATAGATGTTTGTCCGGTTCCGATAAATGCAACCTTCAACCCTTTATCTTTGAGCTTATCCACTAATTGTATGGCAGTAGTTCGTTTTCCAATGGCACAGTCCGTGCCAAATATCGCCACCCTTGGGATATTAAGTTTTAAAATCTCACCGGTAAAGAGATGCAAATACCGCTTGGCCAAGGGCTTTCGGATATCTATAATTTTCACATTACTCTCTTTTGCCTGTTTGATAAATTCTGGATCCTCGGATAAGAACTCCTGAAGCCCAATGACGATATTCATTCCCAGGGACATCGCCTTTAAAATAATTAACCGTTCTGCCGTCGAGAGGAATGCCTCGTTGGGCGCAATGCCGAAGATAAAGTATTTTGGTACCTTACCCAGATGGACTAAAGCATCCGCCATATCTCTGAATATGGGCACACCATTTTTTTGATGGTTTAAAACCATCCCTGCATCCTGACCCTCTTCAGTACTATCAATGACACCTGAGATTTGATATTTTTTTGAGTGGCGAATGAGTCCGTTGGCCGTTTTTCCATCGGAATCACCAAAATGCCCCTCACAATAGACCAGTGCTTTTCCTAACATAAACAACACAACCTTTCATAACAAAATAAAAACAGGCACTCTATCGAGCAGTCCGTTAAATTTCTAAAAGGCTGTGAAATAAAGGATGTTCTTTTCTGTTCTTTTAAATCAGTCTATCACGGATAATCCCCACTGTCAATTTTGGTCACAGTTTCCCCGGATTATGCACACTTTTTTCAATGACCACTAATTTATTCGAATGAAAAAGGCGCACAGCGGTGATTCGTTTGGTACCGCTGTGTGCCTTTAAAAGGATGTAAAACACCTCTGCTTATTTATTTTCTGATGGAGAGGGATCCTCTTCAACAACTGCTTTGGCGGATGCCAGCAATGCTGCCATATTTTGTATTTCAGATGGAATAATCAGCTTGGTTGCCCGACCATCAGCGACCTTCTCTAGTGCCTCATACCCCTTCAGTATCAAAACATTTTCAGTGGGCTTGGCAGCGTTAATATAGGAAATCCCTTGGGCTTCGGCCTTCTTAACCGTTAAGATGGCCTGGGCCTCACCCTCGGCCTCACGCACACGGGTTTCTTTTACAGCCTCACCTCTCAGAATCGCCGCTTCTTTTTCTGCCTGGGCATCTAGGATTAGAGCCTCCTTGCGGCCTTCAGCCAGTAGCACAGAGCTCTTCTTCTCACCTTCAGCCCGGAGAATCGCTTCACGACGTTCCCGCTCGGCCTTCATTTGGCGTTCCATGGAATCCTGGATTTCCTTGGGAGGCATGATGTTTTTAAGCTCCACGCGATTGATTTTGATTCCCCAGGGGTCCGTCGCTTCGTCTAAGATCGCCCGCATTTTTGAGTTAATCACATCCCGGCTGGTGAGTGTCTGATCCAGTTCCATATCCCCAATAATATTTCGCAGGGTGGTGGCCGTTAGATTTTCAATGGCCATGTGGGGATTTTCCACCCCATAGACATAGGCCTTCGGTTCAATAATATACAAATACACGACAGTATCGATGCTCATGGTAACATTATCCTGGGTTATAACTGGCTGGGGCGGAAAATCAATGACCTGCTCTTTCAAGCTGATTTTCTTGGAAATCCGGTCTAAAATCGGAATGGCAATATGAAAGCCACTTTCCCAGGTCGCATGATATTGGCCAATCCGCTCGATTACATAGGCATAGGATTGCGGTACAATTTTGACATTAACAATGAGTAACACCACTAAGGCAATGATGAGGATAAACAGAAATATCATAAAAAACATTTTACTACTCCTTTCTTTTGACAATGGCTTTTATGCCATCCAATCGCTGTACAATTACGACAGTGTTCTCTGCAATGGGTCGGCCATCTTCACTCCGGGCGCTCCACAGCGCACCTTCAACTTTCACCTGGCCTTGACTGGTGGTATTGTCAATGGCTTCTGTCACGATTCCCTTTTGCCCGATGGCCTTAGAGGCTGTAAAGCTCTGGACTGGCTTTGCACTCCGTTTGCCCGCAAACATCTTGAATAGAAATAAGGAAACCAGCGAAATGACGACAAAGGTTACAATTTGCCATAAAAGACTGTAGCCTAAGGCACTCATTCCAAGGGCCGCCAAAGCTCCGATACAGAACCATAAGGAAACCATGGCTCCTGCAGTGACCATTTCCGCCACTAAAAATACAATAAAGATAATAAGCCAAATGATCATGTGACACTCCTTTCCCATTTTTTATCATTATATCCTATCCCCATTGGGAAGCCCAGTTGATTCAGGAAGGCTTAAGGGGTCGCATTAAAAAAAGAGACCGCATCGTGTACGATCTCTCTGTTTTAATAGAATAAATTATTGATGGCTTGCTGCCACTTTCAGAATTTTATTCTGAAAGTGGATCCCTCTCGGCTTTACCGCTTTTTCTGCTTTTCTTCCTCCTCCTTTCGGAGGAAAAGCAGCAAAAGCGGCATTTGCCTCATTACCGCAAGCCACTCGCTTACGCTCATTACCTAGCTTGCTGCCACTTTCAGAATTTTATTCTGAAAGTGGATTCGGCTTCATAGCCGGGAAGAGGATGACGTCTCGGATGCTGTGTTGGCCGGTGAAGAGCATGACGAGGCGGTCGATGCCGATGCCGAGGCCGCCGGTGGGGGGGAGACCGACTTCCAGGGCATTGATGAAGTCGGCATCGTAGGGATGGGCCTCATCGTCGCCATCTGCCTTTTTAGCCACTTGAGCTTCAAAACGTTCCTTTTGATCAATGGGGTCGTTGAGCTCGGAAAAGGCGTTGGCACACTCTGCTCCGTTGATGTACAGCTCAAAACGCTGGGTATACCGGGGATCAGTGGGTTCTTTTTTAGACAGAGGGGAGATTTCCACGGGATGCATGGTGACAAAGGTGGGCTGGATCAGCTTATCTTCGCAGTATTCATCAAAGACCTCTGCCATGATTTCCCCAACGCTGTGGAGGTCTTCCACGTCCACGTGCAGCTTTTCGGCTTCGGCACGGGCAACTTCCACATCAGTGATGACATCAAAGTTCACACCAGTATGTTCGGTGACCAGATCCACCATTCGGGCACGACGGAAGGGTTCTCCCAGCTTAATCTGATAGCCTTCGTATTCCACGGTGGGGCCATTGTTAATTTCTTCTGCCAAATAGTTATACAGCGCTTCCACCATATCCATAACATCGTTGAAATCCGCATAGGCTTCATAGGTTTCAAGGAGGGTGAATTCCGGATTATGGGTGGCATCCATTCCTTCATTCCGGAAAACCCGGCTCAGTTCATAAACCTTATCAAACCCACCGACAATCAAACGCTTTAGCGGGAGCTCCAGGGCAATGCGCATGTACATATCAATATCCAGAGTGTTGTGATGGGTAACGAAGGGACGGGCATTGGCCCCTCCTGCCAGGTTATTTAAAACGGGGGTCTCTACTTCTAAAAATCCGCGATTATCTAAAAATTCCCGAATTTTCCGAATGATTTTAGAACGGACGATAAAGACGTCCCGCACTTCGGGATTCACAATCAAATCCACGTAGCGCTGGCGATAACGAATTTCCGTATCCTTTAAGCCATGGAATTTTTCTGGAAGAATCTGAAGGGATTTGGATAAGAGCACAAAGGACTTTACGCGGATAGAGATCTGTCCCATTTTGGTTTTAAAAACTTCACCCTTAACGCCAACGATATCGCCAATATCTGTTTTCTTGATCTCATCGTAATTTTCCAGCAGATCCTTCTTAAGGAATAGCTGAATACGTCCGGTGCTGTCCTGCATATCATAAAATCCGACCTTACCCTGTCCGCGTTTAGACATGATGCGCCCCGCCATGGAGACAGGCTTTTCCTCATAGGCTTCATAGTCTTCATTAATATCCTTAGCATAAGCATCCACATCGTACCGTGTTATTTCAAAGGGATTCTGACCAGCTTCCTGTAAATCCGAAAGTTTTTCCCGGCGGACTGCCAGCACTTCACTTAAATTTTCTTCTGCCAATTTAATCTCCTATCTATGGATATCCAAAATTTCAAAACGCGCTTCACCAGCTGGTACTGCAATGGTGACAACTTCCCCCACCTTGGCACCAATCAGACCTTTCCCAACAGGGGATTCATTCGATAATTTATTTTTAGCAATATCCGATTCTGCCGAACCCACAATCTGGTATTCAACCTCTTCATCAAATTCAATATCGTGGACTTTGACGTAGCTCCCGACACCAACATCCTCGGTATGGATTTCCGTATCATTAATGACCTTGACTTTTTTAATCTTAGCTTCCAGCTCGCTGATTTCACCTTCCACGAATCCCTGTTCACTTTTGGCTTCATCATATTCGGCATTTTCACTCAGATCCCCGTATTCACGAGCCGTTTTAATCCGGGCAGCGACCTCATATCGCTTAACGGTTTTTAAATATTCCAGACGCTCATTTAATTTATCAAGACCCTCCTGGGTCATGATCAATTCTGTATTACTCATTGCGTTTTCCCCTTTAATTTAATGACCGGGGCCACCTGATTAGGCCGCCCCGGTATAAGTCTTTTTATACAGTTTTACATTATATGGTTTTTGGGACCCATTGTCAAGTCAACCATCCCGCCATTAAATGGTATTAATATCCACCAAGGGGATGTCTGCCATGGTTTTATCCGATTCCAGGCAGCCCAGCAGTGCCCGCACCGTATCCAAGGAAGTCAATAAGCAAATGGAGCTTTCCACCGCCTTACGGCGCATCTTAACTTCATCCATTCCAGGCTGACGACCCTTACTGGAGGTATTGATAACATAATTAACCTCCCGCTGTTCCAGGAGATCCCCGATGTTGGGCTTGGCTTCACTGAGGCGACGCACCACGTTGACCGGAATGCCATTTTCCCGCAGTACCTTAGCCGTCCCGACAGTGGCATGGATTTTAAACCCTAAATCGTGGAAGCGACGTCCGATATCCACGGCTTCTTCCTTATCCCGGTTCCGTACGGTGAGCAGTACCCCACCCTTACGATCCATTTGATTCCCCGACGCGACAAGCCCTTTATAGACGGCATCGGCAAAGTTAGTGGCCACTCCGAGGACTTCACCAGTGGATTTCATTTCTGGTCCCAATTGGGTATCCACATCCGCCAACTTGGAGAAGGAGAACACTGGAACCTTAACGGCAACGTGATCCTTCACCGGATGCAGTCCCGGAGTGTAGCCCATGCCCTTGAGGGTTTCACCAAACATAATCTTAGTGGCCATATCCACCATGGGAATATCCGTTACTTTGGAAATATACGGCACCGTCCGGGATGATCGGGGGTTTACCTCAATGACATAAACCTGTCCCTCCATGACCACATACTGGATATTGACCAGGCCAATAACACGGAGGGCCTTGGCCAGCTTCCCGGTATAGTCAATAATGGTATCCTGAACCTTCTGGGATAAGGTTTGGGGTGGGTAAACCGAGATCGAGTCTCCAGAGTGAACCCCAGCCTTTTCGATATGCTCCATAATACCGGGGATGAGGAAATCTGTTCCATCACAGATCGCATCGACCTCAACTTCTGTTCCCTGGAGGTATTTATCCACCAGCACCGGATTTTTAATCTCATGCTCGGTAATGATCCCCATATATTCTTCCACATCCTCGTCGGAGTAGGCAATAATCATATTTTGCCCACCTAACACATAGGAGGGACGCAGTAAAACAGGATAGCCCAGGTTTTGAGCTACCTTAAGGGCATCCTCGGTGGTATATACCGTATCACCCTGAGGTCTTGGAATGCCACATTCCTCCAATACCGCATCAAAACGTTCCCGGTCCTCTGCCGCATCGATATATTCGGGATCAGTCCCTAAAATCGGTACCGCAATTTCGTCCAGATGCTGGGTCAGCTTAATGGCCGTTTGGCCCCCAAACTGGACGATGGCACCGTCAGGCTTTTCGGTTTCCACCACGGCACGGACATCCTCAGCGGTCAGTGGTTCAAAATACAAGCGATCCGAGGTATCAAAGTCCGTGGACACGGTTTCCGGATTGTTATTGATGATAATGGCTTCGTAACCCATTTCCTTCAAAGCCCAGGCGCAGTGCACACAGCAATAATCAAACTCAATACCCTGGCCAATGCGAATGGGGCCCGAGCCAAAGACGATGATCCGTTTTTTCCCGGTATGGTGCGCTTCCAGGAACTCCTCAGCTTCATTCTCTGCATCCATCGTTGAGTAGAAGTAAGGGGTTGCCGCCTCAAATTCACCAGCGCAGGTATCCACCATTTTGAAGGAAGCGTACTTCCGCTCGACAGATTCCCCGGTGAGGCGCTCGATAGTAGAATCCATAAAGCCAAGCTCCCTGGCCACGGCCAGACGTTCTTCCCCGCGGTCGTCACAGAGACCTTTTTCCTGTAAATCCCGTTCCATCACGGCCAAGTGGCGCAGCTTATCTAAGAACCACATATCAATCTGGGTAATCTCCCAGATTTCCTCCAGGGAGACGCCCCGGTACAGGGCTTCATAGACCACAAAGCAGCGTTCATCATCCTTCCGCCCCAGAGCTTCTGTAATTTCTTCATCGGATGCTTCCCGATATTTCTCAACAGACAGGGTGTCAAAGCCCAGCTCAATGGAACGCACCGCCTTCATCATGGCGTGTTCGAAGGAATTCCCAATGGACATAATTTCCCCGGTGGCCTTCATCTGGGTCCCCAGGGTCCGCTTGGCATAGACAAATTTGTCAAAGGGCCAGCGTGGGAATTTCACCACAATATAGTCAATCACCGGTTCAAAGCAAGCCGTTGTCTTTCCTGTAATATCATTAACGATCTCATCCAGAGAGAAACCAACCGCAATAAGGGCAGCCATTTTGGCAATGGGATAGCCCGTCGCTTTGGAAGCCAGAGCAGAGGACCTGGATACCCGGGGATTAACCTCGATGACTGCGTAGTTGAAGTTTTCTGGGTCCAGGGCAAACTGGCAGTTACAGCCCCCTTCTACCCCCAGAGCCGAGATAATCTTCAAAGCTGACGTCCGCAGCATCTGATATTCCTTATCCGATAGGGTCTGACAGGGCGCCACCACAATGGAATCTCCTGTGTGGATCCCCACAGGGTCAAAGTTTTCCATGGAACAAACCGTAATGACATTCCCCTTGCTGTCCCGCATAACTTCAAATTCGATTTCCTTCCATCCGGCAATACCCCGTTCAACTAAAATCTGATGAATGGGAGATAGCCGCAGGCCACGGGTGGCGATATCGTGGAGTTCTTCTGCGTTGTCTGCAATCCCGCCGCCGGTTCCTCCAAGGGTGAAAGCCGGACGTACAATCACAGGATAGCCGATGCTATGGGCAAATTCCAGGGCATCGTCCACGGATTCCACCACCTTGGAGGGAATGGTGGGTTCTCCAATCTCCCGCATGGTATCCTTAAAGGACTGTCGATCCTCGGCTTTATCGATGGTTTCAACATTTGCGCCCAAAAGGAGCACACCATGCTCCTCTAAAAATCCTTCTTTGGCCAATTCCATGGAAAGATTCAGACCGGTCTGTCCTCCAAGGGTGGAAAGAATACCGTCGGGTTTTTCTTCCAGAATGATGCGCTTAACCACATCCAGGGTCAGGGGCTCGATATAAATTTTATCAGCCATGGCCTTATCGGTCATAATGGTTGCCGGGTTGGAGTTAATGAGAATAACCTCTAAACCAACCTGCTGTAGGGCCTTACAAGCCTGGGTCCCAGCATAATCAAATTCTGCAGCCTGTCCGATAACAATGGGACCACTGCCGATGACGAGCACTCGTTTCAAATCACTTCTTAAAGGCATCCCTGTTGTCCCCTTTCCATCATATCTGTGAATTTTTCAAACAAATACCCCGTGTCGTTGGGGCCCGCGCTGGCTTCCGGGTGGAACTGAACGGTGAAGGCGTGAATGCCCTTGTAAGCGATCCCCTCACAGGAATCATCATTCATATTAACATGAGTGACCTCTCCGACGTCCTTGGGAACACTCTCAGAAATAACGGCATAGCCATGGTTCTGGCTGGTAATATACACCCGATCCCGGGTTAAGTCCTTTACCGGCTGATTCATTCCCCGGTGTCCAAAACGCATTTTTCGGGTCTTGGCTCCCATGGCCAACGCCAAAAGCTGATGGCCCAGGCAAATACCGAAAATCGGTTTGCCATAGCTGATGAAATCTTTGATGTTTTTGATGATTTCTACATTTTCAGCCGGGTCCCCCGGTCCATTGGAAAGCATAATGCCATCGGGATTCAAACGGCGAATATCCTCTAAGGTTGCATTGGCTGGCATTACCGTCACATTGCAGCCATTTTGGAGGAGCATTCGAAGAATATTGTGCTTATAGCCATAATCCATCAGCGCCACATGGTTGGCCCGGTTTTCCCGGGAATAGTACCACCCCTTCTTCTGGCTGGTGACGATTTGAACGGGATTGACCACCCGATAAGCCTTAATCTGCTCCAGAAGTTCATCCTTTTTAGCATAAACATCCTCGGTGGTGATACAGCCATTCATGGTCCCATGGACCCGAATTCTCCGGGTCAGGGCCCGGGTGTCGATATCCCAGATCCCAATCTTGCCCTGGGCGACAAGGAAATCGTTGATGGTATCCGTCGTCCGGAAGTTGGAGGGTTCTTCACACCATTCCTTAACAATATACCCATTGACCCAGCTCTTTTCACTCTCCATATCGTCATTGTTTACCCCATAATTCCCAATTAAGGGGTAGGTCTGTAAGACGATTTGTCCATAATAGGATGGGTCTGTTAAAACTTCTTGATAACCGGTCATCCCGGTGGTAAACACAATTTCTCCGATGGTCGTTCCTTCACAGCCGAAGCTATAACCTTCGTACACGGTGCCATCCGCCAGCAGGATATACGCGCGTTTATCCCGTTTGAAATATGACATTTTGACCTCTCTTTTCTTTTATAAGCTCTCTATTCCCGACGATTAATGCTACTTCTAATACTCTAAAAATCCCTCCCTTGGTCAGGGAGGGCAAAATCTATCGTGTTGCTAATTCTTCACGGTCTGGGCCAACCCCAACGAAATCGATGGGGGCACCAACCCGTTCTTCTATAAACCGGATATAATTCTGTGCATTTTCTGGAAGTTCAGCAATTTTCCGGATATCCCGGGTTGATGTTTTCCAACCTGGCAGGGTTTCATAAATCGGTTTTACCCGAAACAATTCATCGGTATTTGGAAAACGATCCAAAACCTTACCATCCAGCTCGTATCCCACGCCAACCTTGATTTCATCCAAATCATCCAGCTTGTCAATTTTACATAAAGCAATGGTATCAAAGCCATTGATTAAAGTGGTGTATTTTAGAATCGGAATATCTAACCAGCCTAAGCGACGGGAACGACCGGTACGGGCACCGAATTCATCATCTGCCTTAGAGCCATCGCCACGGATAATCGCAATTTGAGGATCGTCAGGGTCCTCGGTGGGGAAGGGACCCGCCCCAACCGCACTTGAGAAGGCTTTGGCCACCCCGATGATGCGGTCAATTTTCTTGGGGGAAAATCCTCCGGAAACAGCGGCATACCCGGCAATGGGGTTGGAAGAAGTAACATAGGGATAAATCCCCAGATCAATATCCTTCATGGCGGCCAACTGACCTTCAAACAAAATATTCTTTCCAGCATCGATATAATGGTGCAAATAGCTGATGGGTTCTACGATCATATGTCCAAAACGCTTGGCCCAGACTGCACATTTATCCATTAACTCATCCAGACTGTAGGTCGGTGCACCATAGGCCTCCATCTGATTATTGATGACATCGACAATATTCGAAAGCTTTTCCCGGGTACGCTCAAGATCCAGCAGATCTTCCATCCGAAGATTTTTCCGCAGCGCCTTATAGGAATAAGCCACCCCAATCCCACGTTTGGTCGTGCCAATGCCGCCCTTAGCTTCCATCAGCTCATCCAGCTTCTGATGATAGGGCATGAGAATGTGCGCCTTTCCTGAAATCTTAAGGCCGCTCATATCCACACCAGCACCTTCAATCTGGGCAATTTCTTCCTCCAGAACATCGGGGTTGACCACAGTGCCGGTACCAATGAGGCTTTCACCATTTTTATTGAAAATCCCACTGGGAATCAGATGAAGCTTGAACACACCATAATCGTTAATGACGGTGTGTCCTGCATTATCGCCTCCCTGAAAGCGGACAATGAGGTCCTGCTTCTCTGATAAATAATCAATGATCTTTCCTTTGCCTTCGTCGCCCCATTGGGCACCTACTAATACAGTAATCGACATTATTAAAATCCTTTCCCAAGGGCTGAAAGCTCTTGGTATTGTTATCTGTTTTAACCGGAGTTATTATATCATATCCAGGTCCCACTCCGATAGCCTGTACCGAATGAAAATGTTTTCTAATTTTGCAGAAGTGCCTTTCCCATCCCATTTTCCCATGATATAATACTCAAAAAAAGGAAACATTCAAATGTATTATACCCATGAAACAGAGCACGACTACCGCCACGGTGACCACGGCCCCAAATATTTAATGATGGGCCCTAAAAGTAATTTTGGTATCGTCCGCCTGCGTCCTGGTGATCAGGTTTCACCCCATCACCATGGCGTTATGGAAGAAAACTTCTATATCTTAGACGGTCAAGTGACCATCACCATCGATGGCAATCCCCGTATTTATGGTCCAGGAGACTTTATCCACCTGGATTCCGGTGAGGTCCATAGCCTTTCCAACGCCGGAGATATCCCCGCACGTTTTATCGTCGTCACCAATCCTTATTTGGATCATGCCGATAAAATCGCCAACGATTAATCCTTTCCATCATCCGCACAAAAGCCACGGCATTCATCCCATTGGGTGAAACCGTGGCTTCATTGATATTCCTTATCCTTTCATAACTTCCTGGATGGATTTCTTTAAGATACCCAGGCCTTCCAGAAGAACATCCTCTTCAATGACCAAAGGGGGCATAATCTTTAAGATCTCATCCTTTCGTCCTGCCCGTTCAAGAATGAGGCCATTTTTAAAGCACTGGTCTCCAATGGCTTTTGCAAAGTCACCATCCTGTACATTAACCCCATAAATAAGGCCCCGGCCCCGGGCACTAAAGCTGGGATCCAACGGCAAAATTTCCTTCGCCACATAATCGGCAATCATCCGATGCTTCTTTTCAACCTGTGCTGGAATATCATGCTCACAGAAATATTCAATACCAGCCTTGGCCCCAACAAAGGAAAGCTGGAAACCACGGTAAGTTCCGTTATGTTCACCTGGATGGTAAATATCCAGCTCTGGCTTCACTAAAAGCAGCGCCATTGGCACGCCAAATCCCGAGATGGATTTGGACAAGGTGACCATATCCGGCTGGATACCCGCCTGCTCGAAGGAGAAGAATCCACCACCGGCACGGCCGCATCCCACCTGGATATCGTCAACAATCATGATAATACCAAACTCATCACAAATAGCACGCAGTCCCTGGAGCCACTCAATGGGTGCCGGACAAACGCCCCCTTCTGCCTGAACCGTTTCCAGGATGATGGCTGCCGGCTTTTCAATCCCTGAAGAGGGATCGGAAAGAACGTCACGAAGATAACCCAGGGTATCAAATTTTTCCTCAAAACCATAGGGCATAAAGGTCGTATGGGTCAGGGCATGGGCTACATTCTCCCGACAATGAGATGCGCCTGTCACACTTAGGGCCCCTTCTGACATGCCGTGAAAAGCTCCGTGGAAGGCCATGATATTCAGTCGTCCGGTATTTTTACGGGCCAGTTTAATGGCAGATTCCACCGAATTCGCTCCCGTAGGTCCACAGAACATCACTTTATAATCCATTCCCTTAGGGGTTAAGATTTTTTCATCAAAGGTCTTCAGAAATTCTTCCTTGGCCTCTGTGAAAAAATCCAGGGCATGGATGACATTATCCTCTGCCAGATAATCCATCACTTTTTCTTTAATATAGGGATTGTTATGACCGTAATTTAACGCACCTGCACCTGCAAAAAAATCGATATAGCGTTCGCCTGCTTTGTTATATTGTTCAGCCCCCCGAGCTTTTGCGAAAACACTTGGGAAATTCCGGCAATAGGAACGGACCTGACTTTCACGTTTTTCAAAAATCGTCATTCTAACTCTTCTTTCTCCCGGCAACGGGTAATCTTTATTTTTGGGCGATATACCGCTTGGCTAAAACGGTATCCCCTTCATAGGGCTCAGCGATACCATTTACTACCTGGTAATGCTCAGATCCCTTTCCAGCAATAATCAGGATTTCATCCTTTTTAAGCCGCGAAATAGCGGTTTTGATGGCTTCCTTTCGATCGATAATAATCTCACATCGGCCACCAGCCGCCACTGCATATTCTTCGATTTCTTTGGAGACCTCCATCGGATCCTTGTAGGAGGGATCTTCTGCCGTGATATAAATATAATCACAGAAAGCAGCACTTTCCTCAGCCATGTCCCGGCGCCGCTGGAATGCCTTACATCCCGGGCAGCCAAATACCACCTGAATTTTACGGTCAGGATAATAGTCCCGCAAAGCCTCGTAGGCGGCATGAATACTTGCCTGGTTATGGGCATAATCCACAATGGCGATATAGCCATCCTTTTCGTAAATATTCATGCGTCCATCCACCTGGGTCACCGCAACGGCATTGGCAATTTTTTCCGGTTCCAGACCCATCATATAGGCCACCGCAGTAGCTCCGAGGGCATTGCCTACATTGAACACCCCGGGAATGATGATCTCCATGGGATATTCCCAATCCGGAGTAACGGCTGTAAACCGGGTCTTATGTCCATCCCGGCGAATATCCTTGGCATACACATCTGCCCCGGTATCCTCATGGACGGAATAGGTCAGCACCCGCTCAGCCCCAGCGGCCGCTTTAAGGGCACAGTCGCTATGGGCATCATCTAAATTGATAACCGCTTTTTGATACCGGGCGACGATGTTCATCTTACAGCCCAGATATTCTTCAAAATCCTTGTGCTCATTGGGGGCAATATGATCATCAGAAATGTTGATATAAATACCATACTGATACGCCATCCCCACCAGCCGCTCCATTTTATCCGCCTGGCTGGATAGCTCCATCACCACATTATCACAGCCGTTGGCCACGGCCTTGGCGAAATACGCATAAGTTGTAGGAGCCTCCGGCGTGGTCAAGGTTGCTTCTGCAAATTCCACCCCATCAAAGATATCCACGGTGGTCAAAAATGCTGGTTTTTTCCCCGTGGCGTATTCTAAAATATTCTTAAGATAATAGACGGTGGTGCTTTTTCCCTTTGTTCCCGTCACACCGAAAAGATTAAAATCCCCTGGCTGATAGCCGTAAAATGCCTTAGCCACCAGGGCCATTGCCCGGCGGACATTGCCGGTAATAACACCAGGAATAGAAACAGACATTGGTTCTTCCGCCAGGAAACCCTCCGCTCCATGGGTGATGGCATCCTCCAGATATTCCTTTTTGAAGCCCATGCCTTTACAAATGAAGAGGGTGCCCGATTGGGCGTCCTTCGAATTAAAGGTAATCGACTGAAAAATTTTACCACCGAAATCTGAATCACAGCTGATAAAAAGATCATTCGCTTTCAGAATGTCAATGATGGTCTGTCCAGTGATCTTGAATTCCATACTTCCCTCCTAAATTTTACTCATCAAATATATCCATAAAATTTTACCTGTATTAATATATCACAAAGTTTTTTCAAAAGCAAAATCTTGCCGTGTCTAAATTGTAAATTTTTCATGACAATGAATCTTTACATCCTTAAAATTTATATTTTTACGCTTTCACTTTTCTAAAATATCCTTGTACTTTATATTATTAAAGGATAAGATATTCTCAACACAAGGAGAAAAATATGTCAGAATTCATAAGCATTCGCGATTTACGAAAGAGTTTTCAGCTGGGAAAAGAGGAAATCCCCATTCTCAAGGGGATTAACATCGACATACCCCAGGGTGAAATGGTCGCCTTATTAGGCCCATCGGGTTCGGGAAAATCAACCTTTCTCAATATTCTTGGTGGTTTGCTTCCCGCCACCTCTGGATCGGTTAAAATCCGTGACCATGAGCTGGGGACCATGACCGAAAACGAGCTATGCCTTTTCAGGCGGGCCCATTTAGGCTTTATCTTTCAAAGCTATAATCTCATATCCAGTATGACGGCCGCTGATAATGTAGCCCTCTCCCTCACCTTTGCCGGGGTCCCCCGGAAGGAACGCCGGGAGCGGGCACTTGAAGTACTGGAAATCGTTGGCTTGGCTGACCGTATCGACCATAAACCCAGCGAGCTTTCCGGAGGACAACAGCAGCGGGTGAGCATCGCCCGGGCATTGGTCAATCATCCGGAAATCATTTTAGCGGACGAACCCACCGGAAATCTGGATTCCAAAACGAGTACCGACATTATGGATATGATTACCCGCCTGAATGAAGAAGCCAATCAAACCTTTGTCATTGTCACCCATGACCCTGATGCTGCCCAGTATTGTTCCAAAATCGTCCACATGAAAGACGGTATCATTGAATATTTAGAATAGACCTAAGAAAGAAGGAAACCAATGAAGAAATTACTCTCTATCCTGACGATTGTCGCTATGACCGCTTGCTTTTTCACCGCACCTGTAGCGGCTGCGCCGGATCAGCCCCTGCTCCAAATCACCTCAGTGAGCACCTACCCTGAAGCCGTCTCCCCTGGGGACAACTTTGATGTCTTTTTAACCATCGTCAATAACGGAAATTACAATGCCTACAACACCAATATTTCGGTGCTCAATATCTCAGGCTCCAAAACAAGCGATCTGGATGTTTTTTCCATGTCAGGCAGTGGTAACCATGTCTATGTTGGCCAAGTGGACAGCTTTGGTGCCACCAGTGCCACCCTGCACATGGCGGTCTCCCCGGTTGCAACTGCTAAAAACTACAACCTCAACATCCAAATTGACACGGTGGATGGTGACGGCAACAGCTACAGCTATCCTGAAACCATCGGTCTTTTTGTCAATGAAAGCACCTCCATGTCACTGGTGGCCCCCAGCGAATTGACCGTTTCCTCTGAGAATAGCACTGCAACGACAGCCACAGACAGCAAGGATAGCTCCAAGGGTAATCTTTCGATGGAAGTAGCTAATCTCGGGACCAATGCCGTCCGTGGCGTACAGCTCCAGCTGTCTGGCAGCGGCCTGAACATAAAAGATAGCTCCACCTATTATGGAACTTTTGAAAAAGATGATACCGACACTTTTACCACCACCGTAACAGCAGATACTCCTGGTAATTATGATCTCACAGCAGAACTGCGATACGTGGATAGCTTCAATAATGAACGAAAGATTACCAAAACTGTAAAGGTCACAGTGCCTGATAACGCCACCAGCACCAACAAGGCAGGCAGCGGCACAAACGATACGGGATCGACTGGCCTCAATATCTTAACCGGTATTGCAAAGGTACTCTTTGGCATTACCGTATAGGCCTTGCCATGAATAAACAGGAACTCATCATCCTATGCTGGGAAAACCTGTGGCGCATGAAATTCCGGACCATCCTCACCATTATCGGTGTGGTCATTGGAACGGCATCCATCATCATCATGGTTTCCATTGGAAACGGTGCCCAACAAAGCATCATCGGGACCTTATCCAGCACAGCATCCGTAACGTCCATTACCGTTTCTCCCAATGCGGACAGCATGACCCAGGGCATGGGCGTCTCTTCGGCAAAATCCGAAAAGCTCAATGATAATGCCATCAAAGAATTCAAACGACTGGATGGTGTAAAGGCCGTTTCTCCCATTCAGTCCGCACCGTCAATGACCACCAAGGTCAACCGTGAAGAATTCACCGTGACCGGCCGGGGGATGGAATATGATGACCTTTCTGCCTTGGGGTATTCCGTATCGGCTGGACGACTTCCCCGCCAATCCGAGGAAAACGCCATTGTCATCGGCCCTGAAGTCTTTACAGAGATTTCCATGGACAGCAGCGGAACCAGTGCTTCCATGGACAAACTCATCAACAGCGAAGATTTAGTCGGTAATAATCTCACCTTTACCATCAGCCGAAAGGATAAAGACGGCAATGAGGAAAAAAACAGTTATAAGTTCCGGGTAGTCGGTGTCCTCTCCTCTACAGGGGGTATGGATGATTATTACATCATTATGAATCTCAAAAAAGCCCTGGAGCTCAGCGAATGGTCTGCTGGTGATGTGACCATCAACACCAAACGGGACGGCTATTCCCAGGCCATGGTCACCGCCGCCGATACGGACTCCGTCAACAGCGTCACCCAAGCCATTACAGACATGGGCTTCCAGGCCTTTTCCATGAAGCAGATGCTCGATTCCATGGAGTCGGTTTTCACCTCCCTCCAAATGCTTCTTGGGGGCATTGGTGCCGTCGCCCTCTTGGTTGCCTGTATCGGTATTGTCAATACGATGACCATGTCCATCTACGAGCGAACCAAGGAAATCGGCATTATGAAGGTTATCGGGGCATCCGTCACCGATATCCGCAATATGTTTGTGGTGGAATCCACTATGATCGGCTTATTGGGGGGGATTGTGGGGATACTCTTCTCCTATCTGGTATCCTTCGCCATTAACGGAATCGCAAGCCTCATGAGCGGCGCTGATCAGAAAGTCTCCATCATCTCCCTGGGCCTGGTGGCCTTCGCCCTGATCTTCTCCGCCATCGTCGGAATGATTGCCGGTGTCCGCCCGGCCATCAAAGCCGCCAACCTCAGCTCCCTGGATGCCATACGGACTGAATGACGCTGAGTCCAATTTTGTAAAACCAACATCATACTTAAAATAAAAAGGAACCTTCAATGAAAAACTTATTTAAGCACATTTATCAAATTATCCGCCACCCCGTCACCTTTTTTGAAGAAGCCCAGACCTGGGAGAAACGCCCCATCTGGATTCCCATCCTCATCCTCGTGCTCACCGGTATCATCGGCGGCCTTTCAGCCGGCGGGGCCGTGAGTGCCTTCTCCGGTATGCTCACTGAAGATCAAGCCGGTATGGTCAAAACCATCGCCATGATCACTGGTATCATCGGCGGCCCCATTGGCTTACTTCTGGCCTGGCTCATCAAAGGACTTATCTATCAGGGCATCCTGAAAAAAATGTCTGGTGAAGGCGACGAAGCCAAGCTGAACGACACCCTGTTTTTTACAGGGATTTGCTCCTTCCCCTTAATGATTCCCGCTATTTTAAATACCATTATTGCCCTGACCGGTCATGTCAGCCTTAATTTAAGTGGCGGATTCAATGTGGT
Source organism: Eubacterium barkeri (assembly GCF_900107125.1). Taxonomy (GTDB): domain Bacteria; phylum Bacillota; class Clostridia; order Eubacteriales; family Eubacteriaceae; genus Eubacterium_O; species Eubacterium_O barkeri. Next base: position 18,293 of record NZ_FNOU01000017.1, read on the forward strand.
ATCCTACCTGGCCGGAAGCATTAATCTCTTTATCATCTACCAGCTTTTCCTGACCATCATCGCCATGGCAAAGCTCCATCGCCTCAGCTATAAAAAAGCCGCCATCCCCATTATTGCCCTGGAAGTCATTGTGGCTATTTTCAACCTTGTCACCGGACTCATGTCTGCCAGCTCCACAGCTTCAGTGATGAACTCCGTCAATAGCGGACAATAAAAAGCTCCGCATTGACAACGGTATCAAATCCATGTATAATTAACTCATGAAAAGAAAACAGTATTAAACGATAAAATCCGTAAAATATAAGGTAAGTGAAGCTTTAAGTCCCTTGTATTTTGCGGATTTTTTTATAAGGAAGGTGGATTTATGAAAAAGGGAAGCATTGCCCTGGTGGGGGGCAAGATCATCACGATGGAACCCCATAACCCTGAGGCTTCTGCCATTTTAGTGGAAGAGGGAATCATCACCTTACTGGGGGATGACCAAACCATCATCACCCAGGCGGCGGAAAAGGGAATTGAACAGCTAGATCTGGCTGGACGTTGCGCCGTTCCAGGCCTCCATGATTGTCATGTCCACGTCATGGGTACCGGGATTGGAGCTACTGGAGTAGACTTGTACGATGCCGGTAATATTCGCGGTGTTTTAGATTTAATCCTCCAGGCCGCACAGGATCAGCCCCATGGATGGATTTATGGTACCCGTCTGGATGAATCCCGATTGGAGGAAAAGCGTGCCCCTACCGCCACAGAAATTGATACGGTCATGCCAAATCGCGGTGTCTTTTTGGTGGACCGAGGCCTCCATTATACCCAACTTAACACCAAAGCTTTTCAGGCCATTGGCTTTCAGGATGAAGACGGCATCCTTTGGGATGTTTCCGGGCGTCCAACGGGCCGGGTCCACGGTGAAGCCAATGGTGTTGCCAAGACCTATTATAATGATAAAATGTCCGACGAACAGCGGATTGCCGCCATTCAATACGTTTCGAACCTTGCGGTTTCCAAGGGAGTGACCACCATCCACGCCATGGAGGGAGGGACGCTCTTCTCCGATGCCGATATCCCCGTTTTTAACCAGCTTCAAGGGGAGCTGCCCCTGGATATCCTGATGTATTGGGATACCCCGGACTTATCCATCATTGAAGAGGCCGGTTATCCCCGTATGGGAACCGATATCCTGCTGGACGGATCCATCGGCTCCCGAACGGCTGCCTTTGATACCCCCTATGCCGATGATCCCAACACCTGCGGTATCCTCTATTTTAAACAGGAGGATGTCAACCATTTAGTGGAAAGTGCTTTTTCAAAGGGGCTCCAAAGTGGCTTCCATGCCATTGGACCATGCGGCATCCGTATGGCATTGGATGCTTTGGAATACGCCCTGGAAAAAAATCCCGTGGCAGACCATCGCTACCGCATCGAGCATTTTGGATTTCCCGATGACCGGGATATTCTCAGGGCCAAACGCTTAGGGGCCATTATTTCCACCCAGCCCTCCTTTAGCTACCTTCGGGGCGGTCCTGGCAGTGTGTACAATCTCCGTACCGGTGACGAACGAGAGGAACAGGCCTACAGTCTGCGGCGTTACACCGATGCCGGCCTGATGCTCTGTGGTGGCTCTGATTCCAGCGTTACTCCCATCGATCCAATTTTAGGGATTCACGCCGCCGTCAATCCACCCTACGCCCAGAACGCTCTGACCCCCCAGGAAGCCCTGGCCATGTTTACTACCAATGCCGCCTACGCCGCCTTTGAGGAGGATTGCAAGGGCTCACTAAAACCTGGAAAGCTAGGGGATATCACCATCCTTTCCGACGATCCACTTTCCGTTTTACCCCAATCCATTGGGGATATCCAGGTTGAAGCCACCATCGTCAGGGGGACGGTGGTTTATCATAAATCGCTTCAGCAGTAGAGAACATATCCAGAGGAGGATAATTTTATGAAGTATATTATGGGAATCGATCAGGGAACCACCGGAACCCGGGCAATGATCTTCGACGCTGACGTCAACATTGTGGCCCAGGCTTACAGCGAATTCACCCAGTATTTCCCCAAGGACGGCTGGGTGGAGCACGACGCCGAAGAAATTTGGGAAACCACCCAGGCCATGATGAAAAAAGCCCTGGCCGAAGCGGGCATTACGGCCGCGGCCATTGCCGCCATCGGCATCACCAATCAGCGGGAAACCACGGTTTTCTGGGATAAAGATACGGGAAAGCCCGCCTGTCGTGCCATGGTGTGGCAGGACCGCCGGACACTGCCCATTTGTGAAGAATTGGAAGCCACGGATGGTCCTGATCTGGTGGAACGCACCGGGATGATCATCGTCCCCAATGATGCCGCCACAAAAATTCGGTGGTTCCTGGATCATGACGAAATCGTCCGCCAGGGTGTAGCCGAGAATCGTTTGATTTACGGCACCATGGACACCTGGCTGATTTGGAAGTTATCCGGCGGTGCGGCCCATGTAACGGACCACTCCAATAACTCCGTCACCCTGCTTCAAAACGCCAGAAGCCTGGATTATGATGAAAAAACTCTGGAACTCCTCAACATTCCCCGGGAAATCCTCCCTAAAATTTGTGGCTCCAGTGAAATTTACGCCCATACCACCCCAGAAGCCTTCTTTGGTGCCAGCGTCCCCATCGCCGGTATCTGCGGCGATCAGCAGTCTGCTGCCTTTGGCCAGGGTTGTATGGAACCCGGCACGGCTAAAAACACCTATGGCACCGGTTCCTTTATCGTGATGAACACCGGTGGCCAGTACGTCCCCCCTTCTGATGGGGTGTTCTCCCCGGTTCTGTGGACCATTGATGGCAAAACCGATTATGGCCTGGAGGGTATGGCCGATGTCTCTGGCGCGGTGATTCAATGGCTCCGGGATGGTCTGGGCATCATCGAAGAAAGTGGCGATGCTGAAAAGCTGGCCCTCACCGTTGAGGACAGCATGGGTGTGTACTTTATTCCTGCCTTTGTGGGTTTGGGCGCCCCCTACTACGATAGCTACGCCCGGGGAACCATCTTCGGCATTACCCGGGGGACCACCAAGGCCCACATCGCCCGGGCAGCCCTGGAATCCATGGCCTTCCAGGTCCGGGATGCCTTTAAGGTTATGGAAAAGAAATCCGGAATGAAGCTGGCCAAGCTCCGAGCCGATGGTGGCGGCGCTAAAAGTGACTTTATGCTTCAGTTCCAGGCGGATATTCTCGGTGTTCCGGTGGAACGCCCGGTTATCACTGAAACCACCTGCTTAGGGGCGGTCTATTTGGCTGGCCTGGCCGTTGGATATTGGGACAGTGTGGCATCTCTATCCCAATTCTGGAAGGTTGAAAAACGCTTTGAACCCCGAATTTCTGAAGCAAAGCGGGAAGAATTAATTGCTGGATGGAATGCCGCCATTGACCACGCCAAGGGCTGGCTCAAGCGGTAGACATCATATAAAAGAGTAAGCACGTTGGTCAGATTTCAATTGAAGAATAATCAGGGGGATTATGATGAAAAAGAACATACTCGTATTTGGCGATTCCAACACCTGGGGCTGGAACCCCGCAAATAACCTGGTGGACCCCATTACCCGCTGGGATGATGATGTCCGTTGGACCGGTGTGGCCCAGACCCTTTTGGGGGATGGCTACAACATCATTAACCAGGGACTCAATGGACGCACCACAGTGTGGGACGACCCCATTGAAGAATACCGCTGTGGCAAGGACCAGATTGTGCCTGCCATGGACATCGCTGCACCACTGGATTTGGTCATTATCTTCGTTGGGACCAATGATTTGAAGGTCCGTTATACGGTCAGTGCCCAGGATATTGCCAATGGTGTGGGTATCCTGGTGGATAAGGCCCTGCATCAGGCTGGCGCCTACGGTGCTGGCGGCCCCAAGGTCCTCCTCATTGGACCACCAGCCCTGGGTCCCATTGAAAATGGTGTGTTTAAATATATGTTTGAAGGCAATGTTGAAAAATCCAAGCACCTGGGAACCTTCTACGAAGGCGTTGCCGCCACCTACGGTGTCGAGTACTTTGATGCCGATGTCGTCGTCCACAGCAGTGAAGAAGACGGCCTCCACCTCCAGGATGATCAGCACCGGATTTTAGGTGAAGCCCTGGCAGCTGAAATCAAACGAATTTTAGGATAATGAATTAAAAAACCGCCCCGTGCGGTTTTTTTAATTTCATCAAATATCATACAACCATCACATTCTTAAAGTCTTATCAAATAAAAAATTAGAGAAGGGGATTCATTCCATCTTTAGCCCCTATTTCCCTCATAAGGAAGTAACTGCCAAGGCCCCTTAGACCGCTCGGATTCAAGGGGTTTTACAAGTATTAGAAATCCTTAATTCCCGCCGCTATTCTTTTCTTTTTCATATTTCATGTTATAATTACAATAAGATGAAAAAGATTTAGGAGGCAACCATGAAATTCCACGATATCGCATATCGCACGAACCATCTTATCACCCGGACAGCCCTCGGCAGTATTAAAATTCCAGAGCCTCCTGCTTTGATAGGACCGGGTATGGTGCGTCGTTTTCCTGAAGTCATGATGACCACTGGTGTATCCAATGTGCTCATCATTAGTGGAAAGCACCTGGTGGACGCTGGCGTCCTGGATGATTTCCTCGATGGACTTCTTGCCCAGGGTATTCACTTTTCACTCTTTACCGACCGGGGCCCGGACCCGACCCTGGAAGAAATCGCCGCTGCCCTTTCCCAATACTACCACGATGGCTGTGATGGTATTGTCGGTTTTGGGGGTGGTTCCGCTTTAGATTGTGCTAAAATTACTGCTGCAAAGGTCACCAATGACATCCCCATCGAACGGATGAAGGGACTGTTTAAGCTGCGCCATAAACTCCCCCCCTTCTTTGCCATTCCCACCACAGCAGGCTCTGGCAGTGAAGCCTCCATTGCTGCCGTCATTACCAATGCCCAAACCCATGATAAAGTCAGTATTGCCGATACCAAGCTGATTCCCCTGGCCACTGTGCTGGACGCCGAGCTCACCTTAGCCCTTTCTCCCCAGTTAACCGCTGAAGGCGGAATGGACGCCCTCACCCATGCCATTGAGGCTTATATTGGCTGGTACGATACCCCCTATGTTAAAGAAAAAGCCATCTCTGCCGTTAAAATTATCCTGGAGGATTTAGAGGCGACTTATGATGATGGTCATAATATTGACCTGCGCCAAAACCTGCTGGTGGCATCCCACAATGCCGGCCTGGCCTTCACCCGGGCTTACATTGGCTATACCCATGCCATCGCCCATGCTTTAGGCGGGGCCTACGGCTTACCCCATGGACAGCTCTGTGCCACAGTTCTGCCCCATGTTCTTCATTTCTCTAAAGAAAAAGCTTCTGCCAAACTGGCGGAGCTGGCCTATGCCGCTGGTTTAGGCGATGCCAGCCTCAGTGATTCTGAACTTGCTGAGCTTCTCATCGATAAGATTCGCCAAATGAACATTCATATGGGCATCCCTGGAAGCATTGACGCCCTGAAGGTGGAGGATGTGCCGGATTTAGCCAAGCATATCCTGGCTGAAGCCAACCCGACCTATCCGGTTCCCCGGATTATGAATTACAACCAATGCGTGGAAATTCTTGGAAAGCTTTTAACCGATTAGAGATACCATTTAAAAATCATCCAATGGACTGACTGTCATTGGATGATTTTTTTTAATGCCCATCGAAGCAATTGCTAAGGCCATGGACATCCTTTTTTTCGTGGCTAAATAATGTCCGAAGAGGGCGACTCTGAACCCTTTCTATTGCCATGATTCCATGATATAATAAAAATAATTATAAAGTGGAGAAAAGCCATGAAAAACTATCTCATCATCGACCCTGCTGTTCCCCATCGGGTCGCCCAGGATTTTAATACCCATTTTGAGCACTGGTTAACCAGCGCCATTTTTCCCATGCTCGTCAATCGTCTGGGAGAAGCCCTCCCTGCCGAGATGTCTGCCATCACCTTTAATGAGGATACCATTACCCTTGGCAGCTGCCAGGTACGTTTCGTCCTCATTCCCGGATATCGCCGGATGGACTTCATCCCCCTTCAGGATAAGGTCAATACCGAATATCTGGAGGCGATAGACTCAGCCTGCCAGCAAATCACAACAATTTTAAGTAAAAACCGCCATCTTCCGGATTACCCTTTCTGGGAAGCGCTGCCCAATGCCCTGGAACAGATTCTTAGGGATTTACAGGGTGATGTCTGTCCTGCTACCGTCACCCGGATCCGCACAGAATTCAGCCACTATTTTAGTCTGGAGCAGGCCGCCCATTTAAAGCAAAACCCAGGCAGGGCTTTATTCAAGGCATTGCTTTCCATCCTCTTGATTTTAGATCGAATCTTTGTACTTCCCCCCTCCATCCTGGGTAATTTTCTCCCCCAGGAGCTGGTTCAGGAAGAATATTCAACCATCGAGATTTACAGCGATGCCCTGCTGACCTACGGCGCCGATGCCGTGGATGTGGTGCGCCATGAGTTTTTTCACTTCGTCCATTATGCCTGTATCAAGGCCTGCCAGGGCCGATGGCTGAATTATTCCCATTCCTTCCAGGAAGACTTAGCCGTAGTAGAAAGCCTGGCCCGATATTTTGACGGTACACCAGAGACCCTGGGGGCCTTTCCCGGCAACCCCTACTTTGGTGCCAATTACCTCAAGCTTTTCGAGCTGCTTTCCGATGACAGCACCCCGGTGCACTACCACGAGTCAAACCAGACCCCTTTATGCTTTAAAGGCGAGCTGGCCCCCCGGGAAGCGGCTACCATCAACGCTCTGTACCAGGAATACGCCAATGGTCTGGAAGAAAGTGCCTTTAAACAGGTGTTCGCCCTTTCCCTGAGGGATATGGGCAAGGCCTATCAATTCATGTCTGAAATCCGCCATTTGTGTTTAACCCGGGTGGAAATTACCGCGTAAATCCAAAGCGGGGCAAATCCTTATTGGACTGCCCCGCTTTTTTATTGCCCTATAAGCGCATCCGATTCCCAGTGACATTCATAATAAAGGACTCCCCAAAGGCGGTGCGCAGCCGCTCCAGGTTATCATCTCCCGTGCAATGGGAAACGGCCATGAACTGGGGGTGTAATGCAGAAAGCGCTGTGATGGTAGCATCCAGGCGATCCGGGCTGCAATGGATGAGATGGGTTCCCCCGATTATTCCCCTGAGAGGCATCTCCACCGCTGCCATAGCCGCCGAAACCATATTGACAATTCCCCGATGGGCGCATCCTGAAATCAGAATCAGTCCGCTGGGAGTCCCAATGCCCAGGGCAATTTCATCCCCAAAGGAATCCACACTGCCGTCCTCCAGCCGAAACCCCTGGTCCAGAGGCTCGTACCCCTGAACCAGCGGAAAATGCTGAAAAAGATAAAGATTAGGGGCAATGGTCCTCACCGGAGCATCCACCTCCACCAAGGTTGCCCCGGCTGACATAAGCTGCTCTTTGGTAAAGCCATTTCCAATAAACCGGGGATTTCCAGCCAGACCGTCCTCATCCAGCTTTCCATGGTATTTTCCATTGAAATAACCCTTGCCATAATAAAGGGGTGCGGTGATATCCACGGCCTTTAAAAGGGGCATCAGCCCCCCGCTATGATCATAATGGCCATGACTTAAAACAATATGGGTTAACTGGGACAAATCCACCCCCAAATACCAGGCATTTTCCACAAAATCCCCGGATTGCCCCGTATCAAAGAGAATTTTCGAGGTCCCTATATCAATATACAGGGAGAAGCCATGCTCAAAAGCCAGGCGTTTATCCCTTCCAGGATGATTTTCAATGAGTGTGATAATCTCCATTTTGTCATCCTTTACCCATTTGTTTCGCTACTTTTTCGCCACAGTCGGGGGTGCAAACCGAGATACCACAGATTCAGCCACCCGCAGGCCATCACAGGCCGCGGAGGTAATCCCTCCGGCATACCCCGCCCCTTCTCCGGCAGGATACAGTCCCCCCACCGTGCTTTGATAATCCTCACCCCGAAGGATACGCACGGGTGAAGAGCTCCGGGTTTCCACTGCCGTGATCCGGGCCTCTTCTCCATCAAAGCCCGCTATGCGTTTCCCAAAGACGGGAATAGCCTCCAATAGTCCCTCCACTGCAAATTCCGGCAAGCAGGCCCTCACCCGCTGCCCAGCTTCTGTATCTTCCTGGAAATCCTTCCAGGTACAGGACGGTGCTTTAAAGGCCCCTCCGCCATTTTCATAGGCCAGGCTTTCCCAATGCTCCTGGAAGGCGATGCCCGCCAGCACATCCCCAGATCCAAAATCCGTGGGGCGTACATCGCACAAAATCCCGGCGTTGGCGATCCCGCTATTTCTGGCACGATTGCTCATGCCATTGACACAAACCAGACCCGGTTGAGTCGATGCCGTTATGACCTCACCCCCGGGGCACATACAGAAGGAATATACACCCCGGCCATTGGCACCCCGGTAACTCAGCTTATAATCCGCAGCGGGCAATCCCTTGGTATCCCCATACTGGGAATGATCGATAAGGGATTGGGGATGTGCCATGCGAACCCCAATGGAAAAGGGCTTTTGCTCCATGGGGATATCCGCCCCCCTTAGCATAGCGAAGGTGTCCCGGGCGGAATGCCCCAGGGCCAAGATGACGCTGCCACTGGAAAGGCTGCTCTCTTTTCCGTCACTAAGGACTTCCACTCCACCAACCGCCCCGGAATCTGTCACCTGGAGGCCTGTCGCCTTTGTGTTAAAACGAATCTCACCCCCGGCTGCCTCAATGCGACGACGCAGGGTCACTACCACAGATCTCAGAACATCGGTGCCGATATGGGGCTTTTGCTTATAGAGAATGTCCTCTGGTGCTCCGGCCTGAACAAAGGCCTCCAACACCCTTCGGATTCGAGGGTCCTTGGTCCCCGTGGTAAGCTTTCCATCGGAGAAGGTCCCGGCACCTCCCTCCCCAAAGAGGACATTGGATTCGGGATTAAGGTGACCCTCTGTCCAAAAGGCCGCCACATCCTTTACCCGCTTGGCCATATCCCCACCCCGTTCCAGAACGATGGGAGCGTAGCCCGCCTCTGCTAAATACAGGGCGGCAAAAAGGCCGCAGGGCCCAAATCCCACCACCACGGGACGGCCAGTAAGTGCCTCCTTACCGGGAACAATGGCTGGGGTCTTTTGCTTTTTAATGGGCTGGGCATTTTTCTTTCCCTTGCCTCTCAAGGGAAGGGCAGTGCTGAAATCCACGGTATAAACCAGCCGGATATCGGATTGGTCCCGGGCGTCGATGGATTCTTTTCTAACCGTGAACTCCCCGGGGCCCAGGCTATCCTGGGGCAGACCACAGATTTTTTCTATTTTTCTTGGAATCAGGGACCAATCTTCTTTGATATTCAGTTTAATATTATTGATACGATAGCGGGTCTTTTTCATTATGTCTCCATCTGCTTTGAAAGGGCGGCAACCACCGCCTGACGACCGGTGCGAAAGGCATAATCCAGATTATAGCCGCCACAGGGGCCGTCATAATCCAGAATTTCTCCAGCAAAATAAAGCCCCGGTACCAGCCGGGATTCGAAGGTGAGCGGACTGACCTCCTCCCAGGGGATTCCACCAGCAGTACACTGGGCCATCTTAAAGCCCATCACCCCTGAAGGTTTGATCACCAGGGCGTGGAGACATTCTTCCAATCGGGCAAAATCCTCTGGGGTACAGTCCTTTAGGGACTGGGTCCCTGTCATTCCCCATTGGCTAAGCACCCATTTTGCCAGGGGGTATTTTAACATCCCGCAAAGGAGATCCAGGCAATGGCTCTCCCCAAAGTGTTCGTACTGTTTCATAAAGAAGGGATAAAAGGATTCTCCAGGATTAACATCCAGGGTGATGGTATAAGGGGCTAGCCGTCTTTCATCCCGATAAAGTAGATGTCGGCTTAAATTAAAGGCGCAAATCCCCGAGATGCCATAGTCTGTCAATTGGATTTCCCCAGCCTCCACAAAAACAGGTTCCATTTCCCAGTAGAGGGTAAGCTGCCCCTTCACCCGCACCCCTTTAAGGGCCTTGGGCAGATCCTCACAGATCACCCCGGTGAGGACTGGCAGGGTTTTGGTCACCTGATGTCCCAGGGATTTAGCCAAAGCATAGCCATCCCCAGAACACCCATAGGCTGGCCCGGCTTTTCCCCCTGTAGCGATCAGAACGCGACGGGCGGTGTAGGTCTGATCCTCTGTTTTCAGATAAAACTCCTTTCCCTTCCGGGTCATGGCGACAACTGCCGCCTCGGTGAACACCTGAATACCGGCCTTTTGTATTCCCAGGGTCAGGGTCTCCACCAACCCAGGTGCGCTTTCTGAGAAGGGGTAGAGTCTGCCGGTATCGTCCGACCGCACCGGTATCCCTTGGTCCTCAAAGAAAGCAATGGTTTCATCCACCCCGGGAATCGCCCCATTGGATAAATTACAGCGGCCATTTCCCGTTGCCCGGAGCTTTTTACCCAGGGTATCTTTTTTTTCCAAAATAGCTATCCGGGCCCCGGGGTACTGCCCCACAGCCTCTAAGGCCCCGGCCATACCTGCCGCACCCCCACCGATGATAATTAAATCGTAGATTGTCAGGGCCATCTCAGCCTTCCATCATTTCGTCTGGGTTAAACACATCCGCATCAAACCATAAACGGGATTCCCGTTTGAAGGCGCCTTCCGAGTCACAGCAATGGACCAGATTTTTGACAATTCGTCCCTCGGCATCTGCCGCCGCCAGGGAATCCTCGCCATAGTACCCCCGAATGGTCTCTTCTCCAGCCTTGGAGGGATCGGTCTTCCCCACTAACTTCCGGGCATGGGCAATGGCATCCGGTCCCTCATGGGCGATGATAACGGGGACCATGGTCTTTCCCACAAAATAGTCCAGCACCTGATTCTTAAAACCTTCCCCCAGCTTCTGGATCACCTCTTCATAATGTTCAAGGATCAGCTCCGGCGTGACCTCTCGAAGGTCGAATAATTCGATGGTAAAGCCCCCTTCCTTAAAATCCTTTAGAATGGGCCCAACCAAATGCCGCTCAAGGGCATCGGGTTTAAATATAATAAAACAATATGACTTCATGGTGTCCTCCTTTTGGGCTTTCTTATCTTCAGTATACGTTATTTGTGGTTGGGATACAAGGGATTTAAAAAACACCCCCTGTACCACTGATGGGATACCGGGGATGTGAAGGAGAGCAAATTAATGTTATCGCATTATTGTATCCGGCTGACGAAGTCGGCGTAGGCTTCACAGCCATGTTCATGGACGTCTAAGCCTTCAATTTCAACGATGCGTTCTACACGCAGGCCGTGGGCTTTCTTGAGGATGAAGAAGAAGATCCCCGAGGTAATGAGTGCCCAGGCGGCTACACAGATGACACCAATGAACTGAACCCCAAAGAGGTTAAAGCCACCACCGTAGAACAGACCAACGACGGCATCTTCCGTACCTGGCATATAGTTGGCAAAGAGACCAACTAACAGGGTGCCAAGGACCCCGCAGCCACCGTGTACCGAAATGGCACCAACCGGATCATCAATCCTGCATTTACTATCAATGAAGGGAACCAGTAAGGATACGGTAATGCCAGAAAGAACACCCACCCAGATAGACCCCCAGAGGGTGATGACCTGACAGCCAGCGGTAATCCCCACCAGCCCAGCGAGAACACCATTTAAGGTCATGGAAACATCTGGTTTTTTATACCGGAACCAGGTAAAGAACATGACCGTTAATCCACCGGCTGCTGCCGCCAGGTTCGTGGTCATTGCGATATGTCCAATTTCATCAGTTACCGCAATGGTGGAACCGCAGTTAAATCCAAACCAGGCAAACCAGAGGATAAAAACACCCAAAGCGCCCAGGGTCAAAGAGTGACCGGGAATGGCATTGGCCGAGCCATCCTTATTATATTTACCAATACGGGGCCCCACCATAATGGCACCCATGAGGGCTACCCAGCCCCCCACCGAATGGACGGCGGTTGAACCGGCAAAATCTACAAAACCCATCTGGCTTAAGAAGCCGCCGCCCCAAATCCAATGACCAGACACCGGATAGATGATTAAACTAACGAAGGCAGAGATTGCGCAGTAGGCGGTAAACTTCGTACGCCCAGCCACAGCCCCGGAAACGATGGTTGCCGCAGTGGCACAGAACACCGTCTGGAAAAATATATAGAGCTCTGGGGGAATATTATCCACCACCTGGATGGATGTTGGATTAAAGAATCCCGACGTTCCTATGAAGGCACCATCCCCGCCAAACATGACAGCAAAGCCCACACAAAGGAAGAGAATTGAACCAATCATGTAATCCACAAAGTTCTTCATAATGATGTTTCCGGCGTTTTTAGCCCGGGTAAAGCCTGTTTCCACCATGGCAAAGCCCGGCTGCATAAACATAACCAGAGCAGCCCCCAGGAAAACCCATACGATATCTGCATATTGCTGCATATCCATAAGTAAATACCTCTTTCTTTCTTTTTCAAAAAATAAAGGGAATCCTTATTTTCAATGTATCCCATGTAAAAAGGGTTAATGACCGTTTTACATTGAAAATAATTATCCCCATTGATAATCCTATCGCTATTCTTTTAAATCCCACTCTGTCCCATTAGATCGCCATTAGATCGCATTCGGACCGCGTTCCCCTGTCCGGATACGAACGACATCCGCCACATCGTACACAAAGATCTTTCCGCCGCCAATTTCATCAGAGGGCAGTCTTTCCGTTAACAGCTTAATGATGATTTCTGCAGTTTCAGCATCAGTGATGGTTTCAAGCTTAATCTTTGGCAGAAAGTTTACTGTGTAGGATGTTCCCCGATAGGATTTTTTAAATCCCTTCTGGTTCCCATACCCCATAATGTTGGTAATCATCATTCCCTGAATATCACAGGTATTTAGAATCTCCTTAGCATCCTCTAAAAGATTGGGATTCAGCACAATCTCTAATTTCTTCATACTTTCCTCCTTATATTTTGTAAAAACAAAAACGAATCCATCGGGGAGTGGAATGAGAAAAAGCTTCCCGACGGACTCGTCTTTGAGTCAGTGTAACAATTGATTCAATTTATCCTTAAACGTAGAACAGTAAATCTTCGTAAATGGGGTAAGGCCAATACTTTTCCCCTACCATGGTTTCCAGCTCATCCGCTGTTGCCCGAAGGCTTTCCATGGCAGAAATAACCTTTTCCAAATAGAATTTCGCCTGGGCCAGAGCGTCATCAACATCCTGAGCTTCCACAACCACCCGATCCAAGGTATCAATCTTCTTGATCATGCTACTGTACAGCCTGGAAATCGTGCTAAGCTGGGTTTCTTCTCCAGTGGAATCAATCAAATCCCCCAGAGCCTTCTTCTGGGATAATACCGCCGTTAAATCTTTAATATAATCAAGGACAGCCGGTGTGATCTGACGCTTTACCATGGACAGCATGGTGAGTGCTTCAATATTAATGGTTTTGGAGTATTCTTCCAAATGGATCTCTTCCCGAGCCTTCATTTCAGCAGCACTGTAAATCCCGTGTTTTTCCATCAGGTCCATATTCTTTTGGCTGGCATAAACCTCGAAGGCTTCCGGTGTCGTCCGAAGGTTCGGCAGGCCCCGGCGTTTTGCCTCTTCCACCCATTCATCGGAGTAGTTATTGCCATTGAAAACCACACGCTTGTGTTCCTGAAGGGAATTTTTCAGCAGCTCACGGCAATCCGCCTCAAAGTTTTCAGAACCTTCCAGTGCATCTGCAAAGCGCTCCAGCACTTCAGCAACAATGGTATTCAGGGCAATATTAGGTCCTGCGATGGACTGGTTGGAGCCCAACATACGGAATTCAAACTTGTTCCCTGTAAAGGCAAAGGGAGAGGTCCGGTTCCGGTCCGTGGCATCCCCCACAAAATTGGGAACGGAGTCTACCCCAATATCCATGACCAAGTCCTTAGCCGTTTCCACGGGCTTACCGGTTTCCAGTGACTTAAGAGCTGCCGTCAGCTGATCCCCCAGGAAGATGGATACAATGGCAGGTGGTGCTTCGTTGGCCCCCAGACGATGGTCATTCCCGGCACTGGCCACGGTGGCCCGCATCAGCTCCGGATAACGGTCGACGGCTTCGATAACCGCCACCAGGAAGGTTAAAAACTGAAGATTATCTGCTGGATTATCCCCAGGGTTAAGGAGATTTTCTCCGGTATCGCTACTCATGGCCCAGTTATTATGCTTCCCAGACCCATTGACACCCCCAAAGGGTTTTTCATTAATCAGACAGGACAAATCATGACGGTAAGCCACCTTACGAAGGGTTTCCATAATCAAATGGTTATTGTCCGTCGCCTGGTTCGAGGTTGAAAACACAGGTGCCAGCTCATGCTGGGCCGGAGCGACCTCATTGTGACGGGTTTTAGAAGGAATACCCAGCTTCCACAGCTCAGTATCCACATCCCGCATAAAATTACAAACCCGTCCGCGGATGCGCCCAAAGTAATGATCTTCCATTTCCTGACCCTTTGGCGGCTTGGAGCCAAAGAGGGTCCGTCCGGTTAGGATGAGGTCCTTTCGGGCCTTGAACATTTCCCGTTCAATGAGGAAATATTCCTGTTCAGCACCGACAGTGGTGGTAACCTTCTTGACATCCTTGCCGAAGAGCCTAAGCACCCGAACCGCTTCGGCGGATAAGGCCCGCATGGAACGCAGCAGCGGCGTCTTTTTATCCAGCACTTCCCCGGAGTAGGAAATAAAGGTGGTGGGGATGTATAAGGTGGTTCCCTTCACAAAGGCGAAGGAGGTGGGGTCCCAGGCGGTATAGCCCCGGGCCTCAAAGGTTGCCCGCAGTCCACCCGATGGAAATGAAGAAGCATCCGGTTCACCCTTGATGAGCTCCTTGCCAGAAAATTCCATAATGACCTTGCCCTCTTCGGTGGGACTGATAAAGGCGTCATGCTTTTCAGCTGTAATGCCTGTCATTGGCTGGAACCAATGGGTAAAGTGTGTTGCCCCCTGCTCCATGGCCCAATCCTTCATGGCATTGGCCACAACCTCAGCAACCTCGCCTTCCAGTGGCAAATCTTCCTTGATGGTTTTCATCATGCTCTTATAAATGTGCTTTGGCAGACGCTTTCGCATCACCGTGATGTTAAACACCTTGGAACCGAACAATTCGATAACATCCTCTTTCGAATCTTTGATTTCCATTAATTCTTCAGACATAACAGCCTCCTTGGGTAAATTTATATATTCCTTTATCAACAAAGATGATATACTAAAGGTAATCCATGAACCCATCGGTCTGGCACCCGGTGAGGGGTGTGTCAGACCGATGATGCGGTTCAAGGAAGCAGGGGCTTGAGGGAACCCCTGCACTAGATAACGACACCCCATCCTTTCTGAGGAATTAAACAGTAGATAACAGATAAGGAAGCATCTTACACTGTCTGATCTTAGGCAGTGCAACTTTGTTGACTGTCATGGGATGGATATCGAAATCGTCTGGTTAACAACCCGAGAGACAATATATAAAAAAATGGCGCATTTAAAAGCGCGTTATACACCTTCAAAAGCACCATTGCTTATCTCATTGTAGCAGCTCACGCCGCATCTCTTAAGTTGTTGAACTCATTATAGACGAATCCTAAGGATTTGTAAAGTCTTTTTTTGAAAAAGCATCATGAAATGGGTATCAGTTTACATTGACTTGCAATGCTGTCGCTTTTTTCATTGGATCGATAATGTCCATAATGGATTTATAAATAGTCTTGTCACCTTGAACATTGCGGTTTAAAATAGACTTAAGCGGGTACATTGCGTTCCCATTTAGATGTTTCATGCATCATAAGGAGGTTATCAAATGAACAAAGAACAATTGGCACGTATGGCTGACGGCAAGGGATTCATCGCCGCACTGGATCAAAGCGGTGGCAGTACGCCAAAGGCACTGCGTCTTTATGGCATCCCTGATGATGCCTATCACGGTGAACACCAGATGTTTGATTTAATCCATGATATGCGAAAACGTATCATTCAAAGCCCAGCCTTTACCAGTACCCATATTCTGGCAGCCATCCTGTTCGAACAAACCATGGACCGGGAAATTGATGGCGTCTATACGGGTGAATATCTGTGGAAGGAAAAGGGAATCGTCCCCTTTGTCAAGGTAGACCAGGGACTGGACACTGATAAATTTGGCGTTCAGCTTATGAAACCCCTGAGCAGGCTTGATGAACTCCTCAGCCGGGCAAAGGCCCGCCATATTTTCGGTACTAAAATGCGCTCCGTCATCCACGAGGCCAACCGCAATGGCATCGCAAAGATTGTAGAACAACAGTTTGAAGTCGGCTTAGATATCATCGGACAAGGCTTTATGCCCATCCTGGAGCCTGAAGTGGATATCCATAGCAGCACCAAGGCCGAAGCTGAAGTAATCCTCTTAGAAGAGATCTTCAAGCGTCTGACTGAATTGCCCGAGGATGTTCGTTTGATGTTCAAGCTGACCATTCCCTCCCAGAATGACTTCTATGGAACCCTTATTGCTGATCCCCATGTCCTCCGCTGCGTCGCCCTCTCCGGTGGTTACAGCCGTGAAGATGCGAATAAACGTCTGGCCCAAAATCCTGGCCTCATCGCCAGCTTCTCCCGGGGTCTTACTGAAGGACTGAATATTCATCAGAGCGATATTGAATTCAACTATCGCCTGAAGGAATCCATCCAAAATATTTATAACGCCAGTATTTCATAATAAAAAAGGGCTGCCACAGGATAATATGTGGCAGCCCTTTTTACAGAATTTTATCAAGATGACTGTTCCCTGATCTTTCGTTTTATGGAAAAGAAAATATTAACCAATACCATAGAAACCACAATCCCCCCGGCAATGGCCACCGCGGTATTAATGGCTACCAGGCCATAATGCACACAGTTCTGCCACTCTTCTGCAAAGGCAAAATTCATGGTCATGAATAAAGCCGACCCCGGAATCAGGGGGATAAAGCCCACCACCAGGTACACGGTGGTGGGTACCTTGCGTCTTCGTGCCATAAATTCTGAATAAATTCCCAGAAAAAGGGCGGCATAGAAATAGCGAAAGGCATCTCCGGTGCACCAAATCCCTGCCAGAACGTAAACCCACCAATCCAGCAGTCCCCCGAAGGCCGTCCAGAACAAGTCCTTCCCCCGAATATTAAAGAGGATGGCAAAGCCCAGAGATCCAAAAAACGCTGCAATTATCTGAATAAGGTCATGGATCATGTCAGCCTCCAAAGGTAAAATTAATGAGTGCGAATCCAAAGGCGATGGCCAGGGCGATGATAATCGCTTCCGTACAACGCACAGCCCCGGATATCATGTTGTCCATAAACATATCCCGGATGGAATTGGTAAACATTAGCCCGGGAATCAGAACCATGATATTCCCAATGCTAACCTTTTCCGCAGAAATTCCAATTCCCAGACGGGTGCTGCTGATGGCTAAAAACCCTGCCGCTGCCGCACACAGGCAGATGACCACGAACCGATTGACATCCAGCCGATTTAAAGAATACTCGACAATCTTAATGACGATACCAATCCCCCCAGCTACCACGGCGTCCAGGGCTGTCCCTCCGAAGAAAATGGCAAAGGCCGCCGAGATCAAGGCATAGGCCAGACCCAGCTGCCAATGGGTATAGGCGGGTAATTGAGAAATAGCTGCCATGCGCCCCTGGATTTCCTTTGGCTGCAGTTTCTTCTCACAAATGCTCCTGGAAAGGTCATTGAGCTTCTCCATCATGTTTAAATCGTAGGAAAAGCCTGAAATCCGTCGGGTTTGGGTGAGCACCCCAAAATCCTCACCAGACATGGTCACCACAATGGTATAGGTAATGGAGAAGACATCCACCCGGTCTGCGCCGTAGGCTAATCCAATGCGTTCAATGGTATCCTCCACTCGATGGATTTCAGCACCCCGAATGAGCATCCACTCTCCAATATCCAGAGCACAGGCTAAATATTCATTGGCCAATGCCACTTTTTCTGGATTGTACATTCCACACCTCCTCAGCTGTCATAGATTCCTTATTTTTATTGATAGAATTTTATTATATGCACCGCTATGGTGAAAGTCAATATTTAAAAACTTTTTTAATTTTTCTATTGACATTTACGTCAAATTCTCGTATTATATAGTAGTCGTCGTTACGGGGGCATGGCGCAGTTGGGAGCGCGTCTGAATGGCATTCAGAAGGCCGGGGGTTCGAGTCCCCCTGTCTCCACCATTAAATCTAAAAACGACACACATGATTGACATAAGTGAATATCGCAAATCATGTTAACCCTTGGTGAATATCATCAAGGGTTTTTTCATGCAAAAAATCCCCTAGCCGAAGCCAGGGGGAAATACAAATTAAAGTCCAAGAGCTGCTTGTGTAGCCATACCAACGATTCCATCTGCAACCAATCCATGATCCCGCTGGAATGTTTTGACGGCCGCAAATGTAGCCGGCCCTGGGATACCATCTAGCTCACCAGTGTAATAGCCAAGCTTTTTTAGGCGTGTCTGATAGGCTAGTACCTCATCTTTAGCGGACGCCTGGGTAATGAGTCCAAACAGGCCATCGTCCGGGATACCGTAGGCCCGCTGTCCGCATTTAACACCATTAGTGGTCTGTACCCCATCAATACCATCAATGGGAGCCGCCGGATTATAACCACAGATGACCATCCAATACTGGATATTGATTAAATCCCAGGGTACATCACTGCCTTGCGCCGGCTCGGGATTAGTAACGGTTGGTCCGCCACCAACGTATTTGGCCCAGGCATCGGCGTTGCCGTAAAACACATTAAGGTCCAGATTGCCACCCCATCCAGATATTTGTCCACCACTGGTGTATTGCAGGATAGCAGCATCACTCCAATGACCAATGGGGTACATTGGGGCATCTGGGACATATCCATTAACACTATCAACACTATAATATGCCACCCAGAGTCCATAATCACCAGCCACGACATCGGACCAGTCATACTCGTTCGTAACTGACCCACTCATATAAATAAGCGGTTTAACGCCTGTCCTGGCCTGTACACGGTCTAAAAATTCTTTGGCGTATCCAGGGCCACAATTCACGGCATTGGTTTCCCAATCCAGGATAAGGATTGCGTGTCCGATGTATCCCTGTACATTATCCACAAAATAATCCGCTTCGGCCGTCCCAGAGCTGTTACCATCTGCAAAGTGGTAGACACCCAAACGCTTCCCGGTCGATTTAGCCTCTTGATAAGCACGGTCACAGTCATCGTTGACGTAATCGGTGCCTTCTGTCGCTTTGATAATGACAAAGTCGGCCGGCACCGCATCCAGATTAATCCCCCGCTGATAAGCACTAATGTCAATTCCATTCAAACTCATTTTAATTTTCCTCCGTTTCCTTTTCTTTCAAAACATCAATGGCCTTCGTGAGCACATCCGGAATCGGTACGCCCATGAGGCCCATGTTTTCGATAATACTTAACGCCTCATTGATGCAAAATGCGATGACCACTGCATCCCTGGCGAGATTTGACCCAATGAGCATATCCACCTGACAGGCCACCACGACCACAAGTAGGATGCCGCCTTTACGCAAAAGACCCTTAAATCCTGCTCTGGATTCAAGGGCCCCGGAATCGGTCTTCGTTGACGTTTTAAACACGCCGGCCACAACCAGTCCTGTGATGTAGTCAACGGCCATAAAAATTAATAATGCTTGCAATGCGGTGTCCCAGCCTCCCATATACGTTGCAATGACACCCCCGACGGTGCCAACGATGCCTAAAAAAATATCATATTTCATAATTTTTATACCTCCACAACCCGGTTATTAATCTTGTCATACGTATCCAAATAAGCCTCTTTTTTGTCACCATTGTAGGTCAACTCAAACAACAATTTATCCTTGCTATGAGTAGCTAAAATGGCCTTATTATTCTGGAGCGTTTTACATGACCACACAATAAATACTTTGTCTTTAGTTATAGGTTGATGTAACACATCGTTGTAATAATTAACGATTGTATCTTCTGCAAAATCTAAAAATTTCTGGTCGTCCATAGTTTATACCTCCGTTATTTCATAAGTAACTTTCATGGTTTGCGTTTCATTTTTTACGACGGGCGTAGACAAATTATTGATTGTGGATAAAAACATCATGGGTAGAGTGTACATTACAGAAGTTCCAGTAGTGTGACCTAAACAAATTGGACAATCTGGAGCTTGTATTGGATTTAGTAGACCATCATTCAAGATTCCCAAAAATAACCCATCGGTTGATGGACTTCGATTTAAATATTCAAAAGTTCCGTTTTTAATATTAATCAAACAATAAAAATAATCATTACTAATTGAAGTAGAACCGTCCTTATAATAGTCAGCCGCCGTAACCTTAAATAATATTTGTGATGAGTTAGGGTATGCCGATTTCACAATTGAGCAATTGGTTGCGTATAATGGAACATACAGCTCAGAAGATGTCGGATAGCTTCCTGATTTTTCAAAAGGTTCGGTAATTTGAATGAGTTCGTAATCGCTGAAATCATCAATATTAATTTTATATACAGATAGTCCTTTATATTTTCCTTCCGAGTTTTTAGAGGAATCCACATTTACGGTGTAAATGTGAATTCCGTCAGTTCCGTTAATTTGAAAATTAGATTTTAAAACAGAATCTTGTACTGCGCCGCAAGCTTGTTTCGTAATCGTCAACGTGTCCACATTTATTACAATTACATTAAGATTTTTGTTTGCGTCAATATATATAGAATATGTATTTTGGCCAATTGTTTTCCAGTACAACGGAGACGCGAAAGTTGCGACATCCGAATTTAAATTGACACTGTTTAATAAATTCTCAGAATATTTTCCAGAATATGAATTTTCATTTAATCCAAAGGTCCTTGATTTTTCTTTTTTATAATCATAAACACTTATTGCGACCGAGTTTGAACCAACTGTACACATTGCGTATATAAAATTTCCATCGGAGTTTACTCCGATTAAATAAGCATTTTTATTTTTCAGATTACTATTCGATGTTTTTGAAGAACTGTAAGGAGTTGCTTGTGATGAATTAGATTTATCATATCCAGAACCAATAATACAATAATAATAATAATAATATGTACCATAGCTGCTGCCAATATTACTACTAAGGTATACCATTGGCGCTTGCACCGGATACATTTTACCAATTGCGGAATTATGATCAGTGTCTTTATCACAGTAAGTTCCACAATATCCACCGGCAGCACTGGTTAGACAAACGCATTTTATTTGTCCATTCGCTTTGTTTGTGGAAAAATCCCACACATATTTTTTACCATTGTCCAAAGTCACGCTTTCAACTTCATTCAGAACACCGGTAAATCGATCGGTCGTATTTGTTAGTTTTTTTGCTTTTCCAATTAACGTCGTATTAGAAGGGGCGAAATAAGTATTTTTATTCTCTGATATACTTTCATCAAATAACATTAAGCCCGAAAACATACTATCTATTGGTTTTCCGACTATAGGCACAAAATCAAACTCATACTCCGCGCCAAATACATTTTGTACAAAATATTTGCTTGCGTTATTACACAAACTCGATACCGCATCTGTAACCATATTTTCATCTTCAATTTTCTGCACTTCTTCCCCGGTCGTTGCGTCAAATAATTGTATTGTCGTTTTTCCTTTTAGAGCCATTAAACCACCTCCGTGACTTTAATCTTTATTTTGTAATTATCCGCCGTTATAGTTACACCTTGCCGAATATACAATCTCAGGTTGGATATAACGCCACTTGCCACGCCACTTGCTGTGATTTCACCTTGCAAAAGTTTTGCTGTTAAAAACGCCGGGTTTCCGGTGGACGCATACGCTAATGAGATGTTAAAACTATCTGTATTCGCCCCATCAGGGACGCTTATAGTTCCGGATATGACTTCAACATCCATCTGATAAGTTTTTCCAGCATCCAGCATGGACAAACTATCCCATGCTGTTGGGCGACTTCCATCAACGGCTTCAAATCCTGGAGCAAACATAATATTTCCCATTGAGCCGGCATTGTACACACCGTTAAATAGCAATGTGCAATCTAGCAGACTTGTTATCGCCATCCCGTGGTAACTGGTTAGATTTTCTGTGTTCCAATACGGGGAGAGCAGATTATCATCGCCACCGACATAGATATAGCAGTCTGATTGCTGTGCAACCTCGATTGGTTGCATCGTTTCGACAAATATTCCACCAGCTGGCGTTTGAGTACCGGCATTAATATTTTCTGCAATCTCAACAACTTTAATGGCGGTATCCTCGCCCCCGGTAACCACAATCCGATTAAATGTTTGTGTAATATTGATTTCCGGCCACGGCGGTGTGTCAATAACCGTTCCATTTTTAACCAATAACGATAATGATGCATCCCGTTTGGCAACGGATATCTGACCTCTGGCCACCGTGACCTGGACATCGTGGGATACCGTGCCACCCTTTTGGGTAACCGGGATAAATGCCGCCGAAAATGTGTTTAGCCCTGGGTGGGGCCTTTGGTACATCCGGCATTGTGTCGTGGCATCCATACGGTAGTCAATGGTGACCAGCGGCGCATCCTGCATGGCCACGGCGGTACCCGTCACGCTCCCGGTAAGATTGCCCGTCTGGGTGCCGGATACAGCAGTGGTATCAATGACTCCCTCAAAGGTACCGTTGACCTCTCCGGTGACATCGCCAGTGATGGTGAGTGTCTCCGGTGCCGTCGGCGTAAACTCATAAGTGAGTAATATTTGCGTATCCACCCTCGTGTCATTGTCCCCTTGTACCGCCACGGCACAGATAGTTTGAGTGCTATTGGTGTAGGTGTAGTCGGCTAAGTTGTAGCCTAGGACATAGCCGATTTTGTCGCCGGTGTCCCCTGTCGCTGCATCGGAATATCCTTTGGTATAGCCTTTAGTTTGGGTCTTTGCCTTCCCACATGATACGACTTTAACGCCGATATTATCCGTAAAAGTTAGGCTGGTAATCAGCGCGATTGACTGCTTTCCCTGTTTGTCTGTAGTTTTTATTGCATCCCCGGGTCGTAAAGCTGGCTTACTTGCCACGTTAAATGTACAAGGTAGATAGCTCATAAACTTAACCCGTTTCTGGTAAATCGTGTCCAAGACCTCCGTAATCACAGATTCTTCCGCATCTTTCAAAATTGGATTATTGGATGGTACGTCCAAAGGGCAGCCATCATTCCCCGCTACGAAGCTATCCTCTACTGTTTCAAACCGGACTCCGGTAATCTCAACCAAATTTTCCTCCGGTGCGAAGGCGCTCATCTGTCCATAAGCGAAAGTATCGACAATTTTCAACACATCATACCACTTTATTTCTAGCTGACCGTCGGGATTGATTATGGCAAAGGATCCGGCGACTTCCATACACGAGGTGAGGATTACCCTGCAAGATACACCCTTGAAATCCTGTCCGCCTTTTATGGTGATTTCGCTGTTGGGGAAGGTCGGTGTAGCCAGGGTTATGTTGACTTGGTCACAAAGCACTTGGACTAAATGACCCACCGTGCAAGGGAATGTGGCGCCTAAAAACTTGACATCAAACCAAACCATGTGGTCAATGCAGTCTATATTAATACATCCCTCATTCTTTCGAACCTCCTCTATCTCAAAAATTCCAAGGTCAACGCCTTCTAATCCTCCGACTATATTCAGCTGGAGCTCCGCTCCCTTTAAAATGACTGAATCCCAATAGCCGTCAATATTATTGAGGGAAACTTTAAAGGAGGCGGCAGCAGCATACCCCAATACAATGTCATTGGTATTGCTGCTGTTCGCCGTATAGGAAGCGCCCAGTGTATTTGCCGCATTAATGAGATAGTGCTTTCCATCTACGGTCTTTATGATGGAGGAAAAATTATAGATTGTATCCATCCGCACCTCCTATTGTTCAATAAAACTGACCTTGATGGTCCACCAAAGAATGCCATGCATCAAAGTGATGCTATCACAGCTGGGATCTCCGGTATAAAAAGTCCGGGTCATATCTCCGCCGCTCATGGCATCCGGATAGGTTAACGTACCAAAAGTCCTGGCCTTGATGGCACTCAAAATCCGCGCCGTTTTGCTATCGTCACTGGTCTGCCAGGTACATTCCAGCTTCCGCTTTGGGGCAACAACTTCTTTATGCATTGTGCCATCAAGGGTTCGACCCGATTCTGCGGTGGATATTTCGTTATAAGCCCAATTGATTTTATCAGGATAAGGAAGGGCGGTGCCCTCCCAAACAAATTGTCGTGCCATGGGCACCTCCCTTCTAAATTTGAATAATCAACGGTTCGCCTGTTCGTCGGCTCTCATCATTAATACCGCGAATGATTTTGTTAATGAGGGTTTCTTCCCCGATTTTAACAATAATCTGCATCGGCTGTCTGCTCTGTTGGGATGCCCCGTCGCTACTTTGCGTGCCCTGAAACATTTTGAGGGCAGTCAATACCATCTCTAGCATTTTCTTTTCCGGCGCCACCACTTCCCCTTGTGTCTTGTTATCCCCAATCATAGCCAGTGTCGGTTGATTTGGTCCAACATAGCCGCCAGAAGCCAATTTTGGGATGGTTTTAATACTTGTTCCATAAGTTTTCCCACCGATTCCCGGTACCCACTTAGGCACAGAAACCTTCATGCTGTTCACCGCACTAATCGCTGAATTTGCGATACTGATAGCCGAATTCACCGCACTCCGAATGCTATTAACAATTCCATCAAAGGTACTTTTCACAAAATTCCCGATAGCGCCAAAGGTATTACTCCAGGCGTTTTGAAAGCCACTCTGAACATAATTGGCAACCTCACTGAGTTTGTTATGGATCAGGTCAAAAGCTGACTGTGCCACAAATTTTAAGGCATTTGCGCTGCCGCCACACTGCTCTTTAAGTTGGTCCCAAGCGGAAACCTGTTCCGGGAACATCTGGGCCATGGTGTCGTGGGCTGATTGTTTCATCCCGTTCCACTTTTCGGCCACCCAATTTTTAGTAGCCTCTGCCGCGCCACAAACATTTGTTTTTAGTTCTTGCCATTTCTGGGATACCCAGGTTCCAACCTCACTGGCCTTTTGGCAAACCCAATCCCAATTCTGGACCAAAAGCACACCGATTGCAATTACTGCAGCAATTGCAAGGACCACCAAGCCGATGGGACTGGTTAGAAAGGCCATGGCCACACCGAAAGCGGTGGTGACGGCTGTGGCGATACCCATTACTACGCCATATACCGCTTGAATGGCCATCCATGTAGCTTGTGCTAGTTTGACGATTCCAAAAGCTGTTCCTAATCCTAACACTAAATCTGTAACTACCTGTAATACTGGTTTTCCTTCATTTGCCAGCCAATTAAACAGCATTGTTAAACCATCTAAAAAATAGCCAGCAATATCAAGCACGGCAGAAAACGCAGGTGCTAAAATATTTAAAAGACCATCCGCAAAAGGTGCTATAAATTCTGTAAAAATAATTCCAGCAACTTCAAAAATTTTTGCTGCTAATCGACTAAAACCTTGGATTAAATGCTCTCCGCCGTTATTCCACACCTCGACAAGCTTTGCAGATAATGTTTCGAGTAAACCAATGACTGAGTTGACGATACTAAAAAACGTTGTCGCCACACTCTCGCCGACCTCTGCCCATACTTCCCTGAAAGCACCTGAGATATTTCGGATCAAGGCCAAAAGATTACCGATAATATTCATAATCCCCTGAATAATCTGAACACCGATATCTCCAGTCTGCCAGGCGTTCGCAAAGGATAGCGCAATGTCTCCGATTACCCCAAAAACATTGGTGAGAATCTGTAAAATCGTCGTGCAGATCCAGACGCCTGTCCCATTGTTCCACACCTGCAAAAACGCGTCTCCGATAAGCTTTATGATGGTCAGAATATTGATCAGCATGTCAAAGATCGTTTGGACCAGCTGCGTTCCGAGGTGATTGGTTTCCCAGGCAATTCTGAACGCTTCCGCAATGCTGCCGATAATATTAAAAATATTCTGTAATATCTGCAAAATCAGAATCAGAAACTTAGTGCCGGTTCCATTGGTCCAGACTTCTAAAAAGCTGCGTCCAATGGCTTTAATCAACTCCCAGACGCTGTTCAAAGCGTACTTGATCGCGTTGATGGTATTCTGGCCCTCTGCCGCCCACGCCTCCTGAAAAGGCTTGAAAAGCTGGGAAAGAATATTTTTAAATTTATCCGCCATTGCCGTGAGTGCAGCATTTGTCTGGTCCATTGGACCTGACATTTGAAATCCATCATCCGCGTCTGTATCATCTGTAATTTTGTTTGGCTTGTTTAATTCATCAAAGCTTGCCACAAAGAGTTCCTGCTGTTTCTTTGCGGCTTTCTCCGCAGCTCCACCATAAGCATCCATTGCGGCCTTGGCGGCCACGAGACTTTGAGCAGCTTGATAACTCGAGTCATAGGTTTTTCCAAAAAGTGCGCTAATGAAAGAGGCTAAGTAAGCGGATGCTTTTGCTAAAACACTCATTAAGGCATTGATAGCGGGTAAAACAGCTTGATATATTGGCATAAAAGCTACAATCAGGTTAGTTTTAATCTGATTCAAAGAGGCCGAAAACTCAGAATTTGTCTGAAGAGCCTCCCATAATGCTTTTCCTAATGCCGTAATTGCTTTTGCGATCGCTGGCAATACGATCATCCACTTGAACATTTGGCCTAAAGATCCAGAAACACCTTTCCCAAACTTGTTAACGTTAGTGCTTGAGGACTTGGCACTCCTCCCCACTTTTCTCAACATTTTAGATAAAATGTTCAGTCGTGGGTTCGCCGATTTTGTTTTTCTGTCAACTTTACCAATCTCATTCTGGGCACGATAAATCCCGCTCGAACTTTGCGCTGCTTTTGCATCCAGGTCCGCAAGCTTAAAGCCGAGTTTATCAGACTGGCCAATGAGCTTAAGCATGGAGGCTTCTGTTTTCAAAATCTGCTCATTCAGCGTGTTCTTTAGCGGCCCGTCAAAGGTATTGGCATATGAGGCTCTCAGCTGCTCCAGCTTTGTCTTCTGGGATTCGATTCTGGCGTTCACGTTATCCAGTGTTGCCGCCAGGGTCTCAATCTGGGCGTTTAAAATTTTACCGTCCATTGCCGGAGGCCCACGGATCGTCTTTACAGACGACGTGTTGCTCTGTTTCGGCGCTGCACTATCTGACGATTTAGGAAAGCTCATCTTAGGCATTTTGGGCAGTTTAAGATCTTTAAAAGCAGCCAAAGAAGTCTTGATGCCGCTTTTTAGGTTGTCGGCGACCTGCCTCATCCGGGACTTGAGCAGTCCATTAAAGCCATCAAGATTTTTTGAAAGGTTCTGCTTCATTCCTGAAAACATTCCCTTTGTGGCTTTGTCCATGGTCTTTTTCAGCGTTCCGTCCAGGCCTTTCATCCCTGCTTCCATGGAAGCCTTCAGATTGCGACTGACTATGTTGGCAAGATTATTAATCTGTTTTTCAAGATCAGCTTTTACCTCAAGGTCCAACGTAATCTTTCCTACACTTGTACCATCTTCAGCCATTTTGCCACCTCCATTATTTTTTGTACTAAAAAACCACTAGCGTATAACTAGTGGTTGATCTAGAACTATTCTATTCCCAATAATTTGTTTTTCTTAAAATTGAACTCTTCTTCCGTAATGATCCCGTCATCAAATAATTTTTTAAATTTTCTAAGCTCGTCGGCTTCGCTAGTTTGTACTATTTTACTTTCTCTCTTATCCACTGCCAAAGAATTTAAAAGTCCCGTAATTTCTTCGTTTAAATTTTTTGCGTAAATTATAGAAAATTCATAAGTTTTTGAAAGAGTGAAAAGATGGACCGTACTGCCGGTAAGGTTCTTTCTAAATTCCACATTCCTAATCTCCCTTTTGGGGACCGCTGTGAATTCTTCAACCATTAAAAATTTGTTGAAAAATATAACTCTTTCATCGGTTATTATAAACAAGAAGGGTTTACCGCCTTTTATTTTTAACGTTTTGACATTCAAATCACCCTCTGGATTAATTATAACATTCGTACCACTTAAGTATAGAACTTTCTCGGTTTCTGTTAAATGCTTCTCTAATGGTGCATACAATAATTTATAAGGCCCCTGGACAGATTTATATTTTTCTAAAGCACTCTTTATATCTTGACGCATACGCTCACCACCCTTAACTTTGATATTTTTAGTATATATCAGCCAAAGGCGTTCCGCAACATTTCCTGGATTTCTGCGTTGTCTTTTTCTTTTTCAGCATTGCTCATGTCCTCAACCGCGCTGTGCTGCGCACGCCAGTCGTTGCGGATCCGATGCTGTTCCGGTGTGAAGTATTTCAGGATTTCCTTGTTTTCTTCGCAGCGGATGCTGACGATCTGGCCGAGTGGTGTTTCGGGGAGGATGCCCTGGAGCAGATTGGCAAACTCACTCCAGGACATGTCGGGTTCTTCCCGCAACCGGATGCCGTACTGGGCGGCAAAGCTGGCTTCGATCAGGGGCCAGTCCTCAAAAATGTCATACCATTTTGAGCACTTCGGCTTCCGGGTTTTCCCGAAACTTTCCGGCCTGTTCGGCCACCTCTTTCTCAATCTTTTCCAGATCTTCGTCCTGAATGGCAGCCATAATGACTGTAGACAGACCCATGTAGGTATTGAAATCCAGGTCAAGGGTTTCGATGTACTTGCAGGCTTCCTCGCCGAGTGCAATCTTCAGAATCTTATCAGTGATCTCAAAAGACTCGGTATAGCTGGTGTCTTTTTGATTCTGGTCTTCCACCAGAGCCATGATGGACAGAACGGCGGCCCGGCTGGTATTGATCTTGAACTCGTGGTCTTGATCGATCACCAGAGTGGGGCGTTGAGTGCCTGCGTTAATCTTGTTGACAATATCGTATTTTCTTCCCATAGCTCATTTCTCCTATTCTTTTGGGGCTGGCGTATAGGTTGGTTTGCCATCCCCAATCATATCAAATTCCAGGGGCGCTACGTTGGTGGAATCCGCGCCCTCAATCGTTTTAACATCCAGGACGGCGTTAAAGACCAATTTTGCCCCATCCGGGAATTCAATCTGTGCCTTTGTGCTGCAGTCCAATCCATCTTTCCAAGCCGCCGCTGCCACATAATCGTTCCCGGGATCTCCGACATCACGCTTCCCTTTTAAGCTGATGCTAAAGGATTTACCGGTCATCAGGGCACTGGCCCATCCATCGTTTTCCATGGAGGTCCAGTCTTCGACATTTCCATCCACAGTGATTTCGAAGGTCTCCATATTTTTGACCACAACCATTGCTGCCTCTTCGCTGGCCAGACCGCTGGTTCCAACTTTAAATTTTAATTTATATACTGGGTGTACCATATCATTCTACCTTTCATAATAAATCACGGCACCCAATACAAACTCATAGATGCCGTTTTCGTCCACACCGGCATACACCGGGCAACTCGTATTCAAATCAATTTTAATCACACGCTTCCCACCGATTTCAGGGTTTTGTCCATATAAGGCGTTGTAAACCGCCTGGGCTTTTTCTTCGGCGTCTGTGGGTGCATCCCCCCAGTGGATGAGGATTTCAACCCCCAGCTTATTGTAAGTGGTGTTTTCTACTCCACCAATGGCTATAGGGACCGGCTTTGGCTGTGACCTGGCCGGATAGACACCAATGCACTGGTCCTTTTTGCCGTCGATACGGCCGACATACCAGTTCGGGCAGTCTACAACGGATTTTAAATAATTTTTGATATCTTTGATCATCATTTGACAAGCCCTCCCGCATTCTTCTTAAAATAAATTTTTTGCGCTTCTAAAGCGATTCCCTCTTTCGGGTACCCCACTTGGTAATCGTCCATCCATCGGCCCCGGGCATTTGGGTTTTTATCCTGACGGAAATTGTACTCAGGATGGAAATAGAGTCGCCTGGCATATGGCGTGTCAAAGACGATATGGGCAGTCTGGCCATCCACCTTGACATATCCGCTTCCCTCCAAGGTACCCACATCAAAGGGAACGATCTGGGAGGCGATAACATCACTGTAAATCGCTTCGGCCGCCATTTCTAAGGCCTTTGTCCAGGCGCCTTCTAATTGCCTGATTTTCCCGGAGTACAGTTCGATTTTTACTTTAGCTTTCATCCGCTTAAGTCCAACTCTGTGCTGAACACAGAACCATCAGGATTTCGAATTCGAGCAGCGTTGTAAATAAATTTTTTATCCGGGCCGACTTCTACATACCCTTCAAGCAATTGCCCCGGATAAATATCGCCTTTTGCGATAATTTTTCCACTGAGAGTAACCAAGCGTCGCTGGGCATCCAACACCGACCTGGATTTTTCGTCGTAAATAGCTTTTCCGTCATAAAGTAAAATCTCGCTGGATTCACCATCTTCGTTGATCGTGCTTTGCACAATTCTCACCGATGTGTTTAATAAAAAATCTGGAAAGGGTAAAGGCTGTGGCATTATAACCTCCTGGCAACCAGCCCGGTCTTTTGCAGATACCCGTAGGCTTCTCTGGAGGTCTGTACGCCATTATAATTGACAACAGCATCCGAATTAAAACTTACGGAAAGACTGCCCGCAGAATAACCGGACAGGGGAGAATTGAAATAGGTCCCGTATTCCTCCGTAAAGTCGGCATGAGCACAGACAGCTATTTTGACCTGTTCCTGCTGGAAATCCGTCAGATTGTCGAATCCCCGACCAACAATCCGATTGAATGTGAGTACATCCACCTGGTCGGAGGCCCGATCAAGCTTTACCGCCATATCATCCCCGATTAATACGGTACCTCGATACGTTTCGGTATAATAATTTACATCGACATAAGCCATTATGACGCCGCAGGCTTCTCTTTGGCCTTTGCTTTCTTCAAGTCTTTTTCCAAAACATAGCCATGCCGCTGGAACCATTCAAGGGCAATGGGATTTTCAGTCTCCCCGACGCCCTGGGAAAAGCAAACGCCGGCAGAGATACCAGCGTAGCTTTCATTAGGTGCAAAAATCTTCATGTTCCACCGCCTATTTCACTTTAATTTTGCGAAAGACACCCGCCGCCTTAGAGGCTTTTAATGCAATGGCAGATACCATTTCAACCTCACCTTTCTTCACAGCGCCGGCGCTGCTAAAGTCTGGCAGCCAAGTTTTCACCGGAGATTGCCCAGCCATAGAAACACCGTGGAGACCATCCAGCGCTAATCGCGCGGCATAAAGGGAGGTGTGGCCCAAGGTTGCAGTTTCAGTGTCAATGGGTACTACGGGGGCGTTAGAACCTGATTTTGCACCTAAATCAACAAAGGGGATACCATTGTAGGATTCAACCTGCGATCCAAAATCATTTTTAGTGGTCTGGTAAACCCCAGAACGTCGGGCACAAGCCCGCAGTACCGAGATCATCCGAGTATTCCCGCCAATAAAAGACGGAGTTCCATCTAATCCAGTGAGGAATTCATCCAGCATATCCAGGAATGCCACATAATTGGTGGTAATGTTGGCGCTGGTGCTTAAATCAATGGCAGCGTCTCCGCTGGCCGCGTTGAATTCCGTGGAAGACCCAGTTAATGCTTTATCCAAACCATCAAATGCCTTGGATTCCACCGCACTATCCCCATTGATGAAAGTTTGGTTAAAGAGCGCATTAGCGGCCTTCACCTTCTGTTTGATCTGCAAATCCACTTCGCTGACAATCCCACCCATATTGGCAATGATCCGGTCAATCTCAAAGGAACCGCCGAAGACCTTCAGGTCAACGCTGTGGCGTTCTTTTTCGACCGTGGATGGTGTGTACTCCGTATTAACGTCACGGAACGCGGCCTGAGGTTGAGTTTTAAGACGGGTGTAGCTGTAGGTCAAGGTGGCACCGCCGCCCGTCGGTGAAACTGCATCGTCAAAATCCAGATGATCCAAAATAAAGCTGGATTTCCGAAATTCATCAATAACCCCCATTTGGAGGTCATCCTGTACATTTTTCTTTGCTTCTGCTAATGTAATTGGCATAATTGTTATCCTTTCTGATTAACCTTGTTTATAATGTTCGGCGATGGCATCCTTGATGGATTTTTGAGCAGGGGCCGTTTGACTCCCTTTACCATCGCCTCCAAATTGAAAACCCGCCTGTGGATTCTGATTTGAGTCTTCTTCTTTGAAGAGAAAAGTCTTACTTTCTTTTAGCGCTTTTACCTGTTCGTCAATCCCAGTGATGCTACCATCTGCAGATAAAATAATTTTATCCGTATCCAGCAGAGAAGCTACTAAATCTACATCCTGAGCCGTTTCTGAAATAGCTAACTTGACCGCATTGGTGATGGCCAGTTCCCTGATTTGTTTCTGGTAGTCTTCATCCTTTTTCTGATTGTCGCCCTGGAGAACTTCAATTTGCTGTTTTAGGGCTTCATTGTCTCCAGCATTCTTTTTCAGCTCATCCAGCTGACCATCCCGGTCCTTTAGGTCCTTTTCTAGTTGCTTTTTCGCAGTATTTACTTCCTCAAAGCGGTTTTTGGGGATATAGCCTTCCAATTCCTTCTTAGATGCTTCAGCGGCTTTTTTTGCTACCGCTTCATCCAAGCCAAGGGCTCTAAATTCTTCTGTATTCATGATTATTCTCCTTGCATCTTCATTTGTTATCCCGGTCTTGCCCGGTGATGGCTTGTTCTTTTTCGTCTGCAATACCAAAAAGACGGCATAAAAAAAGACCCAACAGGTCCCTGCCATTCATTTATTTTCTTCCTTTTTTCTTTTTCTTGCCGCAGGCCATGGTAAACACCTCCTTTCTAGCAAAATAAAAACACCCATACCTTTGGCACAGATGTTTCTATTTTTCACTTTCTAAAAATTCTATTTTTCCTTCTGCCAGTAACTTCTCCATATCCTGGTCAAATTGTTTCTGAGAAGCTTCTTCCTCTGTTGTTAGCTTCTTCCGACCAACAACAATTGCTTTCGGGTCTTCCTCAAAACGTGAATCATTGTAAGATTGTTTCTCATTCATTGGACTCCTCCATCACTATAAAGGGCTTACCTTCTTCGGTATAGACATCGATAACTTTAAAAAGCTGCCCATGTTTATATAATACTTCTTTTTCCTCAGGATTAAAAGCCCCAAGGTCCGCACCAGATGAAACGTTTAAGATTTTTATTCGCAAACTATCATCCGGGTTATAAATTGTTTTGGACGCTGATGTGTACGCAGGATACCGAACGGTTTGTCCAATTCGATGTGATTCTAAAAATGCTGTAAAATCCTCCTGATTATAGAACGTGACTGAACGATAGAGCGTTCCGTTATATTTAGGAAGTTTATTAATGGCACCATCGAGATGCGCCACAAAGTTTATCTCCGTTTTTGAAAGGGGCTCTCCACTTCTTAACGCCTCATTGATTTTATAGGACTCCGAACTAATATAGCGCTTAACAGCTCCAGTTTCTGCCGCCGACAATTGCGGTGCCAATATTTTCTGCTTTATCTTTAGATTATTAGCATTAGATAGACGGTTCTTTTCTCTGTTATACTGCCGTCGCAGTTCTGGATGTTCTTCCAAATGTTTTCGCATCTGGCTTTGGCTGCGTTTCAAATTCATCGTTGCTTTGCTGTATTGCTCAGGGTCAAGAGCACCTGCTTGCATCCGCTTCCAGCGACGGATTTGACCTTCAATCCGGCGCTGCCTTTGCTCCGCAGAATAATTCTGTTTAATGATACTATCCTCGGGAATTTCTGGAATCTGGGTTATCCCTTGGAAATAGGTTGCCAGATGATGCCGGCAATTAGGGTGCAGCAGGCCTGCCGCGATAGCCTCAGAAACCAAGGGATAGCCCATTTCTTCCGCTTCCTCTTTGGTGCCACTGCTGAACACATCGTCAATAAGTTTCCTTCCCTGCCATGGTCGGCATAATTCACAAGTGCTGGCATGCGCCGACACAAAGACGGTATGGATGCCCATCTCGTCACGTTTTTTACCTTCGCCCATTAGCATAGCCCGATGATTTGCCGTTCGGATGGCCATCTCAGCGTAACTGGCAATGCTGATGTTATGGCCATTTCTATACCGGATGCTCTGGATACCTTTAGTCAGAAAATCCATGGTGGCCATATCAATGGCCTGATCCAGTGTCTTCGCGCCAGCAGCAACGCTCATTTGCGCTTTATAGACGGTCTGCCGATAGATATCATCCATTTTTCGTAAAGTCGAATTTTCAACCTTTGCAAAATCAGAGGTAACACTATCAACCAAGGCCATGAGCTTCTTATCATTCGTACCAAAAAAATCTTTCTCTTTGGGGATCTTAGTGATGGCCCTCACCCTCCCGGGTGTTTTGGGCTTAATGTCCCGCGGCAGCGCAATAGCACCACCTGATTGTGATTGTCCCAGCCGATGTTTGGCCGACTGCCATACCTTTCCGAACAGTCGCACTCCACGATTCCACGCATCAACTAAGCGACTCCGAATGTTTTGTTTGATTAATGGGCGGTACGCATTCATGATTTCCCGGTTCTCTCGTTGATACGCCCGAAGGCCCCGTAATTTCGCTGCTTGCCACATTTCCCATCTAAAGCCTTCCTCAATTTCCTGATTTTTATGGCTTTTAAGATTCCTCTTCATGGAGGCGATCAGCTGCAATTCCAGCTCTTCAAAGATTTCTCGGATATCATAAGCATTCTTTTTCTCATCCATCGCTATTCAACTGCCGATTCAGACCATCCTCACCAGCGACAGCGGGCTCTTCCACAACATCCAGCCCCTGTTCGGCCCTCAGTCTATTGGTTTCCTCCTGCTTCTCCTCATCAGTTAAGCTATCACCGTAGAGCTTGGCTACGCACTGTTCAATGGACATCACGCCATAAGTCTTTGC
This sequence comes from Eubacterium barkeri, assembly GCF_900107125.1. GTDB lineage: Bacteria > Bacillota > Clostridia > Eubacteriales > Eubacteriaceae > Eubacterium_O > Eubacterium_O barkeri. The sequence goes on from NZ_FNOU01000017.1 coordinate 53,163, forward strand.
TTTTCCAACCGTCTCTACAGTACTGTCGAAGTCTGGGGCGGCGTATTCCCCAAAGGTCACCGTTGCATCAACTGTCTGTAGAGCTCGCTTATGCAATGTATCCTCCGCCATTAACGCGGTGCGCACTACCTGTGGGATAACCTTCTCCAGTACATCAACAATTTTCCCTCTCGTGTAGGAGGTCGTCTTCTCCTTTTCGCGCTGGGCTTCAGCATTGTCTGTCTTTTTCAGGTCAATCCCCAAGGTGCTTGGACTAATAATACCTTGGAGGCACATATCTAGATTACTGGCATAGGTTTCGCAATAAGCCTGATAATTGATATCCGGCTGGGTTAAATTGATAGCGCCTTTATCATCCTCATGCATCCCACTTTCAATCATAATGAATTTGTTATCGAAGGAATTTGGCTTCATCACCTCGCCGGTATATTCATTCGTTGGCAGCAAATCCCTTGGGATGTATTTTAAGACCCGACCGTCCCGTACCGCATCTGCCCATTGGCTGAGCGTTTCGTCAAGGACATCAAAATCATCAGATTTTGTGTCAAAAATACTCTTCCCGCGGTCATTCCACTTGGGTGATTTAAAAAAGAGGATTGGTACGGCTAACATGAAGTTCCCTTCAAAGGTGACATCTGCCACCCCCTCTAAGTCCGGAATTATTGACATGGAAACATATTTTCCAGCTTCGTCCACAAGGGAGTTTTTGATATATCCCCGACCAAAAGCTTCAATCAATTGATAATCCTTTGACCCAACGGAATAATTCGTCTTAAATTTCACCTCCTGGATTCGTCCCCGCCGAACCGTATATTCGACTTCCTCCCCAGCGTAAAACTCAATAATGGGATAGGGGCTTATGGCGGTATCAAAGGTGATTTTAAAAGCACCATCACCACAAACGAGGGTATCTGCGATGGCTTGGCTGAGTATATCATCAAATTTATTATCCAACGCAATGTCATCCCATCGCTTCTGCAATTCCTTGGTTTCTGGCAGCTCTATTTTTTCCAAGTCTGCCATAATGATATCTGATAAACGGTCGACCATTTGGGATGGCAAACCTGAATGGAATTTACGAACCGTGTTCCCAGCAGATGGAACAGATGCCCAGAACCGGGATTCTGAGACGCTATCATCCGCTGTTTTTTTAAAGAACTGTTCCAGTTCAGATGGATCCCCGCGATACCAAATCCGATTTCGCAGAACATTTCCTTCAAAGGTCAGCGGCTCAGTGATTACAACTGTTTTACTCCTTGCCGGTTCAATTTTCAAGAGCCGAATGGCCGCATGTGTTAGCATGTTCTTTATCCACCCCATTTCTTATTTTTCCTCCACCCCAATTTTTTTCTTAAACGGTAGCCAGGCGTATTGCCCTGCATTAATGGTATGGTCGTTTCTGTCTTCTGGCTCATACTTATCTTCCTTCCAGGAGTAGCTTTCCAGTTCACTAATGTGGTTCCTGCAGTGCTCCAAAACCCAATAAAAGCCCTGGGAAATCCATCCGATTTGCAGATGAATTCTGTCAATAATGGTCGTCTTTTTATAAGCATCAATAAATTGGTAAATGCATCCATAACGACGCTTATATTTCTTCAACTCCATAATGGTAGCCTGATCAGCATTATCGATAAACACATCCCGGGCCAGCCCCCATTCTTTTTGATTTCGCTCTAAAAAAGCGATGAACCGATTGACAATATCAGAGGGGGCTAAAGAGATTTCCAAGTCTTTGTTATTATAGACTTCTTCATCCAATACGACGATCTGGCCCTTTTCAGTAATCCCAATAAAAATCATGGCCAAGGCATCGGGACTCTTCTCAGAGTAAGCGGTGTCCAGCCCTGCAGTGAACCATCTAAAACTGAGTTTTTTGTCTTTGATTTGCTGTTTAACCCAGAACTTCGATTTAACGTGCTTCTGCCGATTAAAATTGCTGAAAATCAACCCAGTTGCTCGCCCACGAAGACCTTCAATCTTGTTCTTCCAAAGCTTTGTACCCCTGGGAACATTAGTCTTTATCTTCTCTAACTTTTCCGAAGAAAGTCCTAGATTATGGCTAAAAGAAAAGAACCAGTGGACCCATCCGGGTTTTGGCTCTTCAGTAAGCAATTCTTTGATTTCCATAGGTGTTTCCTCAGCCCATTCCGCTAAAGGGCGTGAACAATTGATGTACTCTTTATACACTGGCAAGTTCGGATCATCGGGGTTCAGTGTGGCCATGAGGTAGTCGCACCGCATCGAGGCTTCCCGCACATATTCCATATCAGCGATGTTAATTTCATCAATGTAGAGGCAGCCATACTGGCCACCAAGAGCTTTCTTCCACCTGGCCTTGTTGTCATATCCTAGTACGTAAATAATCTTATCACCACGACTTGTACGGAAAAGCAGATGGGGCAAGCTGTGCTTGCCTCTTCCCGAGGCATTGTACTCCACCAGTACTCCAAAGTCGTCCAAGATCCCGAGGTCTTTGTTGATAATGTTCTTCTCGATGGTGCCCAAGTCCAGGCCAGATAAGATGTGCAGCTTTTTATCGGACTCAGCCACCTTCAACATGAACTTAAAAATGCCGACGGTGGTTTTTCCCGCCGCAGTGGTGCCTTCGAGAAATTCTACTGGAGCATCACAGCGCAAGAAGGCTTTATACTTTTTCGAGAGTAGGAGTTGTTCATCCGCCATCGGGTGCCCTCCTCATCTGCTCAATGAGGTTGTCTAGTTTGGAGGTTTGGGTATCGAGGGAGCCGGATACGTCCACCCTGTCGGTAAATAAGCTCCACCGCTTCCCAAGGAGCTCCGCCGCCTTCAGCCGTTCTTTCTCATCGGGCGCCTTTTCCATTCTGGATGCAGACGAACAACCGTCACCGATGCCTTCCACCACAACAATTTCAGATCTACTCTCACCCCGCATGACGGAGGTGAGATACTCCATCACCTCCTGAGCCTCGGCCGTCTTGGCTGTTCGGATTTCTTCCAGGCGGCGGTCAATATAGGCTTTAACCTTAGCATTTCTTAGCATCTTTGATGCATTCACCGCCGCTGTCATATCCTTCTTAACGTTCGGATACGCAGCCTTGTAGGCACGGGTACCGTTCAGATCCACCAGGTATTCATCACAAAACCGCTTCTGCTTTTCCGTCATGCCCACAAGACCACCTCCTTTCGGACATTAAAAAAGCGCCGGGTTGGCGGCGCTTGAATTAAATCTGTTATTGTGCAATTCCTAGATAATCGATGAGGGCATCCTGTAACACCTGAGAAAAATTGACATTTCTCTCCTGTGCCCGAGTTGCCAACCATGCCGGGATTGTAAGATTTTTCTTCACTGTTTTTTTACCATGTTTTCTGGCATAATCCGCAATATCCAATACAAGATACTGTTTAAATCCACCATCTTCATCAACGGCGACATCTTGGAGATTACTTGCCTCCGGAACATCATTGCCTTCCTCGAGTTCTCCCAATATCCAGCCACTAGCTGCATCCTGTGCCATCTCAATAGCTTCTGGTAAAGACTCACCCTCTGATAAGCATCCCGGAAGATCCGGGACTTCGACAGTAAAGCCCTTACCTCCTTCCCATGGGTAAAAAACAGCGGGATACACTGATTTATTAGCCATTATGATTCCTCCTTGTTTTGTTTTTATGGAATGACATACTTGAATAAGAGTTGCAGTTGGGGCTATTTAAGCCCCGCCTGCTTTTTAATACTCTTCAGCGTACGAGGATCGATATCATCGTGCTTTGGTATTGGAACGGTTACTTTTCCGGGTTTTATTGGATGCTTATAATGATGGTGGGAACCTTTTGTTGCGCAATGTACCCAGCCATCCGCTTCCAACATTTTTATCGCCTCTTTAAACTTCAAGCTGTCACTCCTTTCTTAATTTGTATCTATATTATACGCCTTATGCGTATACATGTCAAATGTTTTATGCGTGTTATACGCACTATTTAAGAAAGGACGCCCTGTTGCCGCAGAACGCCCGAATGCCAAGAGGTTCAACTTACATATTTCTCATGTTATATAATATCATGAAAGCTCGGGACAAAAGGGACAACTTTAATTCTTATCAAGAAATCTGTAACATGCCTTCTTCACTCCATCCGCAGTATTCCCCCCACCAATATTCGCAGCCACTTGATTCCAGGTAAAACCATTCACATACCGATAAATGAGAATCTGCCGGATCAGGCTATCTCCAACACCCTCAATATACCGATTCAAGCGATTCAGTTCATACCAGCACTTCTGGATACTCAGTTCGATTAAAGCTTTTAAATCAGCCATTTCAGCCGCACAATTCCCGACCTTATCACTGCTCCCGGTTCCGTGCGGCATCCCTGTAATTTCTCCCGTCGTGTCATTCGTTGATAAATCCTCGAGTTCCTTCAGCCTTTTTTTATACTGCTCGATTTCCCGGTTAAGCCAATAAAGCTGGGATAACTCTTTTTTTGTCATTGACACCTCCATGATGTACACGCCTCATTGTCGCCCAACACTTCAAACCCATCCGCTATCCGGTTGCTATACGGGATCCGTATGCACCGTCCACCCACATGATAGCCGCACGTCCCACAGCACTTAACCGGCCGTATGATCCCCTCGGCCAGCTTGTAAGCTTCCAAGTCGTCAATCTTGATAACGTCCATACGCCACCCACAGTATCGCAGCACTCACCAAGGCAATACCTATCATCACCCAGATCATGGGCCACCCCACAAACACCAAGGCAAGCATCAAGCCCGTGCCAACCCCCACACCGATGACGGCCAGCAGGCAACCGACGACCAGGCAAAGCAGGACGGTATTAATCTTGCTCATATTCGCCCTCCATCACAAAGTCTGCCGCCACCAAATCCAACTCAGCAGCGATACACCCATTGTCCGACAGACGATAAATGGCCTTTAGGTCCCGGCCCGCTTTCGCCCTAGCTTTTTCGACCCCGGCTATCACGGCTTCTAAATTGCTGGCAGCCTCAATGGTACAGTGGCCGCCATTGTCATATACAATTCGGTATTTCATACGTCCTCCTACACCTCGATAAATTTCAGATAATACCTTTCTTCTTCCGACATACCCATTTCCATAAGATATACCTTCCATGTGTCGCCCAACGATTATCATTGATCTACCTCCAATCTCATAACAAATCCATTGCCGTCCCACTCTAGCGTCCATGGCCACGGCACCACATACACCGTTGTCCTGGTCTCCACCGTCGGCCGATCACCGGAATAGCCCCATACAGCAGCCACCACGAAGACCAATAGCAGCATAGCGATGATTAGGATTAGGCGCTTCACTCTCTCATCCATCACCGATTTCCGATCCTTTTGGGTTTTGCACTTCTAAATAATTCGCCATAACCTGTGCTGTTTTCATCCAGATAATCCTGGATATCTGCTAATTTCTGGTTTGACTGATTACAATCACCCTTTATAATTTCAAACAGTTTTCGGATGTCTGCTTTTCGATGCTTCTTTCGTCTGACGATTTTCTCGCCTCCATTCTCCGTATATTCGACCATTGCACCCTCATCAACACAAAGCTGATGCAGATTCAACCTAAGTATTCCAGCAGCCCCATACCCATTGTAAAAAGAGCCATATTCAACTTTAACCCACATTTTGTTTCACCTCCTTAATCCGGGCTTTCAATGCGTCCAACAAAGCATCCTGGGCCCGGCACTTGTGGTTTAAGGCATCCATCACCTGCTCATCCATACCGCCCTGAGTAATCAGGTGGTGGATAATAACCGTTTCCTCCTGTCCCTGTCGATGGAGTCGGGCATTGGCCTGCTGGTAAAGCTCCAAAGACCAGGTCAGGCCAAACCACACGACGATGTGCCCGCCGGCCTGTAGGTTCAGTCCATAGGCCGCACTGGCTGGGTGGGCCAGCAGGATATCTAGCTTCCCGGTGTTCCAGGCTTCGATATCCGCCGGGGTCTTCAGCTCCCCAATCCGTAGCTTCTGCTTGGCCAAAGCCTTTTTAATACGCTGCAGATCATGTCGGAAACTGTAAAATACCAGTAGGCTTTTACCAGATGCTGCTTCCACAAGCTCTCGAAGGGCGTCTATCTTGCAGTCATGGATTTCATAATCCTGACCATCCTCATCGTAGATAGCACCATTGCACAGCTGCAAAAGCTTATTACTAAGCACTGCTGCCGTGCTGGCATCAATGGTGGTTTCATCCACCGACAGCAGCATGGTCCGCTCCATTTCCAGGTATCGTTCCCGCGCTTGCTTATCCAGATAAACCGGTATGGTGTTGTCCATCCGCTCAGGTAGGGACAAATAATCCTTGGCTGACAAACTGATACAGATATCCGATATCGCCGCTTTGATGTTGTCCTCACTGCCATCCCCCAGCTTCCAGCTGTAAATCCGGTCAGCCCCGCGCTGATCCGGCTGGAAGTAGGTATCCCGATAATACCCCAGGGTCTTTCCCAAGCGCTGACCCTGGTCCAGCAGATACACCTGGGCCCAAAGGTCCAACATCCCATTGGGGGCCGGTGTCCCGGTCAGCCCATAGAGCCTCTGGATATGGGGCAGCACCAAGCGCAGCTTCTTGAAGCGTTTGGACTGGCTGTTCTTAAAGCTGGACAGCTCATCGATAACCACGCAGTCAAAGGGCCAGGCATTTTTGTAATACTCCACCAGCCACTGGACATTCTCCCGGTTGATTACCCAGATGTCCCCCGGCGTATTTATCGCCCGGATGCGCTTCTGCTTGCTACCCAGCACCGGGATAATCCGCAGCATCTTCAGGTGGTCCCACTTCTCGGCTTCTCTCGTCCAGGTATCTTCGGCCACACGCTTTGGGGCGATAACCAGGGTCCGCCGAATAGCGAAGCGGTTGTATCGCAGGTCATTGATGGCCGATAGGGTGATCACCGTCTTACCCAGGCCCATATCCAGAAACAGTCCCAGATGGGTTTCCCCCAGCATCCGGCTGATGCAATACCGCTGATAGTCATGGGGCTTAAAGATCACAAGCGCTGCTCCTTCCAGCGTGCGCCAGGGCGGCCCCCTTTTGCAATATCAGCCAGTACCTCTTTGATATCCACCTCCCGGTCAAGCAGATAAACCCGACATCCCAGTTTTAACAAGCGGTTCAGCTGCAGCACTTGGTTACGTGTGGGCTTTTTTCCCGCCTGCTTTAACTCCACGAATCCCACCTTCCCTTTCGGCAGGATAACTATCCGGTCCGGCACTCCGGTGTTTCCCGGGGAGGTCCATTTAAAACAGCGGCCACCCTGGCGTCGGGTTTCCTCCCGCAGCAGCCCTTCCAATTCTTTTTCCAGCATTGTTTTTTGCTCCTTTCTTTCTGCGTGTCTACACGCGCGTGTATGTAAGCGTCTGGGCATAGGATACGCGCGCCCTTTTTTATACTTATATATTTATATATAGATAAGTGTTTACAGTGTATGCGGGCCATTGAAAGCCCATATCCAGGCGCTTTCAGCGTAAACATGGCCCGTTTACAAGTCTTAGGATAAGTGTTTATTCCGTTTACGCTGTTTACAGTGTTTACAGGGTTAAATCCTCCCAAAGTGTTTACAAATCGGGGATCTGTTTACATTTTTAGGGGGCAAGTGTTTACAAATCTGGCCCAACTGTTATCACCTCAAAACCTCTTTGAGTGCCATAAGGGCCGCCGAATCGGGCAGTGGATTTAAACTTTTTACAGTTCTTAAGCCCTGCCAGAATCCCGTTAATATCCCTAGCATCCCGTTGCCCCATTAGCTTTAAATCATTCTGGAAGCATTCGCACCATACCTCTGCGGCACAAATCCGGTCCCTGGGAATCCGCTCTTCTAAGCCTTCCTGCTTCACGCCCTGGGCCCAATACACGCGTCTTGCCTGTAAGTCCCGCTGTGGCCAATCCAAGGGCACCGGCCGTGCGATAAAGTCCTTTATCATACTCTCCCGGGGGTCCACATTTTTATGGGCTTCCTGGGCCTCCTGGGCTTCTTCTTCGGCCCGTCCTGTCAGATACAAGGCTTCTCCCTGGGTGTATAAGATACTGGCCTCCGCCCAAATCTGGTCAACAACGTATGGCGTTAAATCGGTAAACACGCTTTTGGTGGCCTTCGCTTTATCTGCATCCACCGGCCAAAACCGTCGGTTCCCCGTTCGGTCCCGGAGAAAATCATCCTCATTGGTGGTCCCAAAGAAAACACAGCGCCTGGGAAAAGCCTCCGTCCGGCGGCCATAAGGTGCCCGATAGATATCATCCTGTTTGGATAAAAACTGCTTGATGGTGCCCATTTCGGACTTATTAAAGCCTTCCAGCTCCCCAACCTCGATAATCCAATAACCCTGAAGCAGCTCACTGGCTTCTTTGCCTTCGAAGGTCCGCAGGCTATCGGAGAACCAACTGCCACCCAATTTTTTGAAAAAGGTACTCTTCCCAATACCCTGGGCTCCGGTCAAAATCGGCATATTATCAAACTTGGTCCCCGGGCACCAGATCCGGGAAACAGCGGCCACCAGGGCTTTTTTAAGCACTGCCCGGGTATAAAGCGTATCCACCGCCCCAAAATAGTCAATTAGGAGGGTTTCAATTCGGGGAATTCCATCCCAGACTAGCTTCTGTAAATACGCCTTAATCAGATGCCGGCCATGCTTCTTGGCATGGATGGCCATAGCGTCCAGGATCTTCTGCTGTCCCGTGATGTTGTACATCTTCTCCATATAGTGCCTCAGGCCGGCGTCATCGGCATCATTCCAAGCTCTGGATAAATAGGGTCCGTCCTCCAGGGTCTCCCAGGGGAGCCGCCCGGAGACAACCGCCCGGTTGGCGAACTCGTCGTGCCAGAACCGTTCGACCAGATTGGGGTCATTTTCCAGGATGATCAGAGCATTGTCGATGGTCTTTTCATAACCACCGTTTGAGTTCATTTTGAGTTTACTGAGCCATTCCGTAGGATTGGCCGGTCCATCCGCTTGGATGCCCTCAAAATCTTCTGTGGCCTTCTCATAGCGTTCTTGAGCAATGAGGGCCTTCACCTGAGCATCCTCAACGCACAATTCCTTCATCGCCGTAAAGCTCGGCATCGCGGCCGCCGGGGTTCCTTCCTTGGCCCCGTCATCCATATCACTAAACTTATGGAGGCGGACCAGGTCAAAGGCATTGCAGAGCAGACCGCTGATGGGGTCTGTGGCATGATGGGAATAGATGAACTTCCCACCGTCGTATAAAATGGCCCCACCAACAGTAGACCCATCGGCGTAGGTATAGCGCCCAGGAATATCCGTCGGGGTGTAAGTCCCCGATAAAAACCGATCCATGGCCGCCGGTACATCGTAGATCCGGCAGAACGCCCCGACAACCCCTTTCTTTTCCAGGGGATCGCCCTGACGCTTCGCCCGCTGCTCCCGGACCTTGATGGCCCCTGGGATTTCCGGCCACTCAGCTACGTTGTGCCAATCCTCATACATGGACAGGATGCCCGTGCCCGATAGAAAAGGGTTATCCGCATAGGTATAGACGTATTGGCTGCCCATGTCCACGGACACCGAGGGCCAATACATGAGCCGGCAGACATCAAAGGTCGTCTGGTCCAGGATGGCCATATCCAGGTAACTGGATATTTTCCGGGCGATGGGTTCATATTCTTCAGCGGCACAGGTTTTATCCAGGGGAATAACGATGCGCAGCCGCGGGGCTGCCTCCTCATGCTTCCGGGTGGAGTAAATGACATAGGCACAGCCCAGGGAGGATACCGCCTGTAAAACGGCACCGGTTCCCCCTGCGGGGATATTATCGGCATCCAGGGTGATGAGGCAACGGTCTAAGACCTTATCGCTTTTACGGCGGTTCTCCCGGAGACGGCCACCCACGAATCCTCCGACATCCTTTAAATCATCCTGCTGATTCTTACGCATGGATTTATAAACGGCGAAGCTTTCCGGGGTCACCTTCGGCGTTGCCAGCTGGGTCACGAACTCCGACCACAGCATTTCCTGGGGGTACCAGTACACGCTGCGTCGACTGGGCCCCGTCGATATGGTTATTTTCTGATCATTAATCATGATTAATCCTTCTTGTAATAGGGGCTTAAGAACCCATCCGCATTTAGCGGTAAATCCGGGGCCCAACTTGGTGACTGGCACATAATTGTTTCGATACGGTGATAGCATTCGACGGCAATAGGCTCCGGTACTTCCAGGATAATTTCATCATGGATGTGGAACCGAATGGCATACCCGGCCTGATAGAGTCGGTATAGGGCATCTGCCAGGCAATCCCGGGCCACCGCCTGAACGATGTTTTCCGTCAGTTTCCCGCCGTAGGTCGGAACCAGCTCCCACTTCTTCGTCGTTTGGTTCTGGCCCTCAAACTGGACCTGCTTGCGGCCCATATCCCCAGGGACCACCACCGGGTTAGGATAGAACATCTTTCGACCCGATGGTAAGGTGATAAAGAGATTGTGTTCATCCCGGGAAAAGGTTACGCCGCAGCTCAAGGTCACCGGTTGGCAGAATTCCACACAGCCGATGGCCGCATTTTCCACCTGGTACCAGAAATCCCGGATCCGAGGATTGGCTTCCCGCCACCGTCTGACGATGTCGGGAAGTTCTTCTTCGGATAAGCCCATCTTAAGGGCTCCCATCTGGATCAGGGCTCCTTGGGCACCCTGATATCCCAGGGCCAGCTCCGCCACCTTTCCCTTTGCCCGTAGCGCATATTCCGGATTCCCCTTGACAATTTTCTCCAAGGGCACACCGAACATGGCGCTCGCAGAGGCTTCGTAAATCTTGCCGTGGGTTCTAAAAACATCCATTCGCCACTGCTCCCCTGAGAGCCAGGCAATCACCCGGGCTTCGATGGCCGAGTAATCGGCAATGGCGAAAACACAACCAGTCGATGGCACAAAAGCGGTCCGGATGAGCTGGCTCACAGTGTCCGGAACATTACCATACAAAAGCTTGAGCCCCTGAGCATCCTTCTTTTTAACTAAACCCCGGGCCACGTCAAGGGATGCGATATAATTACGAGGCAGGTTATGGACCTGAATCAGCCGACCGGCCCAGCGCCCGGTATGGGCGCCGTAGAATTGCAGCAATCCACGGACCCGCCCATCCGCACAACAGGCATTGGCCATGGTGTAATATTTTTTTATGCTGGTTTTGGCTAACTCCTGGCGGATACGCAGGCTTTGCGCCGCCTCGGGATAATCGTCTTTAAAAGCGTCGATTAAATCGGGCAGGATGCCTTTGGCCAAAGACGGGATTTCCCGTCCGGTGATTTCTTCCAGCCAGGCTTTGTGCTGGCTGGGGCTGTTGGGATTATCCAGTCCCGTAATCTGCCGCATATCGGCCATGAGCTCTTCGGTGGTTTCCTGGTCAATGGCAATGGCTCCACGGACTAAATCTTTATCGATTTCCACACCCTGGCTGTTCATCCAGATATCCATGACCCATAGTTGTTGTTCATGCTCCGGCAGCGGATAGGCCGCCAGGCGTTTCCGGATGGCCTTCTCTACCACCACATCCTGCTCACAATAATTTTTAAAGAGTTCCCATTGGTCCGGCTCATGTTCCGGCAGCGTCCGGGTGTAGGGTTTATTTTTCGTCGGCTTCCGAGGGATACAAAATTTACGGATTAAGGCAGCCCCCTGGCGGTCTTTCTGCTTATCCTCTGGGAATCCAAGGGCCAGGGCAATGCGCCCTAGTCCTGCCGGATAACCAGCGTAGAGTCCCTGGACCATGGTGCAGGACCATTGTTCCAGGGGAGCTTCGTAAAACTTATTGATGCAGTACCACTCAAAGGCAGCGTTATAGGCCGTCTTTTTTACCGTCGGGTCTTGCAGTGCCCAGATAACACGCTGCGGCAGCTGCCGTCCCTTTTCGGTCAGGTCAATCACTACCTCGGGTTCATCATCAAAGCTGAAGGCAAAGAGTAGGATTTCAAAGTCGGGGGACTGCACATATTTGTATAAGCCACAGCTTTTAATATCCACGCTGGAATAGGTTTCAATATCGATGCTCAGTTGTTGCATAGCCCCTCCTTTATGGTGCTAAAAGGCCCCGAAGGGCCTTACTCATAGTCCTAAAATGTCGGTGCCCGTCGGCACCGCTGTGGGATAAACCGCCTGAGGTGCGGCGGGGTAAGGAGGGGTCGCCTGCCCCGGATAGGCAGGCTGCAGTGCTGTGGGAATCCCCTGCTGCGGATAACCCGGTGCCATGGCTGGAGCCTGTCCCGCTTGCGGGGATACCTGTCCCGGATAAACTGGGGCCTGTCCCGATGAGTAGCCACTTTGGGTCGGCGGCATCCCCGGTGCTGCGGACGGGGCACCACCGGCAACCTGGATATTCCCAAAGTCATCGGATGCCTTCGTCCGCCCAGAGGACAAGGGCTCCCCGTCCCTGGTCTTCCACACGTTACCAAGGGAACATCGGATACCATTTTTTCCCCGGTTGTACGCATAGAAGGACACGGACACATAACCATAGCAACCGGAGTAGAATTCGTTTTGCCCAGTGGCAGGATGCCGGTCCTGGCCCACGACTACCTCAGGCGGGTAATCCGGATAGCTGGACGCCGTCATCACATAGTGCCCAGCGCATTCAGGCCCGAAGGCCTCCCCATTTTGTCGGGTACCGTCCCCATCGTAAATGGGGGACGAGATAACGGCAGGCATATTACCATTCCATTTTTTCGTCATCCCCTCCTGCTTGGCCGCTTCAATGGCCTGGAATACCTGCTGCACCAAAGCGGCATTGCTTTTGGGAATCAGGATGGTGGTCGAATACCGGGGATCCTGGTCTCCCTGGGGGCCGGCATAGGGTTGGAATACATGGACATAGCTAAAACGTACTTCGCCTAATACAATATTACTCATTGGTTGTTACCTCCTAAAATGGGACCGCAAGGTCCTTGAAATCATCTTCGGCCGACTTTGGCGTAAAGGGTGGCCGTTTATCGGATGCGGGTACCAGGGTGGGTTTTCCCTGGGGTTTGACGATGTCAGAAGACAATACTTCCTCAAAGGCTTTCTTGCCCATCAGTTTTTCAACGGCGGTTAGGGTGATGGGGCTGCGTTCATACAGTAGTGATTCAGCATACCCCTGAGCCATGACCTTTTTAAAGGCCCTATCAATATCGGCAAAGGCCCGGTTGCTCCGTCCCTCCACCACCTTCATCCCGGGCATCTCAGTACCTTTAAGGGCTTCTGCCAGAGCGTAGGCTTTTAACTGCTTCTGGTAGCCCACCAGGTCCTCCAGACGATTTAACATGGCCACAATCTCCACGGGGGCCATCAATGTTGGATCTTTCTTTTGCGTCTCGGCTTCCTGGAATTTCTGACCATAGGCAGGGCAAACCGGTTTTGCTTTACAAAATTTGCAATGCTCTCCGGGGGCGATGTCTCCCGTTCCAGCGTGAGCCATGGCGGCTATTGGCTTGACCGTATCCGCCCAACCCAGAAGCTCATCCAGGGTGTAGATATACTCAGAGTACTTATCCATCCGAGGCTGGATGATGCAGGTGGTCACCGTATCAATGGGATATAGCAGCTTATAGGCTTCATAGGCACCCATGGCGTAAAGCTTTAGCTGGCTATTATCCTTAGCGGAAACTTCAACATTTTTTCCATACTTCAGATCAATAACCCACATCTGGTTCCCGGACAAGATGACGCAGTCTGCGGTACCAAAGCCCTCAGGCACCCAGGTGGAGAAATCCACCCGCTTTTCGATGCCCACCATGGGCGCCGCCGGGGCCCCATAGGTGATTTGCTGGATGCGGTCAAGATAAGCATCGGTATAGCCATCCATCTCCGGAGCGTATAAGTCATCTTTTTTAAGGGCATTCAGCTTCTTGGTATACGTGGATTTCGCCATGGGGGTATAGTGCTTCGTGAGCTTTAGTTCGGCCATGGCATGGGCCAGGGTGCCTTCCGCCGCATAGGTGCTCGTGGTATCCGGAAACCGGGCCTCCATCCGGGCCGATGGCGGGCAGGCCAGCCAACGACTGGAAGCACTGGCCGACAAAACAGCATGGGCCGTCATACCGTAACCCCCATTTCCTTTAAGCGGGCAGCCAGTGCCGGGTATTGATCTGGCTTGACTTCTGTAAGAATGTTGGCCCCAAAGCTTTGGAGCAATGCCTGTAGCTCCGCCTGCCGACCAGCATCCATGAGGCCGGCCATCGGAATACGAAACTGATCGATGGTATAGGTTGGTGCCACAGCCGTCACCGGCGGCGGCGTAATGGGAGCAGTCGGAGCAGGCGCAATGGGTGGTATTGCCGCGGGGGGTGTTACGGGCGGTGCCTGCTGGATTGACGGTACCGGTGCAGCCGTTGAGATCGGCATCTGCGGCATGGGTACCGGGTTTGGGTTTACCGGCAACGGATTAACCCCTTGGGCTTCCGTCGGGAAAACCTGTTCCATAGTGGCTACAGGGACAGGCTGGCCACTCCCCAGGGGCAGCCCGCAGGTCATCTTTGCCCAGGTCTGCATTTCTTCAATACTGTCAAACACACAATTAATTTTCATCTTCATCATAACTCCTTCTCTAAAATAGTAATGGTATCCTCGATAGCCTTGATAATTTTCTCTTTGACCGATGCGGTAAACCGCTGCCGCTCACGGATGCTGGCATCCAACTTTTTAAGGGCTTCGGCAGATTCTTTTACCGTATCCTGCCAATACCGGATTTCCTCATAGGCAGAATCCAGATCGGTATCCGGATCATTCTCCTCTTCCGGTTCCGGTGGACGGAGTACCGACCACACCTCCGGTCCGCACCGCTGGGTAACCGCATCCTCTAAATCTTGTTCGGTCATGATGTACCGTGTGGTATCCGTTAGCGGACCGAAAAGCAGTTCGTAGGCCTCAATGTCGGGGTAACCTTTAAAGGCGATCACTCCTGGTATGCCAAACATGCACCCTCGCCTCCTTGCTTTCTCCGTTCCAGTTCTTTTTCCAACGCATAGATTACGGCATTGGATTCCCGGATTCCGACTTTACTTCCCGTCCGTACGATTTCCCGTCGCCTTCCGATTTCCCTGGTTCTGGCGGCCATTAGGTCGCCCCGTGTTGGCGCATTCATCAGTGCCCCACCGCCCCATCAGGTACAAAGTGCTTCTCCCGGTTCCGGATCAGCACCGGTCGGACGATGTTCTTCCCGTCGCTCCGCCGAAACTCCTTCGGTACGACATCATCCCAATCCAGGCGCCGGCGCATATCGTGGATGGCGTCCTTGTGTTTCCTTGAGCTCCGGATTCGCAGATTCTGCTGCCCATTCTGATTGTATTTAGCCATTGTTTTTTCCTCCTTGCTTGCCAAAACCACCAAAAGGCGGTATAATGGCATCAGATATTTTTCACCTGCACCTTCGGGAGTCCTATGTCCCGGGGTGCTTTTTTTATTCAAAAACTTGCGTAACTCTTGATGCCTCAATAGCATCCTCTATGCCCTTTCGTGGTTCGCCATTCACGCTCCATTGCGGAACGCTCTTGATGCTCGGCATCGTCACGAGGATTCGAGAGCATCCACGTTTCCTGAACTCCATCCTGTCCGGGCTCAACCGTTCAGCCTTGTAGCTCTTGCCAACCTTGTGCTTGGCCATCATCGGTACGATACCGTCAAATCGGTCACGTTCCTGATGCCCAGTATCTTCCCCCGGTCCGTCTGGAAGTACCTTTGTTTCCATGGACTTCACCGCATCGTCAAAATCCGGGTTGACTCTTGCCGGTCTCCCAACAACGGGCCGATTCCTTTTCAGGCGCTCCACCGTTTTTTTCAAATCATTGTTTTCCTCCTGCAATGCCGTCACCTCGATGACCAAAGCCTCGGCTCGCTGTTCCGCTTTCAAAACCGCATGATTGTGTTCGCAGCCATCACACATATCGTGATTTTCAATCTGCTCCCGGAGCCGGTCCGCCTCAGCTTTCCACTCCCCAACCTTGTCTCTCAGCTCCTCCACGTTGTCGATCAGCTGGTTGTTTTCATCCATCAATGCATGGATAGCAACCTCCTGCTGTTCAAGCCGTTTGTTCTTCCGCCGGATATCAATCCGCTGGTTCTCATTCTTCAACCGCAGTGGCATTACCTGGCCCACCATTTCGTTGTAGGCCTCCTGCGACACAAACGCGCATGCATCCGATTCCATCATTTCGCTCCTTTCATCATCGCAAATCCTCCCAAACCCACACCCCACCGGGTGCCATCAACACCATCAGCCACTCCCCGCCAATCGCCGGGGTTGACCGCATCCACAACACCGCCATGGCCACCACCAGAGCAGCAGCCACGGTGATTAAATATTTTTTCACTTTGCAACCTCCAATCCGCATTCCGGCACATCCGCTCGTACAATCTCCCGGGCCATTTCCTCTGGAGTCAGTCCAGTTAGGATCATGCAGAAGATCCGCCCGATTCCTGCGGCATCGCAGTCAAACTCACACGGCGTCCGATTGCCACTTTCCCGGTCAATACTCACTGTTTCCATTCTCCCCTCACCTCCTCTCTGAGTCTTAAATCAATCCGAACCTTAATAGTAAATCAATCAATTTCACCCATATATAAAGCCCCCCATATGTATTACATTCCACAATATATCGTAAAACATTTCCGATTGTTGTATAATTTAAACAACATATAGAAAGGAGGCTACTTATATGGCTAAAGGAAAATCCTGTAAACCATCCGCCAAGGTTAGTAAAGCAGGAAAAACACTTGCCACCAGCAACTCTAAACCTGCAAAATCTAAAGCGGGTAAAACATTAGCCGACCATAAGGCCGCAAGTCATTAAACTGTTCGAAACAGCAGCTTAGATATTTCGACCATCGCATTTACTTCTGCGTTGGTCGGATTATCTTTATTGGCAGTCCGGCTAACGAATGCCGACAAGTCAATGACCATCGCTTCATAGAGAGATTTTTCAGTCCTACTTTTTTTCATGCCACAACCTCCTTTCAATCTTCAAATCAATCCGGCCGAACACTTCCCTTTTATCTCCACTTCCATCGTGATATAATATCCGCATCAGCACTAGCATGCTGAAATCTGGGAAAGGAGGACGTGATAGTGCAAATGAACCCCGTATCATCAAGTAGGATGAACGCTGTTGGATGGGAAAATAACACAATGTACATTCAGTTTAAAGACGGCACAGTGTATGCTTATGAAAATGTCTCACAATCTGAATATCAAAATTTTATAAATTCCCCATCTCTAGGGTCTGAACTTCATCGCTTTGACAAAATACACCCTTACCACAGAATCTAAGATTATAGACGGTCAGCAATGGCCGTCTCTTTCAGCCTCTAAGCCAAACACATCTTGTGTCACACGCAATTGTGTATCTCTGATAATAATGGTTGTATATGGATTCCCATTCTCTTTTATCCAATTTCTAATGGGTATTGCTAAGTGCTTCAATTCTTTCATCTGTTCGTTCTCCATCCTCCTCACCTCCTTTCTGATTCTTAAGAAAACTTACTTGAATTGCGTAGCGCAATTTAATGTGAAAAAAAATATTCGCCAAATTTTCTTGAATCAATTTTCAACACAGTTGCCACTACTTCTGCTTCGTCTAAAGACATTGGACGAATTCCATTAATTTTTTGGTTCACAGTCGGAATGGCCAAACTCATTTCCGTCGCTAAATCTTTTTGGGTCATGCCTAGTTCGACCATCCGCCCCTTAATTTTTTTAGTGTTTAGCATATTACCTCCAATCTTGCACTACGCAATTCATAACGAAATTATAGCGCTACGCAACGCAATTGTCAATAGCGTAGCGCAAATTATATTTTCATATTTTTTTCACATTTATGCACACCGCAATTTTATTCTTGCAATACGCAAATTTTGAGCGTATAATACAGTTAAATTGACAATGAATCTAGGAGGTTCAATTATGACTAATTTAGAAATAGGGGAAAGGATAAAACTTGAACGTTGCGCCATGGGATTTACCATGCAAGAATTGGCCGACATGATTGGTGTAGCAACATCCACTATTCAGAGATATGAAACAGGATCAATCAAGAAAATTAAACTTCCTATAATTGAGGCAATTGCAAACAAGCTAAATTTAAACCCTTCATGGCTTGTTGGAAAGTCGGATGAAAAATATTCTGCTGAAACAAGTAATTCAGGAAAATGGACGTCTCCACCGCAATTAACAAACAAAGACCATAAAGACATTGAAAAGTTTATTAATAACATGGCGAATGAGTTATCCACCGCTGAAGGGCTAATGTTCGATGGAGAGCCAGCATCTGACGAAGATGTTGAGTCAATTATCAATGCAATGCGTGTTGGTGTTGAAATGGTCAAACTAAAAAACAAAGAAAAATACACACCAAAAAAATATCGAAAATAGCAGGTGCCGACATGATTGATACAGTAAGGAAAATCGTCGCCAAGTACAAGACCCGGGACCCGTTTGAAATAGCAGATGCCATGGGTGTTGTCACGATCACCGAAGACTTATCCGGTTCCACTAATGGGTTTTACTTTTACCATAATCGCAGTGGCGTCATATGCATTGACTCTAAATTGTCTGAAGAGAAATCTCGGGTTGTATGCGCCCATGAATTAGGGCATTATGTACTCCACCGCGAAGATAATAGCGTGTTTTTAAAAGGTTTTACGTATTACACTACAAATAAATTAGAAATTCAAGCAAATCGATTTGCAGCCCACTTGCTTATACCAGACGAAGTATTGCTGGATTATAGGGATTCCGGATTCTGCGTCAGCCAAATAGCCGCAGGTTTAGAAGTACCAAAAAGTATTTTAGAATTAAAGCTGGCGGATTGCCGGATTTAATATAAGGTCTACAGACGTAAAAAAGAAAGGAAATGTAATGGACGCTAAAGAGTTCCGATTCAAGTCGGGAACATCTGTATTAATTGGGGATAATATCCTGGAAATCAACAGAACAGATGCAAAAAGTGCAGCAAAAGGGTTATTTGCTGGTCGCGCAATGGGACAAATGACAATTAAGTTATCTGCTATTTCAGGGGTAATATATTATGCAGATTATTTAATGATTTGCGCCTCGGGTTTACCAACCCCTAACGATTTTAAAATTTCCAGTATCGGAGATATCAAACAATACCCTAATTGTATTGTTGCAAAAAATGAAGAGTTAAGAGAGCTATATGATGTCTTAATCCGCGTTGTGCATTCAAGAAATTAGTTAAGTGAAAGGTATAAAAAATGATTGATGATAACAACAACAATAATAATGAACAATTTGGAGAAGATCCGTTTGGACGTCAAAGCAATCAACCCAACACAAAGCAACCCGATGATACTCCGCCAAAAGAAAAATGGTACAAAAAAACATGGTTTACTGTTGTAATGTTAATTTTCTTCTGGCCTGTTGGTTTAGTATTAATGTGGGTTAACAAAAAATTCAACATGGTAGCACGCGTTATTATCAGCGTTATTTGTGGATTTATTCTTGTCGGAATGATAACGAATCCAACTTCGACAAAGACAACAACCACTACTTCGTCAACTACGCAAACCACGGTATCACAACCGAGTGCAACAGTAGCACCGACACCCACTCCCACTCCAGAACCAACGCCTGAGATTACCACCTCACAGAAAAATGCATTGCGATCAGCAAAAAGTTATTTGGGGTATTCCGCATTTTCATATTCTGGGTTAATTAGCCAATTAGAGTATGAAAAATATTCCACGGAAGATGCTACATATGCCGCGGACAATTGCGGCGCTGACTGGAATGAGCAGGCAGCAAAGGCAGCCAAACAATATCTTGATTACACTTCTTTTTCCAGAGATGGGCTAATCGATCAATTATTGTATGAAGGCTATACTGAAGAACAAGCAGAATATGGAGTGAATTCTGTCGGCTTATAAATAAAAAAAACGCCGCCCTAGTGCTACCAACACTAAGACGGCTTGACATACCGAGCCGGATGGCTACAATACGCCTTATCCAAGCATAATTGTACCATCCAGCCCGGGTTTTTACAACAAATTAATGGAGGTACACTATGAATAATTGCGTTGTTTATGCCCGATTTAGCTCTGACAATCAGCGGGACGAAAGCATCGACGCCCAGGTCCGCGCCTGTAGAGACTTCTGCAAACGCAGTGGAATGATCATCACCCACATTTACGCTGACGAAGCGCGGTCCGCCACAACGGACAGGCGGCCCGAATTCCAGCAGATGATTGCCGATTCTGCCAGTGGTGATTTCAAATTCGTCCTGGTCCACAAGCTGGATCGTTTCTCCCGGGACCGATACGACAGCGCTTTTTACAAAAGGCAACTTAAAAATAATGGTGTCCGGCTCATGAGCGTCCTGGAGAACCTGGACGACTCTCCCGAATCCATCATCTTGGAAAGCGTCTTGGAGGGCATGGCTGAATATTACAGCCGGAATTTAGCCCGGGAAGTCATGAAAGGCCAACTCGAAAATGCCTATAAATGCAAACACACTGGCGGACGCACACCCTATGGGTTCTCACTTAATGGCGATAAGCAGCTCATCATCAATCCAGAGGAAGCCGAAGTTGTTCGGGTCATTTATGAAATGTACACTCGCGGTGATGGCTACAAGGCTATTTGCACCCGTCTGGATGAAATGCGGGCCAGGACAAGGAACGGACGAAACTTCTCAGCCGGGACGGTTCGAGAAATTCTCACCAACGAAAAATATTCCGGTGTCTACGTGTTCAATCGTTCGGCGCCGAAGGCCAACGGCAAACGCAACAACCATGCCAGCAAAAGCCCGGATGAAATCATTCGGATTCCAGGCGGATGCCCAGCCATCGTATCGGAAGAAACATTCCGCACTGTCAAAACCCGAATGTCTAAGAACCTGCGAACAGGTGGTCGATATAATGCCAAACGGATGTACATCTTAAGCGGCGTCATCCACTGTGGTGCCTGCGGTGGAGGGATGTCTGGAAGCAGCATCCGTGGTGGACGAAGTAAAAAGCTATACCACTATTATATCTGCAACTCCAAAAAATATAATAAATCCTGTAAAGCCAAAAGCATCAACGCCGACACCGCAGAGGATCTGGTGCTTCGCCTCCTCCTCGACAAAGCCATGGCGCCTACGGCGATCCACTCCGCCGCCGAAGCCGTCCTGGAAACAATGGGCTCAATCTTTGACAACCAGAGCCAGCGCTTAGACGAACTGAAAAGCGCCATGTCAAGCATCGACACGCAAATCGCTAACCTGATTGCCGTGATATCGGAAGGTGTCTTTTCCCCGGCAATCAAATCCAAACTGGAGGATCTTGAACATCGCCGAGATGAATTGGAAAAAGAAATTAGGAAGATTTCCTCTTCCGATAAGTCTGATGTCCCCAAGAGCGTCCTCTCCGTGGAGAAATCCATCATCCAGCACAAAGACCTTCTGCGGTCCGACCGAACCGTCCAGCGCACCGTTATCGACGAAATCGTCGATGATATTCGGGTATTCCCGGACCGATTGGAATGTGATGTCAATTTTTTTAGACTGTACCCGGTGCGCCTGTCTCCACCATAAATCGACATAAAACCGCTGGATTCAGCGGTTTTTTTATTTTTGGAGGTTGGCCCCTGCTCAAAAAGCATTAAAAGACATAAAATCTGTAATAATCTCAAAATAGCACTAAAAAAATCTCCCAAAATGATATATAATGTTATAAACATATACCACGAACCAAAGGAGATTTTCATGCAAGAACTTAAAGACCGTATTTTAAAGGATGGCGTTGTCAAACCCGGCAATATTCTAAAGGTTGACAAATTTCTAAACCACCAGATCGACGTCACCCTTCTCGACCACGTCGGTGAAGCATTTAAAGAACGGTTTTCGGATAAACCCATTAATAAAATCCTGACCATTGAAGCCTCCGGCATCGGTATCGCCTGTATCGTCGCCCAGCACTTCGGAACCCCAGTGGTGTTTGCCAAGAAAAACCGCAGCACCAACATCAGTGACCAGGTCTATAAAAGCACGGTCATGTCTTATACCCAGAATAAAAACTACGATATTATGGTTTCTGGGGAATTCTTATCTCCTGAGGACCACATCCTCGTTATCGATGATTTTCTGGCCACTGGCCATGCCCTGGAAGGGCTCATTGAGATCATCGCCCAGGCCGGTGCCACCCTGGAGGGCATTGGCATCGTGGTTGAAAAGGGATTTCAGGAAGGCGGAAAGAAGATTCGTGAGCAGGGTATCCAGCTGGAATCCCTGGCCATTGTGGAGGATATGTCCTCTGGAGAAATCATTTTTCGGTAAGTCAAAAATACCATCGTCCCCCTCGAAAGGGGATGGACGATGGTATTTTTTATTGGTTCTATGTCAAATGTTGGGGTAAAGCCAAAAGAAAAAGAAATACCAGGGACAGCAAAAAAATCAGCTGTCCTTTTTCTATGCCTTCATCATATAGAGAATACGGTTTCTAAAACGCTTGAAATTAGAAACACCATAGGCATTACGCTTTAACACTTTGATTTTATTGTTCACCCCCTCCGTATAGCCATTGGTATAAGGGTGGTCGAAGTAATTCAGGATTTCCCTCGACCATCGGGTGAAGGTCTGGCAGCAGCTGCTGAATTCTTTCATTCCATCGAGCTGGACCTCGGCAATCCAACGGCTGAGGAGGCTTTCGGCCTCTTGACGGGATTTGGCGTGGAAGATATATCCGAATTTCAGTTTAAAGTAATACGCCTTTTGCAGTGCTTTTGAGGATTGGA
>NZ_FNOU01000033.1 GCF_900107125.1 Eubacterium barkeri
TCATAGATGAAGTCGAAGCTGATGGCTTCATCCACTAACCTTAGAATATGGTCCCTTGGTACGATGGTATCCATGGTGATGATCTGAGATTGTTCTCGTATGTTTTTTTCCCGTTTCGTCAGCATCTTTTTTTCCTCCGCTTTTGATGTTTTTATTATATCACGGATGACGTTCTCGCTTCTCTTCCAATCGAAAAAAAGCCATAGAAACTTTATGGGTTTCCATGGCTTTGTCGACAGTCTGAGGGGGTCGCAGGTTGCGACCCCCTTTTTTGTCGGAGTGGGAAAATCCATCTCCACCGATTCACGGCGACTATTCCTCTTCAATAACGGCGTCATCCATTGTATATCCTTCAAGGGAATTTTCTTTCACCTGGATACAGGCAAAACTGATTCCTGAATCCTCTGCTGCTGAGAATTGCCTTTTTGCCGCTGGGGAAATACGCACCCAGTCCCCAACAGCAAGCGCTACCCTTTCACCATCTATAATAGCCTTCCCCTTACCTGAAAGAACAACATAAATTTCTTCGTTCTGTTTATGGGAATGGACGAATGGTACCCCTGCACCCGCAGGCAAATTATTAATAC
Organism: Eubacterium barkeri; assembly: GCF_900107125.1. Lineage (GTDB taxonomy): Bacteria > Bacillota > Clostridia > Eubacteriales > Eubacteriaceae > Eubacterium_O > Eubacterium_O barkeri. The sequence goes on from NZ_FNOU01000033.1 coordinate 588, forward strand.
TAACCTCTGCACCCGTCAGCGAAAGCTGATCGTGAAGCTCTGTTCGGGCATCCTGTGCCACACTGACTTTACTGAAATGTCCCATTACATAACCTCCAATGATTATTTAGTTGTAATACTTTTAATTACAACTAAATAATATCACCTTCGTATTGTAATGTCAATAGTTACAACTATTTTTATTGCCCCAAGTATTTTAGGGTATCCTTTCGGACATCTTCCATGGTGATGGATTCCAGTTCCTTTTCCATGGCATTTTGTACTTGAATGAGTCGATCATCAAGGATGAAATGAATATTTTTTCCAATGGGACACTCAATATTGGGGTTATCATGAAAATGAAATAATTCACCATTACCAACACATTCAACAGCTCTGTATATATCCAGAAAGGTAATGTCCTTCAGTGGTTTAGAAATGGATGCCCCACCCGATCCCCTTGTGACTTCCACCAGGCCTGCTGCTTTGAGTTGTCCAAGAATTTTTCTTACGATGACGGGATTAACATTTGTACTGCTTGCCAGAAAGCCACTGGTGACCTTATACGCATCTTTGAATGTATCAATACAGTCCAAAATATGAACTGCCAGGGTAAATCGGCTTGAAATCTGCATAAAAACACCTCACTTTCAATTAACATTATATTAACCCTCCATTGTCATGTCAATTATTACACCAACATGTCTATTGATCCTTAAATCTTATCCTCCTTTTTTTCGCGCGCGCCATTAAAAAAGAGGGGTGCCGCAGCACCTCCCTTTTGATTTCTCTTATGTGTGTGGAAATCATTCTTCGTCGTCGTAATCTCCACCATCGTCATAATCATCGCCACCGTCATCGTAATCTTCTTCATAATCATCGTCATCATCATATTCTTCATCGTCGTCGTACTCTTCGTTGTCTTCGTATTCTTCTTCGTCGTCATCATATTCTTCATCGTCGTCGTACTCTTCGTCGTCATCATACTCTTCATCGTCATCATACTCTTCATCGTCGTCGTATTCGTCGTCATCATCGTATTCGTCGTCGTATTCCTCCTCGTCATATTCTTCGAGGTATTCTTCGTATTCTTCGCTCTCTTCAAATTCTTCCCAATATTCTTCGCTGTATTCATAACCGTTTTCTTCACACCAGGCTTCCAGAGCGGCTGTTTCAGCTTTGGACTTTCCACCATTTCCGCCATTTCTTCCACTTCCACCACTTCGGGCACTGCTTTTCCGTCCACCATCGCTAGTACGTCTGCTGCCTGAACGGCCAGAGCCAGCTGAACGATTGGTGCGACCACCGCTCTGACGTGCTCCATCACTTTGGGATCGACTGCTGCTTTTCCGCTCACCACCGGCACGTCGTCCACCACTTCCACCACCAGCCAATTTAGCCAGTAATTCAGCCGCTTCGTCCCCATCCAGGGGCTCTCCATCTAAATCAGCATAGAGCAGGCCGTAGGTTTCTTCGTCAGCACTCAGCATAAACTGGACGCAAACGGCCTGACCGGAAAGATCCCCATTGAATTCCGCAATATAATCATCGGCTTCAATGGCGACATAGCCATCCTCACTGGCTTCCTCACAATAAAACATTTCCCAGGAACCCTTTCCCCTGAAAAGATCACCAATGGTACCGTAGTTTTCGTATTCTATTTCTAAAAGCGCCTTTTGTGCATTCCGTAAATTTTGATCTGACATGGATAATCCTCCTCGATTTTTTTCAATTATACCATCTTTCGAACCCCCATTTCTTTAAGTTGACCGGTACTTTACGGTCTTTTTTTGCCTTTCACGGCAGGTCTGTCTCCTGCCCATTTAAAAAAGCCAGAATCCGCGGATTCTGACTTTATGTTAACGACACGGGGCCGTCTCAGCTTATCGCTTCTTCGAATAATAGGTATCGACCATGGGCAGGTCCGGCCGAAGGATGTGATCCATGGCGTAGTAGGCGCCCTGGGCCGCTGGTGCGGTGGGGATCGTGGCAATTTCGCCAATGCCCTTGGCCCCGTAAGCCACCGGGAGCAGCTCATCCTTTTCCACATATATGGCGTGGATCTCAGGAATCTGGTTGGCACGCATCAATCCCAAGGTCCCGTATTTTGCCTGGGGCACACAATCCTTCAAGGGGAAGTCCTCGGTCAGGGCGTAGCCCAGCCCCATCAGGACACCACCTTCAATCTGACCCTGGATAGAAGTCGGGTTAACCACCTTCCCGGAATCGTGGGCGGCGTATACTTCGCTCACCTTTCCTTCATCGTCGAGAATCACCACATGGGTGGCATAGCCATAGGCAATGTGGCTCTTGGGATAGGGCACATCCGCCCCCAGCTTATCCGTCGGCTCAAAGTATTCATAGAAGAATTCTTCGCCCTCCAACTGCCTTAAATCCCCATCCACCGCCTTCAGGGCCAGGTCTAAATCAAGGGCTGCACCCCGGACCGCTTCTCCCGTAAGGAGGGTTTGGCGGGACCCTGAGGTCGTACCGGAATCCGGCGTCGTATCGGTATTGCTTCCCATATTCCGAATCTTGCCCAGGGGCAGGCCTGTGGTTTCTGACAGCATCTGGATGAACACGGTGGCACAGCCCTGGCCAATATCCGAGGCAGCAGCGTAAATTTCGACAATACCGTCCCGGACTAACAGCTTGGCCCGGCCTTTATCCGGCAGGCCGACTCCCACCCCTGCATTTTTCATGGCACAGGCGATTCCTGCCCGGCCAGGATGGCCTTCGTAGACTTCCTTAACCGCCTCCAGGGTTTCCTTCAGAGCCGTGGAGCAATCGGCAATCTGACCATTGGGCAGAACCTTCCCCGGCTCAATGGCATTGCGATAGCGGATTTCCCAGGGGGAGATTCCCACTTCCTCGGCCAGGAGGTTGATGATGGATTCCAGGGCGAATTCACTCTGACAAACCCCAAAGCCCCGGAAGGCCCCAGCTGGAGGATTATTGGTATAATAGCCGTAGCCCCGAATATCCGTGTTCTGATAACAATAGGGTCCCACGGAGTGGGTACACGCCCGTTCCAGAACCGGTCCACACAGGGAAGCGTAGGCCCCGGTATCGAAATTGATCTCACAGTCTAATCCCGTAAAGATTCCCTCTTCATCACAGCCCAGGGTAAAGGTGCCATCCATGGCATGGCGCTTAGGATGGAAGCACAGGGATTCCTGGCGACTAAACTTCGCCTTCACCGGCCGGCCAAAGTGATGGGCAGCCAGGGCGGCGATATGTTGGACGGAGACGTCCTCCTTACCCCCAAAGCCCCCACCGATGAGCTTGTTCTCCACGATGATGCGCTCAGGGTCCCAGCCAAACATAATGGCGACCTCTTTCCGGGTGTCATAGGCCCCCTGGTCCGTGGTGTAAATCTTCACCCCATCCTTATAGGGGAAGGCCACAGCACATTCCGGCTCCAGGAAGGCGTGCTCGGTAAAGGGCGTGGTAAACCGACGGGTAATGGTGTGTGCCGACTGGGCCAGGGCGGTTTTAGCATCCCCCCGGGTGACGTGCCGGGATTGGCAGAGATTGCCCCCTTCATGGATCTTCGGAGCATCTGCCGCCGCTGCCTCAGCGATATTCCGGACTGGCTCCAGAACCTCGTAGTCGATTTTAACCAGTTTTTTAGCCTTTTCAAGGATTGCTTCGGATTCCGCCACCACCAGGCAAATGGCATCTCCCACACAGCGGGTAATATCCCCCTGGGCAATCATGACATCCCAGTCCTGCTGGATATGGCCCACCTTGTTATTGGGAACATCCTCTGCGGTGAGAACCCCCAGTACCCCCGGCAAGGCCAGGGCCTTTTCGGCATTGATGGCCACCACCCGGGCTCTGGGATATTTGGAACGGACAGCGGAAACATGGGCCATGTTGTCCATGCGGATATCGTCGGGGTACTCCCCGTAGCCCAACACCTTCTTACGCACATCGATGCGGAAGGCCCGTTTCCCGACGCCGTAGTCTTCCCCGGCCTCAAGCTCTGATTCCACGGCAACCTCACCCCTTAGGATCTCAGCCACCATCTGGATACCCTCGATAATCTTCTTATAGCCGGTACACCGGCAGATATTGCCCTTGAGGGCAATTTTAATATCCTCCTCCGTGGGGTTGAGATTCTGGTCCAGGAGGGCCTTCCCCGCCATCACCATTCCTGGGATACAGAAGCCACACTGCACCGATCCCTTGGCCCCAAAGGCGTATACAAAGGCTTCCTTTTCGACTTCGCTTAAACCCTCAGTGGTAAGGATATTCTTTCCCTGGGCCCGTTTCGTGGTGAGTACACAGGATTTCACCGCCTTGCCATCCACAATGATGGTACAGGTTCCACAGGCCCCCTCACTACAACCATCTTTAACAGAGAACAGATCCAGGTCATCCCGGAGATAACGCAGTAAAGGCTTATCCTCGCTGGTTGCCCGTTCAACACCATTAACAATAAAACGATATTCGGCCATTGTCCTTCCCCCTTATCTGATTTCCGCTAACACAGTCAAAATGCCATTGCCATCGACGATGGCCCCCCGGGGGCACTTCACTGCACACATCCCACAGGCGATGCAGTGTTCTTCGTCAATCACGGCGCAGTGATCCACCACGGTGATGGCTCCTGCCGGACAATTCTTCTCACAGATGCCACAGGCAATACAGCCCGTGGTACAGTCCTTACGGGTCTGGGCGCCTGCCGCTTCACTGGCACAGTGAACCGCGATGGTGTTTTCTGCCGGCACCAGCTCAATAAGCTGCCGGGGGCAAGCCGCCACGCATAATCCACAGCCCACACAGGACTCAGTATCCACCGCAGCCACCCCAGCATCTGTCATTCCCAGGGCACCCACCTTACAGGCCAATACACAGCTTCCGCCGCCCAGGCAGCCGTAGCTACAGGCTCTCAGCCCCTCAGGATATGCCTCTAAAAGCCCCTCGCAGGCCACACCAGAAGTCAGAACGACTCCCTCCTTCAAGCTGCTCCCGCCGCCGCAGTGGACGACTGCCATTTTCTTTGGTCGTTTTTTCCGTTCTCTACCCATTGATAACACCTCTCACTCGCTTTTACACGTTACTCAAATCTCAGAGTTTGATATTTATTTATCGTTCTTTAATAATAATATATTATCATCACAGCCCATCGATTGCAAGAATTTTATACCCCCCTAAGGAAACCTGAAAATAGGTGTAATTCTGAAATTCTCTTGAAAATTGAAAACGGATAGATTTTACTTAATTGATGCATTAAACTATGCAAACCCCTAATTTTGTGTTAGAATGAAACACAATTGTATTTGTCAATTAACAGGAGGAACTATGAAATACCAACACGTCCAAGCCACTGATCCCGAAATCTATGCCTTGATGGCCGATGAGCTCCATCGCCAACAGAGCCATTTAGAATTGATTGCTTCTGAGAACTTTGTTTCCGAGGCGGTGATGGAAGCCATGGGCAGCCATCTGACCAACAAGTATGCCGAGGGGCTTCCCGGTGCCCGCTATTACGGCGGCTGCTGCCACGTGGATGATGTGGAACGCATCGCCATCGCCCGGGCTAAAACCCTCTTCGGCGCCGACCATGCCAATGTCCAGCCCCACTCCGGTGCCCAGGCCAATACGGCGGTCTATTTCGCCATGTTAAATCCCGGGGATACGGTCCTCGGCATGAGCCTTGATCACGGCGGCCATCTCACCCATGGCAGCAAGGTCAACCTCTCGGGAAAATACTTTAACTTCATCTCCTATGGTGTCGACCCCGAATCCGAAACCATCGATTACGCTCAGATTGGGGATTACATTCAGGAATACCGGCCGAAGCTGGTGGTCGTGGGGGCCTCTGCCTATCCCCGGGCCATCGACTTCAAACGCATTGCAGAACTCTGCCGGGACGGCGGTGCCCTGATGATGGTGGATATGGCCCACATTGCCGGACTGGTGGCCGCTGGACTCCATGAATCCCCAGTGCCCTATGCGGATTTTGTCACCACCACCACCCATAAGACCCTGCGGGGTCCCCGGGGCGGCCTGATCTTATGTAAAGCAGAGTATGCGGCTAAAATCGATAAGGCGGTCTTCCCAGGCACCCAGGGGGGGCCACTGATGCACATTATCGCTGCTAAGGCCGTGTGCTTTAAGGAAGCCCTATCCGATGATTTCAAGGCCTACCAAGGCCAAATTGTTGCCAATGCCAGGGTTCTGGCCGAAGCCCTCACCGCCAAGGGCTTTCGCATCGTCTCCGGGGGAACGGATAACCACCTGATGTTAGTGGATGTCAGTGCTGTGGGGATGACGGGCCGGGATGCCGACGATATTCTGGGCAGTGTCAATATCACCGCCAATAAAAACGCCATCCCCTTCGATAAGCAAAAGCCCACCATCGCCAGCGGCGTCCGGGTAGGGACACCGGCTGTCACCTCCCGGGGCCTGGTGGAAGGGGATATGGCCATCATTGCTGATATCTTCGAGCTGGCCCTGATTAAGAAGGACTTAGAGGGTGCCCGGGCCTTGGTCAAGACCTTGACAGACAAGTACCCCCTGTACCCCGATATCCACATGTAATGGACATTAAAAAAACCAGGACCATCCGGTCCTGGTTTTTTTATATCTACTTCCGAATGGCCCGATTCCCTTGGTACCCCCGGTCAACAATGGAGATGCCGGAGATGCTTTGGACAAATTTGGAAAACTTGGAGTAACCCTTATCCTTAAAGCTAAAGCGCGGGAAGGCATCGTGGACCAGATTCCCCAGATAGCCAAGCTCAATGCCATCCCGGCCACTCTGGGCCACCTTGGCCCGCACGAATTCCACCACCTCACTGCTGGTATCCTGGTTGCCCTTTAAGGCCACATGGATGCTGCGGCTGGTCTGCTGGAGGACAAAGCGGTTGGATTCCTCCAGAAATTTAGACAGCAAGCTGTAGCCGTAGTTTCGCACATCAAAATCGGGATACTTATTGTTTAAGCGGCTGCCCACCTCACCAAGCCCCGTATTCTTCCCCTTGTTTTCATTCTCGGTGATGATATTGGCAATGGTATTCTCTATGGCCTTTTTAGAGGTCCGCTGACTCTTCTTCTGGCGTTGGCCGTTGTCCGTACTGGCTGCGGTATCGCCGCCTTCATCCTCAGATTCTACATCGGCTTCGTAGGTATCTAAAACATTCTCCAGGCTGGTGAACTTGGTACAGGCGTTGCGAAAGGCGTAGGGCGTCTTTTCCTCCCCCATGCCCACCACCATCATCCCGGATTCTCGGAGGCGGCTGGCCAACCGGGTGAAATCCGAGTCACTGGAGACGATGGCAAATCCGTCCACGCTCCCGCCATAGAGAATATCCATGGCATCGATAATCAGGGCTGAGTCCGTAGCGTTCTTCCCACTGACATTGCAAAACTGCTGGATGGGGGTGATGGAGTTGGAAAGCAGCTCCTCCTTCCACTTCCCCGAGGTGGTGGCTGTCCAATCCCCGTAGATGCGTTTGTAGGTAATGACCCCATAATTCGTCATTTCGTTCAGGATGCCAGCGATGTATTTAGCTGAGATATTATCCCCATCGATGAGCAACGCGAATCGTTTCTCTTCCATTTATATTCCTCCGAATTTTTATTCTTGTCGACATTATTATTGTACTTTATTATACCACAGTTTTGAATCCACGCCAAAGAGGCTAAAAAATATAACGCTTTTTTAAGCAAAAGGGTGTAAACTGACCCCATCGGATAAAGGAGGTACTATTGTGAAAAAGGCACATTTACTTTTAGGGGGTGTCACCATCCTGATCGCAATCCTTTGTGGCTGCTCTGCCCGGGGAACCACCACCGAGACCAAGGTCGGAGCCAGCTTTGAAGGCAAAACCGTTATCATCACCCTGACGGAAAACCCCAGCACTGGCTACACCTGGTCCTACGCCATTGCAGACCCGAATATCCTCAGCTTTTCCAACGACATCTACGCCCCGGAGGACACGGCGGGCAAGACCACCGGCAGCGGCGGGACCCACACCTATACCTTCCTTGGCATCGCCCCGGGAACCACTACCATCACCATGACAGAAAAGCGTGATTGGGAAGGTGGCGATATTGCCCAAACCCAAACTTTTACAGTAACCGTCAGTACCGATGGCCAGATTGAATCCATCAACTAGCCATTATTTCATACCCTCTCTCCTCGTCGGGGCGGCGCCTGTCGCTCCGACTTTTTTATAGGCCTCAATGGAGGATTATTGCTTAAATCCTGAATTTTCGGTATACTATTAGAAAATCATCCCTACTAAAGGAGGCTTATGATGTCCACACGACCTGCACCTCAATCCCTTCGGGGAGAACTCCGGCGCTACGCCCTCAATTTCTGGCCTCTGCTTCTTTTTGAGATGCTCTATTACACGGTTGGCGCCTTCGGCCTCAAGCCCCTGAATGGCCTTATCATCAACAAAGCCTTACTCTATTCCAATCTGAACTATCTCCAAGGCTCCAATCTGACCACGGTTGCTTCCAATCCCCTGGTGATTGCTGCCGCTTTATTGCTGCTTTTTTTAAATGCTTTTTTCATCCTTTTAGAATTCACCACCGTCATTCTTTGTTTGTATGAAAGCCACAATGGCCGTAGGGTCCAGCTTTTTCCCCTTATTGCCACAGGGATTCGCCGGGCTGCCCAAATCTTTAAACCGAAAAACTGGATTGCCATCCTCTTTCTTCTCCTGATTTTACCCTTTGTGGATTTTGGTTTAAGCTCCAATTATTTCCACGGGATGACCATTCCGGGGTTCATCATGTCTTATATTTATGAAGCCCCTGTGCTGACCGTCTCCTTTGCCGCCCTCACCTTGCTACTCTTTCTTCTGGCCCTGCGCATCCTCTATGCCTTCCACTTCTTTACTCTGGAAGGCGATTCCTTCATTAAAAGCGCCATAAAAAGCCACCACTTCATCCACAAGCACCTTATTCGAACCCTTTGGCGATGTATTGTCATCCGGATCATCCTCATCCTGATGGTCTTTTTCACCATTCTGGCTTTTTTGATTTTCTTCGCCATTATCCTGGGAATTTCAGGTGCTCTGGGGGCCTTAATTGATCCCCATACTACCCTCTCCACCGGCAATACCATTTTACTTGCCTTCCTGGCCCTCATTGGGACCCTGGGTCTAACCGCAGTGGCCGTCATTGAAACGCCTCTTATTTTAGCCGTCCTGACAGCCTCCTTCTATCAGTGGTCCCCACCAGGTTCCCTCCCCACAGCACCCATCGTTCCAGAACGGCCGGTTGGCTTCTGGACCCGGCCCCGAAAGATTATCCTCTGTGTCCTCGTCCTCCTTGTCGCCTTTGGGGGAAAGTACCTGGCCGTCCTGGGTACCTTTAACGGCGATACCCTCAATACCCTTTTTTCAGGTCCACTGATTGCCGGGCATCGGGGAAATTCCACCGAAACCCCGGAAAACACCCGGGCCGCCCTGGAGAAGGCCATCGCCGAGGGGGCGGATTATGTGGAAATTGATGTGTGTCAAACCGCCGACGGCGTCTTAGTCGTCTCCCATGACAGCAACCTTTCCCGCCTTGCCGGAATGGATATCAACATCTGGGAAACCAATTACGCGGACTTAAAGGATCTGGATATCGGCAGCCACTTCAGTCCCGAATTTGCCAATGAACGACTGATGACCCTGGACGAAGCTATTGCCCTCTGTGATGGTCGAATTAAAATGAATATCGAGCTCAAGCCCACCGCCCACGATGTGGATTTTGTGAAGCACGCTGTCGCCATCTTCCAAAAGCATAACTTTTACAACAAGGGGTTCTTTGCCTCCCTGGATTATAACACCCTGAAGGCCGTGGAGGAAACGGACCCCCAAATCGACACCTGCCTCAACACCTTTATTGCCCTGGGAAATTTAGAGCTCCTCCCCGTGGATATTTACAGCGTCGAGGCCACCTTTGCCACCGAAGACCTCCTCACCCGTGTTCATCATGCGAATAAGCAGCTCTGGGTGTGGACCGTGGATGACGAGGACCAGATTGACAAAATGGTGGAGCTTGGCGTCGACGCCATTGTGACGGATTCCCCGGGCACTGCACAAACCTATATTAAGGAAAATGCCCCCGATCAAAGTCAAATCTTCTTCAGTGCCGTTATAAAGCTTTTTAGTGGTCTTTAAACACCAGTCCCCCAGATTCCTTATTTTTCTTTATTTTTTGATATCGTGACTTGACAACAGCGGGCCGAAGCCTTATACTAAGCTAAACTCTTTGCACTGCAAGAAAAATACAGTACAAACTGAGCAGGCGATGCACCTGGAAACAGGTCATGGGGCCGGGCCACGAATTGTGGCAGCAGCGTGTGACGAACAAAAGGCACCTGTGGGACAGTAATGTTCTACGGGTGCCTTTTTGTATCTTGTAACCGCCAACCCCCGCAGAACAAATCCGCAAGACGTAAAGAGTAATCACATCCATATTCCGGAGGTAATTATGAACGACCTGCAAAAGATTCAGGGCCTGACGACGGCCGAGGCAACGGCCCAACAGGCCAAATGGGGAAAGAACGAACTGGTCCCTCAGAAGAAGCAAAACTTCTTCCTAAAGGTTCTCCACATCATCGCGGAGCCCATGTTCCTGCTGCTGCTGGCTGCCGCCATTATCTACTTCATCCTGGGGGAACCCCGGGACGGTGCCATCATGCTCATCTTCGTCATCGGCATCATCACCATTGATGTTATCCAGGAATGGAAGACGGACAAGACTCTCACCGCCCTGCGGGATTTATCCGCCCCCCATGTCAGTGTCATACGGGACGGGGTGGAGAGATCCATCCCCAGCGTGGATCTGGTCCCCGGGGACATCATGCTCCTCTCCGAGGGCATCAAGATCCCTGCCGATGGCACCATTTTAAAATGCAATGACTTCTGCGTGGATGAATCCTCCCTCACCGGGGAGTCCATGGGCGTGTGGAAGGTGCCGGAGGACGCCGCCCCTAAACTGGGGCCCGGAGAATACTGGCGTACCGACTACTGCTACGGGGGCACCCTGGTAACCCAGGGCACCGCCATGGTCCGGGTGGACCAGATCGGTGCCCGCACCGAATACGGCAAAATTGGCGCCGGTGTGGCCAGCGCCCCCCAGGAGGACACGCCCCTGCAAAAGCAAACCGGCCGTCTGGTCAAACTCTGCGCCGGTATCGCCGGGGTTCTCTTCGCCCTGGTGGGCATCCTCAACTTTATCAACCTCGCCGAGCTGCCCCTGCACTCCCGCATCATCGAATCCATCCTCTCCGGCATCACCCTGGCCATGGCCATGATCCCCGAGGAATTCCCAGTTATCCTGACGGTATTTCTCTCCATGGGAGCCTGGCGCCTGGCCAAGAACAACGCCCTGGTGCGCCGCCTCCCCTCCGTGGAAACCCTGGGGGCCGTGTCCGTGCTCTGCGTGGATAAAACCGGGACCATCACCCAGAACCGCATGACCGTCACCGAAGCCTGGGCCCAGGACGGCGATGCACAAAAGCTCATCCGTACCATGGGTATGGGTTGCGAAACCGACGCCTACGACCCCATGGAAAAGGCCATGCTCCGCTATTGCGAAGAGCATGGCTTCACCCCGGGGGACCTCTTTGACGGCACCCTTGTGACCGAATACCCCTTCACCAATGAAACCAAGATGATGGGCCACGTCTGGCAGCGTCCCGAGGGCATCCTCCTGGCTGCCAAGGGCTCGCCGGAACGCCTGCTGCCCCTCTGCCATTTATCTGAAGAGGCCCGCATCCAGGTGGAGGCCCAGCTGGATGCCTTCTCCCGCCAGGGGCTCCGGGTCATCGCCGTGGCCCAGGCGGATTATCCCTCTGCCGATGCCGTCCCGACAGAACTGTCGGATAACCGCCTCACCTTCCTGGGGCTCATCGGCCTCTCCGATCCCCCGCGGCCCACAGTGGCAGCCGACATCGCCCGATGCAACGCCGCCGGCATCCGCGTGGTCATGATCACCGGAGACAACGGCATCACCGCCTCGGCCATCGCCAAGACCATCGGCATGCCCCATGCCGACAATATCATCACCGGGGATATGCTGGAAACCATGGATGATGCTGCCCTCCGGGAGGCCATCAAGACGACCAACATCTTCTCCCGGGTTATCCCCGAGCACAAGATGCGCATCGTCCGGGCCTTTAAGGAAAACGGTCAGATCGTAGCCATGACCGGGGACGGGGTCAATGACGCGTCGGCCCTCAAGTACGCCGATATCGGCATCGCCATGGGCAAGCGGGGCAGTGAGGTCTCCCGGGAAGCCGCGGACCTCATTCTTATGGATGACGATTTTTCCACCATCGTGGATACGGTTAAAGACGGTCGGCGTATCTTTGATAATATCCGCCGGGCCGTGGGCTATGTGTTCACCATCCACATCCCCATCGCTTTCTCGGCACTGCTGGGGCCCCTGCTGGGCATATCCCCCGGCGCCCTGCTCCTCCTGCCCCTGCACGTGGTGCTGCTGGAGCTGGTCATTGACCCCACCTGCTCCATCGTCCTGGAACGGGAACCCGCAGAGCAGGATATCATGGAACGGCCACCCCGAAATCCAGAAGAACCGCTCCTGGACCGGCGCACCCTCACCAAAAGCATCATCCAGGGGCTGTGCATCTTCGCCGCCTCCTTCGGTACCTATTTCGCCGTGCTGGCTGGAAATCCAGCAAACGCCCCCATGGGCCGGGCCATGGCTTTAACCATTATCATTGTCGCCAACCTGCTCTTAGTCTTTGTGAATTGCTCCGACCATGACAGTATTCTCACCGCCATGGGGCGGCTGGTTAAGGATAAGGTCATGTGGGCCGTGGGACTGGGCACTGTAGCCATCCTGCTCCTCATCCTCTACAGCCCCTTAAACCAGCTCCTCAAGCTGGCGGCCCTCACCCCCGGGCAGTTCTTCTTCTCCCTGGGCCTGGGCGTGGCCTGCGTCATCTGGTACGAGGTGGTGAAGACAGTGCGGCGGAGTCGCCAGCACCAGTAAGACCGTTTTCTGAACAAACCCCATCTTCAAAAACAACGAAGACCGCCAATTAAGGCGGTCTTTTTAGCATTAATCGATGGCTGTCACCGTAAAGCCGGCATCCGCCACTGCCTTCTTCAGACGGTCCGGAGAGACATCCCCCGGAGCCTGGACCATGGCAGTCCCCTTATCCAAATCTACAATAGCCTGAACACCGGGAATGGCTTCCAGGGCCGCTTTCACACTGCCCACACAGTGCATACAGTTCATGCCATTAATTTTTAAAGTCATCATTTTAAGTTCCTCCTTTAAGGTACTTTCATTATTTTCAGATTGCAGAACAGCCTTAACTTCCGGGGCATCCTGGACTTTTGGAGCCGGTGCCACACTTGTCTTCTTAAGCTTGAGCCCCTTCAATCTCAGGGCGTTGAGCACCACACAAACACTGGATAAGCTCATGGCCAGAGCCCCCAGCATGGGACTTAACCGCATTCCCAAGGCGGGATATAAAACCCCAGCGGCAATGGGAATGCCAATCACATTGTAGAAAAAGGCCCAGAAGAGGTTTTCCTTGATGTTCCTAATGACTGAGCGACTCAGACGAATGGCGGCGGACACATCCGTAAGACCACTGTGCATGAGCACGATATCGGCACTTTCAATGGCCACATCCGTCCCGGCACCAATGGCCATGCCCACATCCGCTGCCGCCAGGGCCGGGGCATCATTGATGCCGTCCCCCACCATGGCCACCTGATGACCCTCTGCCTTCAGGCGCTGGATTTCCTTTTCTTTATCCGCCGGCAGCACCCCGGCCACCACCCGGCCGATGCCGGCCTGGGCCCGGATGGCCTCAGCGGTCTTGGCATTATCCCCAGTGAGCATCACCACGGAAAGGCCCATGGCCTTCATCTCTGCCACTGCCGCCACACTGTCTGCCTTAATGGCATCGGCCACGGCGATGATGCCCAATACCTGGGTATCGTCAAAGAATATAAGGGGCGTTCTTCCCAATTCCGATAGTTTATCCACATTATCCACAATTGTGGATAAGTCTGTGGACAAATCTGTGGATAATGCCGAATCCTTCAGCAGGCGCAGGTTTCCGCCATAAACCATGCGGCCGGCAATGCGGCCTTCCACCCCCATGCCCAACAGCGCCTTGAAATCTGACACCGTCGGCAGTGACAGTCTCTGTTCCGCCACATAATCCACCACGGCATCCGCCAGGGGATGACCACTGGGAGCCTCCAATGCCCCGGCCAGTGCCAGAAAATCCGGTTCCGACAGGCCCGCTTGCAGCACCTGCACATCAGTCACTACGGGCTTACCCGTGGTGATGGTCCCGGTTTTATCCAGCACCACCGTATCCACCTTACAGGCTGTTTCCAAGGCATCCCCACTTTTGATGAGGATGCCGTTTTCCGCACCCTTACCCGTGCCCACCATGATGGCCACCGGTGTGGCCAATCCCAGGGCACAGGGGCAGGAGATCACCAGCACCGCAATGCCAATGGACAGGGCGAATTCAAAGGTCGAACCGCTCACCAGCCAGAAGATGGTAGCCCCCAGAGCAATGACCATCACCACCGGAACGAAAATCCCGGCAATCTGGTCTGCCAGGTGGGCGATGGGTGCCTTGCTGGCACTGGCCTCCTGGACCAAGCGGATGATTTCCGAAAAAGCGGTGTCCTCACCGACCTTCGTGGCCCGTACTTTTAAAAAGCCAGAGGTATTAATGGTCGCGGCAATGACCGCATCTCCGGTGCTCTTTTCCACCGGAATGCTTTCCCCGGTGATGGCGGCTTCATCCACGGCGCTTTGGCCCTCCACCACCACCCCATCGACTGGAATGCTGGCCCCGGGGCGCACCACGCAGATTTCATCCACCCGAACGCTGTCCGCAGGGACCTCCACCTCTACACCATCCCGGATAACCATGGCGGTCTTCGGGGAGAGGTCGATGAGCTTGGAAATGGCCTCGCTGGTCTTGCCCTTGGCCCGGGCTTCCAGGTACTTCCCCAGGGTAATGAGGGCTAAGATCATCGCTGCCGATTCAAAATACAGATCCATATGATATTGGTGGACCACAGCCATCTCCCCGGCCCCCAGGGCCCAACTCATACGGTACAGGGCGAATACCCCGTAGACCAGGGCGGCACCGGAGCCCACCGCAATGAGACTATCCATATTAGGGGCTCGATGCCAAAGGGTTTTAAAACCCGTGCTGTAATACTTCCGATTCACCACCACCACGGGCAGGGTGAGGAGAAACTGGGTAAAGGCAAAGGATACCGAATTCTCCATTCCCGTTAAAAATCCCGGCAGGGGCAGGCCCACCATGCTTCCCATGGAAACATACATGAGGGGAATGAGGAAGGCAAAGGACACGATGATGCGGTGTTTCATTTCCTTAATGGCCATCTCCGCTACATTGGTTGGAGCCCCCTGGACCGTCTGGCCCGAAGCTTTTCCGGCCGTATTTTCAGCCATCACCGGCACTGCCCCATACCCAGCCTTTTCCACCGCATCCACAATGCCCTGGGCATCCACCGCCGCCGGGTCATATTCCACCGTCATGGAATTGGTCAGCAGGTTCACCGCCGCCGTCTCCACGCCTTCCAGACCATCCACCGCCTTCTCCACCCGGGTGGAGCACGATGAACAGGTCATCCCTGTAATATCAAAACGCTCTTTTTCCATTGTTGTTACCTCAATTCTCATCAATCTCACTACGACGCTGTCCAAAAAGTTTCCCTACAGACGTCCGTTATTTGAATACAGTCAGCATCGACTTGACGCGAACAGCTTTGCTGTCCGCGGAGCGGAGACCAGAATGTATTCATATAACGGACGTCGACCACTACCTAGGACGACAGCGCTCCTATGACTACTTCATAATTTTATCCAGAGTGGCCACCAACTCGTCCACCTTCTCCTCCATCTCCTCCTCCGTCCGGGCATTCTTGACACAGGATTTCAGATGAGCGGAGAGGACCTCCTTATTGGCCCGACGCAGCACCGATTGGGAGGCCATAAGCTGCTGGGAGATATCCATGCAGTACCGATCCTCCTCCACCATCTTGATAATCCCATCGATCTGGCCCCGGGCCGTTTTGAGCAGCCTTAAAACTTGCTGTGAATTTGCTTGCATTTTCCTTAACTCCCTACACCCCAGGGGGGTGTTTTTTCTTTTAATAATAAACCCTCCCTGACACATTGTCAAGGAGGGCGAACTTTGTTTAAGGATTTTTGAGGTTTGCTTATTTCACTTTTGATGGCTTCTTATTCATCTTTAGTATAATGTCTTTTTCTTTTGCCACAGCTTCGAAGCACTCGACTGTAACCGAGGCCTTCTTCTTAACCGTCATTTCTCGGGTAATGCGTTCCCTTATCTGTTGCATAACCTTCTCAATGTCTGACAAATCGAGCAGGTTAATGGCAAGACAGAAGAAAGTCTTTTTGCGTCCGTCATTGAAATTGGCAAGAAGGTATTGTAGTATCTGCGATTTCTGTTCAAGCTCCTCCCGATACGTATCACTTCCGAGCCTTGTCATCTTAGCCATGTCCGAGATTTGATTTCGATGGGTGATAAATGAATCAAATTGCGTGATGCCGTTATATTTCGGACAAGGGTAGCTTGCACATTCGGAACAATATTCAAATCCGCCGTGCGCGATGCTGCACCTTGCAATAGAACAGCCTTGATTGCCATCACCTCCGCCACATCCGGGACAATGTCCGCCAATCCGCATGGTGCAGAGGGTACAGTTAAGTCCGCATAATGAAAAGGACAAATCTCTTCTTTTGAAGTTTTTCATCTGATTCCTCCACAACTTCCAATTTGTATGTTTCTATGAGCCAATTGTATCATATCGCCAACAATATTAGGCGCAAATATGCGACTGCCTGTCCCCTTCTGTCATGATCCTCTATTTTTTCTTCCGAGGCTTTGGCACCGGGATGATTGTCTTCAAAATAGCAATGATCGCCTGGCACAAAGCCCGGTCCTCGATGTCGAGGATATAGTGGACCTTTGCCCCTTTATAAGGGGTGCCAGTGTCGGCACCCTGCATCATGTCTCCGATTTCCGGTAGTATTTTAACAAAGACGGTGTTGTCACAGACCAGCAGTACCGGCCGATCCTCCACGTAAACCATGTATTCTCCGAACATCTTGCGATAGCGGAT
>NZ_FNOU01000002.1 GCF_900107125.1 Eubacterium barkeri
CCCAGCAGTCGCTTGTTGCCAATCGCCTTTGGCTCTTGGACAAGCGTTGCATGGGTGCTATATCCCAAATCAAAGATTTGGATAGCACCGCAAGGCGCTGACGAACAAAGGGAAAGTTCTCAGTCGTCAGTGCGCAAAACCTTCGGTTTTGATCGGGTTTAAGGCAGGTTAACTTTCTTAATTTGATGAAAGCCCAAAACGCCAGCCCGCAGGGGCGCCAGGGTTCTCGTATTTTTATCATCACCCTGACCTGGGTTTGTCGACAGTCTGAGCCCTTGTGAGGGCTTTTTTTATGTGGATTTGAGAGAGATTATTTTTTGATATACCCTTTTCATTTAAATTATGGTATAATTAAATTGCTTTTGTAAAGGTGGGACAAAATAACACTGTAATGTATAAAAGCAACATGGAGAGATTATAGAGAAAGGGGTTGTATGATTGCATCATACAGATTTTAGAATGAAAAAAGTCGACTTAAACTATTTAGGAATTAAGAGTGAAGGCCTGTTGAATTTGGGAAAAGCAGAGCTGATTACACGGGCAGTAGAAAAAGAGGAAGGGCAGCTGGTTAACTCAGGGGCATTAGCCACCTACACGGGGAAATACACCGGCCGTTCTCCTGACGACCGCTTTGTGGTGGATGATGAAGTCAGTCACCATACCGTTGAGTGGGGAAAGACCAATGTACCATTTTCAGAAGAAAAATTTGAAGCATTATATGAAAAATTAACGGCCTATGCCTCGAACGCCAATGAGCTCCTGGTTTTTGATGGCTTTGCCGGTGCCGATATGGATTATCGACTCCCTATCCGTGTGGTGGATGAATATGCCAGTCACAGCCTGTTCGCGCGAAATTTATTTATTAATGCGGCAGAAGGGGAAGTCGTTACACCCGAATTCACGGTGATTTCCATGCCCGGATTCCTTTGTGATCCGGAGATTGACGGGACCCATAGTGAAGCGGCCATTATTTTGAGCTTTAAGAAAAAGGTCGTCCTCATTGCGGGGACAAAATATTGTGGGGAAACCAAGAAATCTATTTTCTCGGTGATGAATTATCTCTTACCCCAGAGAAATGTGTTCCCCATGCACTGCTCAGCAAATATGGGGAAGGATGGGGATACCGCCTTATTCTTTGGTCTTTCCGGGACAGGGAAAACAACCCTTTCCGCTGACCCTGAACGCTTCCTCATTGGAGATGATGAACATGGCTGGAGCAACAATGGCATCTTCAATTTTGAAGGAGGCTGTTACGCCAAATGTATCGATTTGACGGAGGAACGGGAACCAGAAATTTTCAGAGCCATCCGCTTTGGATCTGTGGTTGAGAATGTGGTTTACGATGAAAATGGCGATCCGGATTTTACGGATAAAAAATACACCGAAAATACCCGGGTGGGGTATCCACTGGAATACATTCCCAATTGCGTGATCCCCAGTGTGGGCAGCCACCCCAAGACGGTAATTTTCCTGGCTGCCGATGCCTTCGGAACCCTGCCACCAGTGGCAAAGCTTAATCGGAGTCAGGCCATGTATCACTTTGTCAGTGGCTATACGAGTAAGCTTGCCGGGACAGAACGGGGGATTACAGAGCCTCAAACAACCTTCAGCACCTGTTTTGGTGCACCCTTTTTACCCTTACCGGCAGCGCGTTATGCAGAGCTTTTAGGGGAACGGATTGATGCCTATGACTGTAATGTCTACCTGGTTAATACGGGGTGGTCTGGTGGGGCCTATGGCGTGGGTGAACGGATGAAGCTATCCTATACCCGGGCCATTATTACCGCAGCCATTAATGGAGATTTAGCCAAGGCGGATTACATCCACGATGATATTTTCAACATGGAAGTTCCCACCAGCTGTCCAGGGGTGCCTGGGGATGTTTTAATTGCCAGAAATACCTGGGAAGATAAAGCTGCCTACGATCAAACAGCCAGACATTTAGCCGAGCAATTTGAAAAGAATTTTGCAAAATATGAGAACATGCCCCAAGAAGTGGTGGACGCTGGTCCAAAGGCAAAATAGTTAATGGAAAAAAGATATTAAAAAGGAGGTCTTCGCCGCTGGGGCGAAGGCCTCCTTTTTATCGGTCATTATAAATGGCTTTATTGTACCGCGATATCACAGCAGCAGCGCAGAAAATCACAATAATCCTCAATCTCATGGAATTGGTCCTGATGCAGTAAGGTATATTCGGCCACTTCCAGAACCCGCCTTTGGATGTGGGCTAAATCCTCACGCTTTTTAATGCGCTTGATTTCACAGCTTTGGGCAAAATCCGAGGTGATTCGAATGGTGGCACTGACAGTGGCGTAGTTCAGGGCATCCCGGAGGATGGCATCCACGGTGGCTGTACAATTGCCAGCTAGACGGTGCTTCCACCAAAGCTTTTCAAACATCCGGTTAAAGGCGTGGTATAAATCAGCAATGACCCTCAGGTTATAGGCCTGCATCCGGGTACGGGTCGCCATGGGAATTTCCGGGGTGCCCAGCCAGGAGACGTAGTTTAAAATGAAGCTGCTGGTCAGACGGCCCATATCCATAAAGCCGGCAGAAAAGCCGGAAAACTCCGTATCCAAAATCTTAAGCTCCGAGGCGTTTAACATGATGTTAGAGGTATGGAGGTCGTTGTGGCTTAAGCATTGATGGGAATGCTCGAAGCGTTCAGACAAATGGGCAACCACCCTCAGAATATCTGGATTATTGGCAATACGCTCCCGCAGGGGGCCGTTTTCCGGCTCCATGGGCTTTGCCAGATTAATCAGGGGACAATCTGTGGTGAGAAAGGTGTTCAGCCGATTGCTCTCTTCACTTTGGAAGTAGGCTTCCATTTTCTTTTGAGCCGAGGGACTTAAATAATCGGGGGAGGTGTAAAAACACAGTCCGGCTAAAAAGGCCCCCATGCGTTTACCAAAATCCGGATATTCCACTCCCGCAGTAATTTGGAAGCGCATCAAATCCAGATGGCTTAAATCTTCCATAACAAAAATACCGGCTTGATAATCCGCCAGATAAACATCCGGAACGATGCCCGCACACAGCTTGTTCAAAAAAGCCAGAGTCCGAATTTCAGTCCGCATACGGTCCATGGAAAAGGGGTGCTCCTCACCCGTGGCCTTGACCATAGCCAGCATATAAGGCATCACCTGCTTGACCACCACGGATTTTTGGGTGACCAGGTCCTTCACCTGGAAGATATGATTGACGTATCCCTCTGCAGTGTCGGTTTCCTCTAAAATATCAACGGTATGGAAATGAACCTCCGGGGTAAAAACTCCTTTTTCAACCAGGTAGTTTTGGACATCTGCCTTGGTCATTGGCTTCATAATGTCATCCTTTCGTCAGAAATTCAGAATTCCGGGGGTATTGCTCCGGTAACTTACGCAGTAATGCGGTTAGCTCGGTAATGTGGCCAAAACGTCCATCACTGGTGAGCAGTGTCTGGCAGAGGATGAGAATCAGCTGCTGGGGATAGATGCGTTCTGTCTCCGGTAAACGGGCCAAATCATAGCATAATCCCCGGTCGGCGATACGGGAGCCGGCGTTGAGGGCCGTGTAGCTCAGGGCATCGACAAAATGACTTCGGAGATACCCTTCCACATCTAAACTTTTAAGAACATAACTATCTGCCTGGTTTTCCTGGCAGAGGGACTGGAAGGTGGATTCAAACCGGGTATACATGGTCTCTAAAATATCCAGGACGCTTTCCTGGTAGGCCAGACGGGCCTCTGGGGTATAGCTGCCATCATCCCCAAGCCAGGACAAATAATTGAGACAAAAGCTGGCGGTTAGGCGCCCAAAATCCTGGGCGATGGGACCAAAGCCGGCGAATTCTGTATCAATGATTTTAACGGTGCCTTCATCCACCATGATATTGGAGGAATGGAGATCGGTGTGGATCAGGCATTCTCTGGAAGTATTGAAGAGCTGGCGCAGCCGTTTAATTTCAGTTTGGCAGGCTGAATTGGTTAGAATGCTTTGACGCAGTGGCCAGGTCCCTTCAGGCATGACGCGGTGATCTGAAACAATGGCACAATCCTCAAAGAGAAAGGGCTCCAGGGCCGTATATTCGGGATTTTCAAAGAAATCTTGCATGGTTTTGCGCCGAAAGCGCGTCATGTGAAGGTCTGAGGAATAAAAGAGGTTATGGGCGAAAAAATCCCCCAGCCGCTCCCCTAAAAGGGGGAAGGGCTTCATTCTGGAAAATTCATAACGCAGCAGACTGAGGTGGGATAAATCCTCCATAACGATAATGCCCCGGGGCTCGTCAAAAAGATAGATTTCAGGGCAGATGCCAGGGAGTACAGAATTCCAAAAAATCAATACGGAAATTTCGTTACGCAGGCGCCCTGGGTCCAGGGTCCAGTCCTGAAGGTGAGCATCAGGCTGGCCGTCTCCCTGTTCCTCCGCCCGACTGATGGGCAGGGCGGCCACTTGTTTCATAACGGCGGAGTGGCCATTATCACCACGAATTCGGTAGATGGTGTTGACAAAGCCCTCCACGCTTTCCTTAATGGCCCGAAGGTCTTCAACAATAAGGACGGTGTCCTGGGGGAAAATCCCTTTATCTTTTAAATATGCTTCTACTTGGGCATTGGTTGATAGGATGGTTTCGGGCATGCTGTCTCCTTTTCTGTAATACTACTTTTTCTTTAATTCCACATAATGATGGATAACTTCGGTTAACGCTTCAATGCCTTCGCCAGTGATGGTACTGACATCATAAATTTTATTTTTATGGATTCCGGCAAAATTGAGGAATCGATGGCTTCGTTCGATATTGGCCTTGGGGGAGTCGATTTTAGTCACCACCCCAATGGCGGGAATATTAAAGGTATGAACGAAGTTAGGGGATACCTTGTTTTGTGAATCAATGGCCGAATTTAATAGAATGAGCAACCCAGCATCGCAGGAAACGTTGATGGCCTGGCGACAAAAGATGGGTAATTCAATAAATTCACCAGGGGTATCGATGAAATTATCCATATAAGTAACTGTTTGGGTTTTTGAATAGTGGATTTCCATATCCGTCAGGCGCTGTACGAGGGTCGTTTTACCGCACCCAATCTTTCCGATGAGGGCGACACGGTTTCGGTTACTGGCCATTGATTAGGAATGGGTGATACGGTCTGGAATGTCAAAGCCAAGGGTGTTTTTAAGGAAGTTGATGATTTCCTTGATGGATGAGTTGACATCGCTCACCCGACCTGTGATAATAAGGGAACCGCTGAAACGGTCTAAAAATCCGATTTCTACCGGGGCGGCTTTTGTTCCGACATCCGCAGAAATAATGGCAGCCTCACTGGGGGTAATGGTTAGGATGCCAATGGCATCGTTGTTTTCTTCATCCAGTCCCAGCTTGATGTAGACATCCTGCTTTGGATTGGCAATGACATGGGCCAGGGTGACCTGTTTCCCAGGGACGTATTCCTGTATGGAACGGGTTAGTTCTTTACGATCGTCAGACATGTCGTTTAACTCCTTTTTGCGCATAATGATTAAATATATTGTAACATAAATCTGAATACCGTTTCACGCCCGGCGAAAATTTGCTGGAATAGGGCAAAAAAATTGTGGGGTGAATTTGTTTGCATTCATTTTATAGGTGGTAATACTCGGAAAGGCGTATTATAATAAGGATTAGTATAGGGACGGAGGTATTTTCATGATATGGTATGAAGTTCAAATTAAGACGACTCTGGAAGCGGAAGAAGCTATTGCAGAGCTGTTTTATGAAGCGGGGGCAAAGGGTGTCGTCATCGAGTCTGCGGAGAACCTGCTGCTGGTGCAGGAGGACCCTACGGTGAATTATATTGACGAACGGCTCCTCACCATGGATCCGGATACCTCGATTATCAGCGGATATTTTAGCGAGGAGCTCAATTTAGATGAATGTACCCATCAGCTGTTTACAGGGATTAAGAAACTGCCGGAGTACGGATTAGATCCTGGGGCCTGTGAGGTATCCATTACAGAGCTTTTGGAGGAAGATTGGGCCAATTCCTGGAAGAAATACTACAAGCCCACCAAGGTGGGAAAAAATATCGTGATTAAGCCCACCTGGGAACCCTACGAGCCCGGCGAGGATGATATTGTGGTCAATATGGACCCTGGCATGGCCTTTGGCACCGGAACCCATGAGACTACCCAACTCTGTGTGGCAGCCATGGAACAGGTTATAAAACCGGAGAATATCGTCTTTGATATTGGCTGTGGTACTGGGATTTTGTCCATCGTCGCGGCAGAGCTGGGCTGTAAACATATCATCGGGATCGACTTAGATCCGGTGGCAGTAAAGGTCGCCCGGGAAAACCTCGCCTTAAATAAGGTGGACGATGCCATTGAAATCCGTGAAGGAAATCTGGTGGAGGTCCTGGAGCCTGATGAAAGGGCTGATGTCATTGTGGCAAATATTTTGGCAGAGGCCATCGTTGAGCTGTCCGCCGCTATTACCCCCTTTCTCAAGCCCGGGGGAGCCTTCGTTTCCTCTGGTATCATTGCTGATCGTCTGGAAATGGTACTGGAGGCCCTAAAGGATAACGCCTTCGAGGTAGAATCCATCGATACCATGGGTGAGTGGAATAGTATCATTGCCAGGAAACAGGTGGTGCAGTAATGCACCGCTTTTTCGTGGCACCAGAAAGCGTGGGGGAAGGTACCCTGCGCATTGCAGGCGAGGATTATAGGCACCTATCCAAGGTGCTGCGTATTGGTCCGGGTGAAGCCTTTGAGGTTTGTGATGGCCAGGGAACCGAGCATATCTGTACCATTGACCAGGACGATGGTGGCGGGGTGAATTGCCGGATTATTGAAACGAAACCCTGTTCCAGTGAAAATACCCTCCGGATCACCCTCTTTCAGGGGCTGCCAAAAGGGCAGAAGATGGATGAAATCATCCAGAAATCTGTGGAGCTGGGGGTGGATGGGGTAATCCCTTTTTCATCAAAACGAACGGTGGTGGATCTCCGGGATAAGGGGAAGAAAAAGGCCGAACGCTGGAACAAAATAGCCTATGCTGCGGCCAAGCAATCCAAACGGGGAATCATTCCGGCGGTCCATGAACCCCTAACGATGGGGGCCGTTTTAGAACAAATATCCAGGTATGATTTATTCCTGGTGGCCTATGAGGATGAACGGGGCCAGGGCCTGGCCCAGGTGCTTACCTCCGGTGAAAAAAAGCCCATGACCATGGGTATCCTCGTCGGACCTGAGGGTGGCTTGGCCGAGGAAGAGGTCGCTGCCATGACCGCTTCAGGGGCCAATTCCATTTCCCTGGGAAGACGTATTTTAAGGACCGAAACGGCTGGCCCCGCAGTCCTGGCCAGCTTGAATTTATTTTATGAATTAGTGGAGTTTGGATGTATAAAGGAACAGTAGCATTTTACACCTTGGGGTGCAAGGTCAATAGCTTTGATACCGAGGCAATGGCAGAGCTTTTTGAAAAGGCAGGATATGACGTCGTCTCCTTTGACGGGGTCGCGGACGTTTATGTGGTGAATACCTGTACCGTCACCCATTTAGGGGATCGAAAATCCCGGAATATGCTCAGGCGTGCCAGGCGCCACAACCCAGGGGCGACCATTGTAGCAGCGGGCTGTTACGCCCAGGTGGCACCGGAGGAGGTGGCGGCCATACCCGAGGTCGATCTGATTATTGGAACCCAGGATCGCCTGGGCATTGTAGAGATGGTGGAGGGCTTTTGCCGGGAAGAGGGTCAGTATAGTGCTGTCCACGATAATAGCCGAAATCGGAATTTTGAAGAACTTACCGTATCGGAAAACCGTTCCCATACCCGGGCCTTCTTAAAGGTTCAGGAAGGCTGCGACCAGTTTTGTACTTATTGTATTGTGCCCTATGCCAGGGGACGGGTACGCAGCAGAAGTCTGGATTCCGTTGTAGCGGAAGTTTCCCGGCTGGTAGAAGCCGGATTTTTGGAAATGGTGCTGACAGGCATTCACATTGCCTCCTACGGGAAGGATATGGATGGAGATATGGATCTGCTTAAGCTCATTCAGGCCGTAGCAACAGTGCCGGGGGTGCGCCGGATTCGCTTGGGTTCCCTGGAGCCCCTGATTTTAAGTGAGAACTTTGTACAGGAGCTTTCAAAAATTGAGTCCTTTTGTCCCCATTTTCACCTATCCCTCCAAAGTGGAAGCGATACCGTCCTTGGTCGGATGCATCGGCGTTACACCACCACGGAGTACAAAGAAATTGTGGAACGGATTCGCCGGTTTTTTGATTACCCGGCCATTACCACGGATATTATGGTGGGCTTTCCCGGAGAAACTGAGGCTGAGTTTGAGGAAACTTTGACCTTTGTGAAAGCCATTGAGTTTTATCAGGTCCATGTCTTTAAATATTCCAGGCGCCAGGGGACCCCGGCGGCGGATATGACGGATCAGATCCCTGAGGATGTAAAAACAAGGCGTAGCCAGGGTCTGATTGCTCTCGCTAAGGTCCTGGAGGACGACTTTTTAAAGGCCAATCACGGCCGACAGTTAGAGGTGCTCTTTGAACGTCTGACGGAGGATGGCGTAATGGAAGGACATACCGACAACTATCTTCCAGTTAAAATGATGGGTTCCCAAAATAATTGTGGAAAAATTGTGCCAGTTGAAGTATCATATACAGATAAAGTGCTGTTTATGGGTGCAAACCCAGTTTAAAAATTGAGAGGTGAATGAAGTGGCAGAGGATTGTTTGTTCTGCAAAATCGCAACCGGTGAAATTCCAGCGACAGTGGTCTACGAGGATAATGCGGTTTTGGCTTTTAAGGATATCGCACCACAGGCTCCGGTCCATGTTGTCATCATCCCAAAAGAGCATTATGATTCCATTCTTTCGGTTCCGGCAGGGGATGATATTATTAGTCATATTCATACGGTAGCCAATCGCATCGTGTTAAAGCTTGGAATTGCTGACGATGGTTTTCGGCTGGTGAATAATTGTGGTGAAGCAGGAGGTCAGACTGTGCCCCATCTCCATTATCATCTCCTTGGTGGACGAAAGATGGAATGGCCTCCCGGTTGATTGACTCATCAGTAAAGGATATCTGTATTTTTTACATATATCCGGGCTATCTGGAATATTTTATTGACTTTTAATAGAAAATAAAATATAATGATTGTTGCTCAAACTAGATATGCAGGTTTCCAAACTAAGTTTTGCATAAGAGAGGGGGGTTGAAGATGTCTGAAGTAAGAATTAAAGAAAATGAAACACTTGAAAGCGCATTGCGTCGTTTTAAAAGAAAAACTGCCATGGCAGGGGTTATGTCTGAAATTCGCAAAAGAGAGCACTACGAAAAGCCGAGTGTGAAGCGTAAGAAAAAATCAGAAGCTGCCAGAAAAAGAAAAATGAAAAAAAGATAGGAAGTGTCAGTAGTTGACATTAAAGGAACAATTACAAGCTGATTTAAAAACAGCGATGAAGGAAAAGGATAAGGTGCGTAAAGCAACCATTACCATGATCCGTGCCGCTATTTTACAAGTGGAAAAGGATCAAAAGGTTGTCCTGGATGATTCCGCAGTTCTGGATATCATTAGCAAGCAGCGCAAACAACGCAGAGATGCTTTGGAGGATTTTGAAAAGGCCGAAAGAGACGACCTGATTGAGCAGACAAAAGCAGAGATGGCAGTCATCGATGCTTACCTTCCTAAACAATTGTCCCGGGAAGAAATCGAGGCAATCGTGGACGAAACCATTACGGAAACCGGAGTCCAAAGCGCGAAAGATATGGGAAAAATCATGGGTGCACTGATGCCCAAGGTTAAAGGTTTGGCAGACGGCAAGCTCGTCAACCAAATCGTGCGGGAAAAACTACAAGCCTAATCATACATGAGCACCATCCTGAGGGATGGTGCTTTTTTGTGCTCTGCAGTCGCTTGTTGCCAATTGCCTTTGGCTCTTGGACAAGCGTTGCATGGGTGCTATGTCCCAAATCAAAGATTTGGATAGCACCGCAAGGCGCTGATGAACAAAGGGACAACCCTCAGTCGTCAGTGCGCAAAACTTTCGGTTTTGATAAGGTTTAGTGCGGTTTTCCTTTCTTAATTTGATGAAAGCTCAAAATGCCAGCCCGCAGGGGCGCCGGGGATTCCAATTGCGTTAAGATAAAAAATCGAGTTGTTCGTGTTTTTCAAGGCATTTTTTTTCCAAAAGATATGGTTCCCCATACAGTAATTTATGAGCAACGTTAAGATTAGAGAGCCATTGATCAGTCTGTGCATTAGAAAGGATAATGGGCATACGATGATGAACTGAAGCTGGTGTTCCTGCTGCAGGTCGGGTTAAAACGACAAAATGAAAAAAGTCATTATCTGCAGGATGGAAAATGCCACAAAGATAGGCATCAGCAACTTTGGGTGAAAATAAATAAAGATTTTTCTTGAAATCCCACTCATAAAAGCCAGCCATCGGTAGAAGACATCGTCGATATTTAAAATCTGATGAAAAAATTGGCTTATTTTGGATTGTCTCGCTTCTTGCATTAATGATTAATCCAGAGTGTGTGGTTGATGGATATCCCCAGCGCATTAGGACGGTTTTTTTGACACCCCCTTGTAGAATCAAACCCAGAGTAAGGTCATTGGGATGAATATCTCCTTCATGGATTGGGATATTGTGCCGCTGTGCATCATCGAAAAGGGTCTTTAATTCAGGAATTGTCGCTCTGAAGGTATATCGGCTACACATATTGACATCCTTTCTGTATAAAAATATCCATGTAAAAAAGCCTCTACCATGTGGTAGAGGCCCATATGTTCAAAATGGTGCGGATGAAGGGATTCGAACCCCCACATCGAAAGATACTAGATCCTAAATCTAGCGCGTCTGCCAGTTCCGCCACATCCGCAGGTGAGTGTCTGAAAATCACTGTATTAAGGCGTTTCAGAGTAAAGATCAAAAAAGAAAATACTCGATAATTCCAAATCAAAATACTGGATTCTTGTTTTTTTTCTTAATAGTGTCTATTGTATAGTGGGTTAAAAAAAAAGTCAAGAAAAAAATAAACACTTTTTTACGAATGTTTTCATGCTTTTCTATTATCCTTAGCCTGGGCACCGTGACCGTGGCCAGCAGTGCACCTGTTTGTACATTTATTATAGCACGGCTTGGTTTACAGGTCAAATTACAAAGTGTTCTGGTAACCATTGGCTAAAGCCCAGGCAATGAATACATTTGAATTTCTGAAAAAAGAAAAAAGCCTGATTTTCTATAGGTCAAGTTTGAAACTGTAATCAACTTAAAATTATTTAGGAAATGAAAAAACAGTGAGTGGTTTAAGATTTAATGGGCATTATATGAAAAATAGAGAAAGTTGATTTAAATGGTGCCCTTGAATAAGCGTTGCATAGTTACAATGACCCAAATCAGAGATTTGGATCGCAACAGAAGGTGCTAATGAACAAAGGAAACCGCTTAGTGGTCAGTGCGCAAAACCTTCGATTGTGTTTTTATCCGTTCCCTTTCCTGGTTTTGTCAACGGTCTAAAATGTAGATCGTGTATATTTAAAACTTAAAAAAAAATAAAATAGTTCTTAAAAATATATAAAAACACTTGCAAAAATGATGGGTATCAGCTAATATTATGTTAGCACTCGGAGATAATGAGTGCTAATAATAACTCAAAATATAATGGAGGCGTTGATAATGAGTCTTAAACCATTGGGAGACAAAGTTGTTATTAAAGTGAAAGAAGAAGAAGTGACAACCGCCAGCGGTATTGTGCTGCCGGGTACAGCAAAGGAAAAACCCCAGCAGGGAACTGTTGTGGCTGTTGGCTCTGGTGAAGTTGTGGATGGCAAAAAAATTCCTCTGGATGTTGCCGTTGGGGATGAAGTTATCTACTCAAAATACTCGGGTTCTGAAGTCAAAGTTGGCGAAGAAGAGTTTTTGATCATCAAACAGAATGATATTCTGGCAATTGTAGAATAATAAAAAAGATCGCGTTACAAGGAGGCAATAAGAATGGCAAAAGATATCAAATTCCACATGGAAGCCCGCGAATCATTAATCGCTGGTGTTGATCAATTGGCAGATGCAGTAAAAGTGACCCTTGGACCTAAGGGGAGAAATGTTATTTTAGCAAAAAGCTATGGGGCACCCACCATCACCAATGATGGTGTAACCATTGCGAAAGAAATTGAATTAGAAGATGCTTTTGAAAATATGGGCGCTCAGCTGGTAAAAGAAGTTGCAACGAAAACCAACGATGTCGCTGGTGATGGAACAACCACTGCAACCCTGTTGGCCCAGGCTATCGTTCGTGAAGGAAACCGCAATGTTGTTGCTGGTGCCAATCCCATGGTGTTGAAAAAAGGAATCGAAAAAGCAGTCGATGTTGTTGTTGAAGGCCTGAAGGAACTGAGCCAGCCGGTTGAATCTGCAGAATCAAAGGCACAGGTTGCTTCAATTTCTGCTGCCGATGCTGAAATCGGACAACTTATTGCAGAAGCCATGACAAAGGTTGGAGACGACGGTGTCATCACTGTTGAAGAAGGCAAGGGCATGGGCACCGAGCTGGAATTTACAGAAGGGATGCAGTTTGACAGAGGATACCTCTCAGGTTACATGGTAACGGATACTGAAAAAATGGTTGCTGAAATGGATAGCCCATACATCCTGATCACTGATAAAAAAATTAGTAATATTCAGGAAATCCTGCCCGTACTGGAACAAATTGTACAGCAGGGTGCGAAGCTCTTAATCATTGCCGAAGATGTTGAAGGGGAAGCCTTAACGACTTTGGTACTCAATAAATTAAGAGGAACCTTTAACTGTGTTGCTGTTAAGGCACCTGGTTTTGGTGATCGCCGTAAAGAAATGCTCCAGGATATCGCAATCCTGACTGGTGGTCAGGTAATCTCTGAAGAAGTTGGTTTGGAACTTAAAGAAGCCACCATTGATCAGTTAGGCCGTGCCCGTCAGGTCAAGGTTGACAAGGAAAACACCATCATCGTCGATGGACAGGGAGATCGAGCTGCTGTAGAAGAACGGATTGGACAAATCAAAGCTCAGATTCCTGAAACCTCTTCGGATTATGATAAAGAAAAATTACAGGAACGTTTAGCAAAACTTTCCGGTGGTGTCGCTGTTATCCAGGTTGGTGCTGCGACTGAAGTTGAGCTGAAGGAACGGAAATACCGGATCGAAGATGCTTTAAATGCCACTCGTGCCGCCGTTGAAGAAGGCGTTGTCCCTGGTGGTGGAACCGCATTAATTAACACCTTAGACAAAGTGGAAGCCTTAGTCGACACCTTAGATGGCGATGAAAAAATCGGTGCATCCATCATCCGCCGTGCTATCGAAGATCCAGTGCGTCAGATTGCTGAAAATGCAGGTTATGAAGGATCGGTCATTGTTAGCGAACTCCGCAAAAAAGACAAAGGCATCGGCTTCAATGTTCTCACTGGCGACTATGTTAATATGGTGGATTCTGGAATCATTGATCCTACCAAAGTTACCCGTACAGCCATTCAGAATGCAGCCAGCATTACCGCAATGCTTTTAACCACAGAAGTAGCTGTTGCAGATCAGCCTGAAGAAAACGCTCCCGCTATGCCCGCCGGCATGGGTGGCGGAATGCCGATGATGTAACGTATACTAAAGACGTGCAAAGCTAAAAAACATGCAGTTCTGACAGAAAGTTCGCTTTCTGTCAGGGCTGTATTTTTTTTGCTTTATAAGGCGTGGCCCGATATGAGCGTAGGGCGCAAAGCAAAAAAAGGCAGCGAGGACCAGGTGCAACACACCGAGGTCCAGCATACCTCCCCCTCATCCCGCACAATTTCCCAACCGCCAAAAGAAAACACTAAACTCTTAAAGGACTTTGTGTTAAAATAAACCATGAATAACTAAAGATAACCGAATTAATTAATTTCCATAAGCATATAAAGGAAAGGAGCATCTGATGAAGAAGAATTGTTGTGAAAAATGTGGTAAAGAATTGGGGTTTTTAGGGCGAAAACACACCATCAATAATGACCGCATCGAGATTCATTACGATTCCCTTTGCAGTGATTGTTATCAGGTCATCAAAGGTGGCATCAATCAAATTGAGACGATGTACCAACGCATGATTCAGAAGCTGAAGAAGGATTATGGCTTTGATAACATGGCATCGGTGGATATTGATACCTTGATCTTTTTGGCCGTTGAAGCTGTGATGGCGGTTGAGCCAAATTACGATGATGTGGGGACGCATTTAAATCAGACCATCATCAATCGGACCAGTCGGTCCGCCAACCCCATGGAAGATATGGCAAAGATTGTGGAACGCATTATTGATTATGGCTTTTCCCTTAACAAGAAAAATGCTCAGGTTGTCGATTTTCATGGCTATTTCATGCGGACGACCACCTATTTAGAGCAAATCGGGATGAACAGCAGTGATGATATTCCAAGATCCTATCATTACCTTTTTTTAAGTTGTCGGGGAATGATCGCAAAAAATATGGAAACCGGGCGGGTTTTACCTATTCCTGTCGAAGAGGACATGGAAGTGGAATACACCTTGCGTCAAGAAAATGGGGTATTAGAAATCTTCCTGCGCAATGTCTTTTACACGGAGGATGCCAATAAAAATCTGGTGCTTTCAGCAGTGGATGAGGAACAGGTTAAAACGATCCGGCGCATTTTAGATCAGTTTAATGAAGTGGCCAACCGACGGAAGGATCGGCGGAAGCGGGACACCATGACCATTATTAAGCGTAATGTTTTCCGGGATTTAAGCAAGGTTCAGCCAGAAACTAAAACCGAGGATATTGCCCTCGATTGTATTCTGCTTTGCATCGTCAAAAATCTGATGAACGATCCAGAAGGACGTAAGTCGGAACTCTACGACAGTCAGGGCCTGGCGATTGAATTGCTGGAAGAAAACTTTGAAATCAATCTTAAGCTTTTGGGTCTGAACACCCGTGAGGATATCCTGGATTTCCTCACAAAAAATACCCTGTTAGCTGAGGGCTTTAATGTCCGATATGAGGATGCCAATGAAAAGGCCTGGGCTTTTTTCACGACAAAGGGTTATATCCTGTGTTTCACAAAGACACGAAAATTTATTTATATCTTTGAGGATCAATTTCCCAACGATATTTACTATCCCTGTAATGATCTCATTTATAAGGGGTACCGTTTCCTTCAGTTGGCGGAAAACCAGGAATCTGCTGAAGGCTCCGGTGATTACCGGACCTTTGACGGTATGATTTTCTACAGTGAAAATATCGAGTTGATGGGAAAAATGAATCGCTTCTTCAGCTTGAACAATATCTTTTATGTGATGGACAAATACATTGAAGCGGAAACCCAGGTTTATCGGGATCGGGATAGCCTCATGGAAGTCAAGCGGGTGACGGACCGCCTCTTTGGTGATTTCAGTTATCTGCCCTTCTGCCAATACGATGAATGGGCAGCCATCCGTGAGAAAATGAAAGAGGATGATTTCCTCCTGTCCCAGCTCATTGATGAAAAAACAGGCGGAAGGGATCGTCACCCTACGGGGGATACCACCTATACCATCCGGATTATGGATGCCTTTAACCGAGGGGCCCGGGAACTTAACAACGCCTTGAAATTTGGGGACTTAAGTGTGGCCAAGGGAATCCTTTGGGGATATTTCAATGAATCCCTGGTTGACACCCTATCAAGAGAATGGGTCCGTGTGGCAGGGGATATTGTCAGAGAAGGGGACTCCTTGGAGGATGCCTTTTCAAAGTACTTTAACATGGCCGACATTGAGTCAGACAAGGCCTACTATTTGGGATTATTCATTTATTACCTGATGGATAAGATGGTCTTACCAGCAGATGATTTCCTGGAAAATTACGAACGCTGTGTTCCGGTTTATAAGAATTTAGGCAAACGCATTCTGGAGGAGGAAGAAGAATCAGCACCAGATTTGGAGTTTATCAAAAAAGAGGATCAAGCTCTTGGAACAGCCTCAGAGGGTCCGAAGGAAGTGGTGACACAGGAAGCATCCTCTGATATGGGTGAGGATAAAACAGCCTCGGACATCGCTTTGGAAGAAGATGAGGGGTTGAAGGACCCTGCTGAAATTCTGGCTGAAAAAGCAGCGGCCGAGGCCCGGGTAGAAAAGCCCATCCGGCGTGTCATTGATGACGCCGCATCCCAGGAAAGTGAAGAATCCTGATGCGGGTACTATTGGTAGAAGATGAAGTATCCCTGGCCTCAGCCATTGGAAAAATCTTTGAAAAAAATAAGATCCTTGTGGATGTGGTTAATGATGGCATTGAGGGCAAGCTCTTGTCTGATAATGACGTCTATGATGTAATTATTTTAGATATCATGCTCCCGGGGATGAGTGGATTAGAAATCTTGAAGCATATTCGTTCCCAAGGGAAAAATGTCCCTGTTTTGCTGTTAACCGCAAAGGATAGTACGGCGGATAAGGTGGCTGGCCTTAATATGGGGGCAGACGATTATCTGGTAAAGCCCTTTGTGACCGAGGAGCTCATTGCCAGGGTACGCGCCCTGGGACGACGGCCCTGGGATGTTTACTCAGACAGTGTGCTGACCTATGCGGATCTGGCCTTGAATATCAACAATGGGGAGCTGACCATTGGGACCAAGCCAGTGCGTCTGACCTCCAAGGAGGCCCAGCTGATGGAGATGTTCATCCGAAATCCAGGTATAACGATTTCCAAGGAACAAATCCTCGACCGGATATGGGGGATTGAAAGCAATGCCATGGATAATTCTGTGGAAATCTATGTCCATTATCTGCGAAAGAAAATTAAGGATTCCCGGACCATCATCAAAACCATCCGAGGTTTGGGATACGTATTAAAGGAACCGGACAATGACCGGCCTCAATAAACTGCGCATGAATCTGACGGTGATGAATACCATAGTCCTATTGGGATTATCGGTGTTCATCGCTGTCGTGCTTTATGCCACCATCAGCCTGAATCGGGATTCGGATATCAATAACAGTTTGGAAATTTACTGTGCCCAGCTGGCTGGAAACCTCGATTATTTAGAATCGGAGGATCCGGAGTCACCAGAGCTGGAAGAGGATCGGGTGAACTTTCAGGCCTTTTTAGAAGGCTTGAATAAAAATAACGTCACCTACATGGTCTGGAATGAGAATTTTGAGGCAGTTTCAGCATCGACTAATTTGAACATTGATTCCCAGGAGCTTAAAAATTTGATACTCCGGTACGTGGCGGAGAAGCAAAGCAAATATTGGGTAGTAAATTACCGTACGGATACCCAAAATCTAAAGGTCTGTACCTATACCATTATTGGCAAAGACGGTGGTTTAAAAACCTTTCAGGTGATTAAAGATATGTCCAGTGAATCCAGCGTGCTGGCCAATGCCGTCAATATCATGTCTATTGTGGTCATCATTGGAGCGGTGGCCTCCGGGTTGTGTGGCTATTTCTTGTCGGGACGATCCCTTGTCCCCATTAAAAAAGGGATGGAGCACCAGCAAGAGTTCCTGGCGGATGCCTCCCATGAGCTGAGAACCCCCATCGCCGTCATCCAAACGAATTTAGAGGTTGTACGGGGGGACGGTGAGGAAAGCGTTAATAGCCAGATGGAATGGCTGAATAATGCCTACAACGAGACTAAACGAATGCACCGTATCGTAGAGGATTTGATGTTTTTGGCACGGGCAGATGCAGGGGAGGTCCATATTGAGGATTCAGAGGTTGATCTTGGATTTTTGTGCTGTGAGGTCGCAGAACGAATGCTGACGGTAGCCGCAGGAAAGCAGATCAATCTTTTAGTGGACGTGCCCGATACCCCATTAATAGTCTTTGGTGACGAAAGCCAGCTCACCCAGCTGTTAGTTATTTTAATGGATAATGCCATCAAATATAGCGAATCTGGTACGTATATTACAGTGAGTGCTGAAAAAGCTGGAACCATGGTGGTGATGAAGGTGGCGGATCAGGGAATTGGTATTCCAGAAGCCGATTTGAAAAAGGTATTCCAACGGTTTTACCGTGTGGATAAAGCCCGTTCCCGGGAAGAAGGTGGAACGGGACTGGGCTTGTCTATCGCCCAATGGATTGTAGAGCGACATCGGGGTGTCATTGATGCCAATAGTGAAGATGGTCGGGGAACGACGATGGTGGTGAAGTTTACCGCTTATTCTTCAACAGATAAGGAGGCTAGTTGTGAAAGAACTGAAGTTTAATGGAAATAAAATGATTGTTGGACCAGGATCAATCCAGGCCATTGAAGGTATTAAAGGACAGCGCTTTTCTATTATTACCGGAAAGAGAGCCATGTTCGACAACGGAACCATTGACGGAATTGTAGGGATTTTAAAGGCCCAGGGTAAGGCCTACGATGTTTATTCGGGCATTGGGGCAAACCCCACGGTGGCCGAGGTCGAAGAGGGAGCAAAGCGTCTGAAAGCCTTTGATCCGGATGTGGTGCTGGCAGTAGGTGGTGGCTCAGCCATTGATGCTGCCAAGGTGATGACCCTTCTGTGTGAGTATAAAACATTAACTATTGAGGAAATTCGAAATGGCCAGGCCCCAGAGACCCGCCAAAAGATAACGCTCGTGGCTGCACCCTCAACATCGGGGACAGCCAGCGAGGTAACCCGGGCGGCAGTTGTGACCTTTGAAGATGAAAACATTAAGGTGGGATTAAAAACCCTGGCTTTCATTCCGGATATTGCCATCCTGGATGGCAATCTGACACTATCCATGCCGGGGAGCGTCGTTGCAGAAACGGGGATGGATGCCCTGACCCACGCGCTGGAAAGCTACATTAACCCCAACGCCGATGATTTTTGCAAGCCCATTAGCCGGGCGGCAGCAGAAGGCTTGTTTGTGTGGCTGCCCCGTTCCTTCAAGAATGGGGATATTGAAAGCCGTCAAAAGGTCCACGATTTCCAAAGTCTGGCGGGAATGTCCTTTCAAAATGCTGGCCTGGGGATGAGCCATGGGATTGCCCATGCCTTTGGAGGAACCTTTGGTACCGGGCATGGTTTGCTGAATGCCATTGCTTTACCTATCGTCTTAGCCTATAACGCCCAGGACCCCCAGGTCAAAGCGGATCTTGATGCATTGGGACAAATCATTGGTGGGGATGTGATCCAGGAGATCCATCGCTTAAACACCATTTTTGAAATACCCCAAACTTTTAAGGAAGCGGGAATCACAGAAGAAGAATTTCTTAAACATTATGACGGCTTGCTGGCGGGGTCCCTTAAGGGCTCCACGGCCAGAAATCCCATTTCTATGGATGAAAAGTCTATGGATGGTGTGTTAAAACAATTGTATTACGGAACAGAAAGAACAGAGGCAGAATGAGTTTATTAGACGGACTGAATGAGAAGCAACGGGAGGCTGCAGCGACCACAGAAGGCCCATTACTGATTTTAGCAGGGGCAGGATCGGGGAAAACCCGAACCATCATTCATCGCATTGCCCATATTATCGAAGAGGGGATGGCCTGGCCATCCCAAATCCTCGCCATTACCTTCACCAATAAGGCAGCCGGTGAAATGCGGGAACGGATTGCGGCCATGAATATTGAAGAGAGTAATCGTATCTGGATTCATACCTTCCATGCCATGTGTGCCCGGATTATGCGGCAGCACAGTGCCTGGTTGGGATACAGCGATAATTTTGTTATCTATGATACGGACGATCAGAAACGGCTGTATAAAACCCTGGCTAAAGAGATGGACCTCAATGATAAAATGTATCCTTTCAATTATATGGCTGGGGAAATTTCCAATGCTAAAAACGCCTTCCAGTCACCCAAGCAGTACGCCAAGGAAGTTCAGGGTGATTTTAGGAAGGAAAAGGTCGCTGAATATTATAATCTTTACGAAGCACGGATGAAGAGTAATAACGCCATGGATTTTGACGATCTGATTTTCAATACCCTGGTGCTCTTTGAGGGCTATCCTGAGATTTTAGAACAGTATCAAAAACGGTTTAAGTATATTTTGGTGGATGAATATCAGGATACCAACCACAGCCAGTATCAATTGGTTAATTTATTGGCAGCAGGACATCACAACCTGTGTGTCTGCGGGGATGATGACCAGAGTATCTATATGTGGCGTGGTGCGGATATCAGCAATATTTTGGATTTTGAGAAGGATTATCCCGATGCTAAGGTCGTTAAGCTGGAGCAAAATTATCGCTCCACCAGCGTCATTTTAGATGCAGCCAACGGCGTTATTGCCCATAATATCGGCCGCAAGGAAAAAAATCTATGGACGGATAATCCGGGGGAGGACAAACTGGTGTTATCCTCCTATGACCAGGGCTACGATGAGGCCCGTTCCGTGGCAGATACCATTTCGAAGCTGCGTCGGGAGAAGCATTATAAATTTGGGGATTTTGCGGTCTTATACCGGACCAATGCCCAGTCCAGGCTTTTTGAAGAGGCCTTGCTGCGCAGTGGCATGCCCTATCAGCTCATCGGCGGTACGGGATTCTACTCCCGGTTGGAAATCAAGGATATCATTACCTATCTTCATGTGTTGGTGAATCCAGCGGATGATTTGGGCTGTGTACGGATTATTAATACTCCCAAGAGGGGAATCGGTGGGGTTACCATTGAAAAGGTCATGGAGTTTGCCCAGTTTAAGGGATGGAGCCTCATGGAAACCATCTACCATTATCGTGAAATTCCAACCCTTGGGGCTGGTGTTTTAAATAAGATCAAAGATTTTGCAGAAACCATGACCGAACTCAAGGAATGGGCGGAAACCGAAGGGGTTGCAGACCTCATCCAGCGTGTTATCGACCGCACCGGTTATATGGAAATGCTGAAACTGGGTAAAATGGAAAACTCAGAAAGCCGCATTGAGAATTTGGAGGAATTGGTTTCCTCGGCGGTGGAATTTGAACGGACCAGTGATGACCAGAGTGTAACAGCCTTCCTGGAAACCGTAGCCTTAGCCTCGGAGACGGACAAATACGATGGGGATGAAGGAAAGGTTTTGCTGATGACCCTTCACAACGCCAAGGGTCTGGAATTCCCCGTGGTATTCCTTCCCGGGATGGAGGATGGCATCTTCCCTCATATGCGCTCCCTGAATTCTGGGGACGATGAGCAGCTTGAGGAAGAACGACGCATCTGTTACGTGGGGATTACCCGTGCCAAGGAACGGTTATATTTATCCTGGGCAGGGGAACGAACGGTGTTCGGCCAACGGCGGCCCCAAATCCAGTCCCGGTTTTTAAAGGAAATCCCCAGGGACTGCCTGGAAGTCAATGAGGCCCAGACCCGAAGTACCACCGTGCGTGACGCCGGAGTAAAGGAAAAACAGCGTCAAAGCTTTGAACAGAATGTCAACCTCGGGAAGAAGGCCTATCAATCAGCCATCCCGGTGCGACCGGCCAGTGCGGCTGGCTTTGCCCCGTCGGATAAGGTCAAGCATAAAAAATTTGGGATTGGGACCATCGTTGAAGTCAAGACGAACCAGCTCTCCATCGCTTTTCCAGGGGTAGGGATTAAAAAATTGGACCCGGGATTCGTAACGAAGGTAGATTAAAATGGATACACCAAAGCAGGCAAAACAGCGTATTGCAGAATTAACAAAATACCTGGAAACCCAGAATCGTCATTATTACGAGGAGGATGCCCCCCAGGTGTCGGATTTTGATTATGATCAGGCCATGGGGGAGCTTCTTTCTTTGGAAGCAGCCTATCCAGAGTGGGCGGCAGTGGATTCCCCCACAAAGCGTGTGGGGGGGCGCCCTCTGGAAGCCTTTCAAAAGGTGGTGTACACGACCCCGAAGCTCAGTCTGTCCAATGCCTTTAACGCCGGGGAGCTCATTGAGTTTGATCAACGGGTCCGAAAAATCTGCCCGGATGTGGTGTATTGCCTCGAACAGAAATTTGATGGCCTGACCGTTGTTTTAAATTATGAAGAAGGGCTTTTCGTTCGGGGTTCCACCCGGGGAGACGGTCAGATTGGAGAGGACGTCACCGAAAACTTGCGGACGATTCCTTCCATTCCATTAAGGCTGACAGAGCCCGTTACCCTGGAGGTTCGGGGAGAAGTGTTAATGGATAAGGCTGGCTTTGAAAAGCTTAATGAAGCCCGTGCCCTGGCCGATGAGCCCCTTTTTGCAAATCCACGAAACGCCGCAGCTGGATCGATTCGTCAGCTGGATTCGAAGCTGGCCGCTTCCCGTCCCCTAAGAATCTTTGTTTTTAATTTGGAGCGGATTGAAAACCGACAGTTTGAAACCCATGAAGAGGCTTTTTCCTTTTTAAGTCATTGGGGCTTTCACACCAGTCCCATTACACTATGCAGTACC
This sequence comes from Eubacterium barkeri, assembly GCF_900107125.1. Taxonomy (GTDB): domain Bacteria; phylum Bacillota; class Clostridia; order Eubacteriales; family Eubacteriaceae; genus Eubacterium_O; species Eubacterium_O barkeri. Next base: position 22,272 of record NZ_FNOU01000002.1, read on the forward strand.
ATGGATGCGGTGATTACACACATCGAAGAAATGGAAGCCGGGGGACGCAATGCCCTTCCCTATGAAATTGACGGAATGGTGATTAAAGTGGATGACCTTCGGGATCGGGAAGAATTGGGAGATACCTCAAAAAGCCCAAGATGGGCCATTGCCTATAAGTTTCCACCGGAGCAGACGGCGACAAAGCTGCGGGATATTACGGTTCAGGTTGGACGCACCGGGGCATTAACCCCAGTGGCGGAGCTCACCCCGGTTCCTTTAGCGGGGTCTGTTATTGCAAGGGCGACACTGCATAATGCGGATTACATCACTGAAAAGGATATTCGAATCGGAGATGAGGTCATCATTCAAAAGGCTGGAGACGTCATTCCAGAGGTGGTGCGCTCCGTTGCCGGCAAACGCAATGGAACAGAGAAAATTTTTGAGATGCCGGCTCATTGTCCGGTTTGTGGATCCCCCACCTTTCGGTTACCCGAAGAGGCCGTGACCAAATGTGTGAATTTTGATTGTCCGGCCCAGGTGTTTCGGCGGATGACACATTTTGTATCCCGGGATGCCATGAATATTGACGGTATGGGGCCGGCCATCATCCGTCAAATGATGGATGCAGAACTTTTAACCAATGTAGTGGATATTTATCATTTGAAAGAGCATCAGACAGAGCTGGTAGCATTGGAAAAAATGGGTGAAAAATCCGTTGATAACCTTTTGGAAGCTATCGAAGCTTCCAAGGACCAGCCCCTTTCTAAATTAATTTTCGCCCTGGGGATTCCCCTGGTGGGAGCCAATGGTGCCAAGCTTTTGGCCCGGGCCTTTGGCAGTATGGAGGCCTTTATGGCAGCAGACGAAGAAGCCCTGCTTTCAGTGGAGGATGTTGGGACGAAGATGGCGGCCGAGATTCAGGATTTTTTTGCAACGGAAGCCAACCGGGAAATGATTTTGGCATTAAAAGCGGCCAGGGTCAATATGACAGAAAAAAGTGAAAGCAGCTCCAGTATTTTGGAGGGCCGGACCTTCGTTCTGACAGGCACACTGCCGACCATGGGACGGCGGGAGGCAAAGGCCTTGTTGGAGGCCAATGGCGCCAAGGTTTCGGGCTCAGTTTCGAAGAAAACGGATTTTGTGCTGGCGGGCGGTAAACCAGGTTCAAAGGAGGCGAAAGCCCAGGAACTTGGTATTCCAATTATTGATGAGGAAGCATTGCTGGCGATGCTTGCACAGCCTTAAGCCCAGGGCCTTGACCTGGGCTGAGAGAGGAGGATGACAGGATGAACAGAACACGAATGATTCGTGGGGCAAAACATGAGATACCCGCAGATTTAGTTATTAAAAATGGCCGAATTGTCAATGTGTTTACCAAAGAAATTCTAGAGGGTGATGTGGCCATTGTGGATGGGAGCATCGTCGGTATTGGAGCCTATGAAGGCCTTGAAACCATTGATGCCGTGGGACAATACCTGATTCCAGGGTTGATCAATGCCCATGTCCATATCGAATCGAGCATGATGACCCCCTCGGGTTATGCGGGCTTGATTGCACCCCGGGGAACAACAACCATCATTGCAGATCCCCATGAAATTGTCAATGTTGCAGGGGCAACCGGGCTGTCTTTTATGTTGGAGGACAGTGCAGATTTAGCGGTGGATATGTTTTTCATGATCCCCTCCTCGGTACCGGCTACGGCCCAGGAAACCAACGGTGCTGGTGAATTTTTGTCCAAGGATATGGCACCTTTTTTAGGCCATTCCCGGATTCTTGGCCTTGGCGAGGTGATGTGCATCGATGATGTTCTCCAGGCAAGGGCCCATATTCTCGATAAAATTCAAAGCTGTGAGGGGCGGGTAATCGACGGTCATGCCCCGGGTTTATCCGGCGCTTCCCTCCAGGCTTATCGGGCTGCTGGGATTGAAACGGACCACGAAGCAGTCAGTGGCGAGGAAGCTGTGGAACGCCTGCGGGCAGGCTTTTATCTACAGGTTCGGGAGGGATCAGCGGCCCATGATTTGGTCCCAATCCTAAAAGCCGTGAAAGGTCAAAATCTTCCCACCGAGCGCATCCTTCTGTGTACTGACGACCGCCACAGCAGTGATATTCGAACCCAGGGCGATATTGATCATTGCGTCCGTTTGGCCATGGCAGTGGGCTACGATGCCATCACGGCAATCCAGATGGCCACCATCAATACTGCCCAGGCCTATGGATTAAGGCAGTATGGCGCCATTGCACCCGGCTATCAGGCCGATATTCTTTTTTGTGACAACCTAGAGTCCTTCCACATCACGGCGGTGTACAAAAAAGGAAAAAACATTCAGCCCCTCTTATCGGATACCAAGGCTCTGGCGACTTGTCCGACTTTGTTAAATAGTGTTGTGCTGGATGGGATTAAGCCTTCTGACTTTGCCTTTCCTTTGGAAGCTGGAAAAAAGAGTGCTGGCATTGAAATCATTCCGGGAGATATTCGGACCCTTGCCTTTGAAGCCGAGTTACCAGAAGAGGGCGGCTTTTTCAAAGCCTCTAAGCTTTATTCCAAGCTGGCGGTTGTCGAGCGTTATGGCAAAAATGGCAATCGGGCGGTTGCCCCCATTAGAGGGTATGGTATCGAGGGGGGCGCTGTGGCCATGACCATTGCCCACGATTCCCACAATATCATTGTCTGTGGCGATAACGACGGGGATATGGCTGTGGCCGTGGAAAAGATCCATGAGATACAAGGCGGAATTGTGGTGGTATCACAAGGATCTGTTTTGGGCAGCTTGGCCCTTCCCGTAGGGGGGCTGATGTCCACTGCCTCCTGGCCAGAGATGGAGAGAGGGCTGACAAAGCTCCTGACATTGGCCCATGGTCTGGGGGTATCGGAGACCATTGATCCTTTCATCACCCTGAGCTTTATGGCGTTGCCGGTTATTCCGGAAATCCGGCTGACAGATCGGGGATTGGTGCGGGTCCAGGCATAAATAGTCGCCTGAATTGCCGGATTGTAATTTACATTACAATCCCTTTCCATTATAATAAAAGAATCAACGATAAAATCATAACATGAATGTAATTTTTCAGGATTGGAGATAGAGCATGAGTATTTCGAGAGAAGAAGTCACCTATGTGGCTGACCTCGCGCGGATTGAGTTTGATGGAGCGGAAACTGATCGCCTGGCCGATGAGCTGGGTGCCATCCTCAATTATATGGAAACATTAGATCAATTGGATACATCCGGAGTAAAACCCACGGAGCATATCCTCCCGGTACAGAATGTATTTCGCAAGGATGAGGTTAAACCCTCCCTTCCAATTGAAGAGGTCCTTGCCAATGCACCAGTGGTTGAAGCGGGATGCTTCAAGGTTCCCCGGGTTGTGGAATAGGAGGGGATTATGGAATTGACACATTTAACGATACATGAAACAAAGGATGCCATTGCAAAAGGGGACACCACCGCCTTTGAGGTGACCAAAGCTTATGCAGAACGGATCAATTCGGTGGAAAAGAAAGTAGATGCCTTCCTCCAGATCAATACGGAAGCAGCATTAGAACAGGCGAAAGCCATGGATTCTACTGCTGGCCCTCTGGCTGGAATCCCATATGCCCTGAAGGATAATCTCTGTACACGGGGGATCCGCACGACCTGTGCGTCTAAGATTCTCGATAATTTTGTACCACCTTACAATGCCGATGTGTACGATCGGCTCCAGGCCCAGGGCGGTATTTTGTTGGGTAAGGTCAATATGGATGAATTCGCCATGGGTTCCTCCACGGAGAATTCAGCCTATCAGCAGACGAAGAATCCCTGGGACTTAAACAAGGTCCCCGGTGGCTCCAGTGGTGGCTCTGCAGTTGCAGTGGCCGCTGATATGGCATGCTACGCTCTGGGATCGGATACGGGCGGTTCTATCCGTCAGCCAGCCTCCCACTGCGGGGTGGTTGGGATGAAGCCCACCTACGGACTGGTTTCCCGTTACGGCCTGGTGGCCTATGCCTCCTCCCTGGATCAGATTGGTCCGGTAACGAAGGATGTGGAGGATGCTGCCATTGTCTTAAACGCTATCGCTGGCCATGACGCCAAGGATAGCACCTCCCTTACTGTTCCCCAGGTGGATTACACCCGTGGCTTGAAGGATGGCATAAAGGGCATGAAAATTGGTGTAGCACCTGCTTTTGCCGGTGAAGGAATCCAACCTGAGGTTCAGGCTGCCATGGACGATGCCCTCAAAGCCTTGAAGGACGCCGGTGCTGAAATTGTCAATGTCGAGTTTTCCCTGTTGGATTATGCTTTAGCCGCTTACTATGTTATTGCCTCTGCAGAAGCCAGCTCAAACCTGGCCCGTTACGACGGCATCCGTTATGGTATTCGAGCGGAAGAATACGAAGGCTTAGTGGATATGTACCGGAAAACCCGGACCCAGGGATTTGGGGACGAAGTCAAACGGCGTATTATGCTGGGAACCTATGCCCTAAGCTCTGGATATTACGATGCTTATTACAAGAAAGCCATGCAGGTACGGACCTTGGTCATGGAAGAATACGCCACGGTGTTTAAATCCTGCGATGTCATGCTGACACCCACCAGTGCGAGCACAGCCTTTGGCCTGGGTGAAAAAATAGGAAATCCCCTGGATATGTATTTGTCCGATTTATTTACAGTTCCTGTGAATATTGCAGGGATTCCCGGAATCTCGGTTCCCGTAGCCCTGGACCAGAGTGGTATGCCCATTGGAGCACAGCTGATTGGCCCGGTACTCAGTGAAAGCCGGCTGCTTCAGGCTGCCTATGCTTTAGAGCAGCAGGTTAGCTTCAGAAGTCAGCACGCACCACAATTCAAATAGGAGGAGGAAGAATGGAATACGATATCGTCATCGGGATGGAAATCCATGCCGAGCTTGCTACAAAATCTAAAATTTTCTGCTCCTGTTCCACAGAATTTGGAGCGGATGAAAATACCCATGCCTGTCCGGTGTGCTTAGGGATGCCAGGTGTTCTGCCCGTCCTGAATGAGCGGGTGGTGGAATTTGCTACAAAGGCAGGGTTAGCCTTGAATTGTCATATTGCAAATTTCAGCAAAATGGATCGTAAGAATTATTTTTACCCTGACCTACCCAAGGCCTACCAGACCTCCCAATTCGACTTGCCCATCTGTACCGGTGGGACGGTGGAAATCGAGGTTAATGGGGAAACTAAGCCCATCGGCATTACACGAATCCATATTGAAGAGGACGCTGGAAAGCTACTCCACGAATCTGCCGATGGCACTTTGGTGGATGTCAATCGATGTGGCGTACCTCTTATCGAAATTGTCACGGAGCCAGATATTCGTGGGGCAGAAGAGGCCCGGGTCTTTGCGGAGAAGGTTCGAAATATCCTGGAATATGTTGGGGTTTCTGACTGTAAGATGCAGGAAGGCTCCATCCGTTTCGACGTCAATCTTTCCATTAAGGAAAAGGGGGCCGAGGTACTGGGCACCCGGACAGAGATGAAAAACCTCAACTCCTTCCGGGCATTGCAGCGGGCGGTACAATATGAAAGCAAGCGGCAGATTATCGAGCTCAAGAAGGGACATCGCATCATCCAGGAAACCCGTAAATGGGATGATGCCAAAGGCGCGAGTGCCTCCATGCGTTCCAAGGAAGAAGCCCAGGATTATCGCTATTTCCCAGAGCCGGATCTGGTTCCCATTGTCATTTCGGACGAACAGATCAAACGGACAAAATCGGAGCTGCCGGAGCTGCCGGAAGCTAAGCGTAACCGTTATGTGTCGGAGTTTGGCCTGCCGGAATACGATGCCGCTGTTTTGACGACCTCTAAATTTACCTCTAAATATTTTGAAGATACTGTTGCCCTCTTTAATGAGCCGAAGTTAATTTCCAATTGGCTGATGGTGGATATTCCAGCCCTTTTGAAGGAAAATGAATTAACCATGGAAACCATCTCCTTTGGACCTGAAAAATTAGCCGAGCTATTGACCCTGATCAAAGAGGGGACCATTAGCGGTAAAATTGGTAAAAGTGTCCTGGAAGAAATGTTTAAAACCACTGCATCACCCAAAGAGATTGTTGAAAAGAACAACTGGGGACAGATGAGCGATACCAGTGAGCTCCAAGGGATTATTGAGAAAATCGTTGAAGAAAATCCCAAATCCCTGGAGGATATTGCCGCTGGGAATAAAAAGGCCTATGGTTTCTTAACCGGACAGGTCATGAAAGCCACCAAGGGACAAGCCAATCCCCAGGTTGCCAACGGCATTATCCGTCAGGTGGTCGAAGGGAAGCTCAATGGATAAGCCTGGTATTGAACGCATTGATGGGCGGCTTTATAATGAAGGCCGCCCTGTAACGGTCACCCGGCATTTCACCAAGCACGCCCAGGGCTCTGTTTTAATGGAGGTGGGTGAGACCAAGGTGATCTGTACAGCGATGGTCGAGGAAAAGGTTCCCTCCTTCATGCGGGGAGAGGGCCGGGGCTGGGTCACAGCAGAATATGAGATGCTGCCAAGCTCCACGGGCTCCCGGAAAAGTCGGGACCGGAACCGGGGGAAGGTGGATGGCCGAACGGTGGAAATCCAGCGTTTAATCGGCCGAAGCCTGCGGTCAATTGTCGACCTTAAGGCTTTAGGGGAACGGACCCTATGGATTGACTGTGATGTTATCCAGGCCGATGGTGGGACACGAACCACTTCAATCACCGGGGCTTTTATCGCACTATATGATGCGCTACTTGACCTCAAGGACCAGGAAATGATTACCACCATGCCCCTTACCGGCTTTGTCGCGGCAACCAGTGTCGGTATTTGGCAGGACCATCCGATACTTGATTTATGCTATCATGAGGATTCAGCGGCCGCAGTAGATATGAACGTCGTTATGACCAGCTCTGGTGAAATCATTGAAATCCAGGGGACTGGTGAGGATCGGCCCTTTACACGCAGTGAATTTAATGATCTGATGGCCCTGGGAGAACAGGGAATCCAGGATCTCATCCGTATCCAAAAGAAAGCATTGGGGATAGAAGTATGAAAACCATCATATTGGCCACGGGAAATCCCAATAAAGCCATTGAATTGAAAGAAATGCTGGATAACGCCTATGAGGTTAAAACCATGGGTGAGGTGGGCATTCATATTGATATTATTGAAGATGGGGAAACCTTTGAAGATAACGCCCTCATTAAAGTGCGGGCTATTGCGCCCTATGTCAGTGATCAGGACATTATTATGGCCGATGACTCTGGACTGTCGGTGGATGCTTTAAAGGGTGCACCGGGTGTTTATTCTGCCCGTTATGCCGGTGAACATGTCACCTATGCCGATAATAATGCCAAACTGTTGAAGGAAATGGCCGCTGTACCGGACGGTGAACGAGGGGCAGAATTTATTTGCTGTGTTGCACTTATTCTCCCGGGTGGAGAGGAATGGACCGGCCGGGGAACCGTTCGTGGAACCATTGCCCATGGACTTCGCGGTGTTGAGGGCTTTGGTTATGACCCCTTATTCATTGAAGAAACCACCGGCCAAAGCTATGCTGAAATGGGTGATGCGGCAAAAAATAAAATCAGCCATCGCGGCCAGGCCATCGCCCTGGCCAAAGCAAAGCTGGATAGCTTAGTTTAGGAGGTGCTCATGCGTATAGGCGTTGTAAGTGATAGTCATGGCAATAGCCGGACCTTAAAGCAAGCCATTGATGCCATGGGGGCGGTGGCGGTTATTTTCCATCTGGGTGATTATGTATCGGATGGTGAATCCATCAAAAAGATGGTGGATATCCCGGTTATTACCCTGAGGGGAAATATGGATATTGGCTACGAAGAAGGGGAGGATTTTGTAAAAACCCAATTTGAGGGGAAGACAATCATCGCCTGTCATGGCCATGAATTTGGAGTAAAAGGGTCGTTAAACACCCTTTTTTATAAGGCAAAAAGTGAAGGGGCGGATATTGTCCTCTACGGACACACCCATATGCCCTTGGTTGAAAAAGAAGAGGGCATCCTGTTTATGAACCCAGGAGCCCTAACCTATAGCCATCCTGGCGTCGATAAATCCTATGGAATCATTACCATCATAGATGATATGGTGAATGGCGAGATTCATTCCGTTAGATAGGAAAACCATAATTGAGGGTTTCAGTGTTAATTCGTGATAAAACAATTGACAAAGCCCATGAAAAAAGGCTATAGTAAGACTATAAGATTAAAAATTGCCAAATTGTAGATTTGGACGAGGAGGTTGGATTAATGGACGCGGACCCTGGAGAGAAAAGCATAAAAATGAACACAAAATATAAATTCAGGCGGTCATAGTTCAATCTCTGGCCGCCTTTTAGAGGAGGTCAGAATGCTAAATATCTACAAAAATATCGACGGACTGATTACAGAGGTGGATACCATTGAAAAGGACACCTGGATCAGTTTGGTGGCACCCACAGAGGAAGAATTACAAATTGTTGGAGAAACCCTCCACGTTGACGATGATTTTCTGAAAGCAGCATTGGATGAAGAAGAAGTATCCCGTGTGGAGCTGGATGATGAAACCGGCCAATCCCTGATAACGGTGGATGTTCCCCTGGTTGACAAACATGAAGACTTGCTGCTGTACAGCACCCTTCCTGTGGGGATTATTGAAACCCAGGATAATATCATCACTGTTTGTTTGCAAAATAATACCGTACTGGATGATTTCGCCAGGGGACGGGTCAAGCATGTCTTTGTCAATTTAAAAAGTCGATTCATCTTCCAGTTTTTATACCTGGTGGCCAGCCGCTTCCTAATCTATTTGCGGCATATTAATCGCATCAGTAATCGGATTGAAAAAGAATTACATCGGTCCATGAAGAATAAAGAGCTGTTTCAATTACTGGATTTGGAAAAGAGCTTGGTATACTTTTCCACTTCCCTTAAGTCCAATCAGCTGGTGGTGGAAAAGCTCCAGCGTGGTCGGGTGGTTCAGCTTTATGAGGATGATCGGGATCTTCTGGACGATGTCCTCATCGAAATGGAACAGGCCATTGAGATGTCCAATATTTATGGCAATATCTTAAGTGGAACCATGGATGCCTTTGCGTCGATTATCTCCAATAATCTGAATATCGTAATGAAGATTTTAACGGCGATTACGATTTTAATGGCCATCCCCACAATGATTTCAAGTTTTTATGGTATGAATGTTACAGGGCTGCCCATGGCGAGCTTCACCCCCGTCATTATCATGATTTTAGGGGCGACTGCTGTTTGCGCCTTCGTCCTGTACAAATTTAATATGTTTAATTAATAAAAAGGATAGAAAGCGGACCGATGGAAGTGCCGAGACCTTTTCAAAGGGACTCAGTACTTCCATCGGTTCGCTTCATAATCGTTATAATTTTGCTTTGGAGGTAAGAATTTGGCATTAACTAAACAAGAACGCACACGGAATTTTTCCATTATTGCGCATATCGACCATGGCAAATCAACTCTGGCAGACCGTCTCATTGAAAAAACAGGACTACTGAGCAAGCGGGATATGTCAGAGCAGATTTTGGATAATATGGATATCGAACGGGAACGGGGAATCACCATCAAGCTCCAGGCGGTACGTCTGTTGTATAAAGCCCAGGACGGCGAAGAGTATATTTTAAACCTCATCGATACACCGGGCCACGTGGACTTTACCTACGAGGTGTCCAGGAGTCTGGCCGCCTGTGAAGGGGCTATTTTAGTGGTGGATGGTTCCCAGGGGATTGAAGCCCAAACCATTGCCAATGTTTATTTGGCCCTGGACAACGATTTAGAGGTTTTACCGGTTATCAATAAAATCGATCTGGCCAGTGCCCGTCCTGATCTGGTTAAGGAAGAGATTGAAAATATCATCGGACTGGATGCAGAGAATGCTCCTTTAATCTCAGCAAAGGCGGGCATTGGCATTGAGGATGTGTTAGAGGATATTGTAAGGCATGTACCAGCACCAAAGGGAGACACGGAGGCGCCTCTTCAGGCTTTAATCTTTGACTCCTACTACGACCAATACCGGGGTGTCATCGCCTCGGTCCGTGTGGTACAGGGGACCATTCGGGCGGGAATGAAAATTCACCTAATGGCAGTTGGCAAGGATTTTGAAGTGGACGAAGTGGGCTTTTTTGAAAATGCCTTAATCCCTGGGAAAGAGCTGACGGCTGGAGATGTTGGCTATGTGAGTGCTGGGGTTAAAAACGTTCGGGACACACGGGTGGGGGATACCATAACCGGAGTGGAAAATCCGGCGGCCTCGCCCTTACCAGGGTATAAGAAGGTTACCTCCATGGTATTCTGTGGGATTTACCCCGCAGATGGCGCACGATACGAGGATTTAAAGGAAGCTTTGGCCAAGCTGCAGCTCAACGATGCTTCCTTGCTTTATGAGCCGGAAACCTCTGTAGCCTTAGGCTTTGGCTTCCGATGCGGATTTTTGGGACTTCTTCATATGGAAATCATCCAGGAGCGGCTGGAACGGGAATTCAATCTCGATTTAGTCACGACAGCTCCCAGTGTTATTTATAAGGTTATAAAAAACGATGGAACGGAAATGTGGGTTGATAACCCGACGAATCTGCCGGATCCTACGGAAATCGATGTGATGGAGGAGCCCATCGTCGATGCAAATATTATGGTGCCTTCTGAATATTTGGGCTCGGTTATGGAGCTTTGCCAGGAGCGGCGGGGTATTTACATGAACATGGATTATATTGAGGAGAATCGGGTCAATCTTCATTATGAGCTGCCCCTCAATGAGATTATCTATGATTTCTTCGATGCCTTAAAATCCCGAACCCGGGGCTACGCATCTTTGGATTATGAAATTAAAGAATATCGCCCCTCGGATTTGGTGAAAATGGATATTCTTTTAAATAGTGAGATGGTGGATGCCCTTTCCTTTATCCTTCATCGGGATAAGGCCGCCGCCAGAGGGCGGGCTATTGCGAAAAAGCTAAAGGAAAGCATCCCCAGACAGATGTTTGAAATTCCAATCCAGGCCGCCATCGGTTCAAAAATCATTGCCAGACAAACCTTATCCGCCCTTAGAAAGGACGTTTTAGCCAAGTGCTATGGAGGGGATATCTCCCGGAAGCGTAAACTCCTTGAAAAGCAAAAGGAAGGGAAGAAACGGATGCGCCAGGTCGGTAATGTGGAAGTGCCCCAAGAGGCCTTTATGGCAGTGCTTAAGCTGGATAGCTAACCTGCGGACTCTACGCTGGGTGGGTTGCAGGATGAAAGGTCTCAGGTTATCCTTTTAGTATCAAAAGAAATTTGAAAAATGAAGGGAGATAACCAATGAGAGAGTATGTCACTGGAAAGACAATACGGCAGTTAAGGGAGGACAAGCACCTTACCCAAAAGGAATTGGCAGACCAAATTGCTGTCAGCGATAAAGCAGTGTCCAAATGGGAGACCGGGAGGGGATTGCCGGATATTACCCTCCTTGAACCCTTGGCTTCAGCCCTGGAGATCTCTGTGGCGGAGCTACTATCCGGAGAGTGTATGGTGAATCGTAATAAGCACTCCAATATACGCCATAGCGGCTTTTATGTTTGTCCGGTTTGTGGCAATATCATCCATGCCATGGGTGAAGGGGCTTATTCCTGCTGTGGCATCAGTCTGCCGAAGCTTGAAGCTGAGGTGGCAGATGATTGCCATGAAATCCAGGTGAAGGCCATGGACGGTGATTGGGTGATTACCATGGAGCATCCCATGAAAAAGGATCATTATATTTCCTTTTTTGCCCTGCTGACCACCGATGGTCTCCAGATGGTTAAGCTTTACCCGGAACAGGAATCCCAGATTCGTTTCTCAGACACACGTCCTGGGACGGTCTATGCGTATTGTAATCGCCATGGATTATTTAAATGGGATTTAAAGCGACAGAAAAGCCTTTAAATAGGAAAAGAAAATAGAAAAATTGCCGTGATGGAGGAGGTAAACGCCCCATCACGGCAATTTTTTTACAGATTATAGATGCATCGACAAATCTGTTTTTTAACGCTTATACAATTGATTTAAGGTTTTGATAAAGGGTACATCAATGCCCTTAAGGGCGTCCGCAGCGATTCGGAAGGCCCAATTGCCATCGGCCTGTCCTGGCTTGTTCATCTTGGTGTCGCCACCGAAGCCACAGAGGTCCTGGATGGGGACGATGGCGATACTGGCACCGCTTTGCCACAGGGCTCGGATGAAAGCCTGGCAGGATCGGCTTTGGGGTCCTCCCACTTGCCAATCATCCCCCTGGCCAATGTAGCCCACATAAGCCAGGGCGTTTTCCCGTTGATGGGGGAGAAGCTCCCACAGCCAGCCCAGAAGTGTATTATTGTCATGGGTGCCGGTGTAAGCAACGGTCTTTTTATCATAATTATGGGGAAGGTGCTGATTATCTCCATCCTCAATAAAGCCAAACTGAAGAACTCCCATACCGGGCAGCCCGGATTCTGATAATAGGGAGATGACACCCTCATCCATGACGCCTAAATCCTCGGCAATAATCCGGGGGGCTGAAAAGTCAATGGCATCGGCAAGGGCGTCAAAAAGCTTCATGCCTGGCCCAGGCAGCCATTTTCCCTCTCGGGCGGTTCGTGCATCCCCAGGGACAGCCCAATAGGCAGAAAAGGCCCGGAAGTGGTCAATTCGAACCGCATCAAAAAGGGTTAAAGTATGTTCAAGTCGCTGAATCCACCAGGCATAGCCTTCTTTTTCCATGTTTGGCCAACGGTACAGGGGGTTCCCCCAGAGCTGTCCATCCTCACAAAAATAATCCGGAGGAACCCCCGCAACGCTGATGGGATGGCCCTCTGCATCGATTTCGAAAAGCTGGGGATGGACCCAGACATCTGCGCTCTCAATATCCACGTAGATGGGCATGTCCCCCATGATTTGGATACCCTTTTCCTTGGCGTATTCCTTGACGGATTGCCACTGGTCAAAGAAAGTATATTGGAGAAAATATTGAAAATGTATCTCGTCCTCCAGGCGTTTTGCGGCCGCGTCCAGGGCCTTGGGATTACGATGCTTTAAAAAATCATCGGTCCACTTCGTCCAGGGGCGTCCGCTTTGTTCCTGTTGGATGGCCTGATAAAGGGCATAATCGGTTAGCCAGTGGTCATTGGCCTGGACAAAATGGGCAATTGTCTCTTTAAGTTCTCCAGTCAGGCGGGTGTAGGCCAACCGAAAAAGGGATAGCCGGGTTTCTTTGACGGCGGTGTAGTCGGCAATGTAAGGATTGCGATTGATTTTGGCCCCTTCAATTTCTGTGGCAGTGAGTAAACCGGCCTTTCCCAGTTCCTCGGGGTCGATAAAATAAATGTTTCCGGCGAAGGCAGACAGACTTTTATAGGGAGAGTTAAAGACGTCTATGGGTCCAAAGGGGAGGACCTGCCACCAGGTACAGCCCATTTCAGACAATTGATCGACAAATGCCCGGGCTTCCTTGCCAAAGGTGCCGATTCCAAAGTCTCCAGGGAGGGAAGAGACATGGAGGAGAACACCTGAGGATCTGGGAAATAATGTTGTTTTTAAAGATTCCTGTTTTCTTTTCATCCTTTCAAATCCTTTCCGTAGTTATGGGTTTTTATTCGTTGTCAGCAGCAAAGAAGGTCAGCAGATCATGGATGTCACCAGCGGTAAAGAGGGGATGATAGGCCTTGGTATCCTCAGGGGTTTTAAAACCGTATCCGTAGGTGACGGCGATAAAGGGGATACCAGCGGACCAGGCGCCCTGGGCATCGTACTCGCTGTCTCCAATTAAAACAGCATCCCAGGGGGTGCGGCCTAAAGTGGTGAGGGCATCGGAGATGATATCGGCCTTTGTTTTCGATTCAGCCTGATCGATACCGCAGATGGTGTCGAAATAATGGGCGATACCGGCGGCTTCAAGGGTTCGAATGGCAATATCCTCCCGCTTCAAGGTAGCCACTGCCAGCTGGTGTCCAGTTGACTTAAGGTATTTTAATAAATCCACTAACTGTATATAGGCCACAGCCTCTTTAAAGCCATATTCATTCTGGTACCAGCGATGGTGAACGACGCAGGCCCTGGCAGCTTCTTCATCAAGGCCGTAATGGGTTTTATAAGATTTTAGGCTGGGGGGACCACAGAAGGCCGCCAGGGTGGAATCTGGCAATTGGGGCAGCCCCATGGTATCGGCGGTATAGCGAACAGCACTGATAATGCCTGGGGCTGTATCCAATAGGGTGCCGTCTAAATCAAAAATAATGACACGGTATTTATTCATCCTTCACTCCATCTCATAAAAAAAGGAAAATCCCAAATGGGTATTCCCAGGATTTTCCATTTTGGCCGTATTGGTGTTTGTGCGACTATGTGCTATAATGTAAACTGTCATTCATTATGAAAATTACATTATGCCTGCGATAGGGTAAAATGTCCAAGATCCACAGATTCATAGATTTGTTTCAATAGCTTCTTTGCTTCCTTGAGGATCTCACTTTCAGATAATGGCAACCGGATGTCGCGAACTTCGACGATTTCAAGGGGCTTGTCCTTGACAACCTTCGTCAGGGTGTAGCCATCATCGTATATTTTAGGAATAATCCGGACTTCAAAGGTTCCATTGCTTATGATGGTATCATTGCCGTTCTGAGACAGTGTTTCAAACATCGAATCACATCCTTTCTGTAGTACTTTCGTTATCTGATAGTATTATAGCAAATGTGAGGAGAATGAAAAAGGTTAAAGCGGTTAAAAAAACGAATTCATATAGAAATATTTCAGGAAAGCACTATGTTTGATCGAGATTCTTTAAAAAACATTCCCCATCAGCCGGGGATTTATATGTACCATAACCACGCCGGGGATATTATCTACGTGGGAAAAGCCAAGGATTTAAATAATCGGGTACGTCAGTATTTTCAAAACTCCAAAAATCTTACACCTAAGACTGTAACTCTGGTTTCCCACATTGAATGGGTTGAGACCATTGTGGTGGACAGTGAGATGGAGGCTTTGATCCTTGAGTGCAACCTGATTAAGGAGCACCACCCAAAGTATAATATTATGCTGAAGGATGATAAAAGCTATCCATATATCAAGGTGACCCTTCAGGATGAGTATCCCCGGATTCTCATGACCCGTAAGCATAAAAAGGATGGGGCCCGTTATTTTGGCCCCTTTACCAGCAGCATGGCGGTGAAGCAGACCATTGAAGCCATTGGCAGGGTATACCCCCTGAGACGCTGTAATCGCCACGTGGCCTTTGGAAAACGCATTGGCCGTCCGTGTCTGAATTACCATATTGGGCAGTGCTGTGCACCCTGTACCGGGAAGGTGCCAATACAGGAGTATATGGAGAGTATCCATGCTGTGCTGGATTTGCTCAATGGGAAGGATAAGGAAATGATTGGCCGTCTGACCCAGGAAATGGCGGCAGCGGCAGAGAATCTGGACTTTGAAACAGCGGCAAAAAAGCGGGATCAAATCCAGGGGATTCACCATATTGTGGAGCGTCAGAAAATCATTACAAATAATGCCCAGGATCAGGATATTATCGCCCTGGCACGGGAGGAGGATCTGGCCTGTGTTCAGGTTTTCAATGTGCGGGATGGGAAGATGCTGGGCAGAGACCATGTTTTTATGGAGGGTATTTCCGAATCTTCAGAGGAAGAGATTCTCACCCAATTTGTTAAGCAGTATTATTCCGGCAGGCCATTTATACCCAGGGAGATTATTTTAAGTGCCCCCTTACTGGCAGAGGAATCCGAGACCATCACCGCCTGGCTATCGGATATCCGTGGGGCGAAGGTACACATTTTACTGCCCCAGAAGGGGCAGAAGTCTAAAATGGCCAAAATGGTTGAGGAAAACGCCCGGCTGACCTTAGGCCAATACTTATTGGAACAGCGCCATAAGCAGGAGAAGAAAAAGAGCCGCCTGGACTCCCTTCGGGATTTGCTCCACATGGATGATCTGCCTAAACGGATTGAGGCTTATGATATATCCAATATCAGCGGAACGGATAATGTGGGCGGAATGGTCGTTTTTTCAGATGGACGCCCTGATCGAAAGGCCTATCGGCGTTTTAAGATTAAATCCGTTGAGGGCCAGAATGATTATGGCAGCATGCAGGAGGTGTTATTCCGGCGCATTGAGCGGGGATTAAAGGAGCAGGCTGAGGGGGTTGAACCTGGGAAAAGCAGCTTTTTACCCTTTCCTGAGATATTTTGTATCGATGGTGGGAAAACCCACGTTGATGCCGTGGGGAGTATTCTTGGGATGTACCCGGAGCTGGATATTGCGGTTACAGGGTTGGTCAAGGATGACCACCATCACCTGAGGGGGCTCATTTATAAGAATGAGGAATATCCCCTTCAGCATGGGACTCCCCTGTGTACCTTCCTTAGTGAAATATCCGAAGAGGTTCACCGTTATGCCCTGGGGTATCACCATCAATTGCGCAAGAAGGGGATGATGGCTTCGGAGCTGGAGGGAATCCCCGGTATTGGGAAAAAACGTCGGGAGGCCTTGATGCGGCATTTTGGACGGATTGAAAATATAAAAACTGCGACGGCAGAGGAGCTTTTAGCTATCCCGGGAATGGATGCACGGGCGGCGAAGGCAGTGGTGGCATGGTCTACAGAAAACAACCAGACAGGAGAAAATCATGAATAGTAGAGAGAATCGGACAGAGCCCTTGTGTGTGATTAACATTAAAGACTTTTGTAAAGAAATGGATTTGGAAATCGTCCATTGTGAGTTTGAAACCTTCGAGCTTTACGATGGTGGGATTAACCGCCCAGGCCTCCAGCTCCATGGTTATTACGAGTATTTTGATGCCAGCCGAATCCAAATTATCGGTAAGGTGGAAATGTCCTATTTGATGAGTCTGGATGAGCGCCTACGGGAAAAACGGATCAACGACTTCTTCTCCTATAATTTCCCCTGTTTTATTGTGTGCTGGGATTTGCCCCAGGTGCAGCTTTTTGAAGAAGCAGCAGAGAAGCACAACCGCATCCTGTTAAAGAGCAAGGAAAAAACCACCTCCCTGACTTACCGTCTGGTGGATTATGTGGATACCCTGACTGCACCTAGAACCGGCATCCATGGCGTATTGGTCGAGGTCCATGGGGTTGGGGTTGTCATTACCGGAGCCAGTGGAATTGGGAAGAGCGAAACCGCTCTGGAGCTTATTAAACGCGGGAATAGCTTTATTGCAGATGATGTGGTGGAGATTACCTGCCATCACAGCCATACCCTCATGGGGGAGGCCCCTGAGATGCTGCGGTATTACATGGAGGTTCGGGGAATCGGCATTATCGATGTACGAATGCTCTACGGGGCAAAGTCTGTTAAACGATCTGTGGAAATCGACATGGTTATTCGTCTGGAAAATTGGAATGACCGGTCGCCCTATGACCGATTGGGATTGGATGAAGAAACCACGGATATCCTTGGTGTCGAGGTTCCCCTGGTTACTATTCCCGTTTCTGGCGGGCGTAATTTGGCAGCGATTATTGAGACGGCGGCCATCAATAACCGGATGAAAGCAGCGGGCTTCCGCTCCGCCCAGATTTTTTGTGATAATATTGCACGACATAATGAGGAGGTTGCAGAGGAACGGCGTCGCAAGCAAGGGGACAAAAGTGAAACTGAAGTCCCGGATGCATTACAAGAAGAGAAAGAGGACAAAAATGCGTGATTATTTAATGGATGGCCACGCTCACACCGTGGTCAGTGGCCATGCCTATAATACGGTACAAGAGCTGGTGGATGTGGCCAATATCCGTGGTCTGGAGCTGATTTGTTTAACCGAGCACGGACCAGAGCTGCCAGGGGCACCTCATCCCATTTATTTTGCCAATTACCGGATTATTCCATCGGTTATTGACAATGTGCGGGTTTTAAAGGGAATCGAGGCAAACATCATGGATTTTGAGGGAACCCTGGATATTCCCGAAAGGTGCGTGCCCAATTTGGAGGTCATTTCAGCATCCCTTCACGATATTTGCCTGACACCTGGCAGCCAGTCAGAAAACACCTCAGCAGTGCTGGGAGCCATCGAAAACCCCTTGGTGGACTTTCTATGCCATTTAGGAAACCCCACCTTCCCCCTGGATTACGAGGCGATTTTACAAAGTGCGAAAAAGCACGATAAAATGATTGAAATTAACAATGGGTCCTTCTTCATACGCAAGGGCTGTGCGCCCAATTGCGTGGCTATAGCAAAACGTTGTGCGGAACTGGATATCCCCATCGTGGTGGGAAGTGATACCCATTACCGGTGTGATTTAGGACATTTCCCATATGCCGATCGGGCCTTGGAGCTGGCTGGGGTCCCAGATGAATTAATTGTTAATCTGGAGCCGTGGAAATTTATGGATATTTTAAAGCATCATGGAAAAGTGATTGGAAGGGAGGCCCGGATACCCCTGGAGGACGTGTTCAATTTTAATTGCGAAAGCTGAGATGCTTATGATATGATATAAATTCAAAGATAAATTGCTAGGATTGGAGAATAGTTCCATGACAATAAAGATTATAACAGATTCTGCCTGTGATATGCCAAAGGCACTAATAGAGGAGTATGGTGTTGAAATCATGCCGCTCTACATCATGCAGGGGAACACGTCCTTTAGGGACGGAATTGATATAACACCAGATCGGCTATATTCTGAAATGCGGAAGGGGGAGCACTTCAGCACTTCCCAGATTCCATATTCCGATTTTGTTTCGACCTTTACGAGACACGCTGAGGCAGGTGAAGCTTTTATTAATCTGAGCTTTTCCAGTGGATTATCAGGCACATATCAAACGGCGATGCTTGCTTTACGGGATGTGAAGGAAAAATATCCAGAGGTTCCTATGGCGGTTCTGGATACCAAGGCCGTTACTGGTGGCCTTGGTATGATTGTTACGAAGGTGGCAGAAGCTGCGTCCAAAGGGGCGGATTTTGAGTCCCTGGTGGCCTATAGTGAGAAATTATCCACCCAGATCCGTCATGTTTTTACAGTGACCAACTTGGAGTATTTGTATCGCGGCGGGCGGTTAAATAAGGGCACGGCCATGGTCGGAAATTTACTGAATATTTACCCTTTGTTGGAGGTGGATGAAAGCGGTGAGCTTCAGAACATCGATAAGGCCAGGGGCGAAAAGAAACTGATTAAAAAAATGGTGGATTATGTGGCTAAAAATATGCAAAATCCTGAAAAGCAGGAGATGTATATTGCCCACGCGGATAATATGGCCTTAGTGGAAATGTTTATCAAAATTGCCCATAAGCACCATATCGATCCTAAGATGATTGAAATTATGACATTAGCTCCCATTATTGGGACCCACACAGGGCCAGGGAGTTTGACGGTATTCTTTTTTGAAAATGAAATTATAGAGATGAGTTAAGAGGTTAGAAACAGGATGTTAGAAAAACTGGATTTTTTATCAGAAAAATACGATGATTTAAATCAGAAGATTTCCGATCCGGAAGTCATTGCAGACCAGGCGAAGTGGCAGAAGCTTATGAAAGAGCATGCCCATTTGGAGCCGATCATTGCCCATTATATGGCCTATAAAAAAGCCTCGGAGGGCATTGAAGAGAGCAAGGAAATGCTGTTGGATAAAGCATTGGACAAAGAGTTTAAAGAGCTTTGTGAAATGGAATTATCGGAGTTGACAGAAGAAAAGGAACGCTTAGAGGAAGAACTGAAGGTCCTTCTGCTTCCCAAGGACCCCAACGATGACAAAAACGTCATTGTGGAAATTCGGGCTGGTGCCGGTGGTAGTGAAGCCGCTCTTTTTGCAGGGGATTTATTCCGGATGTTTACCCGTTATGCTGAGCGTCATCG
The DNA here is from genome assembly GCF_900107125.1 of Eubacterium barkeri. Taxonomy (GTDB): domain Bacteria; phylum Bacillota; class Clostridia; order Eubacteriales; family Eubacteriaceae; genus Eubacterium_O; species Eubacterium_O barkeri. The sequence goes on from NZ_FNOU01000002.1 coordinate 42,042, forward strand.
CTGGAAAAGTGAAATTATGAATTCCAATATTCCGGATATTGGTGGGATTAAGGAAATCACCTTTGCCATTGAAGGGCAGGGTGCCTATAGTCGGTTAAAATATGAAAGTGGCGTCCATCGTGTTCAGCGGATTCCGTCAACGGAGTCTGGCGGCCGGATCCATACATCCACAGCAACGGTTGCTGTATTGCCAGAGGTAGATGATGTTGAGGTTGAAATTAATCCCAACGATATCCGGGTGGATGTCTATCGTTCCTCTGGGAATGGGGGACAGTGCGTTAACACCACCGACTCGGCAGTTCGTTTAACCCATGAGCCCACGGGACTAGTGGTAACTTGCCAGGATGAAAAATCCCAGCTTAAAAACAAAGAAAAGGCCATGAAGGTTTTAAAAGCCCGGTTGTATGAAATCGAAATGCAGAAACAGCAGAGTGAAATCGCCAAGGATCGGAAAAGTCAGGTTGGGACAGGGGATCGAAGCGAACGGATTCGGACCTATAATTTCCCCCAGGGCCGGGTAACCGATCACCGCATCGGGATGACCGTCCATCAGCTGGATGCCTTTTTAGATGGAGAAATTGACGAAATGGTGGATGCGCTCATCACCTCAGACCAGGCGGAGAAAATGAAAGCGGGGCTTTAAGACCGGCTTTCCTCCCGGAGCTCTGCGTACATTTGCTTAAAGGCCTGACTGTACTGATAAAAGGAAATACTGAGCATAACGCCGGTAATAATCATCAGCAGGTTGGCATAAAGTGCTCCCATTTGTGGGAAGGAAACCAATAAAAAAGCCGTGATAAAAAATGTAGCAGTGGAGACCTTACCGGCCCAAAGGGATCCACTAAAGCGTTTTCCTTTTTTGAGGAGTTTAATGTCGTTAACCAGCATATAAATCTCCTTTACCATAAATAGGGCAACCAGCCACAGGATGCCAGGGAAACGCAGAATCAGCATCAGTATGACGGCAAATTGTGTCAGTTTATCTGCCACAGGGTCTAAGATAATCCCTAACTCTGTTATCATATTAAAGCGTCGGGCGATAAATCCATCCAATAAATCGGTGAGTCCAGAGCCCAGAATAATCAGACCAACGGTTAAAAAATCCATGGGTGATTTAGCTTTAAGGTAAAGATAGAGAAACACAGGAATTAAAAGTAAACGGATAATACTCAGGATATTGGGAATGCTCAAAATTTGCTTCGCTTCAATTTTCTTCATGATGCTTCCTTTCATATTGCAGATCAATACGATTGTAATTCTAAACATTCACTTAAACAATGTCAATTGATAAAATCGGATGAGATTAAGCTGGTCTAAAGGCTGTCGGGTTAGGATGAATCAATGAGTAAAAAAAGAAAAAAAAGACATCGTATAAAAACCCTGGGTTGTTTGTCCATTTTAGCTGTTTTAGCCATTATCATTCTCATTGCATCAGGATGCCGTTATCTGACCTCTTATGCCCAAACATTATGGGAAAGCAATGTGTCTGGCGTGCTCACTTCAGCTGTGATGGATTATGAGCCGACAGTAAGGCAATACGCCAGAGAAAATGATATTGAGCCCTATACGGACATTCTTCTGGCTATGATGATGCAGGAATCTAAGGGTATTGGCAGTGACCCTATGCAAAGCAGTGAAAGTACCCACAACACGGTATATGAAAAGGAGCCAGGAGCCATCGAGGATCCAGACTATTCCATTATGGTGGGAGTTCGCTATTTTAGCGATGCTTTAGACTTAGCCGAGTGTAAGGGTCCTGAGGATTTAAGTCGCCTGGAATTGGCCATTCAGGGCTATAATTTCGGTAATGGCTACATTAGCTGGGCCAGGGAACGGAATGAGGGGTATACCGAAGAAAATGCGCGAATTTTCAGCAATGCTATGAAGGCAGAACTGGGATGGGATGTTTATGGGGATCCCGAATATGCCAATAAGGTGATGCGTTATTATGAACAGATTCAGAGCAATGAGGATTAAGATCAATAAATGTAGTCAGGATGGAAATTCTGGCTATTTTTATTGGTTGAAAAAATAAGAAAATTCACTTGACTTGGAGTTGACTCCAAGTGTTATGCTAGAAGAAAGTCATCCAGTCAATGGAAAAGGATTGGGTAACGGATTATAAAAAACAGGAGATTGTAATGACACAGAAAAAATTAGGTTTTGGTTTTATGCGTCTGCCTTTAATGCGTTTGGAAGATCCGGCCAGTGTCAATATCCCAGTATTGGAAAAAATGGTGGATACTTTTTTAGCCCGGGGATTTACATATTTTGATACGGCCTATATGTATCATGATTTTAAAAGTGAAATGTTTTTGCGGGAGGTTCTGGTGAAACGCCATTCCAGAGATACCTTTACAGTGGCAAGTAAAATGCCCACCATGCTTCTGAAATCACAGAATCAGGTGGCTGAGATTTTCGATGAGCAGCTTGAAAAGTGCGGGGTGGATTATTTCGATTATTACCTACTGCACAATCTTGGTGTCAATAATTATGCCGCGGCAGAAAAATATGGGTGCTTTGGATTTATACAGGAAAAGAAGGCGGCTGGGAAAATTAAGCATATTGGTTTTTCATACCACGATTCTGCGGATCTATTAGAAGAAATTTTATCGGCTCATCCGGAAGTCGAATTTGTGCAGCTCCAGCTCAATTATCTGGATTGGGAAAGTGAGAGTATTCAATCCCGTCGGTGCTATGAGGTTGCCACAAATCATGGCGTCCCGGTCATTGTAATGGAGCCAATCAAGGGTGGAACCCTCGCGGAGGTACCAAAGGCGGCTGAATTATTGCTGAAAGCCCAAAATCCCAATGGATCAATGGCATCCTGGGCCCTTCGATTTGCGGCCAGCCTTGATAATGTCATGATGGTCCTCAGTGGAATGTCTGATATGGATCAGCTCCTGGATAATATCAGCGCCATGGAAAATTTTATACCTCTATCCGCGGAAGAAGGGGCTACTCTCTGGGAGGCCATTGATATGATCAATGCATCAATCGCCATCCCCTGTACGGCCTGTGGCTATTGTGTGGAAGGTTGTCCCCAAAAGATTGCCATTCCTAAACATTTTAGTCTGTACAATGCTGAAATCCAGTCTGACAATAAGGGCTTTTCGACCCATAGCGTTTATTTTAACAATTTGATTATGGGCTCTGGAAAACCTTCGGATTGTATTGAATGTGGGCAGTGTGAAAAAGCTTGTCCCCAGCATCTCTCCATTATGGAGGCGTTAAAACAAGTGGCCGAAACCTTTGAGTGAGGCACAATAGGGAGGGCATCATGACGATTACTGAGGTTTCTGAAAGATACGGGCTTTCAGCCGACACCATAAGGTATTATGAGCGCATCGGTTTAATTCCACCCATTCATCGTAGGAATAATGGGATCCGGGATTTTACCGAGGAGGATTGTAATTGGGTCAGTTTTGCCAAATGTATGCGCAGTGCAGGCCTGTCCATTGAGACGTTGATTGAATACGTCGGGATGTTTAGGCAGGGTGATGCGACCACTGGCGCCCGAAAGGATTTGCTCATTGAACAGCGTGTCCAGCTGGCCCATCGGATTCAGGAAATGCAGGAAACGCTTCAGCGCCTTGATTATAAAATTGAGCGGTACGAAGAAATTATCCTTGGATTTGAGGAAAAGATGCGATAATAAAAAGAGTGATTTGAAAAGTGGCCCATACAGGCTATTTTTCATGGATAGGGGATGTGAAAAGGTGAAAAGCATAAAAAAAAGCCTTTCGGCTTTCATTAATGTTTAGATGGTGACCCATGGGCGACTTGAACGCCCGACACCCTGATTAAAAGTCAGATGCTCTACCAACTGAGCTAATGGGTCATAATATAATAGGACAATAATAAAAATGGCAGGGGTAGCAGGACTCGAACCTACGCATGCCAGAGTCAAAGTCTGGTGCCTTACCGACTTGGCTATACCCCTAAATAAAAAAATGGGGTGGACGAAGGGACTCGAACCCTCGACAACCAGAACCACAATCTGGCGCTCTACCAACTGAACTACGTCCACCACAAATTATAAATAATGGCGCGCCAACAGGGATTCGAACCCCGGGCACACGGCTTAGAAGGCCGTTGCTCTATCCGACTGAGCTATTGGCGCGTATTGATGGAGCGGGTGAAGGGAATCGGACCCTCGCGACTGGCTTGGAAGGCCAGGGCTCTACCACTGAGCTACACCCGCAACCTCGCTCCCAACGACTCGGTCGAGAACGAGATTTAGTATACTTGAAATCTGGGGTGTTGTCAACAATAATTTCATAAAAAACATAAAAAACTTAGATTTCTATGAAATTAAACACCAAATTGATCCAAATGGGCCTCCATTCGGTCCTTCATTGCATCATCGATGATGATTTTCCCATCGACCTCATGGTTATGGAGATGGGCGATGATTTCCCGGACCGTCACAATGGGATAGGTCGTGATGCCAAATTCTTCAGCTACCTCTTGAATGGCGGTCTTGCCGCCAGTTCCCTTTTCCATTCGGTCCACAGAAATAATGAGGGAATTCACTTTAACATCGGCGATGCCCTTGAGCAGGGGAACACTTTCACGAACCGATGAACCGGCCGTGATGACATCCTCTATAATCATGGCGATATCGCCGACCTGGGGCTTATAGCCGATAATGTTCCCCCCTTCACCATGATCCTTGGCCTCTTTGCGGTTGAAGCAATAGGGGATGTTGCACTGATGCTCATTATAAAGGGCGACCGAAGCGGTAATCACCAGGGGGATACCTTTATAAGCGGGGCCGTATAGAAAATTGGTATTCCCAAGGTTTTCAGCGATGCAGGCGGCATAATAGCTTCCCAGCTTTGCGATTTGTTCGGATGTTCGATAATTACCAGTGTTGACAAAATAAGGGGTTTTTCGGCCACTCTTAGTCACGAAATCACCAAAGGTGAGAACGCCAGAGCGAACCATAAAATCGATGAATTCTTCTTTATAACCCATGATATTCTCCAATTCTTTTTTCTTTAATTATACAATAGGGCCTTTGGGAGTCAAGTGAAAATGAATATGAAAGGGAAGGATTATTCCGATTATCTGAGCTCCTCCTTGACAAAGGAAATTCGGCTGAATTATAATAAAATGAATATAACCATGTAAACTTGGACATTTAGTCTGAAGGAGGATAACGGTACTATAGAATGGAATCCATAAAAGAACAACCCATTGTTGAGATCCAGGGCTTAGGGAAGACCTTTCACACCAAGTCTGGGGATGTCCGGGCACTGGATGATATCAACATCACCATTAATCGGGGTGATATTTTTGGCATCATTGGCATGAGCGGGGCGGGGAAGAGTACCCTGGTTCGCTGTATGAATTTATTGGAAAAACCCACGGAAGGTCGGGTTTTAGTGGACGGGCAGGATATTGCAAGCCTGCCCGAAAAAGAGCTGCGCCGGGTGCGCTATTCCATGGGAATGATTTTTCAGCAGTTTAATCTTTTGGAGCAGCGTACAGCCGAAAAGAATATCCTGTTCGCCTTGGAAATAGCTGGTTTTGATAAAGATCGGGCAAAGGATCGGGCAGCAGAATTATTGGAGCTGGTAGGGCTTTCTGATCGTGCACAGTCTTACCCATCCCAGCTTTCTGGTGGTCAGAAGCAGCGGGTTGCCATTGCCCGGGCATTGGCAAACGAACCAAAGGTGCTTTTATGTGATGAGGCAACCTCAGCACTGGACCCTTCAACCACGCGGTCGATTTTAAATCTTCTCAAAGATATTAACCAAAAGCTGGGAATTACCATTATTATCATTACCCATGAGATGAGCGTGGTGGAGGAGATTTGCAGCCACGTGGCCATTATTGATAAGAGCCAGATTGCAGAGCAGGGAAGTGTTGAAAGCATTTTTACAAATCCTAAGACGGCCATTGCTAAAAAGATGATTTTTCCTGAGGGTGAAAGCCTGATGACCAAGGTTGGTCAGAAATGCTGCCGAATTGTTTTTGACGGAAGCTCGTCCTACGATCCTGTCATTTCAAAGATGATTTTGGAATGTAAGGCCCTGGTGAATATCATGTTTGCAGATATGAAGAATATCGATGGGACTGCCCGGGGACAGATGGTCATTCAGCTGCCAGAGGATTCAACCTCGGCGACGAAGGTCCTGAGTTATCTGCGCTCCAATGGACTGAGTGTTGAGGAGGTGGCCGATTATGTGGGATAGTACAATGATCAGTATGATTTGGTGGGGGCTCCTTCAGACCCTGTATATGACCCTGGCCTCCACAATCATCGCCTACGCTCTGGGGATTCCCATGGGGGTCATCCTGGTGGTGTGCGATAAAAATGGCATTAAACCCCTTCCTGGCCTCCACAAGGTACTGGATGTTTTTGTGAATATTACACGGTCCATTCCTTTTTTAATCCTGTTGATTGCTGTTATTCCCCTGACACGCCTTATTACCGGGACGACCATTGGCTCCAATGCCACCATTGTTCCTTTGGTTATTGCGGCGGCACCCTTTGTGGCCCGGATGGTGGAATCGTCTCTCAGAGAGGTGGATCAGGGCATTATTGAGGCCTCCCTTTCCATGGGTGCAAGCCCAATGCAAATTATTGTGAAGGTGCTATTGCCAGAGGCAAAGCCTTCACTCATCGTGGGGGCGGCCATTGCAACCACGACGATTTTGGGATATTCTGCCATGGCTGGTATTGTTGGCGGCGGTGGTTTAGGGGATATTGCCATTCGCTACGGCTATTATCGTTATGAAAATGGTGTGATGATTGTGACGGTTGTCTTGCTGGTGCTCGTTGTGCAGATTTTCCAGGAAGTGGGAATGAAGCTGGCCCAGAAGCAGGATAAGCGGAAGTCATAAAAAGTTAAGAGGAGGAAATTATGAAGCGTTTTACAAAAGTGTGTGCAGTTGTCCTTGCGGCAGGGTTGCTCATGACATCCCTGGCCGGGTGTGGGGGAGGCTCATCCAGTTCGACAGACGATAAAACCATTGTGGTGGGAGCATCACCTACCCCCCATTCTGAAATTCTCAAAGCGGCGGAAGACGCTTTGAAGGAAAAGGGATATACCCTTGAAATCAAAGAATTTACCGATTATGTCCAGCCCAACCAGGCATTGTCCAACGGTGAGCTGGATGCTAATTATTTTCAGCATGCCCCCTATTTAACCGATTATAACGAAAAAAATGGAACGGACCTGGTGTCTGCAGCTTCAATCCATTATGAACCATTGGGTCTTTATGCGGGAAAAACAAAGGCTGTGGCTGAACTTTCAGATGGTGCGACCATCGCTGTTCCCAACGATACCACCAATGAAGCCCGGGCACTGTTGTTATTGGAAAACCAGGGCCTGATCAAATTAAAAGAAGGGGTCGGATTGGCGGCAACACCAAAGGATATTGCTGAAAATCCTAAGAATTTAAAGATCCAGGAATTGGAAGCAGCTCAGCTTGCCAGATCCCTGGGGGACGTGGACATGGCTGTCATCAATGGGAACTATGCCCTGGATGCCGATTTAAAGGTGAGTGATGCCCTGGCGAAGGAAGAAAAGGATTCTGAAGCAGCTAAAACCTATGCGAACATTATAGCGGTTCGAAAGGGTGAAGAAAATTCCGATAAGACGAAAGCCTTAATCGATGCCCTAAAAAGCGAATCGGTTCAGAATTATATTTTAAATACCTATGGCGGCGCAGTGGTCCCCATGGATTAACCCAATGAGCTGGAGTTTTAACTCCGGCTTTTTTCGTTTTTGATTGTTTAACTCTTTATTAAACCCGCTGCTAAATCCACTTGTGAATCCTTGATGGCAATGATATAATACAAACAAAGGTGGTGCAGTATTCTAGTCGGCACTATCGATCACCAGGGCGGGCCTAAAAATCCGTCGAAGGGCATATCGATGAAGTCCCTTGTTCCTGCTTTCGACGCCCAGTCGAGGGTTCTTTCAGGGGGTTAAGGAGGATGGGGCGATCTGCAATGGCATGCAGGCGTAGACCCTGCCTCCGTGGAGACCGGCTTTTGCCGGGAAAACCTGCCAACGTGCCCCAGGCTGTAGTGGCCTGAAGGTTCTGACGCAGTGTAGCCTGCCTTGAGTGGCTTGGGTGGATGGTCTGACAGTTTCATACGGTTCAGGGCCCGAACGTTATGAAATAATGCGGCCGAAACCCAATCTGCAAAAGAGGCTAAGGGTCGATGGGTGCCGCCGGGGAAAACCCCTAGGCTGCTCAATCGTGTCATTCGTATAAGAGGCACAGTGGGGATTATAGTGCACACTTAGTGGTAATTCAGTCCCACGCTTGGTGACAACGTGGACTACATGTAAAGGGAAACCGCTGGAATGGCGACGTTCCAGTCATGTTTTGGGAAATCCTACTGAACCTATGTTGCAAAGTTTACTCATTGTGCTACCACCTGTTTTGAGGAATTATGCCCTGCATAGTTCCTTTCTTTTTGATTATAGGAAAGTGAAAAAATGGGAGAAAATAGTAAAGATTGCGCTTCGAGTAAAGAAGCAAAAAAAAAGAAATCAAAAAAAGAAATTAAAGAGCATAAGCAAAGAATGTGGGTTTTCTGGGTTTCATTGGGAACCTTTATTTCTACGATGATTATTAGCTATATTTCGGATGTACTCTTGTCCAATACCGCACTCGCTGTATCTTTCATCATTCTTCTGGTGATTGTTTTAATTGGTATTTTAGCGGATGTTTTGGGAATTGCGGTGGCATCTGTTAATCTGGACCCCTTTAATGCCATGGCGGCAAAAAAAATAAAAGGGGCAAAGACTTGTGTAAACATGGTGAAGAATGCACCCCAGGTCTCCAATGTGTGCAATGATGTCATCGGTGATATTTGTGGGATTGTCAGTGGGGCGACCAGTGTGAGCATTGTTGCTCAGTTATTAAACTACTTCCCCGTGCTCAATGCTACGGTGGTGGGATTATTAGCCAGTGCTGCAGTTGCTTGCATCACCGTGGGCGGAAAAGCCGTTGGCAAAGGGATTGCTATGAAAAATGGAACAGCGATTATTCATGGAATCGCAGTTCCCATCGCCAGTGTTAAAATATTAGTTAAGGGTCACGAATAATCTAGAGGACAGGCAGAAGAGAAGAAGGCAGAGCATGAAAAAAATACGTTTAGATAAATGTCTTTGGGATTTGGGTTTATTTGATTCCAGAGAACAAGCTAAAAAAGCCATTATGGCTGGATTAGTGGCAATTGATGGACAAGTCCATACCAAGGCCGGGGATCAGGTTCCTGAGGATATTACCATGGATCAGGTGGTTATTAAAGGAAATCTCTTTCCTTATGTTAGCCGTGGCGGATTGAAACTCGAAAAGGGGATTGCTATATTTCCTTTTCCGATCCAAGGGCGGGTTTTTCTGGATATTGGGTCCTCCACCGGGGGCTTTACCGATTGTCTCCTTCAGAATGGAGCACAGCGGGTTTATGCCATTGATGTGGGATATGGTCAGCTGGATTGGAAGCTACGAAATGATGACCGCGTGGTCTGTATGGAACGAACGAATTTCAGATATCTAACACCAGAGGATATTGGGGAAATAGCCGATGCGACGGTAATGGATGTTTCCTTTATTTCCATCCTAAAGCTTATTCCGGCCATTGCGGGGCTGACGAAGGAAGGCAGCCTGGGAATTTGGCTGATCAAGCCCCAGTTTGAAGTCGGTAAGGAAAAAATTGGAAAGAATGGTGTTGTGCGGGAGGTAAAGCTTCATGAGGAGGTTTTGCAGACGACATTGTCTGGGATTATGAATGCGGGGTATACCATCAGGGGATTGGACTTTTCTCCCATTCGTGGACCCAAGGGGAATATTGAATTCTTATGCTTTACCCAGAAGGGGATGGCTGAAGATGGCATTTTGAATTGGGATGAGGTCATTAAAACCGTTGTTGCAGATGCCCATGCAGCAGGAAGGGAGACGGATCATGGCAGTCATGAATGAAATTGGCATTTATCTCAACTGTGATAAACGCAATAGCATCGAAATGGCCACTCGGTGCGCGGCGTACTTGAGCGCACAGAATGTAAAAGTCGTGATGCTTAGTAAACAGCTGCAAGAAACGGAAATCCCTGGGGTTACGGGGTATTTAAAAGATGAATTTTTTAGCAAGCCCCAGTGTATCGTCACCCTTGGCGGTGATGGAACCCTTTTGGGAGCTGCCCGTCATGCCAGCACCAATGGTGTTCCTCTTTGCGGGATTAATCTGGGAAAGCTTGGATTTTTGACAGAGGGAGAAGCGGCTGATTTAGAGCCCGTGTTAGAACGTCTATGTGCAGGGCAGTTTACCCTGGAGCCGCGGATGATGCTTCAATGTCGGATTACTTTTGAGAACGGTCTGGTGGAAGAGCATGTAGCACTAAATGATGTCTTAGTTAAAAATGCAGGATTTCGGATGATGGAGCTTCGGGCCTTTATTGATGATGAAGAAGTGGATGCCTTTCGGGCAGATGGTCTGATTATTGCCAGCCCCACAGGGTCCACGGCTTACTCCTTGGCAGCAGGTGGACCTGTGGTAGTTCCGGGAACTCAGGTCATGCTTTTAAACCCCATATGCCCCCATCGTCTTCATGACCGGGCCTATGTGGTTTCCCATAAAAGTATCATTCGTTTGGAGTTTAATCAAAGTGCCCGGGATCTGGTGGTCTGTGCAGATGGACAGATCAGTGTTCCCATTGGTGGGCGGGATCGGGTAGAGGTCACCACGGCAAAGCGATCAGCTAATTTAATTCGGATCAGTGATATTGGATTTTTTGACCGTCTTCGACGAAAGCTTTCAAATGATTCACAGGTATTTACAGGAGCAAAGAGATGAAGGTATCACGACAGGCAAGAATATTAGAAATTATTGAAAATAAAAATATTGAGACCCAGGAAGAACTTTTAAGGGAGTTAAATGCAGCGGGTTATAAGGTGACACAGGCAACGGTTTCCCGGGATATTAAGGAGTTAAAGCTCATTAAGGTAACGGGAAAGGGGGGACGACAATCCTATGCGACCATGAAAAACATCGGGACTATTTTTGACGAGCGGGTAGCTACCGTTTTTCGGGAATCTGTACTGACTGTAGATACCACCGCATTTTTGATCGTCCTAAGGACCTTGCCGGCTATGGCTCAGGCAGCAGCTTTAGCCATCGATGCTATGGAATGGACAGAAATTGTGGGGACCATTGCTGGGGATGATACGATTTTTGTCGCTGTGCGGGAAGAGAAAGATGTCACCATCATTGCCAATAAATTTAGGCGCTTGATGAAAGAAAACCAGTCTTAAAATGGGGGAAGGCCAATGCTGCAACGTATTAATATCAAAAACTATGCTCTGATTGAAAATCTTGATATCGAATTTGATGAAGGGCTGAATGTCATCACAGGCGAAACCGGTGCAGGAAAATCCATTATTATTGACGCCATTACGCTTTTATTGGGGCAGCGTGGCAATCGGGATAACATTCGAAAAGGTGCGAGAAAGATGGTGGTCCAGGGCGTGTTTGATGTTTTGGGCAATGATCCGATGTTAAAGCACCTGGAGGAGCTGGAAATTGAAATTGAAAACGGAGAGTTACTTTTATCCCGCTCCATTGATGAACGGGGAAAGAATATTTGTCGGGCAAACGGGGTGCTGGTGACCGTTACTCAGCTAAAAAGCATTGGAGAGAACCTCATTGATATTCATAGTCAGCATGAGCATAACAGCCTTTTTAGGACAGAAAGTCATCGCATTTTATTGGATACCTTTGGAGGAGCGCCCATTGCAAAGCTCTTAGAAAAAACAACCCAAATGGCTGGAGAATTGAAGATGCTCCGGACAAACATTCTGGAAACAGAACGGGATCAGCGGGAGATTGAACGTCAAAAGGAAAATTATCAATTTGAGCTTAAAGAAATCAGTGAAGCCCATTTAGAGCCAGGAGAAGATGAGTATCTGATCCAGGAAAAAAACATTCTTGAAAATAGCGAAAAGCTCTTCACTAATGCCAATGAGGCCTACCAAATCCTCAATGGAGGAGAGGAGATGGATGCCACCACCATTCTTTCAGAGCTTTCGCGGATGGGGGAATACCTCGCTGTACTGAGCACCATCGATCCTATTTTTAAAAGTTTTGAAAAGACAGTCGAGGAAGCCTACAGTGATCTGGAAAATCTTTCAGGTGAGCTGTACACCTATATCGATCATATTGATTTTGATATGGACACTTTAGATGAGGTTGAAAAACGTCTGATCGTTATTGCTGGATTAAAGCGTAAGTATGGTGAAACAGTCGATGAAATCATTGCCTATGGCGAAGAGGCTGCCCGGGCCCTTTCCCAAATCACCAATCAGGATGAGTATAAAGATCAACTCAAGCAAAAATATCTGGAAGTTTGGGATGCTTATAAAATGGTTGCCATGGAGTTGAATATACAGCGTCATGCCATTGCAGAACAGCTGGCCGATATCATGGTTCAGGAGCTTAGGGACCTGGCAATGGAAAAGGCAGTCATCAAGGTTGATATTCAACAGGATGATAAACGTATTTCCCCTACAGGGCAGGACCATGTGGAGTTTTTAATTTCAGTGAATCCCGGGATTGCGCCCAAGCCCATTCGCAAGGTGGCATCTGGGGGAGAAATCTCTCGAATAATGTTAGCGCTCAAGGGCGTCTTTGGTGGGATGGATACCATTATTACCATGATTTTTGATGAAATTGATACCGGCATCAGTGGCCGGACTGCCCAAGCCGTTGCGGAGAAAATACTAAAGCTGAGCCGAAATCGGCAGATTATCTGTATCACCCATTTACCCCAAATTGCAGCAATGGCCGATCGACATTTTCGGGTGGAAAAGGATTTGGATGAGAATTCTGTGGAGGTCCATTTTGAGGAACTGACCGATAAAGAACGAACAGAAGAATTAGCCCGGATGCTGAGTGGTGCTGAAATCACACAAAGGACTTATGACCATGCCAAGGAAATGCTTGAAATGACAAAAAATCTTAAGCATTCATAAAAATATTCAATGTTCACCTCGAATTAAATATGATACCATAGCCCTACTGTTTGAAACAGTTTGAATTTACAACTGAATAACTCAGGAGAATTGGAGATCAGAGGAGGAATTATGAACAAAAAAACAGTTAAATTGGGATTATCCAGCAAGCATATTCATATTACCAAAGAAGATTGTGATACTTTATTTGGTGTGGGGTATGAGTTGAACCGTTTTAAATGGATGGGGCAGCCCGGACAATTTGCGACTGTGGAAAAGGTGGATATCATCGGACCCAAGGGAGCCTTAAAGGGCGTCCGTATCATCGGACCAGTACGTCCAGAATGTCAATTGGAGATTAGCATTTCGGATACCTATAAATTGGGTATTGATGCCGTCGTTAAAGACTCTGGTGATATTGACGGGACACCAGGCTTTACCATTGTGGGCCCAAAGGGTGAGGTGGTTAAAGAAAAGGGGGCCATTGTCGCAGCGCGTCATGTCCATCTATCGACTGAAGAAGGTAGGGAATATGGCCTTTCAGATGGAGAGATCGTGTCCGTTTTAATTCCAGGAAAGCGCAGCATCATTCTTAATAATTGTACAGTTCGTGTCGGGGATTCCCATAAAAAAGAAATGCACATTGATGTTGAAGAAGGCAACGCAGCAGGTGCAAAGAATGACCAGCTCGGCATTATTCTTTCCCAGGAAGATGTGATGAACGGCGATATGGTTGAGGTATTCTTTAAATCCTTCGAATAAAATGTAGAACAGGAGATTTTTATGCAGGCACCGGACCCCATTGCCTTTACCCTCTTTGGTTTAGAGGTGCGTTGGTATGGTATTTTGATCGCGGCAGCACTGGTTATTGCTCTTTTAATGGCGCTGCGACGGAGCAAACGCTACGCCATTAACCAGGACGATATCCTTGATTTTTTTCTATTTCTGACACCGGCCATCATTATTGGTGCCCGGGCCTATTATGTTCTCTTTGAATGGCGTTATTACGCTGTTCACCCGGATCAAATCTTTGCCATTTGGAATGGTGGCCTGGCGATTCATGGTGGGATCATAGCAGGTCTTATTGTCGGGGCTATATTGTGCCGTATCAAGAAGATTCAGTTTTTTACATTGGCGGACACGGTGATCCCGGGCTTACCCCTGGGGCAGGCTATCGGCCGTTGGGGAAACTTTTTTAATCAGGAGGCCTATGGGACCCAGACGAATTTACCTTGGGCGATCACGGTGCGTGACCCGCAGATGGGGTATATTAAAGTGCACCCGACGTTTTTATATGAATCCATCTGGGATTTATGTATTTTCGTATTTCTTTTAATCTATGAGCGTCGCTGGAAGAAGAATAATGGAGAGCTTTTGTTCCTTTATTTCATGCTCTATTCTGTGGGACGCTTCTTTATCGAAGGGCTGCGGACAGACAGTCTGATGTTCCTGGGGCTGCGAACTGCTCAAATTGTCAGCCTTATTTCCATTCTTATTGGAGGGCTGGGGCTGTGGTGGCTAAGACATCGTAAAGTTAACGTATCATAACAAATACCGATTGAAGCTATTTTCACTTCAATCGGTATTTTTTTATAAGTAAAATTAATAATCCTGTTTTAAACGATCAATGAGTCCAATAAGCATCAGTAAATCTTTATCCGATAGTTTAAGCATGCCATCCAGGGCTTTCTGAACAAGAATCGGTTCTTGGGTTGAGTCATCAAAAAAAGCGGAAGGTGTAATATTAAAATAATCGCATATGTAGAGAAATTCAGTGAGGGAGGGAAGCGCCCGACCAGATGAAATGCTTTGAATATAGCTGCGGCTATGGCCGAGATCTAAGCTCATTTTATATTCTGATATCCCATGTTTAATGCGTAAATCGGTGATACGTTTTCGAATAAATTCAATATCCATAAAACCACCTTTCCATCGATATCATAATTGTAAATCGTTCATATCGAAAATATTAACGATTAAAACGGGATTTTATATTGAATTAGCATATATATAACGGTATAATGCTTATATGTTAGGCGATTATGCTAAAGTACCTTCTTTCCGGAGCAAAGCGATGAGGTTTGATACAATAATAGAATGGTCTGGATAAAATTGGCTTAAGAAACGGATGTGATTAAAATATGGATAAGAAATCAGAATATTTAAAGGAAATTTCCAAGCGCGGGGATCATTATGGCTATCAAGGTGGTATTTATGATTTATTGACCTGGTGTGAAAAAATGTCTGTCCTGGAAGTGACGGAAGAGGAAGCCCGGAGATTTCTGGAAAATCCCAACGCCCCCTATCATTCTAAAGGAATATAGACCTCTTAAAGATGAAAATAAAAGAAGCTCTGCAAAGTTTGCAAGGCTTCTTATTTTTAATTGTACCCCATAAGTCCGCTGAAAATTGTATAGTCATCTTTTTGTTAATGCAGCGGCAGGTGGTGTGGATGAGGTTGGTGGAGCCGGTCCATCACAAGCTAGACGAACAAAGTCGAACTCAAAGGACACAAAGTCCCTAAATACGGTCACTTCAGGCACACAGCGCTGTATGATTTCGAACTGTCGCTGCCGTGGATAATTGCAAATATCCCGCCGAGTCTTTAAATATTCAACGATATTTTGACGATTAAAATCAGATGGTACGTCCTTTTCCTGGGTGGCGAGCTCAGCGGAAAGGGCGTTTTTTTCATTTTCAAGCTGTTCGAGTTTTTCACCAAGCATGGACGAATAAGCCCCTTCAGTAATAGCTGAAACTATATTTTCAATTTTCGTATCAATGCCAAGGAGTTTCTTTTTGATGGTGCCGGCCTGGGCACCACGTCCACCTAGGTATTGCCCAATGGAATCCATAACGATATCTGCGATGGAGTCGATAGCATCAGAAGCATAGACGATGTCATATATTTTATTGAGAATGATGGGTTCCAGGAAATCCGCATTGATACGAGGGGATTCACAGGATTTGTTATAACGGCGGTTGTTACAGCCATAGTAATAATATTTCGTTTTATTTCGTCCACCGGTGCTGGAAGCCCCGGACATGGTACCGCCACAGTATCCACACTTTACCAAGCCGCTGAGCAGGTAGAGGCGTTTGGCGTTTATACGGCCGCCTTTGTGCTTATTTTTCTGCATACGCTCTTTGACCAAAAGGAAAGTCGCTTCATCCACAATGGCTGGGCATCCCCCGGGGATGCGGACCACCTCATCATCTGGCTTATTAAGCCTGGAATTTCGTTTTCCGGCGATTTTACGCTGGGTGCGGTTATACACATAGGTGCCCATGTATTTTTCGTTATGGAGCATATCGTGGATTGTGATTTTTGAGAAGCACCGGCCAGATCTGGCACGATGCCCTCGAATGGACAGCTCATCGATAATTTGGCCATAGCCGCAGCCATTGGCGTGCATGGTGAACATGATGCGCACGGCTTCAGCTTCGGTTTCATCAATGATGAGGTGCCGTTCGGCATCCAGCTTAAAGCCGTAGGGGGTTGGGCCGCCGGTGTGTTTGCACTGATAGGCGGTTTCCAAGGCGCCTTTCATGACCTCCCGGGCCAGGTTCTTACTGTAGTATTCGGCCATGCCCTCCAGGACGCTTTCTAATATGACGGATTCCGGGGAATCGTCCAGGGGCTCAAGAACGGATACCAGGCGGACGCCGTTCATTTTAAGCTGTCTTTTATAGTAGGCGGAATCGTACCGGTCCCGGCTGAAACGGTCGAGCTTATGGACCAGGACGACGCTAAAGGTGCCGCTGGCAGAATCACTGATCATCTGCTGGAAGCCGGGGCGTTTATCCGTGGTGGCAGAACGGGCTTCATCGGAATAGACGTTGATGGGGAGGTATCCATGGTGTGTGGCGTACTCTTTACAGGCACGTACCTGGGCATCGATACTTTCATCCCGCTGGTTGTCCGAGCTGAAGCGGGCATAAATCACACAGTTAATCATATTTTTATCTCTCCTTATGAATTTTGGGTATAAAAATACCCGGGAACCATTGCGAAAACCCAGGGAGGATGGTACAATTATGCTTGGATAAGCGGTACTGCATCGCCCCGGGTTGTAACCGGATTCGCTATGCGTGCCCGTCCTCAGGCACTACCAATGCCGAAGGGGACACCGCCATTCATGTGGGTAGCATGGGTGGCGTTTTTTAATGCATGGAAATTTGATATCGAACTCTTAAATTATTAAACTCGTTATAATCTATTTCTTTATCGTGTTGAAGCCTACCAACGACAATGCCTGGATGCACGTTGATTGATTGCGCAAAAGCAATAATGCTGGTGTCGGTATAATCCTTATTCGCAATGAAAGCAGTGTAGTCTTGAAGCGGGATAATGCGTTCTCTGGCGGAATCATCCGCATCACGTTCCAGGATTTGGTTGATATCTGTTTGTTCATGTGAGTCATAACTTAAAAAAGTATCTTTCGTTTTGTGTTGGAGCACATGCTGAAGTTCATGGAATAATGCAAACCAAAAGATATCAGCATAGGCACCTCTTGTGTTGATTGCAAGCACTGCTTTGTGCGGAGATAGCCATTTAACCGCACCGTTTATTTTAGAATTTTTGAGGTGCGGCAGTACGACTAGGGCGATACCGGAATCGGATAGCATCGTTTTTATTTTTGGGATTGATTCATTAGGCTCATCACAGGTCATATTTCGGATGGTAACCAGATGCTTCTTAAATAATGCTTCATTGTAAGGATCCGTTGGAATGTCCTTTCCCATGTTGATTGCAGTTTGCATCCAAGTATTTACACAAATAATTTCTTTTTTTGTAAAGTCTGTATATGTGGCGTTTTTACAGTTTAACAATATATCTGTGCCTGTGAAAACTTGGAGCGATGCGACATTAAGATATTGTCGCAAAGCTTTTACTTTATCTTCTTTTTTTCTTGCGGAAGGCAAAATATTGTGCTTTGCAAAAAATCCATTGTAATCAATATTGTCGAGTACGTCGAAATCTTCCTCAAGGTTTGCTTCAAGTGATTCTTTAACGCAGTACTCATCGTAACTTGATTGCAGATTGAGCCAGACTCCAATGGATGTCCCAGTCATTGCGGACAACTTTCCCGCAATTTCTTTTGAAAGTGTGGCCTGCCCATTGAGCAGCTTACTTAATGTTTTTCCGGTGATGCCTAATCGATTTGAGAACTCGGTTTGGTTTATTTCCATTTCAACCATAAGGTCGCGAATATACACGCCTGGATGGAAAACGATGGATGGTTTAAATTGGTTATTCATAGTGATTTGTTACCTCCAATAGGATAATGGTAGACGTGGATTTGTAGATAATATCCAACTGGCTAAGATCTGTCCATTTGTTATTATTTTCGTCCACAGGGATTAAAATGAGACGATATCCCAATCGTCTTCCAAGATCCATGGCAAAGTGTCCACCTCGGTCACCGATTAAAGGGTGAAGATGATATGTCGGCATCTGAGCAATATCATTAAGATTTTCAGCATTTGCCATAAAATTCAATGCCATGTGAAGTTTTTCTGCAACACGCTCACCAAGCTGTTTCTTTGACTTTTTATAATCATTGCAGAGTTTTTCAATTTTCTTATCATGGTATTGTATATCCATTATATATGAATACCTCCGTCATGTCCTTAATTTTTTTACCTAAAAGGTAAAAAAATATTTTTGTTTTCTGCTTTTCAGAATGCGTAATACATCAATATGTTCTTTTAAATCGTCTTTTTTCTGTAAATAAACCATATGGAATATGAAGTGAAGACTGTATCATCTGGCCAGGTATATGAGCCGTCTCAGCGTTGATAGCACTGAGGCGGTTTTTTTATTTACTTAAAATTTTTCGTATTTTGTACTTTGACTATTTTCAGATTCGCCCCCGGTAAAAAAGCTTTGGAGGACGCTATCTTTAAAGAAGAAGCCCATATATTCTTTGTCATTATAATAGACATTATAACCATTTGGAGCTTTTTTATAGGGCAACTCGAATTCAGATTGTTTTCCTTGTTCTTCAACCGTCATAGTCACTTTTCCATCCGATTTAAAATCAAATGTCATACTGCTGAAGCCCTCCGCGCCGGTTCCTGGTGATGTCATTTTCCATTTTCCGATAATTGCATCTGTTGAATTGACAGATGATGTTTGCTCTGGGGTAGGTGTTGGCTGAACATTTGCCGTTGTGGGTGTATTGCTTGAAATTGATTCTGAAACAATTTCGCGGTTCGCCTTTACGAAAGAGTCATTATCAAACACAGAAAGGTACATACCGGCCTTGACGTCAATCGTCTTGACGGTTGATAAATTATCACTTTCGAGTACGAGTGTTTGTAAGTCATTCCTTGATTTGCTATTTGGCGAAATGGCATTCGGTCTATTTAATGTGGTTGCCGCTCCGATCATCTTATTGTCGGAGTCAAGCAATCCTGCAATGACTGAATAGTCTGCATCGACATTTAAAGTAGTATCATTTGAGACAGTTGTTTGTATGACGCTTTTATTGACATCCCCAAAAGAGTTATCTTGAACAATTTGAGTATCCGTACAGGATAACAATTTATCAGTTACGCTTGCTTTATATGTATTGATTTTAAAGTCAATACGGGATAATTCTTCTGCTGAATTTACTTTTATTCCATATGCATCATAAC
Source organism: Eubacterium barkeri (assembly GCF_900107125.1). GTDB lineage: Bacteria > Bacillota > Clostridia > Eubacteriales > Eubacteriaceae > Eubacterium_O > Eubacterium_O barkeri. The sequence continues at coordinate 61,665 of NZ_FNOU01000002.1, forward strand.
GAATTCCATAACCTACTTCATCGGGTTGTAAAATATAACTAGAGAAATTTACAGATCCGTCTCCCAGCGAAATATTACTTTTATCGTAGCCAATTACATTAATACCCGTGATGTAAATTGGATCTTTACTTGTATTTTTATATTCGCAGTAGACATTAACATAATATGATTTAGGAGATACTTCTTCAACATAAAATCCAGATTGTGAAATTGAAACTGGATTTTCATTTTTTGTATTGCCAGCAGATGATTGGCATCCTGAGACTGTTAAAGATAGCACTAAAAATAAAAATAATGACAAGCCAACATAATTTCCTTTCCATTTTCCTTCCATTTTCACATATTCCCTTCTTTTTACGTCGCATGGACATTATTTATTAAACCTGGAAATCTTCCAGTTTTAATCAAATTTTGATGCATCCAATTGAAAAGACAGTGTTTTAACTACTTTTTTCTTTCAAGTTTCCATCGGTGAAAGCTTCGGACATTTGACCAACTTTTTCGGCGTCCAACTCTGCGTCCAGGGCTTTGTGCAGGGCAGCCCGATCATCAGTGGAAGTGGCATCCAAAGGGGTGCTGGCCACGCTGTGGATGTAATCTTTGATGACAGCCCGGGCATCGGCGGGAAGCTCCAGGTAAGCGGTCAGCATCCGGCGGTCCATGTCGTCAAGGTGGTAGCGGCTAGCGATTTCTGCCAGATCATAGGCCTGGGTCTTGATGAACATTTCACCTTCACCGGTGCGCAGCCAGGTTTCGTTGACGTTGAAAGCTGCGACTAAAAGCTTAATGTGTTTTTCGGTAACCGAACGTTGGTTGCTTTCGATGCTAGAAATTCCAGAATTTGATAATCCGATAGCATCTCCAATTTCTCTTTGACTTTTCCCGAGGGAAAGCCTCAACTCTTTAAAACGATCATTTCGATCACTCATGTCATACCTCCTATGCATCAATAATAGCACCATAATCTCTGTTTGTAAAGATTAAAAGAAAAAATGTGTTGCATAATCTCTGTTTGAGTAGTATTATAAACACAAACAGAGATGAAAAGGAGGTGAGGAAGATGGAAGAGAGAAGTTTGGATATCGGCGGATTGAGTGTGGAAATCAAAGCGGTTGGAATTGAAACGATGATGAACGATTTAGAAGCTTTGACCACTAAATTAAAAGAAGCATCCGAGTTGATTGATGAGATATCAAACAAACGGATGCAACTACAGGTTAAGAATTTGTTTGCTGACGTACGGGAACAATCGGATGTCTGATGAGATATTCGTTTTCGATTGATTGAATAAAGATTTTGAGGTAACGCTTTAAAACATCAAAATCAATTGATTCATAGTGTCGTTCGTAATGGGTATGGTCATTACCAAGAACCCGGACGACATCAGCAGACGTGGATAATGTGATATTGGGGAGGTATTGGGAAATGGAGCGGTTTAAATTCTGGTTTACGACATCGCTTTCGTCTTTACCCAATTCCTTTATTGCGAAATCCTTTATCAATACTTCAAGTGCATTTCGGTAACCAGAACCAGCAAGGTCAAGATGGCCAAGTTCTTCGGCGTGGGCACTTTGCTTGTATAATTCACAAAACCTTGGGGAGAGCTCAGCAATGCTATCTGGGAGCTGGATGCCTTTAAATGTTGGCCAGACGTAAAGTAATTGGCCGGCTTCACCTTTTTTAACAGAATGCGTCATTAAAAAAGGTTTGTCACAGCATCGACCGGAAGCAATACTTGCATAAAAAGAAGGAGTAATACCTGTCTTTATTGGGACACAATTAATAAGATCTGCGGTAATGACAGTGCCACAATGTGGGCAGATGTTTGGGATTGGTCCTTTAAAGTATTCCGTATTTCCAGAGATAAACGAAATGGTTCTTGTCTTATTCATGACTATATTCCTTTGCTTAGATTTTGTTTATTTATCAAAACAATTATAGCACGATTACAGGGAATGGGGAAGGTCATTGGAAGTTGATGGGGGTATTTGATGGAAGGGGGTGAGATGTGTGTTTATACCAAGATGGTTGCTTATAAGTTTAATGGAGTCAAAGAGAGATTTAGAAAAGAGAGTGAAAAAGATCGAGAAACAGTTAAAGCAATATGAAAAAATGCGGACCATCAATGAAATTAGGATAAGAAATGGCTTAATGCCTATCGATGATCCGATGGCTGACTGCTATTTTAAGGAGTCCAAAGAATAATGCGGTGAGGAAATGGGAGAAATCGAAAAAACAATTGAAACATTTTTAGAACGCGATCGAGCAGAAAAAGTAGAAGCTTTAAAAAGTGAGAAAAAAGCGGTTCCGGTAAAGGTTGATTGCAAGGTAGCAAAGGAAATCTTTTACCAGACCGCTGTTCTTAAAAACATTCAAAACGAATTAAATGAGATTAAAGAATTACTCGGTAGCAGGAAAATGAGGTGAAAAGAAATGTGGATAAAGAAAAGTGTAATTGAAGAATATCAGAAAAGAATTGAAATATGCGATATGAAAATAGAGAGCTTGGAAAGAGAAGTCCTGGAATTGGATTCAAGGATGAGCAGGAAGGTAAAAGTAAAAAAGTTCCCTTGCGATACTGCAAAAGAACTTCTTTGCGGGGGGTGCAACCAAAAGCGGACCTGCTCAATGTATGGAGAGCCAAAGGATTTGTCACCGCAGGAGTTTATTGAATACATTATTGGGATAGATACTTAGTCCGGGAAGGATTCGATTATGTCTTCTGGTGTCGGGAAAATATCTAAAATTGAAAATTGCAATTTTGAGCATGCGCTTCCAAATTCGTTCCGGTCAAATTCAATGGGTTGAAAATTTGGATCTTTCAAAAGAGAAAGGAGGTGAGGAGGATGGAAGAAAAAAGAAAGTTAGCGAATATTCTAATGAATGAAATAGAAGAATTAGAGAATGAGCCAATTCAGGATAGATGTGACAAAATCGCTCAATTGGCTCATGAGCTAATTGAATTATGGCGTACATTCAGTATTTAGTTCTTTTAGCTTATCGTAGATGACTTGCATAAAATCCGATACGTTTTTGCCGTAATCTTTGCCGATCGGCGGTTTAGAATCAGAGATTGATGCGGCTGTTATTTCAACTACATGTTCGATTAATTTACTGTTTGAAGACATCAGCAATTCCCTCCTTTCCCGATATTTCGCCACTGTGGAATGGCGATGAAATCATTATATCACGATGGGGAGGGACGGTAAAGAAAACAACAAAATCAGAAAGGAGGTAAACAGAATGGAAGCAAGACAGGAAGCTGAAGCACTGGCTATGGATATGGTGAAGCTGAGTGACGACGAGAAGAAGATCGCCATGGGTTTTATCCTCGGGATGCAGGCGGCTATTGACTTGAATGAAGCACGGGTAAAAGAAAAAATCCGCCAACAATTTGAAAAACGGGAAGCGGAGAAATATGGACCGGTGGCGTAGGTCATCCGGATTGATTGAGGACGGAAGGAGGTGAGCGAATGAATAATCTCTACAACATCGAATTTGACGATGAATTTATTTTGATTTCAGAGAGAGTGATTGAAGTTGAGGATGCCATTATTGGCGCAATAAAAAGAACGCTTCCCTTGGAAGAGCAAAGAGTGGATGTTATCAAATATTTACTTAATGATGTGGTTAATAAAATCGATTCTGCCAATGTCGTTTTATAAATGACGTTGTAGGGCCTAATCGATTCATGGAAGGAGGCGAGGAGGATGGAAGAGAGACAACGGACAACACACGAAGTGCGAACTGAAAAAAAGAAAGCCGTTGCTAAACAATTTTTAGAAGTCGGTATTAACAACGGCTTGACCGTTGGAGAGTATGTTTGTGCATTGGAATATGCAAGAAGAGAAATATATCAGTCGTTAGACATATCTTCTTTAGCCCGGTTCGATGCGAATTCATAATCATCCATTATGAGGGGCGTGGAAGTTGATGGTGGAATTTGATGGAACAAAGAGAGAAGGTGAAGCTGATGGCAACCATTAGTATTGACAGGTCTACCGGGGAAGCCACCCCGGTGGAGATTGATTTATCGGTTAAGGATGCCAGAACGGTAATGTGCATGGTGTTAACGGGAATGACACCGGATGAACTGGCAAAGGAGATGGCCACAGGACAGTGGGAATCATGCAAGGAAGCATAGGAAAAAACGGAAGATGGCATGAAACAGTAGAGGACTACGGTGAGCGAGGATTGGAATGACGGAAAATAACGAGAATAGCACGGTAGAGGTGTTATTGCGGCGAATTGAAGAAAATGGAGCGGAAAAGGCTGAATTGCAGAATCAAATCCAAACGTTAATGGGGATCAACATGGAGCTCAACAGAGAATTAGAAAAAGAAAAGGGAATTAAAAAGCGTGAGATCCCAACAACTATTGATGAAAGAAAATGGAAAGAACAGGCAGAAGCATTGATGATTGAATTAACGCAAAAGGATGTGGAGTGCAACGATTTAAAAGCAGTCGTTGAAAAGCAGAAACGGACAATGGAAAGCTGGAAATCAATGGATATGCTTCAAGAGGGTGTAAAGCGAAAACCACCCGATGATTTAGCGAGTGAGCCGCCAAAGGTGACGGTGTTGCCAGATGCCAAGATTAAGGAGGCACCCATTGAGCGGGACCGGTTTGCCAAGGAGACGGAGTTCCTTAAGAAAAAGAAGTATAAGCCGGAGCTTCAGACCCAGAAGCAAATGCGCTATGTTAAAAATGGCTGTACGCCGATTATTTGCCATAAGGAGTCCATTAAATCAATTCCGACATGGTTAGTCCATGGATCACGGGTAGGATCGATTGAAAGTGCTTTGGAAATAAGCAGAACGATTGAATAAAGGAGTAAAAAAATGACTGAGGAACAACAGACGTTGCTTAAAGAAATGGTAGATTGCGCAAAAAAAGTTGTAGAACTAACCGAAACAAACGGAAAAGCAAATGAAGCTCTGGGAGTTTGGTGTGCACGGATAGATTATGAATATGAAACGGATTCGACAAAGCGCATCCCAAAGGTGCGTGTTTACAGAGGAATTAGGAAATTAGCTGAGATGACGGGAACGGCATTGAAAAAAACAATAAATACCATAGGAAAAGAAGAATTAGCGATGGAGATTGATGGTGTTGAGTTTTCTCAGAGAGGAATATTTAAAGAGGGATGGATATATGAATAGTCAGATTAACATCGATTATTACGATGCAGCTATGGCGGTAAAGGAGATTGGGTTTAAATTGGCCGGCTTGGCCAATACTCCGGGTGTTCCAATGGAAATACTGGGAATAAATATTAGAGACAAAAGAGCGGTTGTTGATATCGGAGATGGATTTTATGATTTTGCGGATGCACTGGGGGCGAAAGTGTACCGGGTGAAGCGGACGCTATGCAATGTAGAAGAGTTTCCCTTTTCCTATCAGATTGGAATTGGCGGCGTGGTACTGCAAACACTACTGCCGAGAGAATGACAAAAATAAAAAAGAGCCCGCCGGAATGTGGCCTGGAAGCCCCGGCGGGTTACTGCTAGCACGACTAAATGCTTATTTATATTATAGCAAAGTTGAGCATGCGATGCAAGTAAAATGGCTTAAAATCGGGCTTTTTAGACTTGATTAAGGGATTAACTTTAGGTGTGTTTTGCATAAAGGAGAGAGCAACATGGCATACGTTCAGGAGATTTGCATCGCGGGGAAGGTCATCGAAGTCAGAAAATTCAACGACTGGGGGCACGGGCGCCGGCACCGGGGGCCGAGGGCAGCGAAGAAGAAACGGTCAAGCGAAAAACAGAAGAACGCCAATGAGGTAAAGGCAGAGCGTGATTTGACCCGGATACTTAATGCCGGGCTGAAGGGCGGGGACTACTACTTGACGCTGACATATAACGAAGATGAGCCAAGCCAGGACAAAGCAAAGAAAGAAATCAAGAACTGCATCAATAGGTGGAAGAATCTCTACAAGAAACATGGATTTGATTTGATGTGGCTGGCAGTGACAGAGTACGAGGACAAACGGATCCACCACCACATCGTCATGAATGCCGGGCCGGATATATTGGCGGTCATGGGGAAGTGGAAGCGTGGATTTGTAAAAGCGAGGATCGTTGACGACAGTGGACAATATTGCAAATTGGCACACTACCTTATCAAAGCGACAAGAAAGACATTTGCAAAAGAAGAATCACTCAACAAGAAACGGTGGAGCAGAAGCAGAGGAAATTGGCCGAAGCCAATCATCACAAAGACGGTGATAAAGCGGGAGCGGTGGGCGAAAGAGCCACGACCGCGAAAAGGTTATATCATCGAAAAGAAAAAAACAGTGCATGGCTATGACGATTTGGGATATCCCTATCAATTTTACAGCATGGTCAGACTGAAATAGGAGGATGCATGGATTATCTGGAATTTTTGAAATCTAAGATTGAGCTGGCAACGGATAGTGGGTTTGAGGTGGATCGGGACAAGATCAACCGAATGCTTAAGCCGCACCAGCGGGACGCGGTGGCTTGGGCATTAAAGGGCGGCCGGCGGGCGCTGTTTGAAAGCTTTGGCCTGGGGAAAACTATTCAGGAATTGGAATTCTGCCGACTGGCTGTGGATGAATTTGGAGGAAAAGCGTTAATCGTGCTGCCCCTGGGGGTGAAGCAGGAATTTACAACCGATGCGGTTGAGCTGCTGAGAATGGAGAAACCAGAGTATGTGCGGACCATGGAGGAGGTACATGGTGCATCCGGGAAAATACTATTAACGAATTATGAGCGGGTACGGGATGGTGACATTGATCCGAAGTACTTCACGGCAACATCGCTGGATGAAGCCTCAGTGCTGCGTGGGTTTGGGACAAAGACCTATCAAACATTTTTAGATAAATTTAAGGGGGTGCCCTACAAGCTGGTGGCTACGGCGACGCCAAGTCCGAATAAATATAAAGAGCTGATTCATTATGCCGGGTACCTGGAAATTATGGATACGGGCCAGGCATTAACCCGGTTCTTCCAGAGGGACAGTACGAAGGCAAATAACCTGACGCTGTACCCTAACCAAGAGGATGAGTTTTGGTTGTGGGTATCCAGCTGGGCGCTGTTTATTACAAGACCTTCGGATTTGAATCCAGGTTATTCAGATGTGGGGTATGACCTTCCACCACTGAAGGTCAATTTCCATGAGCTGCCCATTGATTACGGTGGCGTATTCCAGAAGGATGGTCAGTCGGTCATGTTCCGGGATGCCACAGCAGGACTGAGTGATGCGGCGAAAGTAAAACGGGACAGTGTAGATGTCCGAGTAGCGAAGATGAAAGAAATCGTAGAGGAAGAACCAGAAAGTCACTTTATCTTATGGCATGACCTGGAACGGGAGAGAAAGGCCATTGTGGCCGCATTGCCGGAGGCGGTGGATATCTATGGCCAACAGGATTATGACATAAGGGAACAGCGGGTGATTGATTTCTCACAGGGTAGGAACCGGCTGTTTGCAACAAAGAAAGAACTGTCAGGATCAGGATGTAATTTCCAACGGCATTGCCACCGGGCCATCTTCGTGGGGATTGATTATCAGTTTAATGATTTTATCCAGGCAGTGCACCGAATCTATCGATTCTTGCAATCCGAAGAAGTGGTGATTGACATCATCTACATGGAAAATGAGCGGGCCATCAAAGACGCCCTCATGGAAAAGTGGGAAAACCACAACTACATGGTGGATAAAATGATTGCCATCGTGAAGAAATATGGACTGAGCAGCGCGGGTAAAACAGAACGACTAAAACGAAAGATGGGAGTAGAGGAAGTGAAGGTAGAAGGCAAGCGGTATACCGCAGTTTATAACGATTGTGTCGAAGAGGTGCGGAAAATGAAGCGGGACAGCGTGGACTTGATCCACACATCCATTCCATTCTCGAACCACTATGAGTACACGCCAAATTATTCGGATTTTGGACATAATGAGGATACGGTGGCATTTTTTGAGCAGATGGACTATTTAACGCCAAATCTGCTAAAGGTGCTTAAACCGGGACGTGTGGCGGCCATCCATGTAAAAGACCGGGTGTTATTTGGAAACACCACTGGAACGGGGATGCCGACAATGGAGCCGTTCCACGTTTATACCATTAATCATTTTATAAAGCATGGATTTGCTTATTTCGGCATGATTACCGTGGTAACGGATGTGGTACGGGAGAATAACCAAACTTACCGACTGGGGTGGACGGAGCAGTGTAAGGACGGTACGAAGATGGGGGTAGGGTGCCCGGAATACATCCTGCTCTTTAGAAAACTGCCAAGCGATAAATCCACGGCCTACGCCGATGATCCGGTGAGTAAATCGAAGGACGAATATACCAGGGCACAATGGCAGATTGATGCCCATGGATACTGGAGAAGCTCCGGAGACCGACTTTTAACGAAAGATGAAGTTATGGCCATGAGCGTCAAAAACCTGCAGGCAACCTATCGCAAGTATAGTCGGGATACGGTTTACAATTATTGGGACCATGTGGGAATGGCTACCAAGCTGGATGAAAAGGGAAAGCTGCCAGCATCCTTTATGGTGGTAGCCCCGGGGAGCTGGACGGATGAGGTGTGGGATGACATCAACCGGATGCGGACGCTTAACACAACACAAAGCCGGAGAAACCAGCAGATGCATGTTTGCCCGCTTCAATTGGATATTGTGGAGCGGATTATTAACCGATATTCCAACATCGGGGACCTAGTAATGGATCCTTTTGGGGGACTGATGACCGTGCCGATGATGGCGGTAAAGATGGACCGGAGAGGATATGGAATCGAGCTAAACAAAGGGTATTTCAGGGATGGGATTGGCTATCTACAGGAAGCTGAAAATGAGAAGGAAGCACCGACATTGTTTGATTTTTTGGAACCGGACGAACAGCCAGAAGAAATGAAGAAAGCAGAATGATGGAAAGTTATGAATTTAGGCAGAAACAAAGCCTGCCATACAAGGCGAAATTGAGACATGCTGAGGTGAAGGCGTGGGAGTTTTACGACAGGGTGGAAAATTGCCATGTGAGTGTTGGGGGGCTTGACAGTATCACGCTGATTCTGTGGCTTCGTTCCATTGGCATTAATGTGCCGGCCATTAGTGTGAGTCAATTAGAGGACAAGAGTATTCAGAAGATTCATAAAAAATTAGATGTAATTCCACTTAAACCAGCAAAAAATAAGGCGAAGGTTATTGCAGAGGAAGGATTTCCGGTGATTTCAAAGCAGATTGCCGGAAAAATAAGGCTGCTACAAAATCCAACACCAGATAATAAGACTGTAAGAAATGCCATTATGACGGGGGACTGCGGGAAGCAAGGCGGGTATCGAAAAGGAACTCGGATGCGGCTGCCGCAGAAGTGGCTGGATTTATTTGCCGGGATGGAAAATGAGAAGTATGGGACGAATTACAAGGAAGCTCCATTTAAAGTATCAAATACTTGTTGCTATTGGCTGAAAGAGAAACCTTGCAATGACTATGCCAGAAAAAATAGAAGTTATCCATACCTTGGGCTTATGGCATCTGAAGGCGGGCAGCGTGAGATGGCTCTGGTAAAGCATGGGTGCAACTACTACGGGAAAACGGTAACCCGGTCGGCTCCATTCGCAATTTTTAACCGACAGGATATTCTACAGCTGGCCATTGATTTAGAGGTGCCAGTGCCGGAGATTTATGGTGAGATTGTCCGGGAACCCGATGGGACGCTCAGAACGACACGGGCGCAGCGGACAGGATGCAGCATGTGCGGATTCGGAATCCACTTAGAGAAAAGACCACACCGATTCGACATGTTACGTGAGGATAATCCAAAGGAGTGGCATTATTGGATGTACGACGTCGGGTGGGGTGAGGTGTTAGATTACATCGGAGTCGGATGGGAAGATATCCCGCCGGTTCAGCAGAGGATGGTGTTTTAAATGAAAAGATATAGAGTTATAAGAGGATTTAAATTTAGCGCAATTTATGCAGAAATTGAATTTAAAGAAGGACAAATTTGGGAATATACCACTAAATCATTTGGAAAGAATTTGTTGAGGAAAGATTTTGTAATTGCCGAGATTAACGATTTTTTATTAAATAATAATTTTGAGGAGGCGAAGGTGAAACGACTAAATCCGACGAATGGAAAGAGGTGACTAAACTAGACAGTGAAATTGAAAACCTACCACAGGAGAAGATTGGTAAATGAAAAAAAATCGAAAAGATATAACAGCGGGATTGTCTCAACTTTTGGAGCGGAGATTGAGTGGAGAGAGCGTTCGGTTCTGCCGAGAGGTTGAGTTTTTCGAACCGCATTGTCGTGTAGATTTTGTCGGTTTTAAATACATGGTAAATGGTACCGGATCAGTAGGTGGGGCAGAATGCGGTACAGCGTCATTCTATGAGGTAAAGAGCTGCATGAGCGACTTTAAAAGCGGAAACGGATTAACTTTCGACGGTGATGAGAATTGGATTGTTTGTCCTCTTGATTTAGGGATTGAGATCGTACAGACAAAGCCATTTGCGGTTGGAATCTACGTGCCAACACCTGAAGGATGCACGGTAAAACAATTTTTTGAAAGTAAAAATGAGTATCTTGGGGAAGTGGATGGATGGAGTTTGAAAATATATCAACGTGCGATGAAAAGACCTCGAAAACGATCGGTCACTGAAATTCTGGCCCAGATGGTTTACGCCGGATTATGTAATTGACAGAGATATTATGTGAAATATGATTCTGAGAATTGGAGACGAAATTGAAAAAGTATATTGAGATTAGAGGAATAATTGGAATGCCGGAAGGAAAAGACCAAGATGTCTTTGTAGAAGAGTTAGTGGGGTTCTTGAAGAACAAACGCTGTAAAATGGGTGGATACCTTAAAGATATCAGCGATGTTGATGGAAGACATAACGATATTATGTGTAATGATGAGTTTATTACAAAGATGCTGGCGCATTACAGATTTGGAGGGAGAAATGCCAAGAATTACAAGTAAGTGCAAAAATAAAGAATGTGGAAATTATATCAATGATATACCAAACGGATGTAGGGCGTTACGGTCGCTGCCAAAATGTGAATGTAAGTTTGCGGGGACACATCACGATGCTGTGGATGCGGATAAGAAATCATATTTAGAGGATCGAACAAAAAATATGTTGAGTCCGGAAGCATACATTAGATCAAAACAATGGGTCGTAGCAACAGCAGAAGAACTATATGAGGCTTTGAAATAAAATGAACAAAGAAAAAGAGTTAACAATAATCGTAAAATCAGAAAACACCAATATTTCTATTGAAGAGATGGCATCATCGCTAGAACAATGCTGTAAAGAAATAGGGATGAGCTGCCAAGTGATTGAAGAAAGATGCCAGGAAAATAACACTGTTAAAATATTTGGGAATGCCATTGAAAAATATGGAATAGAGGCTCAAAGCGATGTTGCAATAGAAGAGATGGCGGAATTGATTCAAGCCATTGTTAAATTTAGGAGATATGGTAAATCAGAAAATGCAACAGAATATCTGGATGAAGTCATTGAGGAAAAAGAGGATGTTAAGATAATGATGGATCAGCTGGATTTGATCTATGGCGATAGTAGAGAAATGCGAGATTGGAAGGTAAATCGATTGTCACGAAGATTAGAGGACCAGAGTGAATAGGAAAAAGAGGTGGGCCGTTATTATGGTCGCATTGGTACTTATGATGTTGGCATTGGGGGCAATAATAGAGTTTGAATACCAAAGACCAACAATTGAAACAAAGCGGCGGGTTTATGTGGTTCCGTGGCCATGGAAGCTTGAGTGGGATGGGAATGGATTTATCATGCGTTTGGAAGTTAAGGAGTAGAGGAAAAATGAAATATGTGGCATATTTTAATCCAAATGGATTTATGAATATCGAATCGGGCAGTAGCAAAGCAGCGGCAGAGATAGCCTACAAGGAAGCATATAAAGAAGGGAAAAGTATCAAAAGTATTTATCGGGTAATGAATGATGGAAAAGCTATTGCTCAAATAGATTTCTCGGCATTGGAAATTGGAAGCTGACTGGTGGAGAAAAATGAACCCAGTATTTAAACCAATCAAAATAACAGACTTAGAGGAATACAAAATAGCTGAGGGAATAACACACATGGATAAGATCTGCGGAACGTGCCACTATTATAAGAACGGGCACTGCACACGGATGAGGTATGAGTACTATATGAAAGAGGGTTTTGTGGTTTTGCCTGAAAATGAGGCATGTACATCATGGAGACATCGATGACAAAAAAAGAGTTATCTCAACTTTATTGGCTCAACAAAGAAATTAAACAGTACAAAAAAAAGCTGAAGGAACTCGAAGATTCAGCGACTAATGACACGAGCGGAGAAATAACAGGGATGCCGAATGGGCATAGGTGCACAGATAAGATAGGGAATTGCGCGGCTGAGATTGGAGATCTGAAAGCATTAATTAAATTAAGCATGCACAAAAGATTATATGAACTCAATCGGCTAAATCGCTTTATCAATTTGGTTGAGGATTCCGAAATGAGGACTATACTTAATCTCTATTATGTTGACGGAATGAATTGGAGAGAAATAGCGATGGATTTAGGATATGCGGACGAAAGTGTGCCAAGGAAGAGACATGATCGTTTCTTGAAAATGACCGAAAAATCCGGATGAAATTGTGATAATATATAACATGAGAAAAGCGTAAATTGTCATACTCTCCTTCGGGCACTCTGCTGCAACAGAGTGTCCTTTTTTATACAACATCGTAACAGATTCACTACCATCGGTTATGCCGATGTTTTTTTATGGAGAAAATAATAATGATCAGAAGAACATGTCCAAGATGTGGGAATAAAGTGGAGGTTGGAAAGGAGTGCAAGTGCAATGACAGCGCAAGGAAGAAAAGAGATAGAGAATATTATAAACAACGAAAGGATGTAGAGGAACAGAGGATATACACATCATCCAGGTGGAAGAAGGTAAGAGACAAAGCAATGGAGCGTGACGTTGGCATGTGCCGATGCTGCTTTAAAAAAGGGGAAATAAGAGCAGCAGAGGTAATACACCACATAGAACCAATCAAAGAAGGCGGAAGTATTTACGACTTAAACAACCTGATAGCGATGTGTGCAAAATGTCACAATAAAACACATAAAACTTACGAAAGTAACGAAAGAATGGAAGAAATAAAGAGATTGGCGGGGATACCCCCGGTGTCTAAAAACTTTTAAGTGGGTTTAAAAAGTCGCACTCCCAACTTTCCGCACACGATTTTCCCAAAATGAACCAAACTGTCGAAAGGAGGGAGAAAATGGCAAGAAGTCGAAAACCAGCCGAACTAAAATCAAAGCATTTAACCGAAGAAGAACGGCTAAATGACGGGCTTATTCAATCAGAAGATAAGAAAGTATTAAGGGAAAAGTTCAGAAATCCACCAACATGGATGAACAAAGAATCCAAGGCAGAATATCGACGGATCATTAAAGTTCTTGACGGTTTGGATTATATTTCGGATGCGGATATTAATAATTTGGCGGGGTATTGCAATGCATTTGTGGCGTATCGGCGGGTAACAAAAGAACTTGACGATGAGGATTTAACAATTTTACAGATCAATGCAAGAGGGGATGAAAAAGAAGTTAAAAACCCGAAGATATCGATACAAGCGGCATATGCGGAAGAAATGCGAAAGTTCGCCGCCCTTTTGGGATTGACCATCGACTCAAGATTAAAGATAGCATCAATGAAGGTCAAGGAGAAGAAGGATGAAGTTGAAGAGCTCTTTGGAGACATCTAGATACCCAATCCTAAATGAAATTACAAAATACGCAAAAGATTGTATTGAAAGAAAAATACCGTCTGGGCTGTCGCATAAATGGGCATGTCAACGACTGTTGAGGGATATTAAATCCGATAAGTGGGATTGGAGCGAACTGGAAGCTAAGCGCATTGTAGAATGGTTTGCGCTACTTAGGCACAGCAAGGGTGTTTTAGCTGGAATGCCAATCATATTAACAGATTGGCAGAAATTCAGGATTTGCCAGCTGTATGGATGGCGGCGTAAAGATAATGGATTAAGGCGATTTACGAGGTCTTACACACAGGTTGGAAGAAAGAACGCAAAGTCCCAGGAAGAAGCAGGAATCGCACTGTATGAAATATCCTATGGGGCCACTAAAAATAAGGAACATTATGAGTGCTACACTGTTGGCGTCAAGCGGGATCAATCAAAACTGGTGTTTGAAGAAGCGATATTGATGCTGCGGGGGTCAATCCTTCAGAGCAAATTTATCTGCACCAGGGATAAGATTACCCATAAAAAAACGGGAAGCTTTATAAAACCGCTTAGTAAAGAAGATCGAAAATCGGGAGATGGGACAAACCCGGCAGTTTATATTGTCGATGAATACCACCAACACCCAACGGATGAGTTTTATCAGGTTGGTGCCCAGGGCATGAATACGAAAGAAGGGCTGTTGATGATTATCACAACAGCTGGAATTGATTTGACGTATCCGTGCTATGTGCAGGAATACAAATACTGCAAACGCATTTTGAATCCAGATTTGGAGGATGAGAATGAACAATACTTCGTGGATATTTGTGAGATGGATGAAGGGGACGACATCAGTGACAAAAAGAACTGGTTTAAAGCAAATCCGATTCGCATGAGCTACCCAAAAGGGGTAGAGCTCATTGAACAAAATTATAAAGAAGCCTGTGGGATGCCTGAGAAGATGCCGCTTTTTTTAACAAAATCGCTCAATAAATGGGTGATGGCCAAAGAATCGGGATATATGGACCTGAAAAAATGGAATGAATGCATTGTTGATACTATTCAGATTCCATTAACGGGAAGGAAAGTATATGTGGGCGTCGATATGTCTTCCAAAATCGACATGACATCAGTGGCCTTCATCTTCCCAATAGATCTAGATGGCGTCAGGAAATATGCCGTGAAAGTACACAGTTTTGCACCCAATGAAGAGAAGATATTAGAGCGGCAGATAAAAGATCGAAAGCCTTATATCAGTTGGTTTAAAAGAGGGTTCATTACATCGACAGAATCACCGGTTGTTGACCAGCGGGTGGTGATTGATTATGTGATCAATGCGTGTAAAAGCAATAACTGGGAGATTGAATGTTTTGCGGTTGACCCGAATAATGCAACGATGTTTGAGACGACGGTTTCGGATATGGGGTATGAGGTAGAGGAAGTCTATCAATCCCATAAAAGCTTAAATGATTCTACGAAGGGATTTAGAGATGAAGTATACCAGGGGAATGTCATTGTGGAGGATAACCCGGTCCTTAATTTTTCAATAAGCAATGCCGTGATCAGAGTTTCTAATGGGTTTATAAAGATTGATAAAGACGCAACAGAAAAAAAGATCGACCCGGTAGATGCCATATTGTGTGGTTTTAAACTGGCAATGAGTTATAAAGAATACGATTGGAATGATTGGACGATGTGATGAATGATGTATTAATTATTATTGGGTTCGTGCTGCTGGTTGTTGGACTTTACTTGTTTGTATCGGTAGCGGCGGCGGTATTTGGTTTATCGGTAATATGCATAGCGGCAGGGGTGATCCTGTCTTATATCAAGGGAAGGGGGAATTAGGTGTTTGAAAAGTTATTTCTAAAGAATAGCGCACCGGTTGAACAGGTTCTATCAAGACTGGAAACACCGGAACAGTGGCTTATTGAAGCAATTGGGCGGCCAAAGGCAGCAGATAATTTGGCGTCGAATATTTCAGCGGTGCAGCGTTGCCTGGCGGTGCGGGCCAATACGGTCTCCAAACTGCCGATTCAGGTGTTTAGAAGGGCCGGTGGTGGAAGGGAGAGGATACGGGATCCGTCCGTTGTTGATTTGCTGGAGAAAAGGCCAAATAAAACAACGACACCATCCCAACTTAAGAAAATGATTTCGGTGGATATTGATACTTGGGGGAATGCCTACGTCCTTATCGAAGGAAACAGAGAGGCCCTTAGGCGGCTTGAACCGTGGCTTGTCGATGTGACGTTGATGGACGACCGCTCATTGACCTACACCTACGCTGATCCAGTATCGGGAGGAAGAGTAACCTACACTTATTTGCAGATCATGCATTTTAAGGAGCTGGGGAATAACTCGTACAAGGGCAGGTCCAAGATTGAAAATGCAAGATTGACGATCAGTAATGATTATAATGCCAATGCTTTGCTTGAAAAGTACTACGAACGCGGAACACTGAGCAATGCCATTTTAATGAGTCCGAATGATTTAAATGGAGAAGTGAAAAATAAAATCCGTGAAGAGTGGATAAAGCATAACAGCGGTGTACAAAAAGCATTCGACATTCCAGTGCTGGACAGAAGTCTGGAATACAAAGAAATATCAATGAGCTTTGCGGATGCCCAGTTCCTGGCTATGCGGAAGTTTTCGGTGGAGGAAATCGGACGCTTTTTCAACATCCCACCACATAAGCTTGGGATTATGGATGGTGCAAAATTTAATAATGTCCAGTCTCAAAACGAAGATTTCATTGGGAATGAGATTCAACCACTGCTGACTGATATTGAAGAAGAAATGGATTTTAAATATTTCTATATCCGAGAGAAGCGGGAGGGTCTATTCACAAGGTTTAATATGGAGGCGGCCTTAAGGGCTGCACCAGAAGCTAGATCGAACTACTATGAAAAAATGCGGAACCTCGGAGCTATCAATGTCAATGAAATCAGAGGGAAAGAGGATATGGATGGAATCGGAGAGGATGGTGATATTTATTGGGGGAATTTGAACTTCGTTCCTATGGATATTATCAGAGAATATCAGCTTAAAAATAAAAGAGGTGAACAGAATGGAAAGAATGCTGAACCTGAAGATGAATAATGAAACCGGAGAGGCATCGATTTATCTTTACGGGGAGATCCTCGGGAATCGGAAAGATTGGAAGTGGTGCGAAGATGACATGGCACCAAAAGAGATTATTGACGCATTGCGGCCAATTGATGATGCGTCCGCTGTTGACATTTATTTTAATTCACCCGGTGGAGATTGCTGGGGCGGAATGGCCATCGCCAATGAGCTTGAACGGAAAAAGTGCAAGAAAACAGCCCATATTGATGGAGTGTGTGCTTCCATTGCATCGGTGATTGCCATGTATTGCGATGAAATCATTATGCCGAAGAATGCGCAGCTTATGATTCATAAGCCGACGGTGAGCGGATGGTTAAATGCGAATGCGGATGGACTTAGAAAAATGGCAGACCGGATGGATGCGACGCAGAATCAGATTGTTGATGCGTACATGCGAAAAGCCATTAAGGGTAAAGATGAGATTGAAAAACTGGTTAATGAGGAAACGTGGTTTTATGGGTCCGAGGCGGCAGATGTCTTTAATGTGACGGTAGTGGATGAGGTCAATATCCAAAATTGTTATTCGCCATTGTTTGATAGCTATAAGCGACGTCCAGAAGAAATCGCGATAGAGCACGAACGAGCAAAATTAAATTTATTAAAGGAGATTTATCAAAAATGACAAAATTACAAGAATTAGAAAATGAACGCCAGGGGCTGCTAAATAAGGTTGATGTCGTTACTCAATCCGGGTCAGTCAAAGACATGCAAGAGTTGACGGCCGAACTGGAACGGGTCAACGCTCAGATTGAATTGGAAAGAATTACCCCAGCGGCAAAGCCAGTAGATCCGATTGCTGAACCAATGGAGGATACCGTTGAACTGTTTATGGGGGCTATTCGGGGAACCATTGATTTAAATCCGAAAACAAATCCACAAATTAAAAATGTCATGGTCGAGGGGACCGATAGTGCCGGGGGATATACAGTGCCGGAAGATGTTCAAACAAGAATCATCGAATTCCAGCGGAAAAAGTTTGATATCCGTCCATACCTCAACATTGAGACGGTGAGTACGGAAAGCGGAAAACGAACCGTAAGGACGAATAAACCACAAGCCTCTGGGTTTGCGTCTGTGGCTGAAAATGCGCAAATTCAGGCACACCACGAACCGACATTTGGACAGATAAGTTACAAAATTCAAAAATATGCGGGGTATATTCCGGTGACCAACGAGCTTATTGACGATTCCACGGAAAACTTTGTGTCTTACCTATCCAAATGGATGGGCGAAGGTGAAGTCAATACATACAACTACAGGGTTTTTAATGGGACGGGAAGCAATGATGCTGAAGGTATCTTAACCGAAATGACGACAACTGGGAAATTAAAAGATGTTTTCGAAAAGAAAACAGATGCCCCAACCATTGAAGACTTCAAGAAGGTTTTCAATACAAAGCTTAACACGATCGTTGAGGATGATCTGAAGATTTTCACAACGCCTACTGGATATAACTTCCTGGATAATTTGAAGAACGACGGGAAGCCAGCGTTACAACCAGATCCAACAAAGAAATCGGGATACGTGTTTTTAGGATATGAAATTGTTTGTGTGCCGGGTGAGTTTCTGAAGGAAGTAGAAGTAACAGCATCATCAACAACGACAAAATACACACCATTTATTATGGGGGATTTAAGCCAACTTTACACGTTGTTTGACCGGAAAATGATGTCCGTTGAAACGACGCGGATCGGTGGGGATGCGTGGCGGAAAGACCTTACAGAAATTAAGGGCGTTTTCCGGTTTGATGGAAAGCTGATCGACTGTGAATCCGTTTATGCGCTGCTGGTTGATACCACGAAACTCTAATGAATCGGGAAGATGTAAAAAAATATCTCCGGGTTGACTATAACGATGATGATGAACTGATTGAGAAGTTTATGAATGCGGCTAATGAGGAATTGGCCGCATCAATTGATGGATATGACAAAAACGTACGGTCAGCTTCCCAGGAAATTATTATTTGCGCCATGGTGATGGAGATGTATGACAACAGAGGACTAAATGGATCCAACAAAGGATATTCGAGGATGGTTCGGTCGATGATTGACCATGAAAAATATAAGTAGGTGCCTATGGATGCCGTTATCAAAATCATAAAAGAGCCGGAGGTAATCCGTGTGAACGGGAAACCGGTTGAACAAGACCCAATAAAAGTGCGGGAATGTTGGGCGGCAATCAATACCCTTAAAAAAAATGAGCTCTATAATGCCATGCAGCTGCAAATGAACACGGCCATGACCTTTGACATTCGATATTGTAAAGCAATGGATGAGGTGTTTTCCGGAAAAGGATATGAGGTCATCTGGAACGGCCGACGGTTTAAGATCTATGACATTGATTTTCTGGACAAGCAAAAGCGAACACTCCGAATCCGGGCTGAGGCGGTGTCTTAATGCAGATTACGATTAATAGTAATGAATTTGAAAAACTACAGAACCGACTCATCACAATCGGGTCTGAAACGCTGGTTGGAAAGATCAATCGAAGGATTGTTTTATCTGGGCAGGAGTATGGTGCAAAGCTGACAGAGAAAAAAGCCCCACGTTCAAAGGACCATAGTAAATCGGGGCCGCAGCGTGGTAGTGGACGGCAAACGCCACCGGGCCATGCGGCGGACAATGTGGCGATTGGGAAGGTATCAAAGAAGGGGTACCGGTACAGCGGAAATATTGGGTGGGAACCAGAGGATGACAGCCCGCATTTTTATGAAAGATTTCCGATTTATGGGGCGGAAAACTTACGGGAGCAGAAAACATTTGAACCCATTAAAGCGGATGTTGAGCAATATATCAAACGAATGACAGAAGCTGAATATGAGGCGGCAATAAAGGAGGCGATTGGGTGACGCTGAGTGATTTGATTTACAAATTAACGGAGGATATCCCGAACATCTTTGAAAGTTGGTACAGGCAGGAACTGGATAAAACCCATGGAGTGTTCCAGCAGATCAGCGAGGAGCCACAGGTATATGCCGATGGGTATTATGATTCCGTGGAGCACACATACCGGTTCGACGTGTTTTCATCGTCCATCGATGAGGCGGACGCTGTTATGAAAAAAATAAGGGCAGCTCTTGAATCTGGGGGATTTATCTGGCAGGGGACGCAATTTGAGTATTTAAGTGAGATTGACTATTACCATAATAGTCAGAAATTTTTAATTTTAACGGAGGAAAACAATGGCTGAGGTAAAAATAATCACAAAATCAAGAACCAGAAACTTATATGGGTTGCAATATGCAAAGGTAACAGCAGATACAGAGGATACATATACTGCCGGAGATAAGATTGATCTGAAAGGGGCAATTAAAGCGAAGCTTTCAGATAAGTATGAGAGCGAAATGGTTTATTCTGACGGAACGGTTGAAGAAGTTTTAGGGGAATTCACTGAAGGTGATATCGAGCTTGAAATCAGCCGGTTGATTCCACAGGAAAGAGAAGCTCTTCTGAATCAGCTGTACAAAGAAGGATTCTTAATCAAATCAGAAGACGATAACCCTGGAAAGGTTGCGATATCCTTTATTTCTGAGATGAAGGATGGAAAGCAGGAATTTACTCAACTGTATTGTGTGACTTTTAACCAGGGCGATGAGGTCGAATATAACACAAAAGAGGATAAAATCCAGACAAAAACAAACACATTAAAAGGGAAATACTATGCTAGAAAGAAACCTATTGTGATTGATGGCGAAAGTCGGAATCCTTACGCTGTTGTTTTGGATGAAGAACAAATGGAGGCGACGTATACTAATGCGGCAGATGCTATTACAGCGTGGAGGACGAAAGTTGTTGAGCCTAAATTTGGAGCAACGGTATAGGAGGCAATGATGAAATTAGAAATCTGCAAAAAAGAATATGAGTCGGTTGGGTTGAGCACTCAAAAGTACAAAAAACTAATATCGGCCATGGAAGAAATTGGAAATAAAAATTTTTTTGAAAGCCCTTTTGAAGAAAAAGAATTAAGAAAAATGGCGGAAATTATATCGGATGCTACAGATGGGAAAGCCGATGTGGAAAAAATCATGGATGAAGGGGATGTTGTAGAGATTGTAATTGCTTTTAATAGGATTCAAGCCGATGTAAATATCCGTTGGGGAAAAGCCATTGAAGCGATGAAATCTGATTTTTTTACTGGAGCCGAAGGGCAGGAATCGTCAGCGCAAACAAGCTAAGACAATATTTCAAATCGGATGGCAGAGAAGATTTGATGATTTTCTTTGGAGAAATGCCAGAAGATCTTTATACATACTTCTGTGAGAAACTATTTATCCAGGAAATATTAAAACAAATTTATGCATTGAACTATGAGTATTCTTTGATATTTGAAGAAAAAGTAGAAAAGAAAGAAAGTAAGTTTAAAAAGATTCTACAGGATATGGGGATTTACCCAGAAAAACAGGAAGAAGAGCCGAAAAATATACAGGTTAGCAATATCGACGCTTTTGTCTCGCTATCAATCCGGTTACTAAATAATAGCTACGCGGATGCGATGCGGTGTGATTATCTGAATATGGTTGAAGCCGTCATTTTTGACGCAAAACAACGGAAAAATAACGAATGGGGAGGTGATTGATTTGGCCAGTGCTGTTTTGAAAATTGGAATGGACATTAAGGATTATAATCAGGCAGCGAAAGAATTGCTGGCCGAACAACGCCTCATCAATTCGGAACTAAAAGCCAGTGAGACAGTGGCAAAGGCCAGCGGGAACGCCTTTGATTCCTTAAAGGCAAAACAAGATGCCCTAACCAAGAAGGTACAGGTTGGGAACCAGCAGGTCACAAATCAAAAGAATTTGATGGCCACGCTAAACCAGACGCTGGAAAAGCAAAAACAAAGGCAAACGGATCTTGCTCAGTCGGTACAAGCGGCGACGATGGCCCACACGGCGGCGGTGAATGCCTATGGTGCGGACAGCAAAGCGGCAAAAGAGCTGGAAGAGAATCTGATAAAGCTTGAAAAGCAGCAAAAGTCCAATGCAAATGCCATTGAAACAACCAATAATAAGCTGACAACGGCCACAACGAATCTAAACAAGTATACGGCTGAGGTAACCGAAAACGAAACGGCCCTGAAGAATTTCAAGGTTGATGCCATGGCAAATGGATTAGATACCATTGGACAGAAGGCACAGAGTGTTGGAAATACGCTGACAACGCATTTAACGGTTCCGATTGTAGCTGCCGGGGCGGCGGCTGGGAAAGCAGCCATTGATTATGAGGATGCCTTCGCCGGGGTGCGAAAGACGGTAGGTGGCACAGAAGAGCAGCTTAAGAAGCTTTCTGATGGAATTCTGGCACTGTCGGAGCGGATGCCAGAGTCTGCAACTGAAATAGCGGGTGTTGCTGAGGCTGCCGGACAGCTCGGAATTAAGACAGAAAGTATCCTCAGTTTTACCGAAACAATGGTGAAGCTTGGAGATACAACGAATCTAACCAGCGAAGAAGCAGCAACGGCCCTCGCCAGGGTAGCAAATGTCACGCAAATGAGCCAGGATAATTTTGACAGACTTGGATCATCTGTCGTTGCCTTGGGGAATAATTACGCAACGACAGAAGCTGAGATTGTCAATATGGGTCAAAATCTGGCGGCTGCAGGATACCAGGTGGGAATGTCGGAGGCTGATATCATGGCCCTGGCGGCAGCCATGTCCAGTGTTGGGATTGAGGCTGAAGCCGGCGGAACGGCCATGTCTAAGTTGATGATCGAGATTCAGCTGGCAACAGAACAGGGCGGAGAAAGCCTGAATCAGTTTGCAACGGTAGCTGGCATGAGTGCCGATGATTTTAGCACAGCATTTAAAGATAATGCGGCAAAGGCAATCACGGCATTTGTCACCGGACTGAACGATACAGAGCGCACCGGGAAATCTGCCATTGCTACACTAGATGAGATGGGAATCAGCGAAGTACGGATGCGCAATGCTATTTTGAGTCTTTCAAGCAGTGGCGATTTGCTAAACAATACGCTGGCAACATCTGAAGGTGCCTGGGAAAGCAATACGGCCCTACAAGACGAAGCAGCGAAACGATACGAAACGACAGCGTCTAAACTAAAGATACTTTGGAATCAAGCAGTGGAGGTTGCCATTAAATTGGGCGATGAAATGCTGCCAGTTTTCGAAGATGCTATCGATGCGGCTGAGGGTATTATTGAATGGTTCGGAAGCCTGACCGATGAGCAAAAGAAGGCGGTTGTCCAATTTGGAGCTACCGCTGCCGCAGCTGGGCCTGTGATTTCTGCATTTGGGAAGATGTCATCTGGGATCGGTGGGATTGTAAAGCAATTTGGTAGTGGTGGGATTGTTACTAAGATTGGTAGCTTTACAACAAAATTAACAGGAATGGGAACAGCCGCGACTGGAAGCGGAACCGCTTTGGCGTCCACGTCGGCAGGATTAGCTGGAATGGCCGCAGCCGCAATACCAGTAACAATCGGAGTGGGAACGCTTATAGCCTTATTTGCTACACAAAAACAAATCAACGATGAAGCGACGCAAGCGGTAAAAGCAACAACTGACAAAATAACAGAATTAAAAAAAGCAAATGATGATGTTTCTTCGGCGATAACAAATTCAAACACCGCGGCATCAACACAGGTTTCGAGCATCGCGGGGAGCGCACAAGCCGCAAGAGATATGGTTGGAGAATTATCCAATCTAATAACAGCAGAAGGTGAAACTGAGACGGGCAAAGGGAAAATTCTTGCGCTTGTTGAAAAATTAAATGAGACAATACCAGGACTAAATCTAAATTATGATAACACAACGAATTCCCTGAGTAATACCAATGATGAGATATTGGAAAACATCGGTAATCTCACTAAACAAGCAACAACGGCAGCTTATACGAAAATGCTCAATGAGGCATATTCTGGTCAAGCTGACGTTATCCGACAATTAAGCGAAACAGGAACAGAACTAACAAGTGTTCAAGGTCAAATCACGCAGAAACAGAAAGAGTTAACGGAATATGGTGTCAATGAAGGGCATCAATACATGGTAACTAAAGGCGAGATTGACAAATTAAAAGAAAAAGAAAAAGAGCTTGCTGGTTCAAAGGATGAGCTAAAACAAAAGTATGAAGAATCCAATAAATCCATTGAATATGCACAAGGCGTAATCGACGGAACAATCGATCCGTTAAAAGAGCTTGAACAAGCAAACAAAAA
The DNA here is from genome assembly GCF_900107125.1 of Eubacterium barkeri. Lineage (GTDB taxonomy): Bacteria > Bacillota > Clostridia > Eubacteriales > Eubacteriaceae > Eubacterium_O > Eubacterium_O barkeri. Next base: position 85,702 of record NZ_FNOU01000002.1, read on the forward strand.
TGCTGCAGATGCTGTTGATGCAACTGGAACGGCGACCGATTCTGCGGCTCAGAAGCTTGAAACAAACGGAAAGAATGGGGCAGATGCCTATAAAGCGCCGTTCTTAGACACACAGTCATTCTTGACAGCAGGAACTGGAGCTGCTTTAGCAACAATTGATGGTGTATCGACAAAATCCGAGGAATACAACACTTCCGGTGTAAAGCATGCCGGTGAGTACATAAGCGGGTTTTTTAAAAATCTTTTCCCCGCGTTTGAAAGCGGATCTAAAATAGCTGGAATGGGAAATGCTGGAATTCAAAGTCAGAGTGGAGAATTTGAAAAAAGTGGAGCGAGTGAGGGTGTATCATACTCAATGTCACTTGGGAATCAATCCGGAACAGCTGGTGCGGCCGGCCAATCAATTGGCGGAGCAGCAAACAACGGGTTACTTGCATGGATGCAATCTTTTGGAAACGTTGGGAATCAATCCGCGAGTGGTTATGTTGGTGGTGTAGCAAATCAAGGAAGCAACGCAAATGTAGCGGGTAATCAAATTGGGTCACGAGCAACAAGCGGGGCTGCATCATGGCAGGGTTCGTTGCTTAATGCCGGAACAACTGGTGGCATTAAATTCGCAGATGGCATTGGAGGAACAGCCGGGGAAAGTCAAAGACAGGCAAGCTATGCGGCGAGCATGGGAAACCAGGGATTTATTGATGGAATTGGCGCATGGACAATTGTTGATAACATCAAAGCGGCAGCAGAAGCAATCTGGAAAGGATTTTGCGAAAAACTCGGGATCAATTCGCCGTCAACACTATTTTATGACGCCGCTGGATATTGTTTACAAGGTTTTGCCAATAATTTTACAGCAGATAACTGGATGTCTATTGCAAAAGCGGGTGCCCAAGCTGTCTATAATGCGTTTTCTGGTGGCGGATTGTCCGTCCAGGGGCTCTTCGAGGCTCTTGGGAGCAACATGGCTGGGGTCGGTGCATTTGGAGATTTTCTGAGAGATAAACTGGGGTTAGACCCATCAGGACTGATGGGGACAATCAATCAAATCCTGTTCCCGTCGAGCGGTTCATCCGGATCTGGGACCTATATTGGGTCCGGAGGATTGCAATGGCCATCCGACACATCCGCAATTACGGATTACTTCGGAGGTCGTGAATCACCTGGAGGAATCGGCAGTACTTGGCATGAGGGCGTGGATATCGGAGCACCATACGGTAGCCCGATTTATGCCGCCGGATCTGGAGGCGTGACAACGGCCGGATGGTATGGTGGATACGGAAATGCCGTTAAGATTGACCACGGAAATGGACTGGCCACGCTATATGGCCATATGTCTGAGGTGTTGACATCTGTTGGATCTACCGTAAGAACAGGTGAAACTGTAGGGCTTGTGGGGAGCACAGGAAACAGTACCGGGCCACATATCCATTTTTCAGTTTTGGTCAACGGTGATCAGGTCGATCCGATGAGTTACTTTGGGTTTGCTGTTGGCACACGATCTCTTCCTTACACTATGCCAATTCTGGCACACCAGAATGAGCTGATTGTGCCAGCATATGAAAACCCATACAGAAACTCAGGTGGGTCTATTATTGAGCCTATCCGGGAACGGATGGAGGCTGAGGTTATGCAGATTGTGGCTAATGCACTTGGTGGTGCAGGGAATGGAAAGTATGAAATCCATAATCATTTTGGAGCGAACATGAACGAGTATGAAACAACGAGACAGCAAGAAAACATGCTGAGAAGGTTGTGGAATCAAAGAAGTTAAAGGAGGTGCTCATGCAAAAGGTTATGTTTAAAAATACAAAAGGGCATAGCGTTATATTTGATCGAACGCCGCCTTTCAAATTTGGATATATAAACGGTATTGCACGAACAGGAGCAACGGCAGTAACATCCAGTGTCTATGATGGGGATGGAGAAGAGTATGACCATTCTGAGCTTGAAAAGAAGCAGATCGAGCTTGGGGTTATTATTTCAACGGAAACCATGGAACAGCTACTCCGAGCGAGAGAAGAGTTGATTGAACTAATCAATCCATCAAATGGTGAAGGGGAATTGACCTATTGGTTAGATGGTGAATGGGTGAAAGCCAGGGTGGTTGCCGATGGGATACCCGACATGCCAGTTAAACGGAAACGAACCGTTTATGAAGCGGAAATTATATTTCTCATGCATGACCCTAAGTTTTACAAGGAATCACAAAGCAAGGGATTCTCGACAACGCAGGGAGGTCTGCACTTTCCACTTGTGATTCCGTCGGAAGTAGGTGTTGATTTGGGATATCGCGTTATCAATGTAGTGCAGACAATAAACAATGAAGGTCATAAACCGTGCGGAATCCAAATAAAAATAAAAGCAGCTGGAATCGTGATTAATCCGACAATCACCAATATAACGAACAACCAAGTGTTCCGTTTTTCCTCTTATACGATGTCGGCCGGAGAGACAATCATCATCAATAATACAACAGAGATGGATTGTAGGATAAATTCTATAAAGGGGGATGTGGAAGAAGATATCATTAACGATTTTGATATCACATCTAAATTTATAAAACTGGATGTCGGAGAAAACACTTTAAAATATAGTGCAGATGTAGGGGAGGAACAAATGGAGGTATCGATTGATTTTACACCGAGGTATTTAGGAATATGATGCTTACAATTTTCAACGAAGAAATGCAGATAATCGGGATGATTGGCCAATTTAAATCATTGACACGGACAAAACGTTTCTATGCTCCAGGAGACATTAAACTTTATGTACAGGCAACAAAAAAAAACAGTGATCTACTTAAATCAAAGAAAAGGATCCATGTAGAGGGTACGAACGAGATTTACATCATAGAAACAGCCAGAATGGAAAAGCAAGAGAAGGGATTGGAATATATCCAGGTCAATGGCCGAAGCGCGGAATGCTTAATTGAGCGAAGAATTTGCTGGGAACGAATCAAAGAAACAAAAATCACCTATGAAGATTTAATGCGAAAAATCGTTAACGATAATTGCGTTAATCCGGCAGACAGCAAAAGAAAGATACCCGGATTATACATGGGAGAACGAAAGGGGTATTCAGAAATACTGGATATCCAGAAAAGCTTTGGTAATGCCTTGAATGCCATTATGGAAAATGCAGAAGAAGGAGAACTAGGATTTCGGTGTCGATTTGATCCGAAAACAAGAATGCTTTATTTTGAAGTGTTAAGGGGTATTGACCGAACAGATTCACAGAGCACTAATAAAAAAGCGGTTTTTTCCAGAGACTTGATGAATGTCGTTGAGCAAAATTATACAGATACAATCAGAGATTATGCAAACTGTGCGTTAATCGGTGGTCAAGGCCAGGACGATGAAAGAATTATGACAGAAATAGGAACAGAACTCAGCGGATTACAACGGTTTGAAATATTCGTAGATGCCAACGACATATCCAAGAAAAAAGATGATAATACCGAAATGAGCGATGCAGACTATAAGAAATTATTAAAACAGCGGGGAATGGCAAAGTTATCAGAAAAAAAACGGGTACAAACTTTGGATGGAACATATCGGGTAAACGGTAAAGTTTACGATGTGGATTGCGGAGACATTGTGACAGTATACGATGAGAAATGGTCGGTGTATATGGACACGCAAATAACAGAGATTGCAACGACATGTGAAAAAGGAGCACCGATTAAGAAAAGTATCACATTCGGAAAAAAGGCAGCACAGCCACTGGATGAACTGGAAAAACTGAAGAAAGGACGGTAATAAATGGCTGAGAACAGTTTTATATTTACGAGCAATGCAATACAGAAAGATGACGGTACAATCCAATATGACCGAGCTGTTAATGCTGAAGAAATCAGGATGATGGTTGGGAGTATTATAGGAAATGGCGTTCTGGCATCGTCTAGTAGCAATCTCAAGGTGCACAAATCCAATGGTTCGAATATGAAGGTGGCGGTAAAACCTGGATTGGCCTGGATTAATGGTGCGTTTTATTATAATGAAGCATCGAAGGAATTTACACTGGATACCGGAGATGGTGTTAACCCAAGGATTGATACTGTGGTGCTGAGATTATCTCTCACAAACAGAGCTATTAATGTGTTGATAACAAAAGGAACACCGTCGGAATCTCCGAGCGCGGAAACACCGACGCGAAATACAGATACGCATGATTTGGTATTGGCACAGATCTATATACCAAAAGGCGCAACAAGTATATCTGAATCAAATATTACAGATATGCGATTTGACAAGAATCAATGTGGAATTGTGACGGGCGCTATTGATCAAATCGATACCACTGATTTATTTACACAATTCAATGCAGCATTCAATGTATGGTTCAACCAAGCCAAAGGAACACTAACGGAAGACGCCGCAGGAAATCTTCTGAATTTATACAATGCATTAAAAGAAAGTACGGATAACATCATTGCGGAACTGGACCAAAAAATCGACTTACACGTCCAATCTGTTGTCAACGAAAAGGATATGCTTAAACAAATCATCCGCGTGCGAATGTCCGGAGATATTGTCAGGGGATGGAACAAAGACGGAATTATTGATAGCATTCCATTCAGGGATACACATCGCGGAGGCATGAAAAAAACAGATTGGGGTGAACTGCTGAGCGATGGGAAGGTGAGAATCGATAAAGATGGTGAATATTTTGTTGGATTGATCGCCCATATATCCGATTGTCCAGGATCCCAAGGGACCTTCCACGTGGGTGTGACGGAGACAAAATCAAGCCTGATCGTTGCTGAGAATTATGTTCATACCTCAACGTATAATTCCATGCATATTTGTAGCGGTACCCCGTCAAATCGGTTCAGGTTCTATGCTGGAGATGTTATTAAAGCATTTATCGTTCCACCAAATGGTAGTGGGGGATATCGACTAGATAAAAAACAAACAACGTTAACGGTTGAACCGCTTTGGTTCGACTAGAAAGGAGGTACCCATGGAACTCATTGACAGCGGCCCATACATCAACGTCAGAAAGCGCACCATTTGCGGATTGTCCGAAATGCGGGAAATCGTGGTTGAGGGGGATAACCTGTCCCAGATGATCACCTTTACCATGCCGGATGATTTTGACGGAGAGGACGTTTTACAGAAAAATGTCTGGGTTAAATATATTAATGCGGACAACTTTGGGGACAAGGTAGCTGCGGAAGAAAAAAGGCGGGATACCGTGACAGAAGAAATTATAGGAGAGGATGGCGAAGTCCTCTTTCGTCCAGGGGATAAGGTTGTCCGCTTCGGCTGGGTGGTGGATAGCCAAGTAACGCAAAAGGCTGGGAAAGTCCAAATTGCCGTGGAGATAACGGGACTAAACTATAAATGGTCCACCATGCCAGCGACGCTAACGGTAGAGGAAACAGTAGATATTTCAGACACCATCATGGTTCCGGAAATTAAATGGCTTGAAGCCTACGAAAAGCAGCTGGAATACTTGGTGGATGTTTATCGGCAGCAACTCCGGTTGGATTATCTGGGGTACATCGCTGCTATTGGCGAAAAATGTGCCGGATGCCGTATCACAGAAGATGGCATTGTCACCGGATCATTCCCGGCGGCGGCCACTGCGGCGATGCCGATGATGGCCACCTTCAGCCTGTCAGCTGATGGCGATGGCGAAAGCATGGAAGCGGATGCCACTGGTACATTGCCGGATATTGCAACTATTGTAGGAACCGGGGCATCCTCCATGGTTAACCGGAACGAAGCCTACGTGGCAGCTATGGAAGGTATCTTGACGGCTGAAAACCAAATGACGGGAACCTACCCCGATGCCGCCACGGTCAGCGCAGCAGTAGAAGCCGCCCTGGTAAGCAGTGGAACCGCAAAAACAGAAGCCGCAACAGCGGACCCGACATCTGAAGAAAACCCAACGGAGGAATAGAATGGCAGATTTTACAATGACCCTGGCTGATGCTGGGAAAACATCCTTGGCCGCCTATCTGGCGAAGAAAATAAAGAAGGTGGAGTATCAGGCCGGCGGAACGTGGAGAACGGCGCAAAAGCCGGAAATCACCGTATCCGGGTCGACGGTGATGGTGAAGTGTGACACGGATATCACCGGTGCCTATCCGTCGGGGACGACGGTTACAGCGGTTCGTTTATCGGACAAATCCGGGAACATATTCGTGACCGGAACGGGAAGCGTGGTGGTGGACAAGGCCAGGACCAATCTGTACCTGTCCGTTACCATGCAGTGGTAGGAAAAGGAGGTTAATATGGATTTAAATTATCTTATTTTTAAGAATCAAATTAAAGATTCCGGCGGGGTGATTGTCGAAGCGGGTACGCCGCAAAATGCCCAGAATTTTAATCATGGACGCCAGGAAACCCTGGCGGCGGCCATCCTTGCGGCCAGCAATGCCGTGTATGCGCATTGGCGGCAGCAGGACGCGGAAAACAGCGAGGTGGTGGAGTGCACATCCAGCACCGCCTTAACGGCCGGGACGGCAGCAACCATCGCCATCCCGAAGGTGCGTAACCACACCGGATATCTGCCAGTCATCGCCATCACGACGGCATCCGCGGCCGTCGCCATCAAAATAAGCGATAAGCAGCTCAACGGATTTAAATTAACAGCTGTTGGTGGTGATGCTACGGTATCCGTTGGCGTGCGCGGAGGGATGTGGTAGCCATGGCCAACGTGATTATAAAATCAGAGGACCGGAAGGCCAGAGAATCCGCAACGCTCAGCCAGTTCGGAGTCAACCCTGGACGGGCCACAGCCCAGCAGCGGGAATGGGCTGACAGCATCAATGGGCGCACGGCAGAATTTGAGCGCAAGATAAAAGCGCAGAAATAGGGGGAATAATGATGATTGTAAATGAAAAAAATACCGGAACCAAGATTGATTATGCAACTAACGGGAATTACCTGGTATTGGGTGCGGACGATGACCTGATGCTGAATCTATCGAAGTATGAGCGGGAGACGGAAAAGCAGATTGACATCACCCGGGATATGGATGGAATGCTGCTCATCGGTACCGGGCAGACCAGCTACTTTGTGGCCCAGGTCACCATCCCAGCAAAGGACGGGACCTTTAATATCGACCGCTGCACCCTGGACCTGTGGAGTATCGAGGTTCCCATCAATGAGGAACAAGCCGCGCCTGAAAATGAGGTGGCCTAATGGGCGCTTTTGACGAACTAAGCATTGCGGTAGACAGCCTGTCTAAAGGCAGGAATAAGGTTATCCTGGTGGATGATGCCATGGGCATCCAATACCCGTCCATCTTTGTCCGGTTCGACAAGGGGAAAATCAAAGACGTGGTCAATGGCAGCACTAACGAAGCCATCCACCCCGCCTTTTTAGTGGGAAGTGCCGAAAAAGACGCCTTTTGGATGGGGAAATACCTTGGGAAGGTAGTCAATGGCCATATGCTGTCCCTGCCACTCCAGGATCCATCTACCGGACAAAATGTATCTGGCGGGTTGAACTTTAATCAAGCGTTGCAATACTGTGTTAACAACGGCGATGGCCATCACCTGGCCACACAGGCCGAATATGCCTGGATGGCCTTGCAGTGCCGCGAAAGCGGATTTATGCCCCGGGGGAATAACTCCTACGGAAAAGACTATTCGAAGCAATATGAAAAAGGCGCGGTAACGTATAAATACACGTCTGGAGAAACACTCTATGATGGCCGAACCGCTACCGGATCCGGGCCAATCAGCTGGAACCACGACAACACCGAAGCTGGCGTGTGTGATCTTAACGGAAATGTCTATGAATGGCAGGCAGGATACCGCACAATGGACGGAGAAATCCAGGTGCTGACAAATAACAACGCCGCCATCAACGCGGATGGCCTGGTGGCTGATGTGAGCCCAACCAGTGCGGAATGGAAGGCTATCCTGCCGGATGGAAGCTTAGTAACGCCGGGGACAGCCGGGACACTGAAATTTGATTACCTGGCAGACCCAGGAACGGCAAGTGCATCCAAAACATTCCAGCTGGTATCCACACTGGCATACCAGCAAACAGTGGAAGCACCATACGGTTCCATGAGCTTTGCATCTCTGGCTGCAGCGTCTGGGGTAACTGTCCCGGAAATCTTAAAGGCCCTGGCCATTATGCCAGCTCAAAACAGCGGATACGGAGACGATTATGTCTATGTGCGCAATATCGGTGAACGCGTCCCGTTCCGCGGCGGCCACTGGAACTACGCTTCCAACGCCGGGGTGTTCAACGCGGATGGCTACTACCCGCGGTCTAATTCGAGCAGCAGCGTCGGGGCCCGTCCGGCTTTTATTGAACAAGGCTGACCAGGGTCAGCCGCAGTGATGGAACCATGAGGGGTGCGCGGTAGCGCATCCCCAAGGAGTGACGATGACTGAATCACGGACATTACAAAAGATAAAGGACATGATCGCCTACGCCAACAAGGCACTGCTCCACTTTCCGAAGATTGAGCGTGGCGGGATGGTGCAGGAAATCAAACAATCGATGTACCACCTACTGAGACTGTGCATCCAGTGCGACCAGAAATTTTACAAAAAGAATACCCTGCAAGAAATGAGCACAGAAAAAGAGTATATCCAATCGCTCATCGGCATTGCGGCAAATCGTGATCACAAATACCTGGATATGAAAAAGTATGAAATCTGGTCCAACTATTTGGTAGAAATCGGAAAATTAATTGGCGCGCGGATGAGGGCAGAATCAAAGAAATCCTGAATCATGGAATGCGCCAAAGGTCAGGCTGCCATTAAAGATTGGCGTCCCGTTCCGCGGCGGCAACTGGAACAACACTTCCAACGCCGGGGTGTTCAACGCGAATGGCAACAACCCGCGGTCTAATTCGAACAACAACATCGGGGCCCGTCCGGCTCTACCCTCAATTTTTTTGCCAAAAGCCTGCCGGTTACGGCTTGCAGGATAGTACGAGAGGGCAAAGGGGCAGCATGACCTGCCGGCGGCGTATACCACGCGCCGCCGCAAATATTATTGGCACAAGGAGGTGTCATGGAAAAAATAAAAGAAATCTATCCGGCCATTGTTGATTTTGAGAATCTATACCTGTCCAGCCAATCGGCACAAAAGGATAAACGATATCGCAAGGATGTGTTGGAGTTTAACGCGCATTTAGAAGAAAATCTGATTCAAATCCAAAACGAGCTCATTTGGAAAGAGTACAAGGTGGGGGCGTACCGGGAACGCTATATTTACGAGCCTAAAAAGCGGCTGATTATGGCGCTGCCCTATCGGGACAGAGTGGTCCAATGGGCTATATATCGCCAGGTCATGCCAATTGTGGACAAGACGTTTTATCGGCATTCCTACGCCTGCAGGCCAAACAAAGGGAGCTATGCGGCCATTGACACCATGGCGCAGTGGATAAGGGCGGTTAAGGGGAAAGGCTGGTACTACGGAAAATTTGATATTAGCAAATTTTTCCACCGAGTAGACCACACGGTAATGATGTGGGACCTCGCAAACCGCATCGAGGACAAAGACCTCCTTTGGCTGTACGACTGTATCATCAATAGCAGGGACACACCATTTGGATTGCCAGAGGGTATGAGCGCCGATGGGTGTGCCGCCACCGATCGTTTATTTGACGTTGGCATGCCAATTGGAAACCTCAGCAGCCAAACGGGAGGAAATATGTACCTGGATAACCTGGATGGTTACATCACCGGGGAGCTGGGATACACAGATGACGAGGCCCTGAGCATGGCGGCAGAAGCAAAGGCAAAGGAGGCCGCCGGCATTGACCGGATGCAATCCCGGCTGGATGCCAATATCCTGTTGGGGATGTGCGACGGCGCTTATATCCGGTACATGGACGACGGCGTCATCATTGGAAAAAGCAAGAAAGACATTTGGCGGGATTTAGAAGCCATAAGGGTATACAGCAAGGAAGTGCTACGCCTGGACCTTAACAGTAAAACAATGGTCGGTCGATGCGATAACGGCGTCGATTGGCTAGGCTGCCATGTGGATGCCGAGGAAGTCCGAATCAAACGACAAGGCAGAAATCGGATGATTAAAAAGCTCAATTTCCGACGGCAGCAATTTGCAGATGGAAAAATATCAAAAGACAAATTGGATGAAACGGAGAATAGCTATCGGGCCAGACTTAAAAAGCTGGGATGCGATGGGCTGCTCAAAAGACTTAATTTGTAAAGCAGAAAGGACTTGGTGAATGAATGACCTTATTATTTTTGACCAAATTGTAAAAATTGCTGGGAGCATCGTAACTATATCGGCGGCGCTGGCTATCTGCGTAAAGCCGATTAGAGTGAAAGTAATCAACAAGCTAACCAGGGATGATGCCGCCCGGGCAGGGATATGCGCATTGCTCAGAAAGCAGATTATCGACGCCTGTGACAAGGCGAGAGAGCAAAATGGCCTGATCCTGTACGAGCGAGAAAACATCCATGATATGTTTGACCAGTATGAATCTTTGGGTGGAAACCATGGGATTAAGGATATTGTAGAAGAAGCTACAGAGCTTCCAACGATTGTTATAGGGAAGGAGAGGAAACGTGAATAAGAAAGTAGAATTTAAGCGGGAAGGTCTGTTGTTTTCCAAGGCATTGGTGGTTATATCCTTTGGGTTTTTCCTCTGGGTGATTTGGACGCTTTTATCCATCCCGCTGGAATCAACCATTACCGGAAGTGTGGTTACGATGTACGCCACGATGATTACGGCGTCAGGTGCCATGTGCGTCACGTCGATGGTGTGGTATTTAAAAAAGACACACTTGTCCTATACCTCAAAGGTCCAGGCTGATTGCTATAAGCTCATAACATGGTACGACTACTGCTACAGCAAAGCAATGATGCAGCTGAAGCATGACCTCAAATTGACGGATGTAGAGGTGGCAAGTGTTACAAATAATGCCAGATCTAAAACATTGGCAAACGGTGGATTCAACGCCATCAATGATACACTGAAAACAGCCATGTCCGAAGGGACGGCCAGTATCAAAAAAGAAACCTTATAGGAGGAACTCAAAATGAAAATGATGTATTTTACCTTTGACCAAATGACCGGGACAATCTCTACAATCCTAGCCATAATTGCGGTGCTGGTGGTGCTTACCAATATTATCGCCCAGGTCATCAAGCAAATTTATACGGCAGAGGGTGTACCGGCTCAGATTGTCGTCGCCGTGGTGGCCATTATTTTAACCATTGTAGCGATGGTAGTTACACTGATCACGCTTAAGCAGGTCATTTATTGGTACTACTGGCCAGTTTCGATTATTGCTGGATTAATTGTGGCATACGGCGCAATGTTTGGATATGACAACCTGTATCATGAGATTATGCAGGCATTTAAGCCTGTTGAAAAGAATAAGGAGGATAATAAAAATGAGTGATTTGGTATTGCTAGGACAGCAACACAGCAACAATTTTATTGACAGAAAAACCGTAGAGGATGGCGTTCCAGGCGACGACACCAGAGCGCAGGGAATTGCGTGCGTACAGCATGCATGCAATTTAGATTATAACCTGAGCATTCCAGTTGATGGAGACTGGCAAGGACTATCGGAAGGGGCTTTTGCAGGACACTACGTCTGTGAAGGTGAAACCCAATATTTGGTTACGGCTCTGGAAATCTTGATGTTCCTCAATGATATCGATCCGGGCGGAGTAGAGTGCCCTGGGCAGTTTGGACAAGGTCTTGGCAACGCAACAGAGCTGTGGCAATCGAGCCGAGGTCTGACGGTTGATCGCATTGCCGGCCGGCAGGTGTTTTACACGCTCATGGGACTGGACCCAAATATTTATTATGGTGGGGGGGGATCTTCTGGCGGAGGTAGCTGTGAGGGATATGATGCAAACAACCTGCCAAACTTTGGACCGGATGAATTTAAGTGCACCTGTGGGTGCGGTGGCGATATCAAAGATGAGCTCAAATGTAAGATCCAAGCAGTGCGTGATGAGCTGTCAGCGTACCTTGGACGTGATGCTCAGATCGTGGTGACCAGCGGATTTAGGTGCCCGCCAGAAAATGCGCGCCAGGGTGGCGTACCTGATAGTCTCCACCAATATGGTGAGGCCTGCGATGTCTATACACCGGGAATGAGCGATGCCATGGTGGACACAATCGTTCAGGTGGCACACAATCATGATCTCAAGTGTGGCACATACTATGCCAGTCAATTTGTTCACCTGCAACTTGGCGGGTCTGATTTTAGTGGAGATTAATTAAAGAAAAAAATAAAGCCCAAGGCAATAAAGCAAAGGACTTTTCATTGTAAAAATATTTAATTTGGCCATTTCAAAGACTTGCGATAATCTGAAATATCAATACAAAATGTTTTTTTGTGACTGAATGGTGGAGCCGGTGGGAGTCGAACCCACGTCCGAAAACAAATTCACTGAAGCTTCTCCGAGCGCAGCCATCGGATTAATCTTACTCCATGCACCTTCCGATGACCGAGGTGTTTGGAGCCAGCCTCTTAGTCGCTAAAGGGACGAGGCAATGCCCAATAGCGGTTCCCTGCTAGTTATGAACGCCAAGCTTACCAGCGCAGGTCTTGGTAAGGGGCGTGCGGCAATTAGGTGCCGCGGTTGAGTTCAGTTTGACTTAACTGCAATTAAGCAGCTAAAGCCATTCCGTAACTTCTGTTTTCTTTTGCGTTTATATTTAGTTGCCGTTTTTTACGATGTCCGACACATCGGCTCGCTACTCCAGCTTCACTATCCCCGTCGAAACCTTTACGGCCCCAGGAAATAATCATTGTTCTAGTAATGGTCGCGTATGCTGCGCTGCATACGGCGCTTGGCATCTTTTTCGGCTATGGTATGGCGCTTATCGTATAATTTTTTACCCTTTGCTAAAGCAAGCTCCAGCTTGACCTTACCTCTGGAAAAATATAAGGATAAGGGGACCAAGGTATAACCATCCCGTTGTTTTAAGCCAATCAGCTTGCGAATTTCAGATTTATGCAATAGCAGCTTTCTGGGACGCAGGGGGTCCTTATTGTAAATGTTTCCCTGTTCATATGGCGAAATATTCATTTGAAATACAAAAACCTCACCATCCCGAATATCAGCATAACTTTCCTTAAGGCTGACCTTACCCTGGCGCAGAGACTTAACCTCAGTACCAAATAGTGCGATACCACACTCATAGGTTTCTTCGATAAAGTAATCATGCCTCGCTTTTTTATTATTTGCAATATTTTTCTTTAACTCAGCCATCGGGACACCTCTACTAGAATGTTTTCAATTGTAACACACTTACCTTAAGGGTTCAAGACGTAAAAAAGGAATTCACATTCTGATTTATTGGCATTGAATTGCTTATTTTGGGGATGAATGCTTGTCTGTGCTGAGATTTGTGCTATAATATTAAAGTTAAATCAATCGTTAGTGTTGGGGAGGAATTATGGCGAAGTATTACAACAAAAGTGTATTAGTTTCAATTTTAAAGGAGAAGGCAGCCGTCCTGGGGCGGACTCCGATGCCAGAGGATATGGTAGATCCGGGGGCACAGGTTTTTCTGAATTACTTTAAGAAGTGGGATAAGGCGATTAAGGCAGCTGGGTTGAAGCAAAAAATGACAGTGGATAGAATCACTCCTCTCAATGATAAAGTCGAACCCGCTATTGAAGAAGTTGTGGCACCAAAAACCGCAGCCGTGGAAGTGGAAGATGTGACTCCCCAAAAGGATGCACCCAGTCAGCGGCGCTATTCAAAGTCCATTATCAGTAAAATGTTGGTGGAAGAGTTTAACCGCTTAGGGAAAAAACCAACGCGAAAAGAGATCGACGCCAATAAGGAACTACCCACTGTGGCAACTTGTTTGAAATATTTCGATACGACACGTATTGGTGATGTGTGGGAAGAAGTATTAAAGGATGAAGCATAAAAATCAGATTACAATTTTTGCGCCCATCGGGGCAGTGAAGGAGACACCAGAAGCACTGCAAATCGCGGTGACCATTCACGCCTTGAAGGGGGCTGGTGTCAATATCCGTTTGGTCAATTTTACCGATTCACCACAGGATTATTCAGAGAATATCGCTGTTGAGGAAGTTTTGCTTCGGGATGGCCCGGATGTTTTTCCGCTAACCATTGTTGATGGTGAAGTGTTTCAAAAGAAGGAATATCCTCATTATGGAGAACTCCTTGCATGGAGTGCCGGTGTTCCCCAAGTTTTATAAGTGAAGCTTACACAAGAAAGGGGCTGTCACATAGAGAAAAAACTATGTGACAGCCCCTTTTCATCATCCATATTAGTCTTCGAATTGAAAGGGAATCTGTGCAAAAACAGCCTCCATTTCGGGTTGCTCGGCGTGGAAAATCTTTAAAATTAAGCCATTTATACTTCCAATAATGGCTTGGCTGTCCACCGTTCCGTCGTTTGCGGGTTTGGCAGCGTAGAGCATACATAGCATTTCGTTTCGGGTGGTGCCTTTAATGTCTTTAAACAGGGTGTTGAGTATTTGCTTTTCTTCGGTACTTAAGTCCATGGATTGGTCCCTCTCTTTCATGTAGTGCCATTATACCGGAAGGGGTGGTTAAATTCAATCCTCTTCGAGCTGAAGTGCTAAATCTTCCCATTGTTGTATAATATTTTCGTTATCGGCCTTGAGTGCATGGTAATCATCGGTTATCTTTTGGGCATAAACCATATCATCGTAGAATGAAGGCTGACACATATCCGCTTCGTATGCTGCAATCCGTTGGTCGTTGGACTCCATCTGTTCTTCCAGCTGTGCCAGGGCCTTCTTTTGTCGGCGCCTTTCAGATTCGAGGGCCTTGGCCTGTTGACGTTCCTGCTTTCGACGGGTTTTATTTATCTGTGGGGCATGATTTTGTGCCAAGAGGGCCTCACGGTCGCTTTGGTTTTGCTTTGTCCTGGCGTAGTCATCGTAGTTACCGATGGTTTCCTCAATACCCTCGGGGGTGAGCTCGAAAATCCGATTGGCCACGCGGTTTAAAAAATAACGGTCGTGGGAGATAAAGAGCAAGGTTCCCTCATAGCCACAGAGAGCATCTTCCAGAATTTCCCGGGTGGACATATCAATATGATTGGTGGGCTCATCCATCAACAGAAAATTGGATTCAGAGACCATGAGTCGTGCCATGTTAAGCCGTGCTTTTTCACCACCGGATAAATCTCCGGAATGTTTAAAAACGGATTCTCCTGTGAAGAGGAAGGAGGCCAGGATATTGCGAATGTCTCCATCGGTTAAGTGGCTGTCAATGTCTCGGATGGCATCAATGAGGGTTTCATTGGGCGCCAGGAGGGCCTCGTCAGGCTCCTGGGCGTAGTATCCAGGATAAACCTTTCGTCCAAAAACAATCCGCCCGGAATCGGATTTGATTTGCTTCATGAGGATTTGGAACAAAGTTGTTTTACCAATGCCGTTTCTGCCGATGATGCCAATCCGATCACCTCGGTGGATTTCAAAACCAACATTCTTAAAGAGCTGGCGATCCCCAAAGGATTTTTCAAGACCCTCTACCATGAGGACATCATTGCCGCTGAGGACCTTAGGACTGAAGGAAAAATGGAGGCTGCGCCGGTCCTGTCGGCGCTCAATGGGGGTTATGCGCTCAATGGCTTTTTCCCGGCTGGCGGCACGGCGGCTGCTTTGGACCGAATTATAGTCCCTCAGGCGATCGACGATTTTTTGTTGGCGGGTAAGTTCCTTCATTTGTTTATTGTAGGCGGCATCCAGGGCACGGTCCCGTTTTGCCTTTTTATCAAGGTACTGGGTGTAGTTACCGGTATAGCTGACCATATGGGTGTTCTCGATTTCACAAATGCGTTTACAGACACGGTCCAGGAAAAAGCGATCATGGGAGACGATGATAAAGGCGTTTTTATAGTTATTCAGGAAGGACTCCAGCCAGTTAAGGGATTCAAAATCCAGGTAGTTCGTTGGTTCATCCAGAAGGAGAAGGTCCGGGGATTGAAGTAAAAGACATCCTAAAGCGATTCGGGTCTTTTCACCACCACTGAATGTTCCAAAGGCCTTTTCTAGATCCTTTAATTGAAAGCCAAGGCCGATGGTAACGCCACGGATACGGCTGTGGTATTCAAAGCCACCACGGTCGGCATATTGCTCCTGGAGCTCTGCCAGTTGGTGGACCAGTCGCTGCTGTTCTGTGGCCTGGGCGGTATCAATGCGTTGCTGGAGGCTTTGGATTTGGCCTTCCATTTCGATGAGGTCCTGAAAGGCTGCGGTAAAGATGGCTCCGACAGTCTCATGCTCAGATGCCTTGAATTCCTGGCTAAGGAGTCCAAGGGTCAGACCATTTTTTTTGTCAAGGGTCCCGGTATCATGATGACATTCGCCGGTGAGAAGCTTGAAGAAAGTGGATTTCCCACAGCCATTTCGGCCAATCAGGCCTAAATGCTCGGCATCATCGATTCGAAAGTCTAAGTTGTTAAAAATGCTATGGACACCATAGCTGAAAGATAATTCATTGATATTAATTAGCATAGTATTCCTCGTTTCGTATAAAACAATGATACCAAAAATAACCACAGATTTGAATAGAAATTAGTTTGATTTATTTTTCACAAACTGTTATAATTTAACAATACTATGAGGGAGATGGAGGCGTCATGCAAAAGTTTTCGAAAAAAGTCTCAATGACAGTAGTGAAGCGTTTGCCGAAGTACTACCAATATTTGAGTGACTTACAAGATAAAAACATTGAAAAAATTTCGTCAAAGGAGCTGGCGGATATGATGGGCCTGACGGCATCTCAAATTCGCCAGGATCTTAATTCCTTTGGCGCTTATGGCCAACAAGGGTATGGCTATAAGGTCCAGGAGTTGCGGGAAGCGATTAAAAATATTTTGGGGCTTAACAATACCTATAACTGTATCATCATCGGGTCCGGGAATCTGGGCCGTGCCATTTCGAACTATGAACGTTTTAAACGGGAAGGTATTCATATCAAAGCGATGTTTGATGCAGATAAAGGAAAGGTTGGAAGCCTGGTTGGTGACTTGGCCATCCACGATATGGACGATTTAGAGGATTTCGTCCGGGATCATGACATCAATATTTGTATTTTATCCGTTCCCCGGGAGGTTGGGCAGCCGACGGCTGACCGTGTTTGCCAATTAGGGATAAAAGCTATTTTGAATTTTGTCCCCCTGGATTTGACGGTGCCCGAGGATGTCGTCGTTGAAAATGTGAATATTACCGACAGCTTATTTACCTTGACTTATTTGTTAAGCGAATAACAAAAAAAGGCTCAAAGCGCGTTGCTTTGGGCCTTTTGCTATTCTTTAAAGGGTTTGGATACAGGGAGATGATAGGCTGGGGATTGGGGTATCCTCTGGAAGAATATTAAGATCAGTGAGCACATCTTCTGAAATGCGTGAGGCCGCTTCACCATAGTACATTTTTTTGAGGGCGGCTTTCATGGTATATTGCTTAAATTCATTGCCCTTAAGGTGCTCGATAGCAAGACGAAGCTCCAATGGATTTTCCGCAATGATGGCAGCACCCTGGTTTTTAAACCACTGGGCGTTTTCACCTTCCTGGCCGGGAGTGGGTTTATAGAGAATGGTCGGTAAGCCGGTGACCACAACCTCACTTAAGGTGATGCCGCCGGGCTTTGTCACCATCATATCCGCTAAATAATACAGTTCGTGGATATCGGAAACAAATCCAAGGATGGTTGTATTTTGTAAGCGTTGGGCGGAAAGCTCGTTGTAGAGATGTTTATTGCGTCCACAGATCACAATGGTTTGCAAATCATCATGGCGCTGTATATCCGAACAAATGGAGCCCAAATCCTTTAGAACACCGTGGGTTCCTGCGCAAATCAGAAGGGTCTGACGCTTCGGGTCCAGGTTGTATTTTCTGGCAATCTCGGCTTTATCACACGAATGATAAAATGCGGAACGGACAGGAATGCCGGTTTTGACAATACAATCAGCGGGGGTGCCGTGGGACACCAGGGTATCCTCCACGTTTTGACAGGCCACATAATACTTCGTTGTAGCGGGATGCATCCAGGCCGCAGGAATACAGAAGTCGGTGACGACGGTATAAATTGGCAATTTCAAATAATCCTGTTCCTTCAGGATCGTCGTGATGGTGTACATGTAGGTATTGATAATACAGTCAGGCTGCACCTCGTTGACGATTCGGATAAGGGCACGTTGGGTTACCTTCCAAAGCTTTTTCAAAGAATTTTGGGAGGCTTGCTTTTCAAAATCGTAATAGATCCATTTATAAAAACCACGACCAATGTTATAGGATAAGAGATAGGATTTCTCAAGAAATACATTGATAGGGTGGCTCATCTCGTTGAATAAATCCCGAACGAAAACATTGCAGCCTCTGGATTCAAAGCAGTCTTTCAAGGTTTCAGCGACCATTCGATGACCAGATCCGTGGGAGCAGGTCAGGATTAAAATACGCTTTTTTTCCATGGCAGAATCCCTCCTTCGTTTTAATGATTTAAGTTTATCCCTTGTGGATTAGAGTTCCATTAGAAGAGAATGGAAGAATTTTTCTTTAAGGTATTTGTGGGATTATAATAAAAATCCTGTAAAAAATAATCAAAAAAAGGGATTGTGCTTTATCGTTTGCACCTGTATAATAAAGGTAACAACGTAGAAAGAGGTGTCTTATAATGATTGAATTTGTATATGGAGCTAAAGGTAGCGGCAAGACCAAGAAAATGATTGAAATGGCCAATGCTGAGGTCGCAGGGGCTAAAGGTGAAATTCTATTCATTAATGACAGAGATAAGTATCGCGTAACAGTGGACACTAAGATTCGATTTGTGAATTCCGATGATTTTGATGTAAAGGGCATTCAAGAGCTTTACGGCTTCGTGTGTGGCGTTATCGCTGGTAACTACGATGTTGATGTCGTTTATATTGATAATTTATTAAGAATTATTGATGCCGATGGACCGGCGGATATCGAACCGTTATTGGAAAAATTAGATTTGGTACAAAAGGGTCAGAATATTAAATTCGTCCTCAGCTTAAGCTGTGACGAGGATGCTATACCGGATTGCGTGAAAAAATATCTCAACTAAAGATGACGACTAAGACGTCTTTCTGGCCGATTGCCATGGCAATCGGCTTTCTTACGTATTATGGAGCTTACAATGTCTGAACCGATGAACACCCAACCCCTTTACCAAGTCTATTCCCAGTGGCTGAAAGCACATTATGGCGAAAAGGTTTATAAACTTCCGGTAAATATTCCTTTGACCTGTCCCAATCGGGATGGTACCGTGGGTCAGGGAGGATGCATTTATTGTGGTGCTAAGGGGGGCGGCCTGGAGACGTTGTCCGATACCCTTTCCATTACGAAACAGCTGGAGCATAACCGCACCTATATAGAGAAGCGCTATAAAGCCCATAAGTTCATTCCTTTTTTTCAGAGCTTCTCCAATACTTATATGCCCATGGAGCAGTTCAAAGCTGCGGTTCGGGAGGCCTGTGGGCAGAAGGATGTTGTTGCCCTTTCCATTGCAACCCGGCCGGATTGTATTTTCCAGGAGCATTTAGACTTTTTAAAGAGAGTACAAAGGGATGCTGGTATTGATATCGTCATTGAGCTTGGCTTGCAAACAGCCAATGATCATACCTTGAAAATAATTAATAGAGGTCATGATCTGGCAGACTATATTGCAGCAGCCCATGGGGTTAAAAGCCATGGACTTCAGCTTTGTACCCACGTTATCCTTGATCTGCCCTGGGATGACCATCAGGATGTCAAAACAACGGCGGGGATCCTTTCTGCTGTTGGTTCAGATTTTGTCAAATGCCATGCGTTATATATTGAGCGTGGGACGGCCCTGGCACAGATGTACGCATCGGGGGCGATGGCCCTTCTTGACCAGGATGAGTATATCCAGCGCTGTATCCTCTTTTTAGAACATTTGGACCCGGTGATGGTGGTTCAGAGAATCATCGGAAGGGCACCAGCAGAGGATAGCATTACCACCAATTGGAACACCAGCTGGTGGAAGGTTCGGGATTTGTTGGAAGAGCGGATGCGTTCGGGCGGGCATTATCAGGGACGGCTTTACGGATTACGCCAGCAAGAAATCAGACGTAAAATCATTCAGTAGAAGTAAGGAGGGGTGAGAAATGACCATTGAAAATTGGCAGGAATTTCTTTTCCCATATGAGCAGGCAGTGGATGAACTGCTTTTAAAGTTCAAGAGTATTAAAAAACAGACGACGGATCGAGGAGAAATCAGCCCCATCGAATCCATTTCAGGTAGGGTAAAATCCATATCCAGTATCCTTGAAAAAATCGATAAATACGGTATTCGTACCCGTGACCTGGAGGATGAAATTCTGGATATTGCCGGAATCCGCATTATTTGTCAATTCGTAGAGGATATCTATGAGGTGGTGAATATGGTCTGTGAACGGGATGGCAAGGATTTGACCATCGTGAAGGTTAAAAACTATATGGCCGGAGAGGACTTATCGGTCCTTAAATCCGGGGCTGGGCAGCCTAAAGAGAGTGGCTATCAAAGCTATCATATCATCATCAAATACCCTGTCATTACATCCCTGGGATATAAAGAGCTTAATGTAGAAATCCAAATTCGGACCCTTGCCATGAACTTTTGGGCGATTATTGAACATTCCTTAAAATATAAATACAAAGAGGGTTTACCTGGTGAGCTGCAAAATCGCTTGGTTTCAATGGCTGAGGCGGTAACGGATCTCGATCAGGAGATGTCAGTGATTCGAGATGAAATTTTAAATGCTCAGCAACTCTTTAGGATGAAATCTGGTACGATTAATGATATACTGGATAATATAAAAATTCTGAAAAAGCTAAACCACGAAGAGAAGGCTTCTGAATACGAAAATCTTTTTAATGCACTTTCAGATGATCAGGAAAGCATCGTACGGCTATTCCTTTTGAATCGTGAGATTCAGACCGAAATTGGCCGCATCAAGGGTGAAGCTTAGAAAGGAGACAAAGAATGACTCAAGTAATCCGTTTGGAGCAGGGAGAATACACTCAATGCCCCGAAGGTAATTGTGAATTGATTAATGGGGTGGTTTATGAAAAAGCCGCTTTGGATGATAAAGGAGTAGGTGCCGTACGCTATTTGCACGCTGCATACAGCAAATTCAGATTAGCACACCGTCCACTGGATAAGGTGGCAGATCCACAGGCGGAGTTGGTCTTTCCTCAGCTGGAAAACACTATCCTCAAACCTGAAATTGCGGTAACTGTCAATGGTATGGAATTTCCCCAGTGGGTTGTTGAATTTGCAGATGATAATAATGAAGAGATTTCATATCTTCTAAAACCAGCCCTTTATCGGGATGCGGGTGTGGCGGAATACTGGGTCATTGATCCCGATCGAGAAGTCATCCTTATTTATTCCTTTGAGAGAAGTGGCCTGGTGCCATTGATTATTGAGGGACCCCAACGCATCCGGGTATCCATTTATAAAAATTTCTTTTTATCTTTTTCGGATTTCTTTAAATATCGTGGAGAACGGAAATAATATGAAAGTCTCTGGGAAGCAGGCCGACATCACCAATGGTGGTCGACCTGCTTTTTCAATGAAATGCATCATTTTCACCACATTATGTAAATAGTGCTTTCTTTGGGATGATTTTAAGATATAATAGTTATGCTACTAAGGCAACGAGTGCCTTTGAAAGGATAAGAATCGATGAAGAAACGAAAGATAAACCTGACGGTTGTTTTTGTGTTGGTGCTGATTTTAAGTAATCTGGGGACCTATTTTTTAGCAGTGAATGGAGTTTTTAATGGGAAAAACAGTGTAACGATTAAAACCGATAGCCAGACAATTTCCAGTGGATTGCAAAAAATCGCTTCCCTGGAGAAAAAAATCCAATCAGACTATTATAAAGACGTCGATGAACAGGCCCTGATGGATGGTGCCATTAAAGGGATGTTTGATGCCATCGGGGATGAGTATAGTGCCTACTATACCAAGGATGAGTACACTAAGCTTATGGAAAGCACCACCGGGAGCTTTGAAGGAATCGGTGTCGTTGTGACGGAGGACGGAAATAAAAATACCATCGTCGTAACGCCCTATAAAGACACACCGGCGGGTAATGCCGGAATCCAGACTGGAGACACTATCATCAAAGTGGATGGTGAGGATGTGACGGGGAAGGGCATGGATTATGCGGTATCTAAAATGCGTGGGACAGCGGGAACGCCGGTTAAAGTAACGGTGTCCAGGGATGGCCAGGAAATTGATTTTAATTTGACCCGGGATACCATCGATACCAAAACCGTGGATTCCAAGGTGTTGGGCAATAATATTGGATACATTGAAATATCCCAGTTCACAGAGACTACGGGGGAAGAATTCAAACAACAAATGGATGACTTAATGGCCCAGGGTATTCAGGGGCTGGTCATTGATTTACGCTATAATGGCGGCGGACTGGTGGATCAGTCTGTAGAAGTGGCGGATCGCCTTTTGGGTCAGACGGAAGTGGTATACACCGTGGATAAGCAAGGGAACCGAAAGGATTATCGGGCGACCAGCGAGGATCAGGTCACCGTACCCATCACCGTTTTAGTCAATGAAGGGACGGCCAGTGCGTCGGAAATCTTAGCAGGTGCCATCCAGGATACCCAGGCGGGGACCTTAATTGGAACAAAAACCTTTGGGAAGGGAATCGTTCAGGAAGTGATCTCATTAATGGATGGAACGGGGTACAAGCTAACCAATGCGGAATACTTTACCCCCAATGGTCGCAATATCCACGGTGTGGGATTGACACCAGATGTTGAAATCAATCAAAATGAAAGTTATAAGGATACCCTGGTGGTTCCAGAGGACCAGGATACCCAATTGCAAAAAGCCTTGGAAGTGCTGCAGTCGAAGATGTAATGTTTGAGAAAATCAGAAAGGAGCCGATTATGATACCATTTGAAGTCGTCTCAGAATATGAACCGAAGGGAGACCAGGGGAAGGCCATTGCTGAACTGACCAGGGGCATCGAGGATGGCCTGAAATACCAGACCCTCCTCGGGGTAACCGGGTCAGGAAAAACATACACCATGGCAAAACTCATTGAGGCCGTACAGAAGCCGACCCTGGTCATTGCCCATAATAAAACCCTGGCTGCCCAGCTTGCTGATGAGTTTCGTAGCTTTTTTCCAAATAATGCAGTAGAATACTTCGTTTCGTACTATGATTACTACCAGCCAGAGGCTTACGTCCCCCATTCTGATTTGTTTATTGAGAAGGATTCCTCCATTAATGATGAGATTGATAAGCTGAGGCATTCTGCCACAGCAGCCTTGTTTGAGCGCCAGGATGTTATTATCGTCGCCTCGGTTTCCTGTATTTATGGCTTGGGGAGCCCCATCGATTATGAAAATTTGGTGCTTTCCCTGCGGCCAGGGATGGAAAAGGATCGGGATGACATCAT
This sequence comes from Eubacterium barkeri, assembly GCF_900107125.1. Lineage (GTDB taxonomy): Bacteria > Bacillota > Clostridia > Eubacteriales > Eubacteriaceae > Eubacterium_O > Eubacterium_O barkeri. Next base: position 109,090 of record NZ_FNOU01000002.1, read on the forward strand.
CCGTAAATTAGTGGACATCCAATACACACGAAATGATATTGCCTTTGAACGGAATAATTTTCGGGTACGGGGGGATGTTTTGGAAATCTACCCGGCGGCTTCCACGGATAAAGCCGTTCGTGTGGAGTTTTTTGGCGATGAGATTGATCGCCTCACGGAGATTCACACCATTACCGGAGAAATTACCGGGGAGCTTTCCCACGTGAGTATTTTTCCTGCGTCTCACTATACCACCACTCCAGAGAAGCTGGAGGATGCTATTGTTGGTATTCGAAGGGAGCTTTCGGAGCAGTACCAATTCTTTACGGACCATAACCAATTAGTAGAAGCCCAGCGTATTCTCCAACGGACGAATTACGATTTGGAAATGCTCCAGGAGATGGGGTATTGTACCGGGATTGAGAATTATACCCGTTATATTAATGGGCTGCCGGCGGGGAGTCCGCCCTATACCCTCATTGATTATTTTCCCAAGGACTTTTTAATCATTGCCGATGAGTCCCACGTGTCCATTCCCCAAATTGGGGGAATGAGTGCCGGGGATCGGGCCAGAAAGAAAAACCTGGTGGACTATGGCTTTCGACTGCCCTCTGCCTACGATAACCGCCCCCTGACCTTCGATGAATTTGAGGGGAAAATTAATCAAATTATTTTTACCACGGCGACACCCAGCAAATATGAAAAAGCCCATACCCAAAAGGTGGTGGAGCAAATCATCCGGCCGACAGGCTTAGTGGACCCCGAAATCTTCGTGCGTCCCATTAAGGGGCAGATTGACGATTTAACCGGAGAGATTAACGCGACTGTGGCCAAGGGAAACCGCGTATTAGTAACGACGTTGACCAAGAAGATGGCTGAGGATTTAACGGATTATTTTAAAGAAAATGGCGTGAGCGTTCGTTATTTGCATTCAGATATTGACACCATCGAGCGAATGGAGATCCTCCGGGATTTACGATTGGGAGAATTTGATGTGCTGGTGGGGATCAACCTCCTAAGGGAGGGGCTGGACCTCCCAGAGGTTGGCCTGGTTGCCATTTTAGATGCCGACAAGGAAGGGTATCTTCGTTCGGAAACCTCCTTAGTCCAAACCATTGGCCGGGCGGCGAGAAATGTTGACGGCAAGGTCATCATGTACGCGGATAAGATTACAAAATCCATGAATTACGCCATTACGGAAACCTATAGACGGCGTGAGATCCAACAGGCTTATAATACAGAGCACGGCATTATCCCCCAGTCCGTTAAAAAGGAGATTCGGAATGTTATCGAGGTCACCAAGGTGGCCGAGGATGGCCTTCCTTATGAAGTGGCTGATCTGGAAATGGAAGAAGAAATCCTTGATATTGGGGAGTTGGAGGCTCAAATGAAGCAGGCTGCCTCGGATTTGGATTTCGAACGTGCAGCACAGCTGAGGGATAAAATAAAAGCATTAAAAATACAGAGCGAATAATGAATTGAGGGTGGAAACCCTTGATATAGAAAGGATAAACATGAAATATATTGACATCAAGGGAGCCCGGGAACATAATCTCAAGGGCGTAAATGTCAAAATTCCCCGGGACCAAATGGTGGTCCTGACCGGTGTTTCCGGATCAGGTAAGACGAGTCTGGCCTTTGACACCATTTATGCAGAGGGCCAGCGCCGGTATGTGGAGTCCCTGTCAGCCTATGCAAGGCAATTTCTAGGCCAATCCCAAAAACCGGATGTGGACAGTATTGAGGGGTTAAGTCCAGCCATCTCCATCGACCAAAAAACGACAAACCGAAATCCCAGATCAACGGTTGGGACGGTAACGGAGATTTACGATTATTTCCGTTTGCTTTACGCGCGGATTGGCATTCCCCATTGTCCTAAATGTGGGAAGGTCATTTCCTCCCAAAGCGTGGATCAAATCGTGGATAAGGTCATGAATTTGCCCGAGGGGACGAAGTTTTTAATTGTGGCCCCCATTGTCCGGGGGGAAAAGGGACAGCATAAAAAGCTCCTTGCTCATTTACGAAAAGAAGGTTATGTCCGACTCATGGTGGATGGTGAGGAAAGGGAGTCCAGCGAAGAAATCGAGCTGGATAAGAATAAAAAGCATACCATCGACGTCGTGATTGACCGGCTGAAACGCAAGGATGGTATGGAGAAACGGCTGACGGATTCCCTGGAGACAGCACTGCATCTGGCTCATGGCATGGCGGTGTGCGAGGTTGTCGGTGGGGAACGGCATCTCTTTAGTGAGAAGCTGTCCTGTCCGGATTGTGGCATTTCCATGGATGTTTTAGAACCACGGACCTTTTCCTTCAACAATCCTTTTGGGATGTGCCCGGCCTGTAATGGATTGGGATTTCATAAGGAAATCGACCCGGATCTGCTGATACCGGATCGGTCCCTCTCCATTGGGGATGGGGCCATTAAATTTTTTGGTCTGAAGAACGACTCTAAAATCCTGGTGAATATGATCCGTGCGCTCCTTTCAAAGCATGGTTTTGATATGGATACCCCCGTGGAGGATTTATCCGAGGTTTGCCTGGATGAGCTGCTTTATGGCTCGGATGATGCCATGGAAATCGAGTATGAGGGTAAATTCTCCGGCACTTATTCCACGACCTTCGAAGGGCTCATCAATAATATGGAACGGCGATTCAAGGATACTAAATCTGAAACGATGCGTGGCTTTATTGAACGCTATATGTCGGATATTCCATGTCCGGTGTGCCACGGAAAGCGTTTGAATCCCACCAGCCTGGCGGTAACCGTCGGGGAGAGCAATATTATCGATTTAACGGATCGGTCGGTTAAAAGCTTGATTGGTTTTTTTAAAAACCTTCAGCTGACCGAAACCGAGGCCATGATTGCTAAGCTTATTTTAGTGGAAATCAATGCACGCCTTAAATTCCTCCGGGATGTAGGACTGGAATACCTCACCCTTTCCCGGAGTGCAGGAACCTTATCCGGAGGGGAATCCCAGCGGATCAGGCTGGCCACGCAAATTGGATCAGGGCTAACCGGGGTACTTTATGTTCTGGACGAGCCCAGCATTGGCCTGCATCAAAGGGATAATCGGAAGCTTTTAACAGCCCTGCGCAATCTGACGGCCCTGGGGAATACCCTGGTGGTGGTTGAGCATGATGACGATACAATGATGGAAGCCGATTGGATTGTGGATATTGGCCCGGGGGCAGGGGTTCACGGGGGAGAGCTGGTGGCGGAGGGCGATGCCCAGGCCATTATGGATAATCCCCGGTCTATCACTGGACAGTACCTGAGTGGGGCTAAAAAAATTCCGGTTCCCCAGGAACGCCGAACTCCCCGTGGTGAATATATCCGGGTGGTTGGGGCCAAGCAAAATAATCTTAAAAATATCACGGTGGATTTTCCCCTTGGAGAGTTCATCTGTGTCACCGGAGTGTCGGGTTCTGGGAAAAGTACCCTGGTTAACGAGATTTTATATAAGGGGGCCGCACAAAAACTTTATAATAGTACGCGAAAACCAGGAAAACACCGAAAAATTGAAGGCCTGGATCAAATTGATAAGGTCATTGCCATTGATCAAAGCCCCATTGGGAGGACGCCACGTTCAAACCCGGCCACCTATACTGGTGTTTTTGATATGATTCGGGACCTCTTTGCAAAAACAAACGAGGCGAAGACCCGGGGATATCAAAAGGGGCGCTTCAGCTTCAATGTGAAGGGGGGGCGTTGCGAAACCTGTTCTGGGGATGGGATATTAAAGATCGAGATGCATTTTCTGCCGGATGTTTATGTTCCCTGTGAGGTATGTCATGGGAAACGCTATAACCGGGAAACCCTGGAGGTTAAATACAAGGGCAAAAACATTGCCGACGTATTGGACATGACTGTCGAAGAATCCCTTGGTTTTTTTGAGCACCTTCCGTCCATTAAAAATAAGCTGCAAACTTTGCACGATGTGGGTTTGGGGTATGTTAAGCTAGGACAGCCATCCACCCAGCTTTCGGGAGGGGAAGCCCAGCGGATCAAGCTGGCCACTGAGCTGAGTAAACGGAATACCGGACGCACACTCTATATTCTGGATGAACCGACCACAGGCCTTCACATGGCGGATGTGGACCGCCTCATTGAGGTCCTCCAGCGGCTGGTGGATACTGGCAGCACCGTGGTGGTCATTGAGCATCAGCTGGATGTCATTAAAGTGGCGGACCACGTCATCGATTTAGGCCCCGAGGGCGGAGATGGCGGCGGAGAAGTGGTGGCCATTGGAACGCCGGAGGCCATTGCAAAAATTGAAGACAGCTATACCGGAAATTTTCTAAAACCATTGCTGTAAACACTTCTGTTAGCATGAAAAATGAAGAATACTTTGGAATCGAGACGTTGTCCCATTGACAGGGATTCGATGCTTAAGTATAATTGAACTAACATAAAAGAGGGAGTGACGGGCACATGGCAAAAAATCTGAGTGAACTCAAACCGGGACAACGGGGCGTAGTATCCTCCATTGATTTAAAGGGATTGATGCGGCGAAAACTGTTGGATATGGGGGTAACCCCTGGGGTGGAGGTTTATGTGGATAAGGTGGCGCCCTTCGGTGACCCCATTGAAATACATTTAAGAGGTTATGCCCTTAGCCTTCGAAAAAAAGATGCCGAAAAAATTCGTATCGTTTAAGGGGGCTTTATGACATATCGAGTAGCTTTAGTGGGGAATCCCAATTGCGGGAAAACGACATTGTTTAATTGCCTGACGGGCAGTAATCTTTACGTTGGGAACTGGCCAGGTGTGACCATTGAAAAAAAAGAAGGGTTAATGAAGGGAACTGGGGATGAGATTATTCTCATCGATCTTCCGGGGATTTACTCTCTGGCACCCTACTCCATGGATGAAATTGTCAGCCGTGATTTTTTAATTAACGAAGCCCCGGATCTCATGATTAATATTATCGATGCTTCGAATATTGAGCGTAATCTCTATTTGACCACTCAGCTCATGGAAATGGGGATTCCCATGATTGGGGCCCTTAACATGATGGATGTTTTGGAGCGAAAGGGGATTCTTATTGATTGTGAAGCCCTTTCGAAGGCCTTTGGCTTTCCCTTTATCCAAATTTCTGCTCAGCAGGAATTGGGGATTCAGGAGCTTATTGCCCTGACCGATGCAAATTTAGGGCGGACCCAGGGGAAGTGGACGTATCCAAGGGTTTTCCCATCTAAGATTCAGGATGTGTTTGACGCCTTTGGAAAGAAAATCGAAGGGCAGTATTCAGATATCCTGCCCAACTACCCTGGGATATTTCGCAGCATCAAGCTCATTGAACAGGATGAGGTCCTTGCTAAACAGGAGCAGCACGATATTGTTCGCCTGGATGCTGAAATTAGTGAAGCCCGGCGGGAAATCCGGGAAATTAGTGGTCAGGATGTGGATGGTGCCATTGCCGATTATCGGTATCGTTTTATTACCGCAGGGGTAGAGGGAGCAAGGCGCCAGGATGGTAAGGATACCCTGGCCATTGAGGACCGGATCGATAAGGTGCTGATGAATCGTTTTGCAGCACTGCCCATTTTTTTCGTGTTCATGTTCATTATTTATTTTATCTCCATCAATGTGGTGGGGAATTTGACATCCAGCTGGATCGATGGATTTATTGCCGACGGGCTGATTCCCTGGGTAAGCACTGTCCTTAGTGCCATTGGAACGGCACAGTGGCTCATTGCCCTCATTACCAACGGTGCCATTACCGGGGTTGGTGCAGTGCTGACCTTTATCCCGCAAATTACGGTGCTTTTCATCTTTATTTCAGTTCTGGAGGATAGTGGCTACATGGCCCGGGTAGCGTTTATGATGGATCGAGCCTTTAGACGCTTTGGGCTTTCCGGAAAAAGCTTTATTCCCATGGTCGTTGGATTGGGCTGCTCGGTTCCGGCCATTATGGCAACCCGGACCTTGGAAAATGAGCGGGACCGCAAGCTGACCATTATCCTAACGCCTTTTATTTCCTGTGGCGCAAAAATGCCCTTGTATGTCCTGCTGGCTTCGGCCTTTTTTGCAGAGCAGCAGAGTATTATGGTCTTTAGCCTGTATCTGGTGAGCCTTTTGGTGGTGTTTTTATCGGGAATTTTACTAAGCAAGACAAAATTCAGGGGAGCCAGCTCAGACTATTTGCTGGAACTTCCACCTTACCGGGTCCCCAGCCTTAAAAATACCATGTCTCAGGTGTGGCTGCGGGTTAAAGAGTTTATTGTCCGGGCGGGAACGATTATCTTTTTAGCCTCGGTGGTGCTCTGGTTCCTCCAGGCCTTTGGAACGAATTTTCAAATGACGACGGACCCGGATAGTAGTATATTGGCTGCTTTTGGAAAAATCATTGCTCCAGCTTTCATTCCCTTGGGTTTTGGAAACTGGGTGGCCAGTGTATCCTTGCTTTCAGGAATTGCCGCTAAGGAAATGATTATTTCTACCATGAGCGTTCTGCTTTCGGGTGTAGATGGGGGCTTTACCATGGCTTTAAGCCAGATATTCACCCCCCTTTCGGCCTATGCGTATATTTTGTTTGTCCTGCTCTGTTCACCCTGTATCGCAGCGTTAGCGACCATGAAGCGGGAGCTTGGCAGCTGGCGGGACTTTCTCTTTGCCATCGTCTACCAGGTGGGGACGGCTTATTTGGTCTCCATGGCCGTCTTCCAAATCGGGTCATTCATTTTCTGAGGTTAATAAAAAGCCTTCACCACATGTCTGCGGGTGGAGGTTTTTTTTCGTGGAAGAAGCAGGCTTTATCCTTTCAAGTTTTCATAAGGATTGCTTAAATCCATTTGGAATGTTGTCGATACAACAGACGAATTAAGGAAAACCCTCTACAATGGTTGGAAAAGGAGGTAGTTTCCATGAGAGTGACCATTAATGATGAATGTATCGGGTGTGGCTTATGTGTCGCTGAATGCCCAGAGGTTTTTGATATGGGGGATGAAGGCGTAGCCTGTGTGTTAACGGATGACATTGCCCCGGATTTAGAAGAAAAGGTTTGTGAGGCAGTCGAAGGGTGCCCTGTGGCCGCTATTGAAATAGAGGAGGATTAAAAGAATGGCAAATCAAATGTTTTGTTTCCAATGTGAACAGACAGCGAAAAGTATGGGATGTACCGGTGGAGCAGGTGTCTGTGGTAAAAAGGCAGAAACGGCAAATCGACAGGATGAATTGACGGATGCCCTGATTGCCCTGGCTCGCACCATGGACGGAAAAGAGCGCCCGGAAAAAGCTGATCAGCTGATGGTGGATGGCTTATTTACCACCGTGACGAATGTCAGCTTTGATAATGAATCTTTAAAGGGGTTAGTCGAAGAGGTCCTTAAGCTGGTGGATACATCCAATCCAGTGGTTGAATCCTTTGATGTCCATGGGATGTGGTTGACAGAGCAAGAAGATATCCGCTCCTTAAAATCACTGATTCTGTTTGGCCTGCGTGGAATGGCGGCCTATGCCCATCATGCCAGGGTTTTAGGTTATATAGACCCGAAGGTCAATGATTTCTTCTTTGAAGGTATGCGTGCTGTGGGGAGTGAGCTTGATGCTGATGCATTGTTGGCCTTGGTTCTAAAGCTTGGAGAAATCAATCTGGCTTGTATGGCTCTCTTGGACCAGGCCAATACTGAAACCTACGGAACCCCTGTCCCAACAACCGTGGATTTAACCATTGAAAAGGGCCCCTTTATTGTGATTACAGGCCATGACCTCCACGATCTTAAGCTTCTGTTGGAACAAACTCAAGGAAAGGGCATTAATATTTATACCCACGGGGAAATGTTGCCGGCTCATGCTTATCCGCAGCTGAAGGCTTATCCCCACTTAAAGGGCAACTTTGGGACGGCCTGGCAAAATCAGCAGAAGGAATTTGCCGATATTCCAGGGCCCGTTTTGTTTACCACCAACTGCCTGATGCCAGTACGACCTTCTTATGCAGACCGGATTTTCACAACCTCGGTGGTGGCATATCCAGAAATGGTCCATATAGGCGAAGCCAAAGATTTCACTCCGGTTATTGAAAAAGCCCTGGAGTTGGGTGGTTATTCTGAGGATCAGCCTTTGACCGGTATTAATGGTGGGACCCAGGTTACCACTGGCTTTGGCCATGGGACGGTTCTTTCCGTTGCCGACACGGTGATTGATGCCGTAAAGGGTGGGGATATCAGCCACTTCTTCCTGGTTGGCGGCTGCGATGGTGCGCGTCCGGGTCGGAATTATTACACAGATTTTGTGAAGCAAACACCTGGAGATTCCGTTATCCTGACCCTGGCTTGTGGGAAATATCGCTTTAATGACCTGGATCTGGGGACCATCGGTGGTCTGCCCCGGATGATGGATATGGGCCAGTGTAACGATGCCTATAGTGCCATTCAGGTAGCGGTGGCCCTGGCGGATGCCTTTGGCTGTGGGGTTAATGAACTCCCCCTTTCCATGGTACTATCCTGGTATGAGCAAAAGGCAGTTTGCATTCTCTTGACCCTGCTTTATTTAGGGATCAAAAACATCTATTTGGGACCAACACTTCCTGCTTTTATTTCTCCAGGAGTTCTGGATCTTTTAGTTAAAAATTACAATATCCATCCGACGACGACCCCGGAAGCGGATTTACAGGCTATTCTGGGTTAATCTACAGGTTTTACCCTAAATCATTAAATCGATAAAACACGCCTTCCAGGGAATGGGAAATCACACCCTGGTGGAGTCGTGCCGCAAAAGAAGGTAGAATCGAAAAAAGATAGGGTGGTAAATCCTGTACCCTTGGGAAGACCTGAAGGCAAAGAACCTCTGTCAAATGATGGAGGTTCTTTTCAATCTCGCTTTGACTCAGGGGGGAGAGGATTTCTGTTAAATCATGGATCTGCCTTGCGTTCAGGGAAAGGGATGCCCCGTCCTCTCCAATGAGCAGGCAGCCAAGGACGGTTAAAAGGACGGTTTCACAGATATTACCTAAAAACAGGTTTTGATAATCCCTGGTGGTTCGGGATAAAAGGCGGCAAACCCCATGGGAATCAAAGGCACTTAGAAATTGCCATTCCAGATTCAAATGGGTCAGATATTGATGGATGGCATCGACCCCCACAAGGGCATTGGGATGGATGAGGGCCGGATAATCCAGGGTGAGACGGTGGTCCTGGGGATTGAATAAAGGATCGTAGGTATTAAAAAAAGCCGGAATACCTTCCTTTACCGTACTGCCACAATTAAGACACCTAAAATCATCAAAAATGATTAAAAGCTTTTCGTATAGTCTTTTACACTGATGGGTTTTGGAGAGGATCAGAGCATAGCCCCGTTCATAGGCTAAGGCTGGATCCAGGATGGGTGTGGGGAATGAGGGATCACCATGACCCTGGTACGCTTTTATACAATAGAGGACAGCTTCCATGAGCTGATTGGCCATCTCGTAGGAAAGGGAGGTGCTTCTTCCCTTGGTATACCGGTTGGCTAAGCTGGAAACAATGGGGATAAGGGATTCTGGGTTCATGGGATGGCTCCTTTAATGGGATGGATGGGAATTGAGCTGCTTTTCAAGAAGGCGTGATGCTAAGTCACCAAGATACTGAAGGTCCCCGCCGCAACGGCCGTTGTACAGGGTTTTCATAAAATCGAGTAGGGATTTGTCAGAAATAAAACCATTGCCAATACCCTTTAAGGAATAGAACAAGGTGGTGAGTCCATGGAGGGTGTCCAAAAAATTGCGATGGTCCAGATAAGGTGAATCCAAAAAGGTGTCAATAAGGGAATTCAAGATGCTATCCCCAAATTCAATGCGCTGATTGTCGGCCAGGCATTGGTTTTTATGGTCAATCAAGGCCTGGGCATCCCCTGGGGTCAGGGCGTATCCGTAAAGGGAGAGCCCATCATTGCAGGCTAAAAGATGGGACAGCTCATCACGGGAGGCTTTTGTTAAAACGGAAAAGGGGATAATTATCATGGGTGGAGAACCGCCTTTCATGGGAATTAATCCCATTATAGAACGGTGCTAGGAAAAGGTCTAGTCTTGAAAAAAGATGTGTTTTATGGTAATATAAGGACAGAAAATATTGAGGGAAAGGGGGTCGCGTTTCGCGATCCCCTTTTACCTTTTAGAGGGATGGTGAATCAAAAACATGGGGCAGGAAATAGGAAGGCAGTGGAATTGTGGTGAGCATGGTCAGGACTGCAGCGGCCTCTGCCTTGGTGATTTGGCACCTATAGGACAGGAGGTCATAGCAATGTCCTCGTTCCTCGTAGCTTACGCCGGCGGGGGTCAGGTCGTTACGGAGATAAAACGCCAAGCGCTTGTGGCGCTGCCCTGGGTTATAGGCACCCGGCTGCCAGGGTGCCTCAATGTATAAAAACAGCCGCTTGTGGGGATGGACCACCTTTAAATGATCCAGGATTTTGGACCCATATCCCTGGCCATGAAAGGCCTCATCGGTGGCGAAGTAGTGAATATACAATAGGTCCTTATGGTAAATGAGGAAGGTAAAGCCCACCAATTGGTTTCCATCCATGTATGCGACCCATTTGCCTCTGCCCAGGCGGATTAATTGGTCAAACAAAAAAGCCGGCATCCGTTCAACAGGGGGGAATCCTTGGTGATAAAGGGCTTTGACCTGCTTGTAAAGGTGGGACCCCTTGGGGACGGGAACCGCATGGATGCTCATATGCCCTCCGATCCGTCGACGATTATTTTTTCAATATAGGGTGAGGTGTTGGCGTGGAGGCCGGCACCATAATTACATCGGAATGGGATGATGCTGCCTGGTGACACCTTCCGGGGGCAATCTGTTATATCAAGGATGAGGTGGTCCGAGCTGGCAGCAATGATTTCGATGCCCGAATCCAGAGGCGTGAGTCCGTCGGGGGCTGTATCCTGTTGCCCCAGGGCACAGATAGCCCGGTGGCGAATGCCCTTGTCTTCAAAAACCGGTTCATTCCCAAAGGCATCCTTTCCCACCTTCCCAATGGGGACGGAGGGCTTGTCCTTCACCTCAATGACTTCTGTTTCTAAAATAAAGGTATGGTGATGGAGCTCGGGGTACCAAAGGTGGTTGGAGACATCGGTCCCGTAGAGGATCAGCTCGCCCACCCGTAAGTTATTAATACACTGGGGGAGAATACCATCCTTAATCATATAAAAGGTGCTGCTGGCACCACCGGAGGTAATGGCACAGCTTACTCCAAAGCGTTCTTTCAGGGCCTGCTGCATTAAAGCGAATTTCTCATAGGTTTCTACCGTGGGGACGATGGCACCAGTACAGGAAAGATTGACCCCAATCCCCATGAATGTAATATGCTCAAGGGTGAGGATGGCCGCCATGGACTGACAGAAATCCTCGATATCAAAATAACCCTCCCGTAAATCACCAAGATCGACCATCAGGATAATTTGATGGCTTTTTTGACGCTTGGCTGCGGCAGCATCCAGGGCTTGAATGACTGAGACCTCAGAATTAACGGAAAGATCTGCATATTTTACCACATCCTCTACTTCGGAGAGCATGGGAATGCGAATGAGCCATTTTTCGCATTCCAGGGTTTGAATTTTTTTTAGATTCTCAATGCGGGCATCCCCGATGGCATCGACACCTCCATGGAGCAGGGCCTGGGCTACATCCGGGTTTTGACAAGTGTTTTTATTAATACCGGTTATAGTGAGTCCGAGGGCCCTGGCCTGACGGACTACCCACTGGGCATTTTCTTCAATTTTTTTTGTATGGATTAAAAGTCTGGGATACATAACTACCTCTTTTTTAATGATCATGGAGCCTAGTATACCAAAGGACTGGGGAAAGGTAAAGTGGAAGCGGGGGAAACAAGGAAAAGACAAGCAAAATGGCGAAACGATTGACAGTTAATCACCCCTTGTTTATAATAAAAGATATGTCTAAAACACAATCGAGAGATTACTTTGGGAGGAACCAATGAAAAGATATAATCATACCGCAATTGAAAAGAAATGGCAGAAGGAGTGGGAAGAAGACCGCGTTTTCGCCATTGAAGAAAAAAGTGACAAGCCAAAATTTTATGGCCTTGTAGAATATCCCTATCCTTCAGGGGTTGGGCTGCATGTCGGACACGTCCGGGCATATACTTCCTTAGAGGTTATTTCCAGAAAAAGACGGATGCAGGGCTATAATGTTTTGTTTCCCATCGGCTGGGATGCCTTTGGTTTGCCTACAGAAAATTACGCCATTAAGACAGGGCGCCATCCCCGGGATGTAACGGATGAAAATATCAAGGTTTTTACTCAACAGCTCAAGGCCATCGGCTACTCCTTCGACTGGGATTGTGAAATTGATACCACAGACCCCAATTATTACAAATGGACCCAATGGATTTTTCTCCAGTTATTTAAACATGGCTTAGCCTATCGGGACCGGACCTATGTTAATTTTTGCAGTGGCTGTAAAGTTGTTCTGGCCAACGAAGATTTTAGAGATGGTAAATGTGATCGCTGTGGCAGTGAAGTGGTCCAGCTGGAAAAGGATGTCTGGTTCCTTAAAATTCGGGAATATGCAGAAAAACTGTTAAAGGGGTTGGACGATGTTGATTATTTACCCCGTATCCGATCAGAACAGGAAAACTGGATTGGCAAATCAACAGGGGCGGAGGTCGACTTTGATATTGCAGGGTACGATGAAAAGCTGAAGGTCTTTACCACCCGGCCGGACACCCTCTTTGGGGCAACCTTCATGGTTATTGCCCCGGAACATCCCCTCATTGAGGCATTGGCCGACAAGATTACCAATATGGATGCGGTAAGGGATTATCAGGAGGCTGCCAAACGGAAAACCGAGTTCGAACGGGTGCAGCTGGCCAAGGATAAAACCGGGGTCCGCATTGAAGGCATTACGGCCATTAATCCAGCCACGGAAAAGGAAATCCCCATTTTCATTGCCGATTATGTGATGATGGGCTATGGTACCGGGGCTATTATGGCGGTTCCAGCCCACGATACCCGGGACTGGGATTTTGCAAAGAAATTCAATCTCCCCATTATCGAAGTCATCCGGGGAGGGAATGTTGAGGAAGCGGCTTATACCGATACCAGCAGCGGGGAAATGGTTCATTCCGGATTTTTAGATGGAATGGAGGTTAAAGCCGCCATTACCGCAATGATCTCTCATCTTGAAAAAGAAGGACGCGGCAAAAAGACCATCAACTATAAAATGAAGGATTGGGCCTTTAACCGCCAGCGCTATTGGGGAGAACCCATTCCCATTATCCACTGCCCCCACTGCGGCATGGTGCCGGTACCGGAAGAGGAACTGCCCTTAGAACTCCCCATGGTGGAAAGCTACGAGCCCACAGACACCGGGGAATCGCCCCTGGCCGCCATGACAGACTGGGTAAACACCACCTGTCCGGTTTGTGGCGGACCTGCAAAGCGCGAAACAGATACCATGCCCCAATGGGCGGGATCCAGCTGGTATTTCCTGCGCTATTTTGATAACAAGAATGCCGATGCTCTGGCCGATCCTGAAAAGATGAAGTATTGGCTGCCGGTGGATTGGTACAACGGTGGGATGGAGCACGTCACCAGACATTTGCTCTATTCACGGTTTTGGCATCAATTCCTCTACGATATTGGCATCGTCCCCACTAAGGAGCCTTATAAAAAACGGACAGCCCAGGGTCTCATCCTTGGCAGCGACGGCGAAAAGATGTCGAAGTCCAAGGGAAATGTGGTGAATCCCAATGAGATCATTGATGAATTTGGGGCGGATACCCTGAGGACTTACGTTATGTTCATCGGGGACTATGAAAAGGCCGCGCCCTGGTCCGAAAATGGCACCAAGGGCTGTCGACGTTTTCTGGAACGGGTCTGGAAGCTCCAGGAAAGCCTGGTGGATGGTGAGGAATACAGCCCCGCATTAGAAACAGCCATGCATAAAACCATCAAAAAAGTCGATGGCGATTATGAAGAAATGAAGTACAACACGGCCATTGCTGCTCTAATGTCCCTGCTCAATGATTTTAATAAGGAAGGCCAGGTCACCAAGGCTGAATTTAGAACCTATCTTCAGCTGCTCTACCCGGTGGCTCCCCATATGACGGAAGAGCTGTGGGAAATGGCTGGATTTGAAGGCTATCTCCATGCCTCACAATGGCCAGTCTACGACGAGGCTAAAACCGTGGATGCGGTCATCGAGATGGCAGTACAGATTAATGGGAAGGTCCGGGGGAAGATTACCCTCCCCGTGGCCGCTGATGCCCAAGAGGCAAAAGCCATTGCCCTGGCCAATGAAAATATCCAGAACTATGTTGAGGGTAAGACTATTGTCAAGGAAATCTATATTCCAGGAAAGATTTTCAATATCGTTGTCAAATAGTGATTGAAAATGAGGGTGTATTCATGAAACACATTGAACTCTACACCGATGGCGGATGCCGGGGGAATGGAAAATCCGATCAAAATATCGGTGCCATCGGCGGGATACTCCTATATCCGGAAAAAAACGCCAGAAAGGAGTATAACCGCGCCTATCCAAACACCACCAATAATCAGATGGAGTTGTTGGCCGTCATCGAAGGGCTGAAACTGTTAAAGGAACCCTGTGAAGTGGTCATCCACAGTGATTCGGCCTATGTGGTCAACGCCTATTTACAGAATTGGGTAGGGGGCTGGAAGGCTAAGGGATGGAGCCGTGGTAAGGCCGGGTCCCTTAAGAATCGAGAGCTTTGGATAGCGTTAGATTCCCTGGTGGAACGCCACAAAACCACCTTTAAAAAGGTCAAGGGTCATGCCGATAACCCCCTGAATAATCGGGCAGACGAATTAGTTAATACGGCCATGGACGCCTATTTAAAAGCAAAAAAAGAGAGCGGGTTTCTCTAGAAAGGTGCATTAAAATTCACAATAGTTGGATTTTAATGCACCTTTTGTTTTTGAAAAAATACACAGTCAGGTCATTTTTTTCTGGTAATCCAGAGGGTGTCGTGATAAAATTACCGATGGATAATGTATACAGATTTGTGGAAAACAGGAGGAAGCAGTTTTATGTCATATGTTAATGAGATTTATGAAAAAGTTGTCGCTAAAAATCCCAGCGAACCAGAGTTTCACCAAGCCATCAAGGAAGTGTTAGACTCCATCGCTGTTGTTATTGAAGCCAATGAAGAAGAATATCGGAAGCTCGGTTTACTCGAACGGTTGGTTGAACCAGAAAGATTGATCGCTTTCCGTGTGCCATGGGTTGATGATAATGGCCAGGTACAGGTCAACAAGGGTTTCCGGGTGCAATTTAACAGCGCCATTGGACCCTATAAGGGAGGCCTTCGTTTCCACCCCTCGGTAAATCAGGGGATTCTTAAATTCTTGGGATTTGAGCAGATTTTTAAAAACAGTCTGACCGGCTTACCCATTGGTGGGGGCAAGGGTGGTTCTGATTTTGACCCTAAGGGTAAATCTGAAATGGAAGTGATGCGCTTCTGCCAAAGCTTCATGACAGAACTGTATAAATATATCGGTGCAGATCAGGATGTCCCCGCAGGCGACATCGGTGTCGGCGGACGTGAAATCGGGTATTTGTTTGGTCAGTACAAGCGGCTCACTGGCTTATACGAAGGGGTTCTCACCGGCAAGGGCTTAACCTGGGGTGGGTCTTTAGTTCGTACCCAGGCAACCGGCTATGGCGCCATTTATATTTTAGATGAAATGTTAAAG
The DNA here is from genome assembly GCF_900107125.1 of Eubacterium barkeri. Classification (GTDB taxonomy): domain Bacteria; phylum Bacillota; class Clostridia; order Eubacteriales; family Eubacteriaceae; genus Eubacterium_O; species Eubacterium_O barkeri. The sequence continues at coordinate 124,731 of NZ_FNOU01000002.1, forward strand.
CAGAATGGAAAAGACATTGTCGGGAAGACCGTCTTGATTTCCGGTTCTGGGAATGTGGCCATCTACGCCACTGAAAAATGCCAGCAGCTGGGAGCCAAGGTTGTAGCCATGAACGATTCCAACGGCTATATTTACGATCCCGATGGCATTCAGCTGGATCTCATCAAAGAGATTAAGGAAGTCCGCCGTGGACGGATTAAGGAATATGTGGAAGCTGTTCCCACCGCCACTTATACTGAAGGTAAAGGCATCTGGACCATTCCTTGCGATATTGCCGTGCCCTGCGCGACCCAGAATGAAATCGATCTGGACGATGCCAAGGCCCTTGTGGCTGGTGGTGTCATGGCGGTGGTGGAAGGCTCCAATATGCCGACGACCTTGGAAGCCACTGAATATTTCCAGGAAAAGGGAATTCTCTTTATGCCAGGGAAGGCAGCGAATGCCGGTGGGGTTGCGACCTCTGCTTTGGAAATGTCCCAGAATAGTCAACGCCTGAGCTGGACATTTGAAGAAGTGGATGAAATGCTCCAAAATATCATGGTTGATATCTATCGGAAAACGGCTGATGCAGCAGAACGCTATGATTTGGCGGGGAATTTTGTTGCTGGTGCCAATATCGCCGGCTTTGAAAAAGTGGTCGATGCGATGATGAGCCAGGGTATCGTATAATACGTACCATAAAATAATTCAAAACCACCTTCCAAGTGTGATGATTACGCTGGGAAGGTGGTTTTTAGTTTAATCAATGGTTCCAAAATCGATGATGAAGTCTGTTAAAAAGTCGATGGCCTGTCCCAGGCTGGTGATGGAAAGACGTTCGTCAATTCCGTGGATGCCCGCTCTCTCGGCGGGGTTGGTGAGGACAGGAACAAAGCGGAATATAGCGTCACTGAGGTCCTGGTAATGCCGGGCATCGGTTCCACCGAGGGTGAGGTAGGGGACAACGACGGTATCGGGGAAGTCCATTTCAATACAGGTGGCCAAATAGTCGAAAGTTTTAGAAGAATAGTCTGAAAGGGGGGTGGCAAGCTGCTCCAGAAGGACTTCGAATTCTAAAGTGTATTCCCCGGAAAACTCCTGGAGGTACCCAATGATGTCCTCTGAAGTGTCCCCCGGCAGGGTCCGGCAATTGAAGATGACACTGGCAGCGTTTGGAAGAGCCCCCACTGTTTGTCCGCATTCTAAAATAGTGGGGACCACCGTTGTTCGGACCATGGCGGACGTAAAGGGGTTTTTACTGAAGGCACGATGGATTAAAGGGGCTGCCAGTTCAGGACGACTGAATAGTTGAGCCTTTCCCATTTTGTAAAATGGGGCAATGGTTTGTAACAAATCTCCAATGGGCGGGGCAATCCGTGGGGGCATGGGATGTTCCGCCAAACGGGCGAGGACCTTCGCAAGACCGTTCACCGCCGTTTGCTTTGGGGGAACGGCGGCATGGCCCCCGGGGCAGCGAAGGGTCATCTTTAGATTGATATGCCCCTTTTCCCCAACGCCCACAAAGGCAATGGGGTTGTGGCATTCCGGGAAGAAGCCTTCAAGGCACATGCCCCCTTCGTCCAGGATACACTCAAACCTGAGATTCTGATCCTTAAAAAACCGGGCGATGCGGGGTGCACCCAGATGACCGCCAAGCTCTTCATCGAATCCAATGGCCACATAAACATCCCGTTCCGGCTGTTGCCCTTTTTCAAGAATACCCTCCAGGGTTTCATACAGGGCGATGACCATGGATTTATCATCATAAGCACCACGTCCCCAAATGTACCCATCGGCAACAGTTCCAGAGAAGGGGGGATACCGCCACGCCTCCATGGACTGAGCTTCCACAGGAACGACATCGTAATGGGCAAGGAAAAGAAGGGGAAGGGCGTCCCGGTTCATGCCCTTCATATGAAGGACTAAGCCATAGCCGTTAATCCGGGTGTGCTCTAACGCGGAATGGCATAGAGGATAAGTCCGGGGTAGAAATTCAATAAATCCATCAAAGGGTGCAAAATCCCAGGTGGTGGATTGATGGGTTGATATGGTTTTATAGGTAATGGCTTCGGCTAAATGGGCCGTTGCCTGTTCAAGTTGCCTTTTTCGAATCATAGATGCTCCTAAAAAGTTGTTCTGTTTTCTTAAGAATACTGCATTCGCCCTGTAATTGCAAGATTTACAGGATGGTTTATGCTAGAATATTAAGGATTATGAAAGGTGGTATGGGTGTGGATGATGTTGTATTATCGGTTCGGGATTTAGTGGAATTCATCCTGCGTTCGGGAAGCATTGATAACCGATTTTCAGGATTTGACCGTGCGCAAATGGGGGCCCGAATCCACAGGCAACTGCAAAAAAATGCAGGACCCGATTATTCAGCTGAGGTTACGCTGAAGGATACCACCACGACAAAAGGGATTACTTTTTTCGTCCAGGGCCGGGCCGATGGCATTATCCGAAATGCCCTGGGGGTCACCATTGATGAAATCAAAACCACGGCCATGGACTTGGCGCTTTTAGAGGAAGAGGACCGCCCTGTCCATTGGGCCCAAGCCAAGTGCTATGCCTGGTTTGTGGCGAAAGAGGAGGGTCTGTCATCCATCTCAGTGCGGCTCACTTACTGTCAAATTGAAACCCGGGAGACCCGTTTTTTTACGAAGGTCTTTCGGTATGAAGCCCTCGAAGCCTTTTATTTAGAGCTTTTAGAGGAATACCTGTGCTGGGCCCGGATGAAAGAGGCCTGGGGGAAGATGCGGGACCAAAGTGCTGGGGACCTGGAATTTCCATACCCAGAGTACCGCAGGGGGCAGCGGGAGATGGCGGTAGCCGTCTATAACACCATTCGCCGTCAGGAGCGGTTGTTTTGCCAGGCCCCAACGGGGATCGGAAAGACCCTTTCGGTGCTCTTTCCCTCTATTAAAGCCCTGGCCCAGGGATTTGGCCATCGGGTTTTCTACTTAACAGCGAAAACCATCACCCGTCAGGTTGCCGAGGAGACGGTGGCCCTTTTACGGCAAAAGGGGCTGAGGATTAAATGTGTGACCTTGACGGCCAAGGATAAAATTTGTTTTTTAGAGGAACGCAGCTGCAATCCTGAGGATTGTCCCTACGCCCGGGATTATTTTTCAAAGGTCAATGAGGTGGTCTATGCTATGCTGGCCAAAGAAGAGGCCTTTACCCGGCCGGTTATCGAGAAATGGGCCAGGGACGCCATGCTCTGCCCCTTTGAACTATCCCTTGACCTTGCGGGATGGGTGGATATTATCATCGGGGACTACAATTATCTCTTTGATCCTGTGGTGTCACTGCAGCGCTTGTTTAATACGGGAGAAAGGGATTCGTTGTTTCTGGTGGATGAGGGGCATAATCTGGTGGATCGGGCCCGGGGAATGTACTCTGCCAGTCTGGGGAAGTCAAGCTTTTTAGCGTTAAAGCGCAGCCTGAATGGGAAGAAGGATAGCTTTTATAAAGCCGTGGATAAGGCAAACCAGGCATTTATTCTTTTGCGTAAGCAAAATGAGGGGTGTCGGGACAAGACCTATAAGGAATCACTGGCCCCCTTTAACGAAGCTATGATGACCTTTGGCTTTGCCTATGAAGCCTTTTCCAAAAAGCATCCCGAGCATCCAGCCCTCCAGGACAGCCTGGAGCTTTACTTTGCCGTCCGGAATTACCTTATGGTTTCGGAGTATTACGATGAGGCCTATATCACGAGTGTCACCTGCTTCGGCAGCGAGGTCATTGTCACCCAGCATTGCCTTGACCCGTCTAAAATCCTCTCGGAAACCATGGCGTTCGGGCGGTCGACCATTCTTTTTTCAGCGACCCTGACCCCCATGGATTATTATATGCAGGTCCTTGGTGGGGGAGAGGAGGCCCGGAAATACGCCTTGTCATCACCCTTTAGTCCAGAGCATCTCGGCATCCTCCTGGCGGATGAAATCAGTACCCGATATACCATGAGGGAGGCCAGTTACACTCCCATTGCAGAAATGATTGCTGCTTTTATTAGTGGGCGCTGTGGTAACTATATGGTATTCTTTCCATCCTATGCCTATTTGGAGGCGGTTGCCTCCGATTTTAAGGGGATGGCTGGGGAGGCGGTCCAAATCCTTTGTCAGCATCGGGAGATGGATGAGTCTGAGCGGGAGGCCTTTCTGGCGCGGTTTGAGGAGTCCGCAGATGTCACTCAGGTGGCCTTCTGCGTCATGGGGGGAATCTTCAGTGAAGGCATTGATTTAAAGGGAGACTGCCTTATTGGTGCGGTTATCGTTGGGGTTGGCCTGCCCCAGGTGGGCATGGAGCGGAATATCCTTAAAACCTATTATGATGAAAAAATGAATTGTGGTTTTGATTATGCCTATAAGAATCCTGGGATGAATAAGGTCCTTCAATCCCTGGGACGGGTGATCCGGGATGAGGAGGACTTCGGGATGGTCCTTTTAATCGATGAGCGTTTTAGCCGCTATGAATACCGACGGCTGTTGCCAAGCCATTTACAGCACCTTATCACGGTATCGACCCCCGATGCGGTTAAAGCCGAGGTTCAGGCCTTTTGGCAGCGGGAAAAGAATTCCTGGAATGCAATTGACAAGAAAGCAAAATAGTGATAGTATGATACAATAATTTATCATACAGGGGAGCTCGTGTGCGGGCTGAGAGGAAGTGATCAACTTCGACCCTTAAACCTGATGTGGGTAATGCCAACGTAGGAAGGACGAAGGATGCGAAGGATACCCATGGGTATCCTTTTTTAATGGATTCAAATTGAGAAAGTAGGGTGTAAATGACTTATACGACACAGATGGATGCGGCCCGTCAAGGGATTATCACAGAAGAAATGAAAAGGGTAGCAAAGAAGGAGGGGATTCGAACAGAGGATCTGATGGCCTTAATGGCCCAGGGAAAGGCTATTATTCCCTGTAATAAGAATCATGTGGCCCTGGACCCCGCGGGACTGGGGTCCATGTTAAAAACAAAAATTAATGTCAATCTGGGAACCTCCCGGGATATGACGGATCTCTCCATGGAGCTTGAGAAGGTACAGAGCGCCGTGGATTTAGGGGCGGAGGCCATTATGGATTTAAGCTCCTATGGAGACACCCAAAAATTCAGACGGATGCTGACGAAGGAATGCCCGGCGATGATTGGGACCGTTCCGATTTATGATGCGGTGGTGTACTACCATAAACCCCTGATTGAGATTACCACCGAGGAATGGCTGGATATTGTCCGGATGCACGCCGAGGATGGGGTGGATTTTATGACCATCCATTGTGGCATCAATAAGGAAACTGCCGTTAAATTTAAACGAAATAAACGATTGATGAATATTGTTTCCCGGGGGGGCTCCATTATTTTTGCCTGGATGGAAATGACGGGGAAGGAGAATCCCTTTTTTGAGCACTATGATGCGATTTTAGAGATCTGCCGTCAGTACGATGTCACCATGAGCCTGGGGGATGCCTGTCGGCCAGGCTGCCTTCAGGACGCCACGGATGCCTCCCAGATTGAAGAGCTGATGACCCTGGGCGAGCTTACTAAACGGGCCTGGGAAAAGGATGTCCAGGTGATGATTGAGGGACCGGGGCATATGCCCATTAACCAGATTGCCGCTAATATGGAAATTCAAAAGACCCTGTGTCACGGGGCGCCCTTTTACGTTTTGGGACCCCTGGTGACTGATGTGGCCCCGGGCTACGACCATATCACCTCGGCCATTGGCGGGGCCATTGCTGCCAGTAATGGTGCGGCATTTTTGTGCTATGTGACCCCGGCAGAGCATTTGCGCCTCCCGGATGTGGCAGATGTCAAGGAGGGGATTATTGCGGCCCGTATTGCTGCGCACTCGGCGGATATTGCCAAGGGTATCCCCGGGGCCATGGACTGGGATAACGCCATGAGTGCTGCCCGGAAAAAGCTGGATTGGAAGGGGATGTTCGATTTGGCCATCGATCCGGAAAAGGCTCGGGCTTACCGGGAGTCCAGTCAGCCGGAGAAGGAAGATACCTGTAGCATGTGCGGTAATTTCTGCGCCGTTAAAAACATGAACCGCATCCTCGAAGGAGAGATTGTCTCGATTTTTGATGAATGAGTGAGAGGGTGAACCTTTCGTTCACCATCAACCCGAATGGCAATGCTCTACTTTGTCTTCAATCCAAAAACCACCGCCCTGTTTTAGAGCGGTGGTTTTGCTGAAAAGAATATGGCTTTTATAATCCGAGTTTGACATCCACGGGATATTCTTTTTTGAGCTCGTCCACTTTGTTGAGATACTGACGGTTTTGCTTTTGGCCCAGAAGGAAGCGGTGGAGGCTTTCTTTGACGGCGTCAAAGGGAATGGTTTCACCGGTTTTTTCATCGGTCACCTTGATGATGTGCCAGCCGAATTCTGTTTGTACCGGTTCCTCACTCATTTCACCAACCTTTAAGGCAAAAGCAGCGGTTTCAAAGCCCGGGACCATTTTTCCCCTGGAGAAGTAGCTTAAATCGCCACCCACTTCCTTGGAGGGGCAGATGGAGTATTCCTTCGCGGCCTCTTCGAAGACCTTGCCCCCTTTGATTTCTTCGATGATATCAATGGCCTGCTGTTTGGCCGGTAGAAGGATATGGCTGGCACGGATGGAATCCGGCGCAATGAATTCCTGGGGATGTTCGTCGTAATAAGCCCGGACTTCCGGATCGTCCACGGTAAACTGGGACATGAACTGTGTGATCATGTGGGATTTAAGCAGCTTTTCCTTGGCCTCTTCCAATTCCTTTAAAAAGGCTTCAGATTCATCCACTTTTTCATCCTTACCTTCTAAATAGAACAACTCCTGGGCAATCATTTCTTCTAAAAGGCGTCGTCTGCCTTCCTTGGAGTTAAACTGGGCCTGCTGATCCTGGGGGGCCTGGGCGACTAACATGTCGAGCTGGGACTGCCGAATTTCTTTGTCGCCGACGGTTGCCAATACTTTATCTTCAATCATTAGTGTAATATCTCCTTTTAAATCGTAATGCAATGCTAAAATAGTATCCTTTAACAGGTTGTTTGTCAAGGAAAACACCCATATCAAAGGGAAAGCAAGGTGCGGACCGTGGGCTCATCAATATACAGGACATCTACTAAACCACCCAGGAGGCAGGCACGAATGGCTGCTGCCTTTTCCTGGCCCACTGCAATCAGGAGCTTGTTGGGGATGGCCTGAATATCGGCAAGGGGTGTGGCCAGGACGCGTTGATCTAATTCCGGATCAGCCAAATGGCCCCTGGCGTCGATAAAGTGGGAGCATACATCTCCTGTGGCACCCCGTTTCTCAATGGCGTGGTACTCTTCATCTGAAAAGCAGCCCATTTCAAAAAGCTGGGATTTTCTGGAGATATTTCCCACAGAATAAATGGCGATTTGACAGTCCTTGGCCATTTTGAATATTTTGTCAATCTGACTATCGGTGCGGATGGCGGCAGCAATGTCCTTATTGTCCACGACGGCTGGAGCAGGAAGGAGGTGTCCCGTTGAGCCAAAGCAGCGGACGAAGCCCTTGATGATTTCCATGGCACCACTTTCGTAGAGGACCCGGGAAAAACCGCCGTTGAGCTGGATGACTGAAACCCCGCTACGCTTGATGGGCCTAAGCTGTGGCAGAAGGGCGGAGAGGGTCCGGCCCCAGGCGACCCCCACAATGCTGTCATTTTCGATGTACCGGGGCAAATCCTCGGCCAGGGCGGTGCAGACGTCCTGAAGGAGGATCTCATCATTCTTTACAATATCCGGTACGATGACCGCCTTGCGCAGGGGATATCGTGAAATAAGCTCTGCTTCTAAATCTGAGAAGGAGTGGAGTGGCTCGATGACACGGACTTCCACAAAGCCAAGGTCCATGGCATTTTTTAGAATTCGGCTCACCGTGGATTTAGAGAGGTTTTCCGCAGCGGCAATATCAACCTGGCTCATTTTTAATTCAAAATGCATTTTTGCAATCCGTAAAATCTGATTCACCTTGTTTTGATCCATGGCCACCTCCGAAAAATATTTCATCCTCTAGATTTTGTTTCAATTTTATCAGGATAGAACAGGGAGTGTCAAGGGGAATTGTAGAAAGATAGGCGTAAATTAACTGATGAAAAGAATTGATAATGATAAATGGGATTAATTTCAAATATTGAAATATATCCCGAAATCCCTTGACAAAGGAAGGGGAAGGGTTTAAACTATAGTCATTGAATTAAACGGTACCTGCTGCAAATTTGAATGAATCAATAAGGAGTTTAAAATGAGTATTATTACCTTTATCGGCGCCGGACAAATGGCATCAGCATTAACCTTACCTGCTTTTGAAAATGGCCATGAGGTCCGTCTGGTGGGAACCCCCCTGGATGGTCAGATTATTGATCGGTTGAGGTCGGATGATTTTCATCTGAATTTAAAGCGTACCCTCCATCATGGGATTCAGTACTACCAGATTGATGAAGTGGGCGACGCGCTAAAGGGTGCCGATGTTGTGTTAGGTGGTGTTTCCAGTTTTGGGGTCGATTGGTTTGCCGAGGAAATTTTACCCATCATTCCAGAAAGCGTTCCCCTGTTGTCGGTGACAAAGGGAATGATCGATGGGGAAGATGGTTCGATGATGACCTACCCTGCCTATTGGGAAAGCCGTTTACCGGAGGGAAGCCAGCTATCCATCAATGCTATCGGTGGCCCCTGCACGAGCTATGAATTGGCGGACAAGGATCATTCAGCCGTTGCTTTCTGTGGCCATGACATGGAAACCCTAAAATTTTTAAAGGGACTTTTTACAACGGATTATTACCATATTAGCTTATCCACTGATGTGGTTGGAGTGGAATGTGCGGTGGCCTTGAAGAATGCCTATGCCCTGGGGGTATCCCTGGCTGTGGGTCTGGCTGAACGGCGGGAAGGTATTGGGGTCCAGCATTACAATTCCCAGGCGGCTTTGTTCGGACAATCCGTTAAGGAAATGAAGGCCCTGCTGAACATTGTGGATGGTTTAGAGGAGAACATCGTTTATGGTGCCGGGGATCTTTACGTGACCATCTTTGGTGGTCGGACCCGAAAAATTGGAACATTGTTGGGCCGGGGAATGACCTTTGAAGCGGCCATGGAGGAGTTGTCCGGTGTGACCTTAGAATCCATTGTCATCGCAACCCGTACCGCCCGGGCGGTGAAGGCCCTGGCGAAGAAGGGTCAGGTTTCCCTTGATGATTTTCCGCTGCTGATGCACGTGGATGCGATTATTAATGGGGGGGCTGAGGTGGATATTCCCTGGAAGGCCTTTGAGACGGAAAAGGTTCGGTAGGGGAGTGAAGCCCACTTTGTCGACAGTCTGAAGCCGTGGTTTGATGACCGCGGCTTTTTAATGTATAATAATTTAATTGAGATTGTATGAAAGCAGGAGGAAGATAAAATGATTAAGGCCATTATTTTTGATATGGATGGAGTGATTATTGATTCTGAAGGAGTTTATAAGAAAATCGAAGGGGAGATGTACCGGGATTTGGGGATTGAGATGAGCCAGGAGGAAGCCTTGATGAATATGGGCATGGGGATTCACAATTGGTGGAAAAAGCTCCAGATCAAGTATCAGTTAAAGGAAGACCCCAAGGCCCTGGCAGATCAGGAGGTCCAGGCCTATTTAGACTATCTTTTCGACGATGAACAGGAAAAGCGGTTTATGGATGGGATTGGAGAATCCCTGGCGGCCTTGTCCGAACGGGGATACCGGCTGGGGGTGGCATCGGGCTCTGATGCTGCAGCCGTCGACCGGGTTTTGGCGATTTCTGGTCTCCAGGAGTATTTTACTGCCCGGATTACCGCTTCAGATGTAGAAGTCTGTAAACCTGACCCTGAAATCTTTTTAAAGGCGGCGGAGGCCCTGGAGGTTACACCCGGGGAATGTCTGGTCATTGAAGATTCCTATAATGGCATCCTGGCGGCTAAAGCTGCGGGGATGGGGTGTCTGGCCTATACCAGTGCACCCGAGGGGATGGTGGACTATTCCCTGGCTGATGGACGCCTCCATCATCATGGTGAGTTAATTAAGAATTTTTTATAAAGCGTATAATGACGGAGCCTGGGGCCTTGGAAGAATGCTTCTGCTTTACATATAAAAAAGTCAAGATATGGTGTCTAAAGTGTGGTATAATTGCAGAGAACCTATATATAGTAGGTCAGCAATAACAAGAATTGGAGAACGAAGTGAAGAGCATCAAAGATCTTTTTATGCGTCATTTTACGGCAGAAATTGCCGATGGGTCTAAAACAGTATACGATCTTTTTGAGTGGCAGGAGGTTGATGTTACCCTGATGAACTATCAAACAGGGGACATTCTTCTGGAAATGGCGGGTCTGGAATTTCCCGTCAACTATTCCCAGAATGCCTGCAACATCATTGCCAGCAAATATTTCCGCCGAAATGGGATTCCCAATGGACGGGGTTATGAATACAGCATGCGGGAAGTGGCCGATCGGATGGTTGGCTTTTGGGCAGATGCCCTAAGGGATGAAGGGATTATAACAACCCAGGAAGAGTGGCAGATTTTCTACGACGAATTGGTTTTTGCCCTGCTTTCCCAAATGTGGGCACCAAATTCACCCCAGTGGTTCAACACCGGGATCAAAAGAAGCTATGGCATTGCCGGGGATTCAGATAGCCTGTACTATTTTGATGAAAAACTGGGGAAGGTGGTGGAATCACCGGATCGCTTCTCCAGAACCCAGTCCTCGGCGTGCTTTATTTTATCCATTGAAGATAAGCTGCTGGGGGAACACTCCATCTCCGATCATTATGTGAGCGAAACCAAACTCTTTAAGGGCGGATCTGGTGTGGGGACCAATTTTTCATCCCTTCGGGGTGAAAATGAAGCGTTAACCAGTGGCGGACATTCCTCCGGGATGATGAGCTTTCTGTTGGGACTGGACCGGAATGCCGGTGCCATTAAGTCTGGAGGAACCACAAGGCGCGCCGCTAAAATGGTTATTGTCGACGTTGACCATCCTGAAATTGAAACCTTTATCGATTGGAAGGTTCGGGAGGAAGAAAAGGTGCGCGCCCTGGGGAAGATGGGCTACGATACCACCATGGACGGTGAAGCCTATCGAACCGTAGCAGGGCAGAATTCCAATAATTCCGTTCGGCTGAACCGAACCTTTATGGAGGCGGTGAAGGATCTCCAGAATAATCCAGAACGGACCATGACCCTTAAGGGACGGGTGGATCACCAGGTGGACCACGAGGTTTCTGTTGCTAAAATCTGGAATAAAATCAATACGGCGGCCTGGAAATGTGCGGACCCTGGCCTGCAATTTGACGATATTTTTAACGCCTGGCACACCTGCCCCGGTGGTGAGGATGGGGATACCACCCAGAAAAAAAATCGGATCAATGCCACCAATCCGTGTTCAGAGTATGCTTTTTTAGATGATACGGCCTGTAATCTGGCGTCCATCAATACTTATCGTTTCTTCAATGCCAAGACGAAGAAAATCGATATTGAGCTCTTTGCCCATCTGGCGGGACTCATCCAATTGGTTTTAGAAGCCTCCATCCATTGGGGACAGTTCCCCACGGTGGATGTGGCAAGGAAGAGCGATTTGTTCCGAACGACGGGTTTAGGCCTGGCCAATACGGCCTCTGTCATCCTGGCCCTGGGTTATCCCTATGATTCCGAGGAGGCCAGAAGCCTCACCGCAGCCCTGGCAGGGATTATGACTGGGCATTCCTATTACGTTTCGGCGCTCATGGCCAGTGCTGTGGGTCCCTTTAAAAAGTACGAGGTGAACAAAGCGTATATGCATCGGGTCATCCGTAACCACAGCCGGGTAGCGGGGACACTGACGGATGCCCTTGAAGAAATTCCCTATAAGCCGGTATTCATTGACCACTCCATCCTGTTAAACATGGGATTTGAGAATATCAGCAGCCGGGTGAAGGATGCTTGGCAGGATGCTATGGAATATGGCGAAGCCTTTGGCTACCGGAACGCCCAGGTGAGTGTCATTGCTCCAACGGGAACTATTTCCTTTGCCATGGATTGTGGGGCAACCTCGGTTGAGCCCTTCTACAACCACGTGGTCTTTAAAAAGCTGGTGGGTGGCGGTTCAATGGAAATTGTTAACCCGGTGATCGAAACGGCGCTGAATACCTTAGGATACAATAAAGAGGAAATCCAGGACATTGTAGAATATATGATGGATAAGGATGAATCCGGTTATATGGTTCACGATACCCTAGAGGGGGCACCCCATTTAAAAACCGAGCATCTGCCAGTCTTTGATACGGCCAATACCATCCGTCCAGAGGGCCATGTGCTCATGGTGGCGGCCATTACCCCCATGATCAGCGGGTCGGTGTCTAAAACCGTCAACCTGCCATCGGATGCCACGGTGGATGAGGTACGAAAGATCCATCTCCTGGCCTATGAGACCGGGACAAAGGCCATCGCCATTTATCGGGATGGCTGTAAGGCATCCCAGCCCTTATCTTCTGGAAAATCCATTTCCTCGGATGAAGAGCTGGAGGATTGTACCTATAAGGATTTGTTGGCCTTTGCCAAGAAGTGTAACAAAGGGGTACCCACACGGAAGAAGCCAAAGGGGGTTCGAAATAGCCGTACCCACTCGGCCAAAATGGGGGATATCGAATTGTATATCACCATTGGCTTTTATGAAGATGATCGGATTTCAGAACTTTTTGTTTCCACGGATCGGGATGGGACTGTGGTGAAGGGGCTGCTGGCCTCCTTGTCTAAAACCATTTCCCATATGCTCCAATACAATATCCCTCCGGTGGATATCTCGTCCATTTTAAGGGGACAAAAGTATGAGCCCTCGGGATTTGTGTCACGGCATCCTTACATTAAGTATGCTTCTTCGATTTCGGATTTAATTTCCAAGGTTATCGATATTGAGTGCGGGGATTACAGCCGCTGTCAGGTAAAACCAGCCCATCATCATTATCGTTCGGAGCGGGAGCCTAAACAGATGACCATGGTGGATTCGGAATCCCTGGGGACTGACATCGACCTGGCCCAAAGTGAAAAGATCTATGGTGAGGTGTGTTCCAATTGTGGGAGTGACCGTTTAGTGCGGAATGGAACCTGCAAGGTGTGTCTGGACTGCGGAACGACGACGGGCTGCTCCTAGTAGTCTGGGAAGGGAGCGGATAAAAAAGATTCACCCCGGACCCCAAGCGCTGACGAACAAAGGGAAGCCGTGCATTTGTCAGTGCGCAAAACCTTCGGTTTTGATAAGGTTTAAGGCGGGTTTACTTTCTTAATTTGATGAAAGTTGAAAGTTTCAGTCCGCAGGGGCACCGGGGTTCTCGTATTTTTATCCGCTCCCTTCCCTGGGTTTGTCAACAGTCTGAGGCTGCGTATCAATGGTATGCAGCCTTTTTCGTATTTTGAGAGAAATGGGGAGGAGACCATGCTGACCTTTGTACTAAAAAATGACCATTACGAGCCCTTGTATCGACAACTATACCAACAGATCCGACGAGAAATTATGGCAGGGAATTTGAAAACAGGCGAAAAGCTGGCCTCCAAACGGCAGATGGCCGAGCACCTTAAAATCAGCCAGAATACCGTAGCTGCTGCCTATGACCAGTTGGTGGCCGAGGGATATATTGAAGCACGGCCACGCAGTGGCTTTTATGTGTCCCCCTTAGAGGATGTGCTGCCGGATACTCCGTTATCATCGCCACCTTCTTTGGACGGGGATTATATGCCAGATAAAAAGGAGCAGTGGGAGTATGACTTTGTGACCAACACCGTTGATGCGTCCTGTTTTCCCTTTCCCACCTGGGCAAAAATATCACGTCAGGTGCTCAGTGAAGAGGATGGCGCCTTATTAAAGGCTGTGGACCCCAGGGGATACTATCCCTTAAGAAAAGCCATTGTCGATTATGTCCATCAGTATCGCGGGGTACGGTGTACCCCGGAGCAGGTCATTGTGGGGGCGGGCTCTGAATATTTGCTGGGATTGGCCGTCCAGCTTATTGGGCGGGACCAGCTGTATGCCATGGAGAATCCCAATTATGAAAAAGTATACCGTGTACTGCAGTCTGCCGGGGTATCCGTTTCGCCCATTTCTTTGGATCAGGAGGGGTTATCCATTACGCACTTAAGGGAATCCGGAGCATCGGTGGTCCATACGACCCCCTCCCATCAGTTTCCCCTGGGGATTGTCATGCCCCTTCGGCGAAGGATGGCGCTTCTCAAGTGGGCGGCTGAGGAAAGGGGCCGGTATATTTTAGAGGATGACTACGATAGTGAGTTCCGATTCAAGGGTCGGCCCATACCCGCACTCCAGGGCCTGGATTCATCGGATTGTGTCATCTATTTCAACACCTTTACCCGGAGCCTGGCACCATCCATGCGTATCTCTTATATGATTCTGCCACCGCCGCTGCTAAAGCGTTACGGCCAGTTTTTTTCCTTTTACTCCTCCACGGTTTCCCGATTTGAACAACACACCCTCCATCGCTTTATGATGGATGGGCATTTTGAGCGGCATCTCCATCGGATGCATAAAATTTATGGCCGCCGTCGGGATGCCATGGTTTCCGCCCTTGGCGGCAATGATCCCAAAGGGGAAAATCCAATAAGCATTTTGGGGGACAGTGCCGGGCTGCATCTTCTGTTGACCGTTGAGAACGGCATGACGGAAGCAGAGCTGGTGGCCAGGGCTAAGGAAAAGGGAATTCGTGTTTATGGGTTATCTGAGTACTATATGCTTTCAGAAGAACAGATGCCCCGGAATATGGTGGTCCTGGGATATGCTGAATTTACGGAATCCGCCATTTATAATGCCATCGGGCGCTTGAAAACAGCTTGGGGAGTTCTGGGTGAAAAGAATTATTGACATATGCCGGAAATGGGTGTATGATTAAGTTACTGGCATATGTCAGAAAGAAAGGATGTGAGGACATGCCAAGACCTTGCAAAAAGCGGCGTATTTGTGCAAAACCCAGGAATACAGGTTTAATCCCTGTCCCCATGGGTGATGAGGACCAGACAGTGATTATGGCCATGGATGAATTTGAAACCATTCGACTCATCGATTTGGAGGGACTGAACCAGGAGGAATGTGCAAAGAATATGGATATTGCCCGGACGACGGCACAGGCGATTTATAATAGTGCCCGGAAAAAACTGGCAGTATGTCTGGTGGAGGGGAAGCGCCTTAAGATTGAAGGCGGGAATGTCATTTTGTGTGACCACCCTGCCCGAGGCTGCCACGGCCATTGTCCCCACCGCTGCGCAAAGATGACGGTTTATTGTCCCCACGAAGGAGGAATTTGATGAGAATCGCAGTAACAGTTGAAGATGGTTGGATTTTTCAGCATTTTGGTCACACCGAGCGTTTTAAGGTGTATGATGTCCAGGATGGACGGGTGGTGAGTGCGACCACGGTCAATACCAATGGCTCTGGTCACGGTGCCTTGGCAGATATCCTCCATAAGCTGGATGTGGACACCCTGATTTGTGGCGGGATCGGCGGTGGTGCCCAGCGGGCATTATCCGAAGTGGGAATTGATTTATTCGCCGGGGTTAAGGGATCCGCAGATGATGCGGTGGAGGCGCTGCTGGCGGGGTCCCTTCAGCAAAATACACAGGCCAATTGTGACCACCATGGCCACGGGGAAGGGCACCAATGCGGTAGCCAGGGCTGTGGCTCCGGGCATTGTGGACATTAGAGGGTTAAAGTAAAGGGGGGCGTTCATCCGCAGAGGCTCTCGGCAAGTATGATGCCATTTCAGACTGTCGATAAACCCAGGTTTGGGAGCGGATAAAAATACGAGAACTCTGGCGCCCCTGCGGGCTGGAGTTCTCGGTTTGTGTCAAGTTAAGAAAGTAAACCTGCCAACAACTCGATCAAAACCGAAGGTTTTGTGTACTGACGATTGAGAGGTTTCCCTTTGTTCATCAGCGCTTGGGGTCCGGGGTGAATCTTTTTTATCCTCTCCCGGACCGTGCTGCACCACTTTGTTAACACTCTGATGGCATCTGATGCCATTTTTTTTTCGCATGAGCTAACAGAAGGAACGCGTTATCCTTCGTCTTCGTCCGCCTGGATGCAGAGGATGCGGATGCCCTTTTCTTCAAAATGGGCTTTTAAATCCCCTGGAATACCGGTATCGGTGATAAGGGTATCGCCAGCTTCCAGTTGACCCACTTTGACAAAATCGCACTGCCCCAGCTTACTGGAATCTGCCAACAGGATGATTTGATCGGTTAGGGTGCGCAGGCGGTCGAAGATATCCTTCTCCACCAGGCTGTGGTGGTAAAAAACACCATGGGCATCCAGGGCTGTCGCCCCAACGAAGCAGGCATCAAAATGAAATTGCTCCAGCATGGTACAGGCGAAATTTCCAGTGGTGGTCAGGGTATTGCTGCGCAGGGTGCCCCCCAGTTGGAGAATGGAAATGCTGTTTCGGGTGCTGAGCTCAGTGGCGACGTTTAAGCTGTTGGTGACCACCATGAGCCGCCTTGAATTATCGATCATCCGGGCAAAGTGATAGATGGTGGAGCCCGATGCAATGAGGACCCGCTCACCGTCGTATAAAAGTTTAGATGCGGCGTGGCCAATGGCTTCTTTGAGGGGAATGTCGGAATGCAGCCTTAAATGGATGGGTTTCTCCAAAAGAAGATCTTCGTTGTTAATGATGGCACCACCATGGGTTCGTATGATCTTCCCCTGCTCTTCTAAGGTATCCAAATCTCGTCGAATGGTCATTGGGGTGACGTTGTAGACCGCGCAGAGTTGGGATACTTCAACCGTTCCTCGTTTTTCAATCATCTTCCATATTTCTTCAAGTCGTTGTTTTTTTGCCACGTCGGAATCTCCTTAGTCCCATGTTAGAAATTTTGTAAAAGAAAAGCACCAATGCAAAAATTCTGGATAGAATGAATTGACCCTTCCTTTGGAATGTGCTATTATATGAACAAATATAACATATTTCGAACATTTAATCAATTTCTTTCTGGAAGTTCTCGATTCGTCCGTCGGGGGGAGTCCGTTGGACCACGAATCGGATTTAAAGTGTTCGAAAAAAAGGAGAGTAAGATGGCGAAATATTCGATTGGTATTGATTTTGGGACATTATCAGGCCGTGCGGTTTTGGTCAATGTTCAAACCGGCAAAGAAATGGGCTCCAGCGTCTATGAGTATCCCCATGCCGTGATGGAAGAAGCCCTTCCAAGCGGTAAAAAGCTGCCAGTGGACTATGCCCTGCAATATCCCCAGGATTATTTGGATGTGCTCACCCACACGATCCCGGAGGTTCTTAAAAAAACCGATGTCAGCGCCGAGGATGTCATTGGTGTGGGGGTTGACTTTACAGCTTGCACGGTATTTCCAGTGGATGCCCAGGGTAATCCCCTGTGCTTTACTGAAAAGTACCGGGAAGATCCCATGGCCTATGTCCAGTTATGGAAGCACCACGCCGCCCAGGATTATGCCAACCGATTAACGGAGATTGCCGAGCAGCGGGGGGAAACCTTCCTGGCCCGTTACGGGGGGAAGGCCTCTTCGGAGTCCCTTTTCCCACGGCTCTGGAAGATTGCCGCAGAAAACCCCGAGCTCTACGATGATATGGACCAATATGTGGAAGCTGGGGACTGGATCATCTGGCAGATGACCGGGGTGAATGTCCGAAATTCCTGTGCAGCTGGGTATAAGGCGCTGTGGCATAAGACTGAGGGCTACCCCTCCAAGACATTCTTTAAGGCGCTGCATCCAAAACTGGAAAATGTCATTGAAGAAAAGCTCAAGGCACCGGTTCAGGCCATTGGCACCAAGGCTGGGGAGATTAACGAAGCCGGGGCGAAGCTAACGGGTCTTAAGGTGGGGACGGCGGTTTCCACGGCGAATATCGACGCCCACTCCGGGGTGCCGGGCGCCCTGAAGGAAGTGGCTGAAAACCAGATGCTCATCATCATGGGAACCTCCAGCTGTCATATGTTAGTGAGCAAGCAGGAACGCATCGTCCCCGGGGCATTCGGGGTGGTGGAAGACGGCATGCTGCCAGGATTTATTGGGTATGAAGCTGGCCAGAGCTGCGTGGGGGACCACTTCGCGTGGTTTGTGGATAATTGTGTGCCCCAGTCCTACGCCCAGGCCGCTGCAGAAGCGGGAATGAATCTTCATCAATACCTGACGGAGAAGGCTTCTAAGCTTACCCCTGGGGAAAGTGGCCTGGTGGCTTTAGACTGGTGGAATGGCAACCGCTCCATTCTCCTGGATAACGACCTTGTGGGGCTGATGATGGGTATGCGCTTAACCACCAAGCCCGAAGAGATGTATCGTGCCTTAATCGAAGCCACAGCCTTTGGCACCCGGGTCATTGTTGAAAACTTTGCAAAGCACGGTGTGGATACGGATAAGATTTTTGCAACGGGTGGAATTTCCCAGAAAAACCCCATGATGATGCAGATCTACGCCGATGTCACCCGACGCCCCATCCGCATTGCAGGCTCAGAATATGGTCCGGCCCTGGGTGCCGCCGTATTCGGTGCTTTGGCTGCCGGAACAGACCGGGGCGGGTACGATTCTGTCTTCGATGCCACCAAGGTGATGGCCAATTTAACGGATATCGAGTATATCCCCAATGAGGACAACGCCAAGGTTTATGATCAATTGTACGCTGAGTTTTTAGAACTCCATAACCTTTTTGGCCGGGGTCAAAACGATATGATGAAACGCCTTAAGAAAATCAGGGAAGCCGCCATCGATCGTTAATCCCCCAATTCATGTCAGGAGAGCAAAATTAAAATGAGTTTTTTAGATAAAACAATTAACGAATTAATTAATACCGAATTCAAATGCAGCTGTGGGAAGACCCATTTGGCCAATATCCAGAATATTGCCATTGGGAAGGGTGTAATCAGCCAGTTGAGCGCCATGATTGACAAGCAAGTCATCAAGGACGACCGGGTCTTCGATAAAGCCGTGGATAAGATTTTCGTGGTCAGCGATGTCAATACCGAGGGGGTGGCAGGGAAGGATGTCAAGGAACGGCTGGCAGCAGCGGGCTATTCCACGACGGATTATGTATTCCCCCATGCCTCTATGCACGCCGAAGAGCGGTATGTGGACGAGATGCGTGCCCAGCTTCCCGAGGATATTTCCCTGATCATCGCTGTGGGTTCGGGCTCTCTCAATGATATTACCCGATATGTGGCTTTTCATGCCGGGGTACCTTACTACATTGTGGCCACGGCGCCCTCCATGGATGGCTATGCCTCCAATGTTTCGCCCCTGGTCCACAATCATTTGAAAATTACCTATACGGCGGAATGTGCCGCTGCCATCATCGGTGATACGGATTATCTGGCCACGGCACCCATGCATATGATTGCCGCTGGTTTAGGGGATGTCCTTGGGAAATATCTGGCCATCAGTGATTGGCGAATCTCCCAGGTCATTAATGGGGAATACTACTGTCCTGAAGTTGGGGAGCTGGTCCTGTATTCCGTTAAGAAGTGCGTGGATACGGTGCCGGGGCTCGAAAAACGAGACCCCATCGCCCTTCAGTATCTCATGGAATCCCTGGTGCTCATTGGCATCGCCATGAGCTATATCGGTTTCTCCCGGCCGGCTTCCTCTTCGGAGCATCATATTGCCCACTTCCTGGAAATGAAGTCGATCTTCGCCGGGGAATACGGTGAGCTCCATGGCACCAATGTGGGGATGGCGACCTGTCTCATTGGGGAGATGTACAAAAGCTTTTTATCCAAGCCCCTGGATTACCAGAAGGCCCGGGCCCATGCAGTAGCCTTTGATCACGATGCCTGGGTGGCTGAAATTAAACGTTCCTTTGGATTAGGGGCGGATGAGGTGATTAAGCTGTACGAGACGGCCCGGCAAAATGATGGGGATGCGGTACTGAAGCGCATCGATGCCATTGAGGCCCATGAGGATGAGATTTTGGGGATGGTGCGGGACGTGAGTGAGAAGCTGGCGGCCTGTCCGAAGCTTTTAGGCTGTCTGGGGGGCTTGACCGATCCCTCTGGTTATCCCTTGACCCAAGGGGATTTGGTGGATATTATCACCTACGCCAAGGAACTGCGTAACCGTTATGGCACCCTGCAGCTCTTCTATGATTTGGGGATGTTAGAGGACATTGCCCAGGAGATGGCAACGCGGTACATGAAATAATAAAGGGGGTCGCGTTTTGCGCCCCCCTTAGACTGCGACAAACCCATTTGTCACATTCTGAGACGGTGAACCTTTCGTTCACCGTCTCATTCTTTTATTTCAGAAAAAACTGCATCATTCCTTCGATGAAGGTATCCACATCGGCATCCTCTAAAATAAAGGGTGGGAAGAGGCAGACCACGGATGGACGCCACGGTGAGAGATGGACGAGGATTCCCCTGGCGGCCATAAAGTTTTGGAAATCTTTGGCCCTTCCCGGCTTTTGAAAATCCAGGAAGAGGCATAGCCCAACCCCACGGAATAAAAAGGTTTCTGTGGTGTTGGCGTCCAGGGCCCGAACCTTTCCGAGAAAGCGGTGCCCCAGGGACTGTATACGGCCCAGCATGTCATCCTGTATTAGAGATTCTAAAAGCACATTAAACATGAGCAGGCTTCCGGCGTCCCCTGGACGGAGTGTCGGTGCCTGGGCGGCGATGGCCTTTTTATACTTTCTGGTGGTGGCTAAGAGGTGGATTTGGCGGTCCCCCAAGAGATCGCCACTATAGACCAGTAGATCAGGCTTGACATTGTAGTAAGCAGCGGTAAACAGCTGCCCCGTTCGCCCCAGTCCGATGCTGCTTTCGATCCAGATGAGGGGAATGCCGGATTGAGTGATAAATTGAAGCAGAGAGGCCATTTCCTCTGGGGTGGCCAGACGGCCCTTCTCCTTGATATAGGGGTCAATGAGGAACGCTGCGGTATTTTTTTTCTGATCCTTTAAAAAGCGCTCCAAATCTCCAAAATCTTCGAGGTTATGGCAATCGTTGATGGCGGTAATCCGTTCTCCAGAAAGATGAAGGGGGAGTCCTGTGGACTCCAGGGTCAGAAAGTTTGTTTTCTTTGTCGTTAAAAAAGTTTGGCTTAGGATGTCACCGAAATCGGTTTGGTTAAAATAAAGGGACTTAAAGCCCTTGGGGAGATGGGGAATGAGAAGTCCCTGGATTTCAGCGATGAGCACATCGATATTAATGGGGGAATCCGAGGCCCGTTGGGTCATTACCGCAGCGTTAATGCGGTGATTAATGGTGGAATTCAGGTATCCAAAGTCCCAGAGCAGGCAGTCAGAATAATACCCGATGTATTCCCTGCTGTTGGAATCCCTAAGGTACTGCATATGGGGGGAGGTGATGGTAAACTGGTCATTAAATAAATGACTCAATTGCTGTGCGATGTGGTTTTCTTTTCCCATGGCGTGTCTCCTTATCAATAATTAATAGATATGATTTCCGGCTGGTTATAAAAAACGGCGCCGGGAAGGCGCCGCTTTCATCATTACTTGACTGCACTTAAGGCGTTGTTAATGGCCTGAACCATTTCGTCGGCATCGATCCCGTGGGCAGCACACCCTTGTTCGATGTTTTCAAAACGGGCGGCCATACAGCCGAAACAATGCATTCCAAAAGCCTGGAATACCGGAACGGAGTCCGGATATTGTTCGACGGCTTCTAAAATACCCATATCTTTTGTCACTTTTGCTTCTGACATAATATCCTCCTATAATGATTTTTTGAACATGTCTATTATATAATTAAAAAAAGATAAAGGCAAGTCATGAATTTCCAAGTAAAGCTCTTGCTAATTTATGAAATCCATTGTATAATGTAATCGATAGAAAATTCCGATAGAAGGGGTGTGTGACGTGATAACGAAAAATGTGGTGATTAAAAACCGCGCGGGTTTACACTCGAAACCAGCATCTGTATTTGTACAAAATACAAATCGGTTTGCCAGTGAAATCTATATCAGCAAAGGGTCTACCCGTGTGAATGCCAAAAGCATCATGGGAGTCATGATTCTATCTGTGCAACAAGGGGACGAAATTACCCTTGAGATTGCCGGAGATGATGAAGCCGCCGCAATGACAAAACTCGAGAGTCTGATCGACAGCAAATTTGGAATGAAGGACGAATAAATCTTTGGGAAGGCTTGGTAAACGCCCCAAGGTCATGATATGATAAAGAAGGTGGATTTCCATTAGGATGTTCATCTTCTTTGTTTTTTTAGTCTATTGAAATTAAGGAGTATGTATGCGTCAATTATTAATCGCTATTTCGTTTTTTACCCGTATTAAAATTAATGTGGCGGATGTGACAGAGGATGAGTTTTATCAGTCCATGACCGTCATGCCCATTGTCGGGCTGCTCATTGGGCTGTGGCTGTATCTGGTGGCCTGGCTGGTGGGCTTTCTTCACGTTCCGGCCATTGGCGGGGTTATCCTCATCCTGGCCTACCTTTTTATTTCCGGGGGACTTCATTTAGATGGGGTGGCGGATACCACCGATGGACTGATGAGCGCCAGGGACCGGGACCGGGTGATGGAAATCATGAAGGACAGCCGACTGGGCTCCTTTGGGGCCATTGCCTTAATCATCCTTTTCCTGGGTAGCTTTGCCGGTTATCAGACCATCCTGCCCCTGTACCCGGTGGCCATCGTCCTGGCACCAGTGGTGGGCCGCTTCTGCGGCATCCAGAACTGCTGCTTCTCCACCTATGCCGAGGGGGGTGGGGGACTGGGAAAACGCATTGTCGAGATCACCCGTTTTTGGCATGTGGCCTTGTATTTTATCCTGATTATGGCCCTGGGATACCTATTCATTGGCTGGGTCGCCGGTGTGGCAACCCTGGGGGCTATGGTCATGGCTGCCTATTTATGCCACCTTTTTAAAAAGAGTATTGGGGGGATGACGGGTGATACCATCGGTATGACCATCGAGCTGTGTCAACTCACCTACCTGTTAATCGCCGCTGTGGTGGCGGTGAATTGGCCCCTTTTATGTGTGGGTGTGCTACCATGAGGAATGAACCCTTACCCTTTCCTAAGAATAAGGGGGAGATGGCGGCCCTGGAATGGGCACAGCCGGATTTCATCCTGGTGACGGGTGATGCCTTCGTGGATCATTCCAGTTGTGGGGCGGCTATCATCGCCCGGGTCTTAAATGCCTACGGCTACCGTGTGGCTGTCATCAGCCAGCCCCGGTGGCAGGGATCTAAGGATATTCAGGCCATGGGCTCACCACGCCTTGGATTTCTGGTGACTGCCGGGAATCTGGATTCCATGGTGAACCACTACACCGTCAATAAAAAAAAGCGTCATGATGATGCTTATTCCCCTGGGGGTGTCCCGGGAAAACGTCCCAATCGGGCCATCATCACCTATTGCAGCCTCATCCGACACGCCTTTCCAGGGAGCCCCATCATCATCGGAGGGATTGAGGCCAGCCTAAGGCGGTTTGCCCATTACGATTATTGGCAGGATGGGGTGAGGCGGCCTATCCTCTACGATTGCCAGGGAGACCTAGTGGTTTACGGCATGGGGGAGAAGGCTATCCTGGAAGTGGCTGAGGCCCTGAATGCCGGACTACCCGTGGACGCCCTGACCTATATCCGGGGAACGGGCTGTCTGGTGACAGAAAAACCCCAGGAGGGGATTTTCCTGCCCAGCTTTGTGGAAATGGCCGGGGATAAACAGGCCTTTGCCCAGGGGGCAGCCCTCATTCAGGGGTCGGGTGATCCCTTTTGTGAGGAGCCCTATATCCAGGAAGTTGACGGCGTCTATTTCCTCCAGAATCCCCCCCAGATGCCCCTGACGGAGCTGGAGATGGATGATATTTACGATCTGCCCTATACCGGCAGGCTCCTCGGGGGCGGAGCGCCGGTCCCCAGCTTTGAAGAGATGAAATTCAGCGTCACCGCCAACCGCGGATGCTTTGGCAGCTGTGCCTTCTGTGCCCTGGCCATCCACCAGGGGCGGTATATGCAGCGTCGGAGTAAGGCGTCTATTTTAGGGGAAGTCAAGAAAATGACACAGATGTCAGATTTCAAGGGGTATATCCACGATATCGGGGGACCGACGGCTAATTTTAGAAATCCTGCCTGTGAAAAACAGACAACCTCCGGGGTCTGCCGCCATCGGGAGTGCTTATTTCCAACCCCCTGTAAAAATCTGGATTGCGATGAGAGTGCCTATTGTGATATTCTAAAGGAAGCCCGACAGATCCCCGGGGTTAAGAAGGTCTTTGTGCGCTCCGGTATCCGTTACGATTATCTCCTAAAGGATAAGGACAGCGGTCTCCTCAAGGAATTGGTGAAATACCATATCAGCGGCCAACTCCGGGTAGCCCCGGAACATTTGGGAAAATCTGTGCTGTCGGCCATGGGCAAGCCGGCCTTTGAGGTTTACGAGGCCTTTGTAGCCCGTTTTGAGGCCATGAACCGGAAACTGGGCAAGAAGCAGTACATCGTCCCTTATTTCATCAGCAGCCACCCGGGGAGCACCTTACAGGATGCGGTGGCGCTGAGTGTCTATTTCAAGACCCATGGCATGATCCCCGAGCAGGTCCAGGATTTTTACCCCACTCCGGGAAGCTTGGCCACGGCCATGTATTATACCGGGATCGATCCCCGAACCATGGCCCCAATTTATGTGCCCAAGGGGCGTGAAAAAACCCTCCAGCGGGCACTGCTGCAGTTTAATAATCCGAAGAATAAAGCCCTGGTCCGGGAAGCCTTAATCAAGGCCGGACGCCAGGATTTAATAGGACCGGGGAAGGATGCCCTCATCTGGGCACCCCCATCCAAAGGATCAAAGAACCCACAAAAAGGAAGGAAGACGCCCCCCCGGGGCAAGAGAAGGTGATGTGATGAATGAAAAATTAACCCAGTCCATTGAAGATTATATTGAAACCATCTACCTGGATTATTCAAAGGAAGGGAAGGGCGTTCGGGTGACGGATTTGGCCACGGCCATGAAGGTGACTAAGGCCAGCGCCAACGATGCCGTTCGAAAATTGAAGGAGATGGGCTATGTGGAGCACGAGCGCTATGGCCAGATCTACCTGACCGAGGCTGGAAAGACCAAGGGCATGGCCATCTATGAAAAGCACTGCCTGATTATGCGCTTTTTAACGGATGTCCTGAAGGTCAGTGCCCCGGTGGCTGAGGCGGATGCCTGTAATATCGAGCATATCATCAGTGACGAAACCTTTGAAAAATTGAAAGGATTTTTAAATGCAGACTAACCCCCTGGTGGTGGGTGAGCACCTCACCCTCACCATTACAGATTTTACCCAGAAGGGCCAGGGCATCGGTCGGTACGATGGCTTGACAATCTTTGTGGATGATGGGGTGCCGGGAGACCAGGTACGGGTGGCCATTACGGCGATTAAGCCCCGCTACGGTGTGGGGCAAATCATCGCCATTGAGACGCCTTCTCCGGATCGGATTACCCCGGATTGCCCTTATTTTGGGGAGTGTGGTGGATGCCAGACCCAGCAGATGACCTACGGGGCAGAGCTTCGGCTCAAGCGCAAATTTGTGGTGGATGCCCTGTCCCGGATTGGCGGGGTGGCCGACGCCGAGGACCGGGTGGCCGAAACCCTGGGAATGGAAAATCCCTGTCGTTACCGGAATAAAGCCCAGTTCAAGGTGGATGCCTCGGGGATTGGCTTTTATAAACGTCAGAGCCATGGTCTCATTCCCATTGGGGACTGCTTAAACCAACAGGAGAGCTGCCGGGCGGTCATTGCCGCCGGGGAAGCCCTGGTGGCCGGGGGCTATCTGACCCCCTACGATGAGCCCCGGCACCGGGGGGAACTCCGGGGGATTGTCCAGCGGACGAGTGCCCAGGGGGATGAGATGCTGACCCTGGTGGTGTCCGCCTGGGACGAGGCCAAGGCAAAGGGAATCATCGACTTCCTGATACCGAAAATTCCGGGCCTTAAGAGCCTGAATGTGAATATCAATGCCCGGCCGGGCAATACGATTTTGGGGAAGGAGACCCGGTGCCTCTGGGGGGAACCCCGGATTGAGGAGACCTTGGTGCATCTGGCTTTTTCCATTTCTCCCCGGTCCTTTTTCCAGGTCAATACCCAGCAGACCCTGGTGCTGTACCAGGAGGTCTTAAGGGCTGCTGCCCTGGATGGGCATGAGGTGGTCTACGATTTGTTTTGCGGGACGGGGACCATCGGTATTTTTTTAGCTGCCCAGGCCAGGTTGGTGGTGGGCATTGAGGTGATTGCCGATGCGGTGGCGGATGCCCGGGAGAATGCGGCCCGTAATGGGGTGGATAATGCGGTTTTCTACTGCGGCAAGGCGGAAGCCCTGATGGCCCAGTGCATTGCCAGCGAGGGTCCCCCGGATCTGGTGGTGCTGGACCCGCCCCGGAAGGGGGTAGATGCCCATATCATCGAGCTGATTCACCATCACCGGGTCCCCCAGGTGGTGTATGTCTCCTGCAATCCGGCGACCCTGGCCCGGGATGTGAAGGCCTTTGGGGCCTTGGGATATGCCCTGGAGGGGGCCCGGCCGGTGGATGTTTTTTGTCGGACGGGGCATGTTGAGAGTGTTTGTTTGCTTACCCGTACAGATGGTTAATAGTGCTGATAAACCCCGTAAATACGGCATTTATGAAAAAATAGATGAGTGGCTGACTTTTCTCTATGATCTGAATCAAGTCAAAAACAACAATGGAATGCACTCAAATTGAGTGTTTACAGGGGTTGACCGATTATTCGGATATGGCTTGGTGAGTGCATATAATTGCTGACATAGTCCGAGTGTGTAGTGTTGTTTACAGCAGTTTTAAGCATTACAAAGGGCATTTAAGGTTGAGTGTTCGATGTTGATTTTAAAGAAATTAAAATAGGCTAATCAACATAATAACCAATTTTTGATTATGATGATTAGTCTATAAGTATTAGTCGCTTTGGCAGAGATTCACTTGAGATTTTGTCCGCTTTGGAACAGCTTCGAGAAACCAACACCCGTGTCATATTTGAAACCGAAGAAATAGATACTGAAAAGACGGACAGTCATTTAATGATTTCAATTATCGAGTCTTTTGCACAGGCAGAAAATGAATCCAGAAGTGATAACATAAAATGGGGAAATAAACAACGTGCTGCAAACGGCACATCAAAACTTTATGATAGAAAATGCTACGGCTCCACGAAAGATGAAAATAGTAAGTTGGTGATTCTTGACGAGGAAGCCAATGTTGTCAAAATGATTTTTGATTGGTATCTTCAAGGTGATAGTGAAGGGGTCATTATAAAGAAGCTACAACAACAGAATGTCAAGACTTCAACTGGAAAAGATAAATAGTCAAAGAGAGCCATCAATGAAATGCTTAGTAACGAGAAATACACAGGCAATGTTATTCTGCTAAAGAAAACTTTGAACAGTGAACGATTCTTATCAAAGAAAAATCACCCTGCTATTATTTCAGAGGAAACCTTTAAAGCTGTGCAACTTGAAAAAGGACGCAGGAGCAATATTGTTGTGAGCGAAGATGGGATTAAGTCCTATTGAATACAGAAAGAGCTTGGGGTTAATTGTGGCATTAAGGTCCAAGAAAATATCCGCACCCCCTTCTATGATGAAATTAAAATATAGGTTATCGTATACGCAAAAGCATTCCATAGGAGGAGGTAAATATGGACGATTTTTTCATGCACTTAGATTTGAGTGACTTTCCAGAAGTAGATGTAGAAGCTCGTAAAGATGACATTATAAAAGCCAGCAAAGCAATAAATAATCTAATCAAAGAAAGTAGAGCAATGTCGAAGCTAAGCAATTGCTATTATTGTGGTGAACCATGTGATGGTTTTTGTAATTCTCATACATTGCCTGCATTTTGTTTGAGAAATATTGCTCAAAAAGGAAAGTTTTTTTATTCAAATAGCATTCTTGATTTACCTTCACTCAAGGACGATAAAGGCGTTAATGAGTCTGGGACTTTTCACTTGATTTGTAGAGAGTGCGATAGTAAAATCTTTCAAGAGTATGAGAATCCAGATAATTACGAAAATATTCCCACAGTCAAAATGCTTGCCCAAATTGATATGAAAAACAATTTGAAGAACATAAGCAAGAGGTTAATGGAAATTGAAATGTATAGCTTAATGAGTAAGCAAATTGGCATGAGCGAGCATTGGGTAGATGCAAAAAATTCCATGAATAAAATGGATTTAGAAGAATATAAGGAGTCATTTTCTCGTGCAAAAAAGAGAGATGTCAAACCATTTTCAGGTGATTATTATGTTGGATTTTTGAAAAACTGCCATATGTAGTTCCTGTGGCATTTCAAGGTACAGTTGCAATGATTTTTGATTTAGAGGGCAATGTGATTAACAACATTTATAACCCTGACCCTAAATATAAAATTAAAAATGTAGTCATTTGTATTTTTCCGCTGAAAGAAAGCAGTATTGTTATGCTATTTGTAGATAAAGGAAACACAAGATACAGCA
Organism: Eubacterium barkeri; assembly: GCF_900107125.1. Lineage (GTDB taxonomy): Bacteria > Bacillota > Clostridia > Eubacteriales > Eubacteriaceae > Eubacterium_O > Eubacterium_O barkeri. The sequence goes on from NZ_FNOU01000002.1 coordinate 153,162, forward strand.
ATTTCTTTCGCCAGTTAAAAAAACTTGATTTAGAAGATCAACTTAGTGTCATCAACTACATTGTATTCTCTTATTCGGAGGATTATTTTTTATCACCAACCTTAGATAAAAAAGTCTTGGATAAACTCACTCTGTTATCGGGTAAAACTCCAGAAATGGCAGGATTTTATCCAACAACAACATCGCAACAGATTGAAGGTGTAAGAAAGATTTTTGATTATAGTAAACGATTTTCTACGCCGATATAACTGTCTAACAAATTTGCATTGTCTCAAGAAAGTCAATAATTAAAAATATGATTATATAAATATCTTTTTGTTTAAATAGCCTACTTAAAATCAAATTATCAAAATCGCTTCTCTAAGCAGTAAAGCTAGTAATATAGCGGATTTTATAATGATGAAAATACCAGTTGTAAATAGCCTAACTATTTCATGTGGAGAGTGTAGTATTGAGATAAGTAGAGTTCATTGAAAACAAAGTAAATAAAAGCCTTTCTGGAGGTCATCGTTAGTGAGTAGTGATAATTCTGGGAAGGCTTCTTTTAATTGCTTGAAAATCTGCTAACCATGTAATCTGAGCAATACCATGATGCTTATAGCGTAACTGCTTTTGGTAATAACTAGACACTGTAGTCATACTAAAATCATAATAGGTGTTTTCGTAATTCATTCAAAAATAATTCTTGAGGTTTTGAAAAATACTGATATTTTTTCCAAGCAATACTCATTTCTGCATGTAGTGCAGGCGTAAACGGGCGGAAACAGAATTCACTATCCATTCCTGTATTAATAATTCCGTCAATGCATAATGCATACCCGATGCCATCTTTTACCATGATAGATGCGTTATATGCAAGGCTATAGGTTCCGACAACCTGTAAAGAATCATTTTCTGTACTAAGATATTTTGAAAAGAGTTTTGTTTGTTGAACACCACGCTGAATAATTAAGGGATAATCTTTCAAATCCGCTGGAGAAATAGATTCCTTCTCAGCAAGTGGACTTGTTTTTAGCATAAGAACGCCCCAAGTATCTTTTGATGGAATTTTAATTGAATCATATCTTGTCCCATCAATGGAATCAAAGAGTAGACCAAAATCAATCATCCCCTTATCTAGCTGGTCCGTGATATCGTTAGTATCTCCAGAAGAAATGTGAATGGAAATACCGAGATACATGGTTCTAAGAGATTTTGCAGCTTTTGTAAGATAATGAACATGTTGTGTTTCGCCTGCACCAATGTAGATATCACCTTGTATCAAATCATTGGATTCCATAATTTCACGTTTTGTTTTTCTGGCAAGTTCAGTCAATTCTTCTGCACGTTTACGAAGCAACAACCCCTCTTCCGTAAGTATGATCTTTCTCTTTCCTCGAACAAATAAAGACTTTCCCAATTCTTCTTCCAAATCCTTTAGCTGTCTGGAAAGTGTTGGCTGTGTGAGATGTAGTGTTTCTGCTGCACTTGTGATATTTCCTTCTCTTGCTACCGCCAAAAAATAGGTCAACACTCTTAAATCCATATTAAGCACCTTCTTCCAAAAACTATAATGATTATACCATAGAAAAAAAGCATGGTAAAGAATAATGAATAGGTATTTGCTATTAAAACGATGCGGATTTATAATATGGACATCAATAAAGGATTTAAAAACTGGAGGTTTTCATATGGATCAGCAGATGTTAAACGGAAAAGTTGCAATTATTACAGGAGCAAGTTACGGAATGGGACAAACGATGGCAGAATTGTTTTCCGAGGAAGGCGCATCTGTCGTTTTGACAGCCAGACATGAAGAAAAGCTGAATGAGGTTATTGAAGGAATCAGCAGTCGAGGTGGAAAAGCAATCGGGATTGTTGCAGATACTACTTCTTCAGAGGATACCAAGAGAGTATTTGAGGAGACAATAAAAGCATTTGGAGATTTGGATATTCTGATCAATAATGCCGGAATTGGAGAGCAGAAGATTATTGATGAGACAGATGATGAATGGATGATGCACGTTATGAATACAAACTTGGGCGGTCCAATGCGCTATATTCGTGAGGCATTAAAGATTTTTCTTCCAAAGGATAATGGCGTTATCATCAACATTTCATCAGTAAATGGTACTCGTCCTTTCTGTGGAGCTACTTATACCGCTACAAAAGGAGCATTAAATACGTTGACTAAAAATGTGGCAATGCGACTCATTGATACGAATATCAGATGTAATGCTGTTGCACCGGGAGCAACAAAGACACCGGCACATCTTGCAAATAAAAAGGGAGAGCAGCCTGGAGGGGCTAAGATGCTGGAATACAGTGGACATTATGTTTATTTCCCAGGCCCAGAATGTGAATGTATTGATCAGGCGTATGCGTGTCTTTTCCTTGCAAGTAAGATGGGGCGTGCAGTTAAAGGACAGGTTCTTCAGGTTTGCAATGGAGCATTCCTATAATTATACAAAGTGACAAAGAAATCAGACTAAATTTACAATCAGCCGGTTTTCAAGAGAAAATAACAGAGTTTATTGATTGCTATAAGCAATCCGAGAAAGAATGTGAAATCAAATTGCTCAGTCAGCAAAGAAATTTACTTTTGGATGAGATTCACGACAGACAGGTCCGTATTGATCGTCTAGATTATATGTTGTATCAAATCAAAAAGGATAAAAAATGAGATGAAGAAAATTGCAGTTACTTTATTATTAGGACTTATTTTAGCAACAGTGCTGACAGGATGCGGGAAACAGGAGAGTATCTCCAACCAAACGGAGCCAGAAAATAAGCAAATTGCTGAGGAAACGATTAGTGAACAAGAGGATGTGAAATTAAATATTCAAATTGGTGACACAAAGCTTACAGCTACACCCGAAGACAATGAATCAGTGGATGCTTTTAAAGAATTACTAAAAAACGGTGGTTTGTCTATTCAGTTTTTGGAATATGGTGGATTTGAACAGGTTGGCTCTATTGGCATAAGTTTGCCACGAAATGATGTACAAACAACAACATCAGCCGGAGATATTGTTCTGTATTCAGGAAATCAGTTAGTTATGTTTTACGGTTCGAATTCGTGGGCATATACAAGAATTGGAAAAATAGATTCGATAGAGGATTTACAGAATATTTTAGGTAAGGGAGATATTACAGCGACCTTCACATTGGCAGAATAAGGAGCAGAAAAGGAGAGAACAAATCATGATGAAAATAGCAGAATTACAATTAGCACAGGAATGGGATAAAACATTCGAAAAAAGCGATAAGGTAAACCACAGGAAAGTAGTTTTTGTAAATCGTTATGGTATTACGCTTGTGGCGGATTTATATGAGCCTAAGAACATATCCGGAAAATTACCGGCAATTGCAGTAAGTGGGCCATTTGGAGCAGTAAAAGAACAGTGTTCTGGTTTGTATGCACAGAAAATGGCGGAGAGTGGTTTTTTGACAATTGCTTTTGATCCATCCTTTACAGGTGAAAGTGGCGGCAATGTTAGATACATGGCATCCCCGGATATCAATACAGAAGACTTTCAGGCTGCAGTAGATTTTTTGTCTGTCCAGGACAATGTGGATCTGGAAAAGATTGGAATGATTGGAATCTGTGGGTGGGGTGGAATGGCACTAAATACCGCAGCAATTGATACCAGAGTGAAGGCAACCGTAACATCTACCATGTATGATATGGCTCGTGTGAATGCCAATGGATATTTTGATTCGGAAGATAGTGTCGATGCAAGATATGAAAAGAAAGTAGCCATGAATACTATAAGAACAGAGAATTATAAAAATAGTGAATATACTCGTGCTGGAGGATGCTTACCATTCCCAGTGGATGAAAGTCTGCCATTCTTTGTGAAGGATTATAGTTCATATTATAAGGGACGTGCCTATCATGAGCGCTCCTTAAATTCCAATGAAGGCTGGAATACGATTGGTTGTATGTCCTTTATGAATCAGCCGATTTTGACTTTTACCAATGAGATTCGCAGTGCAGTACTCATGATTCATGGTGAGAAAGCACATTCCTGTTATTTCAGTAAAGATGCTTATGAGAACATGACAAAGAACAGTCCTTATGCGGAAAATAAAGAACTGATGATTATTCCGGATGCAGTTCATACGGATTTGTATGATAATATAGATGTAATTCCTTTTGGGAAAATAGTGGAATTCTTTCAAGAAAATTTGAAATAAATAGAAATCGGAGAATTATTATGATGGTAAAGAAAGTACTTATTATTTCCACCAGTTTAAGAGGTGGAAGTAATTCAGAAATTTTGGCTCGTGAATGTGAACGAGGAGCAAAAGAGGCAGGACTTGATGTGGAATATATCAGCCTGAAGGAAAAAAATATTCAATACTGTATTGGCTGTCTTGCTTGTCAGAGTAAAGGAAACTGTGTAATCAAAGATGACGTTGCAGAAATCATAGAGAAAGTAAAAGAAGCGGAATCAATTGTGTTTGCAACACCAATTTACTATTATGAAATGAGTGGTCAGATGAAGACTTTATTGGATCGCTTAAATCCACTATATCCTACAGATTATGCCTTTCGAAATATTTATATGATTGCCACAGCTGCAGAAGGTGAAGAAGATACATTTACAAAGGCATATAATGGTTTGCAAGGCTGGGTTGATTGCTTTGGAAAGGCTGCTTTATCTGGAATCCTTGAAGGTGGAGGAATTGGAGATGCCAATGACGCAAGTAAACACAAAGAGATTATGAAAAAAGCTTATGAATTAGGGAAAATGTTATAAAATGTTGTGGGTGAGCACGAAGATGCTAAACCCTTTAAATTAAAAGTTGAGTTTAATCATTAGTGAAGATCAGTGAGTAAAATCACTGGTCTCAGAGCGTAGACAAACCGGCTAACCGAAGCAAAGCAATGATATGATACCTCTTAAGTAGACAAGGTAAATAACCAAAATCTACTTAGGAGGTATTTCCATGTCTAAATCACCACATACGCCAGAGTTCAGAGAAATGGTTTCTCAAGAGTATCTTGACGGTTTAGGCTCATATGAATATCTGGCAACTAAATATCAAATCGGCAGCACACAATTAAGAGAATGGGTTGCCAAATATAGGCAGCATGGTTTGCCTGCCTTTCACAGTAAAAAAGGTAACGCTCCCTATTCATCAGAGTTCAAAACCTTGTGTGCTGAAGCCGTTTTGTCCGGAGAAGGAAGTATTGATGACATCGTTGCAAAATATAATATTTCGAGCCGTAAGGTTTTGCGAGACTGGATTTCCATGTATAATGCCAATAGAGAACTTAAGGATTATAATCCAAAACGGGAGGTCTATATGAAAGAGGCACGCAGGAAAACAACGATAGATGAGCGCATGGAAATCGTTCAATACTGTATTGAGCATAATCGCAATTACAAGGATACAGCCAGTTTATATGATGTTTCATACAGCCAGGTCTATTCCTGGGTAAAGAAATATGAGGCTGAGGGGGAAGATGGACTGTCAGACAAGCGTGGTCATCACAAAACAGACGGTGAAGTCGATGAGTTAGAGCGTTTATGGCGTGAAAATCTACGTCTGAAACGCCAGCTTGAAGAAAAAGATATGGTGGTCGAATTGTTAAAAAAAGTGAAGGACTTCGAAAGGATGTGAGGATTGGAAAGGTACGTTATGAATCAAAATATCTGGCAGTAAAGCACTTCTACGAAGCTAAGGGGTGGAGTATAAACTGGATGTGTAGGCAGCTTAGAATTTCCAGAGCAGGATACTATAAATGGCTGATCCGGGACATTCCTGTGCAGGAGCAGAAAATCAGGAACTGGCTGTGCTAATCAAAGAGTATGATGAACGGTTCTGCCACATCCTTGGTTACCGCAGAATGACATCATGGATCAATCATTTCAACCATACTTGTTATAGTCCCAAGCGAGTGCACAGGATTATGAAAAAGCTGAATATCCATGCTATCATCCGAAAGAAAAAGAAGAAATATAAATCATCCACTCCGGAAACAACAGCGGAAAATAAGTTAAAGAGAGAGTTCTGTACAGATGCCCCAAACCAGAAATGGGTAACAGATGTTACGGAGTTCAAAGTTCCAGGAGAGAAAAAGAAACTGTATTTAAGTGCGATTCTGAATCTATATGACCGATATCCAGTTTCCTATGTAATCAGCTGCAGAAATGACAATCAACTGGTATTTAAAACATTTGATAAAGCAATTGCTGCCAATCCAGATGCAAAGCCGCTCTTTCACAGCGATAGAGGATTCCAATATACGAGCAGGATATTTCAAAGGAAACTGAAAGAACAGAAAATGGAACAGTCAATGTCAAGAGTAGGCTATTGCATTGATAATGGGCCAACAGAGGGATTCTGGGGTATCCTCAAGGCGAGATGTATCAAATGTATGAGATAACAGATGAAGCGTCCTTACGCTTTGCAATTAAGGACTATATACGATTTTACAGTAAAGAACGTCCCCAAGAAAGATATCAGTGCAAGTCACCTCTGGAAGTACGGATTGAAGCATTAACTTCGGATAAACCAACAGAAGCTCTCTTATTTGTGCAGAAAAAGAGAGGAGAATAGCGTTTATTTGATGTACAATAAAATAAAAGGAGCTGACTAAAATGGATTGGATTACACGATTAAACTGTGCAATGAACTATATTGAGGAACATTTGACTGAACCGATTGATTACGAGGAACTGGCAAAGGTGGCCTGCTGCTCGGCGTATCATTTTCAGCGGATGTTTGCGTATATGGCGGACGTTCCGCTTTCAGAATATATTCGCCGTAGGCGTATGTCAAGCGCAGCGGTGGACTTGTAAAGCGGTGCGGACAAAATTATTGATATTGCGTTGAAGTATGGCTACAATTCACCGACGGCGTTTAATCGTGCCTTTCAAAGCGTACATGGGATTGCGCCATCGCTGATTAAAAATGACGGTGTTCCTCTAAAAGCATTTCCACCAATCAGCTTTAAAATTACAATTAAAGGAGCAGAAGAAATGGAATACAGAATTGAAAAGCACGGCGAAATCCGAATTGTTGGTGTGAGCGCACCATTGCAACACAAAATTGAGAAAAATTTTGAGATTGTGCCGCAGATGTGGCAAAAGGCAGTGATGGATGGAACCATTCCCCAGCTTTCAACCATGATGAACAGCGTTCCGATGGGTCTGCTCGGTGTGAGCGTCTGTAATGATGAAAGCAACTGGAAATATTACATTGCAGTTGCAAGCGACCAGCCAATCAATGGGACAAAGAGCGATGCTAATACCATTGCTCTGGAGGAATACATCATCCCTGCTGCCACATGGGCAATTTTCTCCGGCAGCGGAGTGAGTCAGTCTATGCAGGAACTGGAAAAACGTATTGTCACCGAATGGTTGCCCACGTCCGGCTATGAGTACGCAAACGCTCCTGACATTGAAGTTTATCTGAGCGCTGACCCTCAAAACGCCAAATATGAGGTTTGGATTCCGGTTATTAAAAAGTAAATGAAGAAAAGCGCAGGATCAGAAGATGATGTGCAAAAATACTCAAAACAGCTTATGATGCTTTTTTGAGTATTGTAAGAAAAGATAGCTAATAACGGCAAGGAGGAAAATTTGTGGTAGGAATTTATTTTAGTGGAACAGGCAACACAAAGCACTGCTTAGAGCTGTTTACAAAGCAGGTTGACCCGTCTGCATCTTGTATTTCCATTGAGGATAAAACAGTTGTAGAGAACATCAAACAGCACGATTTGATTGTTTTAGCGTATCCCATTTATTTCAGCAATCTGCCAAAAATCGTCCGTGATTTCATCGTGGATAACCGTACCCTATTTGCAGGAAAAAGCGTATTTATTATTGCAACCATGGGACTGTTCAGTGGTGACGGGGCAGGCTGTTCGGCAAGGCTTTTGCAGAGCTATGGTGCAAAAACAGTCGGCGGATTGCATCTAAAAATGCCCGACTGCATCGGGGACGCAAAGGCGTTGAAAAAGTCTTTGGAGCAGAACAAGCACCTTGTGAAATCGGCAGAGGAAAAAATCAAAGATGCTGCGCTGAAGTTCAAAAACAACACTCCCACGCAGGAGGGTATCGGCTTTTTCTATCATATGGCTGGGCTTTTCGGGCAAAGACTGTGGTTTTACAACAAGACAAATCAGTATTCAGACAAGCTTAAAATCAATGCAGACAAATGCGTTGGCTGTGGGGCTTGCATGAACCTCTGTCCTATGAAGAATTTGCAGATTATAGATAAAAAGGCACAAGCAAGCGGCAAATGCACCATGTGCTACCGCTGTGTCAATCGCTGTCCGAAGCAGGCAATTACGCTCTTAGGTCACACCCTGCACGAACAATGTGGGATTGAAAAGTATCTTTAAAGGTGCAAAGCAAGGTTAATCTTTATAATCCCGCAGTTGTCGAGAGCTTTGTGGGGATAAAGAAATTTTATATTTTGTGATTAATGAAGAAATCAGAATTTAAAAGGAGTATTACTATGCTTGATAAGATACCTAATGCAGAAGAAATGACAACTTTAGTTGGACAATCTTTATATGATGTCTGGAATAAATTATGTGCTTTGATTGATGAAAAGTATGATATGGAATGCTTGTGGAATAATGGCGGTAAATCTTGGGATTATGAATACAAATACCGCCGAGGCGGTAAAACGCTTTGTGCATTATATGCCAGAGATACTTGTGTAGGTTTCATGATTATCTTTGGAAAAGATGAACGGGCAAAGTTTGAAGCAGAGCGGAAAAATTATTCAGAACCAGTCCAAAAGATTTATAATGAAGCGAAAATCTACCATGACGGAAAATGGGTACTGTTTGAGCCAGTTGATACTTCTATGTTTGATGATTTTATCAAATTGTTAAGTATAAAAAGAAAATCAAATAGAAAATGTTAAATATCCGTTTATGGAGGAGATTATGAGCAATATCCACGAGTGCGAACCCATGGCTTTGCATAGGAAGGTATCTCGATAATTCCGAAGTTGTCGGTAGCTAGGTTGAAATAAAGAAATTTTTATACAATAAGGAGAGATTTCAATTTTGAGTATTAGACCAATTAAAAATAATGAAATACCTTTACTTACTGAATTTCTGTACGAAGCAATTTTCCAGAGAGATACCAAAAACTTAGCTCCAAGAATTATTATACAAGAACCATCATTGTGGATTTATGTTGATGAGTTCGGAACAAAAAAGGATGACCACTGCCTTGTAGCAGAAATAGATAATAAAATTGTTGGTGCTGCATGGGTTCGTTGTATAAAAGCATTTGGGCATATTAGCGAAACAATTCCAGAGTTCGCTATTTCTGTGTATCCTCAATTCCGTGGGAAGGGTTTAGGAAAGAGCCTTATGGAAGCAATGCTGAAACTTCTAAAATCCAAAGGCTATACACTAACCTCACTCGCTGTGCAAAAGGATAACTATGCTGTGAATATGTATAAACAAGTTGGATTTGAAATTATTGATGAAAATAACGAGGAATATATTATGACCTGTCAGCTTGATTGATACCCAAGCGAATGTGCAATACCCGCCAGAACAAACCCATCGCTTTGCTATAGGAGTGTATCTCGATAATCTCGAAGTTGTCGGCAGTTATGTGGAAACAAAGCGTTTTTATATAACACAAACCGCAAGACCACTCTTATCTCAACTTAGCACGAAATATCATGCCTACTTATTTCTAATTTGGTAGTATAAAGTTAAACTATAATTAGAAATGAGGTACAATGAAATGGAAAACGCAACAGTTAATCTCTATGAGCTGACAGGAAGCAGTTACGAAATTGGCTATCAGCTTGGCAAAAAAACGATGGCAAACCCACAGCTCACACAAATACAAAAAAGTGATACCGAGATATTTACCGATGGACAGCTTGCACAAATGAATGAAATGTTTGACCGTTATTGTCCTGGGCTTAGCGATGAGCTGCGGGGATTCGCTAAAGCAGTGGGTGCAAGCGAAAAACAAATGTATTATTACGCAGGAACTTGTCTTACTCCGGGCTGCTCTCTCATTGCTGCACTCCCCAGCCTTACGAAAGACGGCCGTGTGCTGGTTGCTCGAAATTATGAGTTCTCTCATAAGATGGAAGACTTCTCCTTTGGCAAGACCAAGGTAAACGGCAAATATGCACATATCGGAAGCAGCTCCATGCTATTTGGGCGTAGCGAGGGAATAAACGAATGCGGACTTATGGTTGGGTCGACCTCTTGCGGATTGCCTGTCGGTAATTTTGAGCCAATGCGCAAGCCTGCAATTAACGGCTTACAATTTTGGGCGGTTATTCGTTCCCTGCTTGAAAATTGTAAAGACGTTGACGAAGCACTGAAAACTGCTTTAGATATACCTATCGCTTACAACATCAACTTAATGCTTGCTGACAAGACAGGGAAAGCCGTTTTGCTTGAAACCTTTGACGGTGAAAAGGAATGGAAGCTCATAGACTCCACCACTGCCGAACAGTATCTGCATTCCACCAACCATGCACATCTGCCCAAAATGAAACAGCTTTGCCCGATAGTCATGGAACATTCAACTTGCCGCTACGATTACATCAGCAAATATATGGTACAGGCAGAGAAGCTTACGCCCGATGATTTAAAGAGCCTATTACTCTCGGAATATCCAAGTGGATTATGCTGCCACTGGTATGATGAATTTTTTGGCACGATCAGAAGTATGGTTTTTGATGTAACTGCTGGAACAGTGGAGGTTTGCTTTGGCGGGCTTGCAGAAAATGGCTGGACATCTTATTCATTAAGTGAAGACTTCAAGACGCACAGCCAGACTGTACATATTCAGTCAGAGCACCCGACCTTTGATTTTTGCAAATTGCTATAAGGAGAAAAGCTATGGAGTATCTAGAAGCATTTGAGCGAGCAATCATTTATATGGAAGCCCATCTGGACGAAGGGATTTCGGTCCACGAAGTGGCAAAAGCTTCGGGGTACTCCTATTACCATTTTACCCGCATTTTCCAGTCGGTGCTTGGGGAAAGTGTTGGAAACTATCTTCAAAAGCGAAGATTATCAAGTGCTGCGCAGAAACTGCTGTACAGCGATTGCAAAATTATTGACATTGCTGTGGATAGTGGGTTTGATTCCTCGGAATCTTTTAGTCGTGCATTTAAAAGCAACTATCAAGTTAGTCCATCAGCATATCGCAGCAATCGCCTTGATGTCTTTCGTGGCAATAAAAAGGAGATTGACCGTGATTTTCTCCACCACATTTCTTCCAAGATTACGGTTCAGCCGCAAATTAGGAAAATAGATGACATTTATGTTGCTGGTATTCGTGGAATGGCAGTACTTGATCATATTTTTGCTCTGTGGCAACAGTTTGGCGAAAAGCAAGGCAGCATTTTAAATAAGCATCCATCTGGCAGAACTTTTGGAATCTGCGAATATCAAGAGGATGTGGATGCCGCAAACTACGGTATGGAGTTTACCGAGGTGATTGGAATGGAGGTAACATGCTATGACAATCTACCGCCCGACATTGTTACTAAAACAATTCCTTCGGGGAAATTTGCCGTATTTACTCATAAAGGTTCACTCGAAAGCATTTTGAAAACATATCAGTATATTTGGGGTACATGGGCTATGGTGACAACTGAAACGATTGATGAAAGAGATGATTTTGAGCTTTATGATGCGCGATTCGCAGGGCGTGAAAATGAGAATTCGGAGATTGATATTTATATCCCGATAAAATAGACTTGCGATGAAATGAACGAACCATCAGCGTAGATTATGAGCAATACCTACGAGTGCGAACCCACGGCTTTGCATTGGAGGGTATCTCGATAATCCCGCAGTTATGGTGGCTATGTAGAAACAAAGAGATTTTATATAATAGGAGGGCAAAAAAGTGAAGCTCTGCATTGCAATAGCCGAAATAGAAACCAATTAAATTCAAACTTTCAGCCCTACCATCTAACGCACAATAATATGTGCACAAAACCGTGAAAAATGATATACTAAAACACACCATCTTTGAAGGAACTGAAAGGAGAACATTATGCAGGACTATATCTTAAGCTGCTGCTCCACTGCTGACTTATCAGAAGCGCATTTTAAAGCCCGGGATATTCATTATATTTGCTTCCACTACGAACTCGATGGGGTGGAGTACGCCGACGATTTAGGGGCCAGCGTGCCCTTTGAAACCTTTTATCAGGCCATGGCTGACGGTGCGCAAACCAAAACCTCCCAGGTTAATGCCGAGGAATTTGAAGCCTATTTTGAAGGTTTTTTAAAACAGGGGAAGGATATTCTCCACGTCTCACTGTCCTCGGGGCTGTCCGGAGCCATTAATTCCGCCACCATCGCCAAGGGAAACCTGGAAAAGAAGTATCCCGATGCCCGGATTCTCCTGGTGGATTCCCTGGGGGCCTCCTCGGGTTATGGCCTGCTTATGGACCGCCTGGCGGATCTCCGGGATGAGGGCATGGCCATGACCGACGTGTACGACTGGGCAGAGGCCCATAAGCTTGATGTCCACCACTGGTTCTTCTCCACGGACCTCACCTTTTACATTAAGGGGGGGCGGATCTCCAAAACCGCTGGCTTCATCGGGGGGATGTTAAGCATCTGCCCTCTCCTCAATATGGATCATCTCGGCCATCTGATCCCAAGGCAGAAAATCCGGACCAAGCGCAAGGTCATTAAAGCCATCGTCGAATGCATGGAGGAACATGCCCAGGATGGTCTGGGTTATGGGGGGAAATGCTATATTTCCCAATCTGCCTGTTATGAGGATGCACGGTCCGTGGCGGATTTAATCGAAGCCCGTTTCCCCCAATTGGAGGGCCAGGTCGAAATCAATAACATCGGGACCACCATCGGCAGCCACACCGGCCCCGGCACCGTTGCCCTCTTCTTCTTTGGGGACCCCCGCATGGATTAGCAGGGGCCCCTTAGGCAAAACCTAAGAATTATTCAGCAATTATTAAGCCCAAAACCCTTTAAATACGGGGGGTTGGGCTTAATTTGAATTTAGGGTCAAAAAAAGGCGGAACACCCTTGACAATGCAGTTAGATGTTGCTAACATGAAGATAGTTTTACTGAAATCTGTTCGAAGAAAGGAGCTACAATAATGAATGCTCAATCGATTGAAAAAATAATTGGCCGTGAGATTTTAGATTCCAGGGGGAACCCCACCGTGGAGGCCGTGGTTTATCTGGAGGACGGCACCGAAGGTCGGGGAAGCGTGCCCAGCGGCGCCTCTACTGGCGAATTTGAAGCCCTGGAACTGCGGGATGGTGATCCCAGCCGCTACGGCGGGAAGGGTGTCACCGAAGCGGTGGCACACATCAATAAAAAGATTAATGACCAGCTCATGGGAATGGATGCCTCAGACATTTACGCCATTGACCGGGCCATGATCGCGGCAGATGGTACTCCGGATAAGTCCAAGTTTGGGGCTAATGCCATTCTGGCCGTATCCATCGCCTGTGCCCGGGCGGCAGCCGAATCCCTCTGGATTCCCCTTTACCGCTTCCTGGGCGGCATTAATGGCAATACCCTGCCCGTCCCCATGATGAATATCTTAAACGGGGGTGCCCACGCTGATAATAATGTGGACATTCAGGAATTTATGATCATGCCCGTGGGGGCCCCTGATTTTTCAGAAGGCCTGCGTCAGTGTACAGAGGTTTTCCATACCCTGGCATCCATCCTCAAGGCCAAGGGCCTGGCCACCGCCGTGGGTGATGAAGGCGGCTTCGCCCCCAACCTGGCCAGTGATGAGGAGGCCATCGAGCTGATTTTACAGGCCATCACCCAGGCGGGATACACCCCTGGGACGGACTTCGTGCTGGCAATGGATGCCGCTGCCAGCGAATGGAAGGGGGATGCCCCTGGAGAATACCGGATGCCCAAATCTGGAAAGCATTTTACCTCGGAAAAGCTGGTGGATTACTGGAAGGAGCTCAGTGATCAATACCCCATCGCCTCCATTGAGGATGGTCTGGATGAAGAGGATTGGGAGGGCTGGCGTTTGCTGACCCGTAAGCTGGGGGACACCATCCAGCTGGTGGGGGATGACCTCTTCGTAACCAATACGGAGCGCTTATCCCGGGGGATTACCCTGGGCTGTGGGAATTCAATCCTCATCAAGTTAAATCAGATCGGCTCGGTTTCTGAGACTTTGGATGCTATTAAAATGGCCCACAAGGCGGGCTATACCGCCATTGTTTCCCACCGCTCCGGGGAAACCGAGGATACCACCATCGCCGATTTAGCCGTGGCCCTGAATACCGGACAAATCAAGACTGGTGCCCCCAGCCGCAGTGAACGGGTGGCCAAGTACAACCAACTCCTGCGCATTGAAAAGGAACTGGGTGAGGGCAGCACCTATCCGGGGATGGATACTTTTAATATTAAGGGATAGGCGGCGGGGGTTGACAACCCTGCCATTTTTCGTTACACTAAGTGAGAATTAAATCAACGCAGAATATTGTGCAGCGAGGGCTCACAAAGGGGGACACCACCACGGGTGTCGTTCTTTGTGAGCCCTTGTTGCATTTTAAGGAGGATTTTATGATTGACGTGAATGGCATCCCCCGGGAGGGCTGTGAGGGCCTTTCCCTGGTGGCGCTGCTAACTAAACTCGGCTATGCTGAAGGACGGATTGCAGTGGAATTAAACGGCCAGATCATCCCCAGACGAAAATACCCGGAGCAGCGGGTTTCGGAGGGGGACCATCTGGAAGTGGTGACCTTTGTGGGGGGTGGCTGAGATGGGCATTCCCATGAAACAGGAAATGGATGAGGTGTTGGCGGCCCGGCACGGAAGGGCCGTCCAGGAGAAGCTGGCCCGAGGCCGGGTGGCCATCGCCGGTCTGGGGGGCCTGGGCTCCACCATTGCCATTGCCCTGGCCCGGGCCGGTGTGGGGCATCTCCACCTCATGGATTTTGACCGGGTGGATTTAACTAACTTAAACCGCCAGCAGTACGGCATCGCCGATTTAGGGCTTCTAAAAACCGAGGCCCTCAGGGCCCATATACAGGCCATCAACCCCTACCTCCACATCAAAAGTCACAGCCTGCGCATTACCGATGAGGCCATCCCCGAACTCTTTGCTGAGGATGAAATCATCTGCGAGGCCTTTGACCGCCCCGAGGAAAAAGCCATGCTGGTGAACGGTCTCTTTGATTATTATCCCGAAAAATGGCTGGTGGGGGCATCGGGGATGGCGGGATATGGCAGCAGCAACGCCATTGTCACAAGGCAGGTTGCCAGTCACTATTATCTCTGTGGCGATGGTCACACTGATCTTGGGACCCCCGGTGGCCTCATGGCCCCCCGGGTGGGGATCTGTGCCGCCCATCAGGCCAATATGGTCATTCGGTTATTACTGGATGAACCCAGCGTTTATTAAAAGAAAGAGGACAACAATGCACACGAATAATGATGATGTACTCATGCTCGGCGGGGAAACCTTCGACTCCCGCTTTATTTTAGGCTCCGGGAAATTTTCCCTGGACTTAATCCAGGCCGCTACCCAGAGGGGTGGGGTCCAGATGGTCACCCTGGCCCTCAGACGGGCTAACCAAGGGGGACTGGCCAACATCCTGGACTACATCCCCCAGGGGATCACTCTGCTGCCCAACACCTCCGGTGCCCGAAACGCCGAGGAGGCCATTCGCATTGCCAGGCTTTGCCGGGAGCTTGGCTGTGGGGATTTTGTGAAGCTGGAAATTATCCGGGACAGCCGGTACCTGCTGCCGGACAATGCGGCCACCGTCACAGCCACCGCCGCCTTATCCCAGGAAGGGTTTAAGGTCATGCCCTACATGTACCCGGATTTGAACACCGCCCGGGATTTAGCCGCCGCAGGGGCCGTGGCCATCATGCCCCTGGGGGCACCCATCGGTTCCAACCAGGGCCTCCTCACCAAGGCCTTCATCCAGATTCTGGTGGATGAAATGGATTTACCGGTGATCGTGGATGCCGGCATTGGCCGCCCCTCTCAGGCCTGTGAAGCCATGGAAATGGGCTGTGCTGCGGTGATGGCCAACACCGCCATCGCCACCGCCGGGGATATTCCCCAGATGGCCGCTGCCTTTAAAGGGGCCATTCAGGCTGGTCGGGCTGCTTTCTTATCCCGACCCGGCCGGGTGAAAACCCATGGGGGGGAAGCATCCTCACCCCTCACCGGCTTTTTAGGGGAAAGCTTGGAGGGGTAAAATGGAAAAGATTAATATCAGCATTGTGGATAATCAGGCAAAACGCTTCCACGACCAGGTCAAAACGGATCACATGGCCTACCTGGAGGGCATGGAGGCCATTGACTCCACTATTATGGATGCAGTCATTGCGGCCATGGAGGGCTATGATTACGATGCCTATACCCGGGGCGATGTCCTCCGGGCCATTGGCCATACCCGGCGAAGCCTGGAGGATTTTAAGGCCCTTCTGTCTCCGGCAGCGGCCCCCCTTCTGGAGGAAATGGCACAGGCTGCCCAAAGGGAAACCAGGCGCTACTTTGGAAATTCGGTCAATCTTTTCACCCCCCTTTACATCGCTAATTATTGTGAAAATTATTGCATCTATTGCGGGTTTAACTGCCATAACGCCATTACCCGGGCATGCCTGAGTGCGGATCAGATCCGGACTGAGATGGCGGCCATTGCCCAGACGGGCCTCCAGGAGATTCTGCTTCTCACCGGGGAGAGTCGGAAGAAATCCGATGTCCACTATATCGGAGAGGCTTGTAAAATCGCCCGGGAGTATTTTAAGGTGGTGGGCCTGGAGGTATACCCTATGAATTCTGAGGAATACGCCTACCTCCACACCTGCGGGGCGGATTATGTGACGGTTTTCCAGGAAACCTACAATTCGGATAAATATGAGACTTTGCACCTGGCGGGGCATAAGCGGATTTTCCCCTATCGCTTCAATGCCCAGGAGCGGGCCCTCATGGGGGGCATCCGGGGTGTGGGCTTCGCCGCCTTGCTGGGGCTGGATGATTTTCGGAAGGATGCGCTGGCTACGGGGTACCATGCTGCCCTTATCCAACGCAAGTATCCCCAGGCAGAGATTGCCATTTCCTGCCCCCGGCTCCGACCAATTATTAACAACGATCAGATCAATCCTATGGATGTCCACCAGCGGGAGCTGGTTCAGGTCATGACGGCCTACCGATTGTTTTTGCCCTTTGCCAGTATGACGATCTCCACCCGGGAAAGTGCGGATTTCAGGGATCATATCATTGGTGTGGGGGCGACGAAGATCTCTGCCGGGGTTTCGGTGGGCATCGGCGCCCACCAGGAAGAGGACTTCGAGCCGGGGGATGCGCAATTTGAAATTTCTGATGGGCGGTCGGTGGATGAGGTGTACCAGGCGATCCTGAACCAGAATCTCCAGCCCGTCATGAGTGATTATGTTTATGTCTAGGTGTGTAGCCATCACCAATCGCCATCTGGTGACGGGTCCTCTCAGGGACCAGATTGGCCTATTGGTCGCCGGGGGCATCCGCCCCATTGTGCTCCGGGAGAAGGATCTGCCCCAGGGGGAATACGCAGCCCTGGCGAGGGCTGTGATCTCCCTGGTGAAGACCCCTGGTGACTGTATCCTCCACCACCATATCGATGTAGCCCGGGATCTGCACCATCCGGCCATCCACCTGCCCTTGCCGGACCTGCGGTGCATCCGGGGGGACTGGCTGGATTTTGAGATTCGGGGGGCCTCGGTCCACTCGGTTTCGGAAGCCCTGGAGGCCCAGGCCCTGGGGGCCACCTATTTGATGGCCAGCCCCATCTTTAAGACGGCGTGTAAACCCGGGGTGTCCCCCAAGGGCCCTGGCTTTATCCGGGAGCTGGTCTGGCTGACGGGCCTGCCCATCTACGCCCTGGGGGGCATTGATCCCCACAATGCCCAGGAGGTTCTGGAGGCTGGGGCCGCAGGGGTCTGCCTGATGTCTGCTGCTATGGGGGCAGATGAGGATGGGGTGCGGCGGTTGGGACAGATTATCCGCTAGAGGTTGTGGCGAACCAACCTCCCCGTTTCCCCGCACTGTCCATAGAACAAAGACCTTTGTGTTTTTTAATAGACAAAACCGTCAATGTATGGTAAACTGGTACCAATTTACAGGGGGAGGTTTTTTTTATGTCATTTTCATCCATCATCGCATCTGTCAATGATTTCGTCTGGGGCCCCATCATGCTGGCCCTTTTGGTGGGGACGGGCGTGTTCCTGACCATTCGTTTGAAATTCTTACCCTGGCGAAATCTGGGGTATGCTCTGAAATCCGTTTTCGCTAAACAGGATAAAGCCGCAGAGGCCAGGGATCAGGGGGATATTTCGCCCTTTCAATCCCTGATGACGGCCCTGGCAGCCACCATTGGTACCGGGAATATCGTCGGGGTGGCCACCGCTATGGTCCTCGGGGGTCCCGGGGCCCTTGTCTGGATGTGGATTTCCGCGCTCTTTGGCCTGTCTACCAAATACGGCGAGAGCGTTTTAGCCGTTAAGTATCGGGAAACCAACGAAAAAGGTGAGATGTGCGGCGGCCCTATGTACGCCCTTAAGAATGGTTTTAAAAACAAAACCATCGGGAAAATACTGGCCTTCCTCTTTTCCCTCTTTGCGGTCATTGCCTCCTTTGGCATTGGCAACATGACCCAGGCCAATTCCATTTCCGGTGCCATGAACAGCACCTTTGGCGTGCCAACCTGGGTGACGGGGATCGTCATCACCGTATTGGCCATCGTTGTTCTCCTGGGCGGGATTAAAAGCATCGGGAAGGTGTGTGCCACCCTGGTTCCTTTCATGGCTGTTTTCTATTTCCTTGGCGGCATCATCGTCATTGCCATCAATTTCCAGAATGTCCCCGATGGCTTAGCACAAATCTTCTCCATGGCCTTCTCGGCCCAAGCCATGGCCGGTGGAGTAGGGGGAACGGTTATTGCCAGCGCCCTGCGTTATGGAGTTGCCCGGGGGGTCTTTTCCAATGAAGCCGGCCTGGGATCGGCGCCTATTGCCGCCGCCGCCGCCAAAACCGACCATCCCTCCCGACAAGGCTACATCAACATGACTGGGACCTTCTTCGATACCATCATTGTCTGTAGCGTGACGGGTTTGGTTATTGCCTCCTCCGGGGCCTTGGGAACCACCGATGCCAGCGGGGCAGTGCTAACCGGGGTGAACCTGACCATTGCCGCCTTCTCCAGCGGGCTTGGCGTAGCCGGTTCCTGGCTGGTGACCATCGGCATCGCCCTCTTTGCCTTTTCCACTATTTTGGGCTGGGAGTACTATGGCGAAAAATCCCTGGAATACCTGGTAAACCATCAGGTCGTCACGAAGATCTACCGATTTGTCTTTGCCCTCATTGCCTTTGTGGGGGCGACCATGACCCTTCAGACCGTCTGGGATTTCTCGGATACCATGAACGGCTTAATGGCCATTCCGAATCTGATCTGCCTCCTGGTTTTAAACAAGGTCATCGCAGAAGAGTGCTTCGATTATCAGAAGAATGTCTTGTTAAAATAGGGGTACCTTAAATTAATTTGCAAAAGGCCTTGCAGTTTTGAGAAACTTGTGCTAACATAAACAAGTTGTAAGCCGCTCACTAAGGGTTATAAGTCCGAAGGGCACCCGACGTGGCGAGACTGGTATGAGGAGGTGTCGAAAATGTACGCAATTATTAAAACTGGTGGCAAGCAATATCGTGTTGCCCAGGATGATGTCATCGAAATCGAAAAAGTCAAAGGCGCGGATACTGAAGTGGTATTCGATCAGGTTTTGGCCATTAAAACGGACGATGGTTTAACCCTTGGTGAACCCATTGTAGCCGGTGCGACCGTCAAGGCTGAAGTCTTAGAAGTTGCAAAAGCCGACAAGGTCATCGTGTATAAGTATAAGTCCAAAAAGGACTACCGACGTAAACAAGGCCATAGACAGCCGTTTATGAAAGTTAAAATTACTTCAATTAATGCATAATGATTAAGGTAACGTTCCGAAAAGATGCTGATGACAGCATTCGAAAAGTGATAGTCGAAGGTCATGCCAGTTATGGCGATGATGGTGACGATATCGTCTGTTCCGGTATTTCCATCCTGACGATTTCCATCCTTAATGGACTGGAGGAAATCGTAGGGATTGAAGGCATCCTCCGGGAGGTCAAGGCAGGGTATACCGCCTTCTGGCTCCCTCGGGTGGAGGACTTCGTCAAAAACGTCCAGATGACGGCTTTGATGGATACCTTTGAACTGGGTGTCCGGGCCACAGAAAGCGCCTATGGCGACTATATCACGGTAAAAGATGAAATTGGAGGTGAACTCGATGATTAAAATGGACCTGCAATTATTTGCCCATAAGAAAGGGGTAGGTAGTTCTCGAAATGGTCGTGACTCCGAATCCAAGAGATTGGGTGTCAAACGTGCGGATGGTCAGTTTGTTTTAGCCGGAAATATTCTGGTAAGACAAAGAGGTACAAAGATTCATCCTGGCGTGAATGTCGGTCGTGGTGGTGATGATACCCTCTTTGCGATGTGTGACGGCGTGGTCGCTTTTGAACGCAAAGGCCGGGATCATAAACAATGTAGTGTTTATCCCCGTCAAACCGTATAGTAAATCAGACCATAAAGCCCCTTATTCGCTTTCTTGAATAAGGGGCTTTTTTTAGAAATACAATAGGAGGTATGGGATGTTTATTGATTGTGCCCAAGTCTATGTGACGGCTGGAAACGGCGGTCACGGCGGGATGAGTTTTCGTCGGGAAAAATATGTCCCCAATGGCGGACCCGACGGAGGTAATGGCGGAAGGGGTGGCAATGTCGTGTTTATGGCAGATGCCGGCCTTCGAACCCTGCTTCCCTTTAAATATAAGAAAAAATACAAAGCCGATAGTGGTAAAAATGGGACCGGTGGACGCTCCAGCGGTAAATCCGGTGAGGATTTAATCATCAAGGTTCCCCTGGGGACGGTCATTAAGGACAAAGAAACCGGAAACATCCTCTTTGATTTAAACGAGGACGGGGAATCGGCCATCGTCGCCCGGGGTGGACGGGGTGGACTGGGGAACATGAACTTTTCAAGTGCCACCCGCCAGGCCCCACGCTTTGCCCAGGGGGGCGTCCGGGGAGAAGAACGGACCCTGATGCTGGAATTAAAGCTCATTGCCGATGTGGGGCTGGTAGGTTTTCCCAACGTGGGGAAATCCACCTTCTTATCCAGCGTCACCGCCGCCAGACCGAAGATTGCCAACTATCATTTTACCACCTTATCCCCGAACTTAGGGGTGGTCCAGTGGAAAAACAGCGAGCCCTTCGTCATCTCCGATATTCCGGGGATTATTGAAGGCGCCCATCAGGGGGTGGGGCTGGGCATCCAGTTCCTGCGCCATGTGGAGCGGAACCGGCTGCTGCTGCACATCATCGATATTTCCGGTTCTGAGGGCCGGGACCCGTTAAAGGATTTCCAGGATATCCAGTCGGAGATGCGCCACTACAACCCCCGATTTTCCGAGCGTAAGCAGATCATCGCCCTCAATAAGATCGATTTGCTGCCGGATCCTGGGGAGCGGGCCCGGATTCAATCCGAATTTGAGGCTGAGGGCTACGAGGTCTTTTTGATTTCTGCCGCCACTGGGGAAGGCATTGATGCCCTCCTGGACCGAATGATTACCCTTCTGGCCGAAATTGGTGAGGTGGAACCCATCTTCGACGTGGAAACCGATTTGGACGTCATTTATCGGCCCACCATGGATGAGGATACCTTTACCATTACCCGGGATGAAGGGGTCTATGTCGTCCAGGGGGATTTCCTGGAACGGCTCATTAATTCCGTCAATTTCGACGACCTGGACTCCGTGGGGTATTTCCAGAAAATACTCACGGATAAGGGCGTCTTTAAGGAACTGGAAGCCATGGGGATTCAGGATGAGGACCTGGTCCGCCTGGATACCGTTGAATTTGAATATTATCAATAAGAAACACAGAAAGAGAGATTATGCTAACCAGTAAACAAATCAGTTATCTACGAAAGCTTTCGGTGAATGAACCGGATATCGTCTTCGTGGGAAAGGATGGCCTCACCGAAGAGGTCATCACCCAGGCCCGGGAGGCCATCGCCGCCCGGGAGCTTATTAAGGGCAAGGTCCAGAAGAATTCCATGGAAGAGCCCAGCGCCGTGGCCCAGGCTTTATCCGAAGCCATCAAGTGTGATGTGGTCTGTACCATGGGCAGTAAATTTGTGCTGTACAAGCACCACAATCTTAAGCCCAAAATTGAGCTGCCCAAAAAGTCAGATAGAAAGAAAAAATAACAGGACGGGGAATAAGATGGAGAAAATCGGGCTTTTGGGTGGGAGCTTCAACCCCATTCATACAGGGCATCTGCTCTTGGCAGAATCTGCCCGATGGGAATATCAGCTTGATAAGGTGCTTTTCATTCCCACCGGAAACAACCCCTTTAAGCGCAGCAATCAGGAAATCAGCCGCCAGGCCCGAATGGACATGGTGGCTCTTGCCATTGCCAGCAATCCTTATTTTGAGGTATCGGATATCGAGATAAACCGTGAGGGGAAAAGCTACACCATCGACACCATTAACGCCCTTGAGGCCATTTATGGGAATGTGGAATTTTACTTCATCACCGGGGCGGATATCATGTTTGAAATCACCAGGTGGCGGGAAGCGGAAGCCCTTTTGCGCCGGGTGACCTTTGTGACCAGCTGCCGGCCGGGGTACTCCCATAAAAAGCTTGATCGCCGGATTGCCCAGCTGACGGCCGATTATAACACACGGATTCTGAAGCTGCTTTCCTCGGAGATGGATATCGCATCCTCTAATATCCGCTGCCGGATCAAAAAAGGGCAGTCCATCAAATATTTGATTCCCGAGGCGGTGGAGCATTATATTATAAACCACCGCTTGTACCAGGAGGAGGTCCCCATTGACTGAAAAGCAAATGAAAAAAAAGCTGAAGGGGGAGCTGAAGCCTAAGCGCTATGAGCATACCTTAAACGTGGTTAAAAGTGCCGAGCTGCTGGCCGCCCGGTATCCCTGTGATTTAGACCAGGCACGATTAGCCGCCTTGCTCCACGATTGCGCAAAAAATTATTCAGGGGAAAAGCTCCTTTCAGTGGCGGCGGCGGCCCATATGGAAGTGGACGCAATCACAAGGATGGAACCCCAGCTGCTCCACGGTCCCGTTGGGGCGGTGGTGGCCCAACGGGACTACGGCATCACCGAGACCGCTGTGCTGTCTGCCATCCATTATCACACCACCGGACGGGTGGGGATGTCAACCCTGGAAAAAATCATCTACCTGGCGGATTTCATTGAAGAGGACCGGAATTATCCCGGGGTGGAGAAGCTGCGGGTCTGTGCCATGGAGGACCTGGATCGCGCCATGATCCTTGCTTTTTCCAATACCATTCGCTACATTGCTTCCATTGGTGGACTGATTCATCCCAGTACGGTGGATGCCCGAAACAGCCTGGTTTTAGAACAGATGCAAGAAGAAATTGAATAAAGTGGAGGACAAAATGGAACCAAAAGAACTCGTTTCATCCATCAAGGAATGGATGGACGCTAAAAACGCAACGGATATTGAAATCATCGATATCCAGGGAATATCCTCATTGGCCGATTATTTTATTATCGCCAGTGGGAATTCAGAACGGCAGGTCCAGGCCATTGCTGATAATGTGGCCTTTGAAGCTAAAAAATGTGGTCTAACCCCTAAGAATATTGAAGGGGAACGGGAAGCCCGCTGGATCTTAATGGATTATTACGACGTCATCGTCCATATTTTCCATGCCAGGGAACGGGAGTTCTACGACTTGGAACGCCTTTGGAAGGATGGAATCCGGCCAAATCAGAAAACGGATTAAGGAGGGTGCCCTTTGAAAATCGGAATTGTCGGTTTACCAAATGTGGGAAAATCCACAATCTTTAATGCCTTGACCAAGGCCGGTGCGGAATCGGCCAATTATCCTTTTTGCACCATCGATCCCAATATCGGCATCGTTACCGTGCCGGACACCCGACTGGATGTCCTGGGTCAAATGTACACCACCAAAAAAGTGGTGCCCACTACCATCGAATTTGTGGATATCGCCGGGCTGGTCAAGGGGGCCAGCAAGGGAGAGGGCCTGGGAAATAAGTTCCTGGCCAATATCCGGGAGGTGGACGCCATCGCCCATGTGGTCCGGTGCTTCTCGGATGATAATGTGGTTCATGTCAGTGGGAAAATCGATCCCCTGGATGATCTGGAAATCATCAATATGGAACTCATTTTTGCAGATCTGGAAATGGTGGAACGCCGAGTTGAAAAAACCCGAAAAGCAGCCAAGGCCAATAAGGAAGAACGGGCAAACCTGGAAGTGCTCCTGACCCTGCAGCAGACCCTGGAGGCGGGGCAGATGCCAAGGAAGGATGCCTTTACCAAGGATGGCTGGGCCTTTATTTCGAGCCTGCAACTTATTTGCACCAAGCCTACCTTGTACATTGCCAACGTGGCTGAGGATGAAATCGCCGAGGATAACCCGGCAGTAGTGGCCCTGAAGACGGCGGTGGCCCCTGCTGAGGTCATTAAGATTTCCGCTAAAATCGAAGAAGAAATCGCTACCCTGGATGAAGAAGAAAAGTCCCTTTTCTTAGAAGAGCTGGGACTGCCTTCCTCGGGCCTGGATTTGGTGATTCACGCCTCCTACAGGCTCCTTGGCCTGATTTCCTTCCTGACAGCTGGACCAGACGAATGCCGGGCCTGGACGGTGAAGGTGGGGACCAAAGCCCCCCAGGCGGCTGGAAAGATTCACACCGATATCGAACGGGGATTCATCCGCGCCGAAATCACCACCTACGACCAGCTCATCGCTGCTGGCTCCGACGTCAAAGCCAAGGAACAAGGGGTCACCCGGATTGAGGGCAAGGACTACGTCATGCAAGATGGCGACGTCACCTTCTTCCGGTTTAACGTCTAAGGAGGGCTACCCCCACCGCTCAACCGCCCCGTAAGGGGCTTTTTTAAAGGAGGAAAATCCATGACATCTGTTACCCTGGTGGGCATCAACGCCAAATATATCCACTCGAATTTAGCCATTCGATGTCTGCGCCAGGCTGTCGTCCCTCGCCCTGTAGGACTGGTGGAGCTTACCATTAACGACACCATCACCCACTGTGTGGACCGTCTCTTATCCCAGGGGCCCATGGTTTATGGGTTCTCCTGTTATATCTGGAATATCCGGTACGTTTTAGAGCTGGCAGAAATCCTGAAAGTCGGCAATCCCCAGTGCCAGATCATCCTCGGGGGACCGGAAGTCTCCTACGATGCCGGCCAAATCCTTGGGGCACATCCCTTTATCGACGCCATCGTCTGTGGGGAAGGGGAGGAGGCCTTCGCCCAAATCATCCAGGCCATTGATGTGGGTATCGATTATAAAAAAATGGCCATCCCCGGCCTGGTGATGGAAAACAGCCCCCATTCCGGGACCCTGGAAAGCCTTCTGGATCTGGAGGCTGTCCCCTTTGCCTACACCCCTGGGGATCTGGACGCCCTTAAAGGACGGATCATCTATTATGAAACCATGCGAGGATGCCCCTTCCGCTGCGCCTATTGTTTGTCTTCCACCCTCTCCGGGGTTCGTACCCAATCCCTGGAGCGGGTATTCAAGGAGCTGGCCTTCTTTATTAAACACCAGGTGCACCAGGTCAAATTTGTGGATCGAACCTTCAATGTCAACCCCTCCCGGGCCAACCAAATTTTAGCCTTTCTGGCGGAACAGCCAGGGGACACCAACTTTCATTTTGAAATTGCCGCAGATTTAATGGATGAAGCGATGTTCCAGACCATTGCATCCGCCCCGGTCGGTCGGTTCCAGTTTGAAATCGGCGTCCAAAGCACCCATGATCCAGCCCTGAAGGCCATCACCCGGAAAACAGACCTCTCCCAGGTCAAGACCAATATCCGCAGGCTGGTCGCCCTGGGGAACTGCCATATCCATGCAGACCTCATTGCAGGATTACCCCATGAGGATTATCACACCTTTGGCCGCTCCTTCGATGCCGTCATTGCCCTAAGGCCCCAGATGCTCCAGGTTGGCTTTTTAAAGCTCCTGAAAGGGACCCGGCTCCGGGAGACTGCCGGAGAATTTGGCTGTCGCTATGGCAGCTTTCCACCCTACGAGGTGATTTCAACCCAGGCACTCTCCGCCATGGAACTTCAGGAGTTACGGCACATCGAAGCGATGGTCGATCGGTACTATAATTCCGGTCGGTTCATCCATACCCTGGGGTATGTGCTGGGGTCTTCGCCCTTTGCCTTTTTTGAGGCACTCGCCCGGTACTGGTACACCGCCGGATACGACCGTGGTGCCCAGTCCAGGGATCAACTATACGTCATTCTCTTTGAGTACTTAAAGGAGAAGGGGGCCGAGGCTTTGGCCTTTGAGCTGCTAGACCTGGATGCGCGGTTACAGGGTATCCGAAAACTGCCCCATGGGCTGCTTAAAGGCCAGGTGGATTCCCAACAATCCTTTGACATTCTAAAGGACGAGGATTTTGTCGAGGCCTTTCTTCCGGAGTTGGAGGCCTACACACCCAAAAATCGGCATAAGCAGGTGCTGTTTATGCCGGCAAGTCCAGATTTAAGGGGATACTTCGATCAGGAAGGGGAGATCGTGGTCATCTACAAGGACCGGTTTACCCTGGTTTAAGGGAAGGGCAGGCACAAGGAGACCGTGGTGCCCTGGCCCAGGGTGCTTTCAATGCGGAGGGTCCCGTGGTGAAGCGCCAGGATATTATCAATAATCGAGAGCCCTAAACCGCTGCCGCCGGTCATCCGGGAACGGTCACTATCCACCCGGAAAAAGCGCTTTCGGAGGTTTGGAATGGCCTCTGGGGGGATGCCGATGCCCGTATCGGAAATTTTAATGATACATTCCTCTGGGGTGGTGGTGCAGGAGAGGGTAATGATCCCACCAACTGGGGTGTACTTTACGCTGTTGTCGATGACACCCCGGATGGCCTGAATCATGAGCCCCTTATTACAACGCAACTTGCAGGGAGCAATGTCGCCTAAACGGATCTCGTGGTCGGCATCAATCATTTGCCACTCCTCGATTTGCTTCATCAAAAGAGAGGACATATCCAGGCATTCGAATCCCTCGCAGTAATAGCGGTTTTCCAGGCGGCTCAGGGTGAGGAGATCCTCCACTAAAACCTTCATGCCTGTGACTTCACTGCTAATGGAATGAATGGCTTCGGCGGTTACCTCGGGATCATCCTGCCCCCAGGTCTTCAAAATATCCGTATAGCCCTGGATAACGGTGAGGGGTACCCGCAGCTCGTGGGACGCGTCGGAAACAAAGCGTTTCTGCATTTCGAAGGCGCTCTCGAGCTGGCTGATCATCTGATTCAGGGAGATGATCATTTGGTCCAGCTCATCCCTATTCCCCGTCTCCTTGATCCGGATATTCAAATTATTCTCTGTAATCTTCTTCGCCGTATCGGCAATGTCAATGAGGGGCTTGAGGGAACGCTTCGTCCCGTAAATTCCCAGAAGAATAATTCCCCCCACAGAGACGCACATCAAAATCACCTGGATAACGTACAATATGGTCATAAACATCATGCTGTCGTCCAGATTTTTAACCACCTGGATATAAATGGTATAGTCATCCGACACCGTATAGGAGGAGCCCAGATAGTAGTACTCGGACCCATCCAGAGAAAAGGAGTCCACCTTGACATCCTCAGGAAGATCCACGGCATTGGTTACCTTGAGCTTAAAAAGATCGATATTGAAGCGGCGGATATTATCCTCAGAAAAAACAGAATCAAAGGCATCGGTGGAGGCGTATAATTGCCCATTGCTGTCCATGAGCTGATAGGCCATCAGGCCATTATCCTTCATATAGGGGTACACCTTTTGGGCCACAAAATCAAGACGCTTCTCCTCGGATAATCCCATGAGCTCCTGCTTATTCTCATCAATTACATTGATGATATAATTACTGAACTTAATAAGGTTGGCCCTGTTTTCATTAAAAATAATTTGTTGGGAAAAATAAAAAACCAATAAATAGGAAATGACCAGCAAAACCGTAAAGGCAATGGTAAAGGTCAGAGCAATACGGGTGTACAGCTTCATGGGCTGCTTTTCTTTTTTTTTATTTAATGACATAGCCGCGTCCCCGAACGGTTTGAATGAGCTTTCTCTCAAAGGGTTTATCAATTTTATCCCTTAAATATTTGATGTAGACATCGATGATATTCTCATTTCCGTCATAATCATAGCCCCAGACATGATTAAGGATTTGCTCCCGGGTCTGGACAAGGTGGTGATTTAGCATCAAATAATAGAGTAAATCAAACTCTGTCCGGGAGAGGTGGATCTCCAAATCCGAGCGACGGACCGTAAAATCCGTCAAATCCATGGTGAGATCGACATAGGTCAAGGAATCTTCCTTAGAGCCGTCTGCCTTTTTCCGAATATTTGCATTAATTCGTGCCAATAATTCCTCGAAATCAAAGGGTTTTTTGATATAATCATTGGCACCATTATTTAACCCCCGAACCACATCCTCAGTGGCATCCTTGGCCGTCAGAAAAATAATGGGTTGGGTCGGTTCTTTTTTTCGAATGGCCAAAAGCACCTCAAAGCCATCTTTAATGGGTAGCATGACATCCAGAAGGACTAAGTCAATGGCCTCGGAATGGGCATAAAAAACCTGCTGCGCTTCCAGGCCATCATAGGCCTTTAGGGTGTTAAATCCGGCGTGATGGAGTTGAAGCTCGATAATACGGGATATCTGGCGATCATCCTCCACGATGAGAATTGTTTTCATAGGGACTCCAATTTTAGTGAATTTGTGGTATAATTATATAAGAAGCAAGCGGGTTTATCAACACGAGAGGTTGGCAGGATTTATACAGACTTAAGAAAGAATCGATATACTCAGGTCTGAAATTGTATCATACGAACGAAAGAGGAGAATGCCAAAATGCGTATATTATTTATCGAAGACGAAGTTAAAATTACGGACGCACTTCAAGAACTCTGTAAAATACAAAATATAGATTGCGATGTCGCCAACGATGGAGAGGAAGGTCTTCTCTTCGCATTGAATCCAATTTATGATGTGATTGTCCTGGATATTATGCTGCCTTTAAAAAGCGGCCTGGAAATCCTAAAAGAAATACGGGACCGCGAAATCACCACACCCGTGCTGATGCTCACAGCGAAGGGCACCGTGGACGATAAGGTCAAAGGTCTTGACCTGGGGGCGGATGATTACCTCATCAAACCCTTTTCCGCCAAGGAACTATTTGCAAGGATTCGGGCGCTGAGCCGTCGTCCGGATAATGAAATCAAAGGGGAAACCATTGATTTCGAAGATGTCAGCTTCAACACCCAAAAGAATACTTTGGCCACTAAAGATGAAGAATTTAAGCTTTCGGTCAAAGAAGCGAAGATTTTAGAAATGCTTTTAAAACGCCCCAATCAGGTCTTTACCCGGGAACAGATTTTAGACCGGGTATGGGGATTTGACAAAGAAGTGAATGAAAACAATATCGAAATCTATGTGCATAATTTAAGAAAAAAATTGAAAGAGACTGATGTGAAAATCGATACGATCCGAGGGGTTGGTTACACATTAGGCAAACGTTAGAATGTTCAAAGAGATCAAACGTCAAATTACATTATTTAATACGTTGATCCTCATTGCATTTCTCTTCATCTTTATTTTTCTTCTTGGGTTTCTCGTCCAATGGAGCCTTGGGCTTTCTGGAGAAGTATACATCCAGAAAATTGCAGAGGAAATTGAAAACAGGGAACAAAATGGTGCCATTAAGGAAGAATCCTCAGCCAGTACTGCGGTTCATGAAAAACTAGGCTATGACTATATTATCTGGGATTCGGAGCATAATGTATCGGATATGAAGGTTGAAAATAACAGTCTGATTATGCATGGCTATGAAATGGACTTGGATGCAGGCAACAACGGGGAATTTCGTATTTTTGATGTGGATACCGATCAATACCGTGTCTATAGCTCAATTTACAACAAGGAGGGGAAGGACTACACGGTTCAGGTTTTTCAGATCATCAACACTGAGCAATCGGTAATCCGGTATATTATTTCCTTCCTGCTTTTTATTGGCTGTGGCAGTATTCTGGTTTTGATTCCCATTAGCTATTTTTTGGCAGGAAAATCCCTGCAGCCCATCAAAGAAACCTTTGAAAATCAAAAAAAATTCATCGCAGATGCCTCTCATGAATTGCGGACACCTCTAACGGTGATCCAAACCAATGTTGAGGTCCTTAAGATGAAGGAAGATGAAATCCTTAACGAGAATATCCGCTGGCTCAATAATATTAGCCTTGAAACAGAGACTATGGCTAAATTAATTTCAGAATTACTCCTCATTGCCCAGGCGGACAATAAAAAAATCGCCATGAAAAAAGAGGTCTTTGATCTGAGCGCTCTGTGTGCTGAAATTCAAGATTTAATGTACGATGTTGCCGCCGATCACCAAATCCACCTCAAGGGAAACCTTCAGGAGGGAATTTGTTATAAGGGCGATGAAGAACGGCTAAAGCAGGCCATTCGGATTCTGGTGGATAATGCCATTAAATATACGCCGGGGGAAGGGTCTGTGACCATTGGCCTATCTGAAGGGGTACGTAATGTCAGTATTTCCGTACACGACACGGGAGTTGGCTTATCGGAGGAAGATCAAAAGAAAATTTTCAGTCGCTTTTATCGGGTCGATAATGCTCGCCACCGGGAATCCGGCGGTGTTGGCTTGGGCCTTAACATTGCGGCGGTCATCGTCAAGCAGCACAATGGTAAGATTAAAATTGACTCCACCATCGATGTTGGAAGCACTTTTACCATCGTACTTCCAAAAGTTTCCCTGAAATAGTGTAAATTAATGTAAAAGATGAATTCCTGATGAAATTCATCTTTTTTTTTACATGAAAATCGTTTATAATAGATAAACAGAAAGAGGCGAGGAGAGATTATGATTAACATTGTTTTATTCCAACCAGAAATTCCGCAAAACACGGGTAATATCGCAAGAACCTGTGCATTGACAGAAACAAAACTCCATTTAATTAAACCCCTGGGTTTTTCCATTTCGGACAAAGCCGTCAAACGTGCCGGCCTTGACTATTGGGACCTCGTGGACTTGGCCGTGTATGACAATTTTGAGGATTTCATTAGGACCAACAGCCAGGCTGAACTGTATCTCATGACGACCCATGGGGATAAGCACTATGCAGACATTGACTATCCGGACAATGCCTTCATTATGTTTGGCCGAGAGACCGCCGGTTTACCCGAATCCATCCATAGCCGTTACCCCAAACATCGTTTCAGAATTCCCATGAAAAACCACCCCCATGCACGCTCCCTTAACCTGGCAAATTCCGTAAACATCGTCTTGTATGAGGCTCTAAGGCAGCATCATTATTATGATCTGGTATAGGGCATTGAACCGTTTACTGAAAAACTTAAGCAGTGTGTAAATAAATGAAAAAGAATGATGAATACCTTTAAACTTATGTTATAATGGCATTGTAAACAAATCCATGACGCTAAACGCATCGGAGGTTTTAATGAAAGGCCAAATCGGCGTTTTTATAAAAAAACATGCAAATTTCATCTTTTTCATCGTCCTCATCACCATTACGGTCGCAGTTATTGCTGCCCAGGTCGATGGAAAGGAATTTGTCAGTACACTCATGCAGACCAATGGCTGGTTTTTGGCCGTTGGACTGTGCTGTGTCGGCATCTATTGGGTACTTGAAGCCTATATGCTCCTTAAGATGATGCGCCGGAAGTTTCCGGAAGAAGGTTTTCGCTTTGCCATGGTCGTCACCATTATCGGGCAATATTATAATCTCGTGACCCCCGGGGCATCCGGCGGGCAGCCCCTCCAGTTATTTGAAATGAGTCGCAGGGGATATCCCATAGGTACCGGGACCGCCATTCTGGTCCAAAAGTATGCCTTGTATCAAATTACGGTAACCCTGTTAGCACTTTTGGCCCTGATCATTAACTTTGGGACAGTGACAACCAGCCTGGTGGCGGCAAAGTGGTTTATCACCATTGGGCTTGTGGTTAATGTTGCAGGGGTTGTCCTGGTGTTAATCCTGGCCTTCAGCCCTAAAACTGCCCGGGGAATCATGACCGGCGGCGTTAATTTTCTTTTGTTTTGCCGGATTTTAAAGGACAAAGAGAAATATTATGGGAAAATTGATCATTTTGTTGCAGAATATAGTCAAGCCATCGACGATATACGAATTTATAAATGGGAATCCTTAAAATTATTGGGTGTCTCCGTCCTTCAAATCCTGATTTTTTACAGCATTAATTATTGGGTCTATCGTGCCCTGGGTCTTCATGATTCCTCGGCCTTTGCCGTCATTACTATGCAGGCCATTCTTTATGTTGCCATGGCCTTCGTCCCCACCCCCGGGGCAGCAGGTGGTGCCGAAGCGGGATTCGCCCTTATTTTTGGGCCCATTTACGGAAGCGTCTACACCTCGGTGGCCCTCATTCTGTGGCGAATCATCACCTTTTACTTCATCATTGCCTTTGGTGGAATTTTCTTATCCCTGCGGGCAATACTGCTTGAGCGCTTCCCCTTGAAAAAAATCAGTGAGGGTTCACTAAAGGAGAAAGAAAAAATTGATGAAAGAAATTACAGTCAGTCAAATCACTAATACCGTTGCCCGACTTTGCATCGAGGCCAACACCCATCTCACCGAAGATGTCCTCAAAGGCATTGGGGCCGCTGACGCATCTGAAGTCTCACCCAATGGCCGAATGATTCTCAAAACCATCCGGGCCAACTTAAAATTAGCGGATACCGAAGCCCTGCCCATTTGTCAGGATACGGGTATGGCGGTGGTCTTCATCACCCTGGGTCAGGATGTCCACATTGTAGGGGGGACCTTGTCCGATGCCATTCATGCCGGAGTCCGAAAGGGGTACACCGAGGGCTACCTGAGGAAATCTGTTGTGGCAGACCCCCTGGACCGCAGGAATACGGAGGACAATACCCCCGCGGTTATTCACTACAACATCATTCCCGGAGATGCCCTCACTATCAAGGTGATGCCAAAGGGCTTTGGGTCTGAAAATACAAGTGCCATTAAAATGCTCAAGCCATCGGATGGCAAAAAAGGGGTGATGGATTTCGTTTTGGAGGTCATCGAAAAAGGGGCCCCCAATGCCTGTGCCCCCATCATCGTTGGTGTGGGCATCGGCGGAACCTTTGAAAAAGCAGCCCTTATGGCCAAGGAAGCCCTCTCCCGGCCCCTGGAGGCGCACCATCCCGATCCAGAATACGCCGGGATGGAGGAACAGCTTTTAATGGCGGCGAATCAAACCGGCATTGGGCCAATGGGCCTCGGGGGCTTGTCCACGGTATTGGGTGTTGCCATCAATACCTATCCGACGCACATTGCAGGGTTACCTGTTGCGGTCAATATCTGTTGTTATGTCAACCGCCATGCTGAGGCAGAATTGTGAGGGATGACGATGATTAAAGCCATAAAAGCACCACTGACCCCCAGTATGGCCAAATCCCTGGTTGCCGGGGACCATGTCCGTATTTCGGGGACCATTTACACCGCCCGGGATGCAGCCCATCAGCGGATGGTCGATGAATTAGAAAAAAAAGGGACCCTGCCCTTTGAGATCACCAATGAAATTATTTTTTATATGGGACCCTGCCCCGCTAAGCCCGGAAAGATCATCGGACCTGCAGGTCCGACAACCAGCCACCGGATGGACGCTTATACACCGCGGCTCTTGGAGGAAGGACTCCTGGGGATGATTGGTAAGGGGAACCGCTCCAAGGAAGTGATGGCATCCATTGTTCAAAAGGGAGCTGTGTATTTTGGCTGTGTGGGAGGGACCGGTGCTCTGTGTGCCCAGGCTGTCAAGTCTGTTGAAATCATAGCCTATGAGGATTTAGGTACAGAAGCCATCCGGCGGCTGGTGGTTGAGGATTTTCCGGCTATTGTTGTCATTGATAGCCAGGGGCAGAACCTTTATGAAACAGAACAATTAAAATATAGAAATTATTCTTTTAAATAGGAGGAAGATTTAATGAGTAGAATGGTAATTGAAACATCTGTACGTGAGGCGGGGACTGATCCAATCTTCAGAGTAGCCGGTGCTGCAGCAAAACGCGCTGCAGAAATCGGCAAGGAATCGATCGTCAACTCAACTATCGGTGCGTTAATGGATGATGAGGGGGATTTGGTATGCTTCAAATCGGTTTACGATACATTAAAAGCACTGCCAAATCATGAGATTGCGAATTATGCCCCCATGCCAGGTACCCCACAGTTTCGGGAAAAGGTGGTGGAAGCCTGCTTTAAGTCCCATAAGCCAGAAGGACATATCCGTGCCGTTGCCACACCCGGTGGAACTGGTGCGATTCGCCATGCCATTGCAAATTACACGGAGTATGGTGACAAGGTCTTAGTCCCCAATTGGTTCTGGGCACCCTATCGCACCATTGCCAATGAAAATCGTCGTGACATCCAGGAATTCGAAATGTTTGATGAAAAAGGGAGCTTCAATATTCCATCCTATAAAGAAAACATCTTAGACCTTCTGGAAAAGCAGGGGCGTGTCCTTTCCATTATGAACACCCCTGCCCATAATCCGACAGGGTATAGCATTTCAGATACGCAGTGGAAAGAATTGGTAGCTTTTTACAGCGAAACAGCCAGCGCAAACCCAGACAAGCGCCTCATCATTGTTTGTGATATTGCCTATATTGATTTCGCCGGTCAGGGGGATGATGCCCGGGCATTTATGGAATTGCTCACTGGGCTCCCGGAAAATGTACTTATCCTCTATGCCTTTAGCGCATCCAAGAGCTTTACCATGTACGGATTGCGTAATGGGGCGCTGATTTGTGTGGCTCCGACTGAAGAAATTGCGGCTGAATTTGAAGCTTCCTGTGCCTACTCCACCCGGGGAACCTGGTCTAATGGAACCCGAGGTGCCATGCAGACCCTGGCCACGATTTTTTCTGATGATGATTTGCAAAATACTTTTTTTGCAGAACAGACCTTCCATCGCGGCATTCTGCAGCATCGTGCCAAGGCTTTTGTTGAAAATGCAGAAAAGATCGGATTGGAAATCTGTGCATATCATGATGGGTTTTTCCTGAGTATTCCCTGCGACAATCCGGTTGCGGTTTCTGATCGTTTAATGGACGAAAACTTCTTTATTGTTGCTTTAAAGAAGGGGTTGCGCTTTGCACCTTGTGCTGTATCGGAAGAAAAATGTGCCAAAGCTCCAAAAATGATTTTAGAAGCAATCAAAGAAGTAAATGGTAAGTAAGAGTTTAAAGGAGATTTGTTATGAAGGTTAAAATTGTTGATGTCGCTCGGGAAGCGAATGTTTCAGTTGCGACGGTTTCCCGTGTTGTCAATAATATTCCATTGGTCAATGAAGAGACACGGGAACGTGTTCTTGCCGCCATTAAAAAAACGGGCTACAAGCCAAATGCCATCGCCCGGAGCTTAAAAATTCAAAAAACAAACACCTTGGGCATTATGATTCCAGATATTTCCAATCCATTTTATACAGAAATTGTACGTGGAGCTGAAGATGTCTGTGGCATCTATAACTACAATATCATTCTGAGTAACACAGATTTTGACCTTGAAAAAGAGAAAAAAAGTCTGGATGTTTTAGTTGAAAAGCAATGCGATGGGATAATCTACGTTGGAAAGCATCTTTCGGAAGAAATGCGTAAGGAGCTCATCGATGCGCCCTCAGAAATCGTGTTGGGATGTGTTCCTGATGAATCCGGCAAGCTATCCGGGGTGCTCATTGATAACGAAACCGCCGCCTATGACCTGGCGAAAAAATGTATCGAAATGGGCCACACCAGAAATGCCCTGTTCTGCGACGAGTTCCAGGACGGTTATATCAACGTTAAGCGGATGGAAGGCATTAAACGCGCCTATAACGATTCCGGCATTCCCTTTGATGAATCATTAGTCTTTTATGGCAATGCCAGTGTACTGGGGGGCTACCACATGATGGAAGACGCCTTGGATTCTGGTAAAGACTTCACCAACGTATTTTGCTATAACGACCAAATCGCTTTGGGTGCTATTCGGGCAGCCGAGGACAAGGGGAAATCTGTACCGGAAGAAATCAGTGTTTGTGGCTTTAATGATTTCTGGATTTCCGAATGGACACGCCCAGAAATAACTACCATTGGACAACCCATGTACGATATTGGGGCAGTGGCTACTCGGATGCTCATTAAAATGTGTGAAAAAGAAGAGTCTGAAACCAAAACTCTCAATGTTCCCTACGAGCTGGTTATCCGAAAATCTGTGGCTGACCGCCGCTAATTTCCATGGGGGAGTGTAATAATATACAGCGTCTCCACAGGGATGGTAAGGAAATTATCCTTGTGGGAACAGCCCATGTATCGCCATCCAGTGTAGCAGAGGTTAAAGCGGTTATTGAGGCGGAGCAGCCCGATTCTGTTTGTGTTGAACTTGATCCTGGGCGATATAAAGCCCTGGAAGAAAAAGATCAATGGAAAAATGCCGATATTGTCAAAATAATCAAATCCGGGAAAGCTGGATTCCTCTTTGCAAATATTATTTTATCAAACTATCAAAGAAAACTCGCTGATCAATTTGGCATCCAATCTGGTCAGGAGATGCTTCAGGCCATTGCATCGGCTAAAGATTGCCATGCTGAGCTGGTCTTAGCCGACCGTGATATTCAAACAACCTTTATCCGGATTTGGCGTGGCTGCAGCCTGTGGGAAAAATGCAAGTTGATGGTCACCATTATGATGAGCATCATCGATAATGAAGCAATTACCGAGGAAGAGCTGGAAACCCTTAAGGGTGAGGACATGCTCACCGCAGCACTGTCCGAACTGGGGGATTCCTTTCATGGTGTTAAAACCTACTTAGTGGATGAACGAGATGCATATCTGGCGGATCAAATTGATCATGCTCTGGGATCGAAAATCATTGCGGTTGTCGGTGCCGCACATATTCCAGGGATTTGTGAAAAAATTGGAACCGATGTGAATATTAATGCATTATCAGAGACCCCGCCAAAATCAGTGGCTGGAAAATTGATTGGGTGGAGCATTCCCTTTCTTTTAGTGGCCTTAGTCATTTTGACCTTTACCGTGAATCCGGATTCAGGCTGGAGCCAAACCGTCAATTGGTTGGTTCTGACCATGGGCGGGGCAGGCTTAGGTGCCTTAATTTCCCTGCCACACCCCTTAACCGTCTTAACAGCTATTGTGATGGCCCCTATATCCGCTTTAAGCCCTGTATTGGCGGCGGGATGGTTTTCCGGGCTCATGGAAGCCCATTTGAGAAAGCCCAAGGTGGAGGATTTTGAACACCTTGCAACGGATCTGACCTCT
Source organism: Eubacterium barkeri (assembly GCF_900107125.1). GTDB lineage: Bacteria > Bacillota > Clostridia > Eubacteriales > Eubacteriaceae > Eubacterium_O > Eubacterium_O barkeri. The sequence goes on from NZ_FNOU01000002.1 coordinate 190,554, forward strand.
CCAAAGGGCTTTTGGAAGAATAAGGTGACTAAGATCCTATTAGTCGTCATCACAACCAATTTGGGGTGCGCTCTTGGTAACATCATTGGCAGTCTGCATGTCATTCAAGTGTTTTTCAGCACTTTTTTAAACTGAAATATTATAACATGATATAGAAAAAATATACTTGTTATTGTATACAACGTGCGGTATAATTCCCTTAAACTTTATTTAATTTAGGAGGAAACCAATGAAGAAGAAAATAATGGCCCTGGGTCTGGTTGTCATGCTGTCGGCCATGATATTCGCAGGATGTGGTTCAACCAGCAAAGAATCCAATGCGAATCCCATTGCGGACGGGAAACTGACCATTGCAGTGGACGACACTTATTTACCCATGGAATTCAGAGATGATCAAAACAATTTAGTGGGCTTTGACATCGACTTTGCCAATGCGTTGTCTAAGGCATTGGGTGTAGAAGTGGAATTCACCACCGTTGCCTGGGATGGAATTTTCAATGGCTTAAACGCCAGTCAGTACGATGCCATTATTTCCAGTACCAGCATTACACCGGAGCGTCAAAATGGATTTAATCAAACCAATCCATATATCTCTAACGGTATCGTCATCGTATCACGGACAGATGCCACACCCATTGCCAGTTTTGAAGCCCTTGACGGAAAAACCTTAGGGGCCCAAATTGAAACATCGGCAGATATTGCCGCTAAAAAATTAAAAGAGGATAAGGGCACCAATGTTGAGATCAAGGAATTTGATGGTATGCTCGATGCCTTTTCTGCCTTAAAGGGAAAACAGATCGATAATATTATCACTGATATTGGCGTTGCAGAGTATTATGCGGCCATCGATCCTGAAACCTTTGTTGTTACCTCGCCAACCTTGACCAACGAGCCCATTGGTATCACCGTTCGTAAGGGAGAGGATGATTTTACAAAGACCTTAAATGATGCGATTAAAAAGCTTCAGGATGACGGAACGATGACAGAAATTTCAATGAAGTGGTTCAAGAAAGATATGACGAAGGACATCGATACCAGTCTGAACGTCATAGAATAATATTAAAGTAATCTGACAAGGAGTATGATACACCATGCTCCTTGTATTACTGAATAAGGAGCGATTATTTTGTTAAACGAGACCCAATTGTGGGCAATTTTTGATGGGACATTAGTGACATTAAAAATTGCCTTAGTTGCCATTATTTTTGGCGCAGTCTTCGGAGTGATTGTTGCCCTGGGACGTATTTCTAAAAATAAAGTTACCAACGGATTATCCTGGTTTTATGTCTGGTTCTTCAGAGGGACACCGCTATTGTTACAGCTTTTCATCATTTTTTATGCTGTGCCGATTATATATTTAGACATCACGGGATTAACCTTTGAAATTGATCCAATGATTTGTGCATATATTACTTTTTCACTCAATTCAACCGCTTATTTGGCGGAAATGATTCGAGCTGCCATCGAATCCATTGATCATGGACAGATGGAGGCAGCTAAAGCACTTGGCATGAGCTATCGCCAGGCGATGACGCGGATCATCATTCCCCAAACCTATAAACGGCTTGTTGCACCAGTCGGGAATGAACTCATCATGCTGTTAAAAGACACATCCCTTGTCTCAACCATCGCATTATTTGATGTTCTAAGAACGGTGAAGACCATGGCGAGTTCAACGGGAAATTGGGTATATTATGTCTATGCAGCTGTAATATATCTTTTCTTAACAACGATTCTACAAGTTATTTTTGATAAAATCGAAAAGAAGCTTGGCGTTTATGAGAAAAGGTAGGTGATTGTCATGAGTATGGTAAAAGTTAAGAATATAAAAAAGCACTTTGGTGATTTGGAAGTGCTCAAAGGCATTGATCTAGAAGTTGTCCAGGGGGAAGTTGTGTGTATCATTGGGCCCAGTGGATCAGGAAAAAGCACAATGCTGCGCTGTTTGAATCGGCTGGAACGTATTTCAGATGGCGAAATCTATATAGAAGATGAACTCATGGAAAAACGTCAAAATGACCATGATATTGAACATATTGATCCCAGCAAGTTACAGAATCTCTGTTGCGATTTAGGGATGGTTTTTCAGAACTTTAATCTCTTTCCCCATTTGACCGTCATCGACAATATTACCATTGCACCACGTATTGTTCGAAAACAAGATGCAAAAGAAATTGAAGCACGGGCTGTGGAGCTGCTGGATATGGTCGGGTTAGCCGATAAAAAGGACGAATATCCCGTTCGCTTATCTGGAGGGCAGCAGCAACGTGTGGCCATTGCAAGGGCCTTAGCCATGAATCCTAAAATCATGCTTTTCGATGAGCCCACGTCAGCACTGGACCCGGAGCTCGTCGGTGAAGTACTCAACACGATGAAGGAACTGGCCAATGATGGGATGACGATGCTAATTGTCACCCATGAAATTGGTTTTGCCCGGGAAGTGGCGGACCGGGTCATCTTTATGGATGATGGGGTGATTTGCGAAGAAGGGACACCAGAGGAAGTCCTTGTAAATCCCAAAGAGGATCGGACCAAAAGCTTTTTAAATAAAATTTTATAAAATAATCCCGAAGGTCTTTGCCAATTGGTGCAAAGGCCTTTTTTAAACTTAAATTTTTTTAAGTTTAAAAAAAGGCTTGATTTCAAAAGGCCTTATGTTACAATACTTTAGGAGGGAACAGAAATGATCCAATCAAATTATCATATTCATTCAACGTATTGCGATGGTGAAGCATCCATTTTAGAAATGGCCCAGGCTGCCCAAAAAGAAGGGTTGAAAAGCATTGGGTTCACCAGCCATCTTCCCCTTAAATATCCCAACGACTGGACAATGTCGCCCGAAGCCATCCCCAATTATTTTTTAGAGATTAAAAACACCCAAGACGCCTATGAGGGTATTATGGCTATTTTTACTGGAATGGAAATAGATTATTATCTCGATTCCAAAGGTTTTTCAAATTTAGCCAAAGAAATGATGCCGAAATTGGATTTTTTTATTGGCAGTATCCATACCATGGGGTGCCTTTCTGATGGAACAGGTGCAGATATTGATTATACCCTGGAAATTTTCACCAAAGGACTTCAGGAGCTTTATGGGGGCGATATCCAAAAACTTGTCAAAGAATATTATGGCGGAATTGCGGATATGGCAATACAGTACAAACCAGACATCATCGGGCATTTTGACTTAATCAAAAAGAACAACGCCCATGGGCGCTTTTTTAATGAGTCTGATTCATGGTATCAAGGGACATGGATGGATACCTTAAAAGTGATTCAGAAGACGGATTGTATGATTGAAGTCAATACCGGAGGGATGATGCGTTATGGCAAAGAGATGCTGTATCCCACAATACCAATGCTGATCGAAATTCTAAAAATGGGAATTCCCATTACCATTAATGCGGATAGCCATCAGGTTGGAGGGATTTGCTATGCATACCCGGAAACCGAAGCATTATTAAAAGAAATTGGTTTTCATGAATATCGTATTTTTGATGGTTTTCAATGGAATGGCAAGATATTATCGTAATTTATTAGTGATAATGGTTTACAAAATAGATAATAGTGTTATACTTTATCTTATAAAAGACACGTGAATGGTGGTGCTGTAATGGAGTTATCCAAAAGACAAAATAGAATAATTGACATTGTGAAGAAACATGAACCAGTGAAGAGTACCGAAATCGCTGAAGAACTTGGGGTAAACCGGGCTACAATTCGCCCGGATTTAAAACTTTTAACCATGGTCGGCATTTTGGAAGCGAAGCGTAAGGTTGGCTATCAATATACCGGAAGAACATTGCTGCATATGACTGGCAGCTACATTAAAACCATTAATATTATGGATATCCAGTCGGAACCCACCACGGTTTCAGAGGAAACAACCATCTATGATGGGATTATCACCATGTTTACTAAAAATGCGGGAACGATCTATGTCGTCGACGGGGAATATCTTTCTGGTATTGTGAGCCGTAAGGATTTCATGAAGAGCATGATTGGACGAAAGGACATTGAGTCCCTGCCGATTCCAATTATCATGACGCGGATGCCAAATATTGTATATCTTGAAGAGGATGAAACGGTGTATGATGCTGCTGTTAAAACCATGAAATATGAGGTGGAGTCCCTGCCCATTGTCCGTAAAGTAACGGATGAAAAAGGTCGGAATCGGCTGCAGCTTATTGGAAAGGTGTCCCGAACCAATATCACACGTTATGTTGTCAATTTAGGGCAAGAAGATGATTAATCATTGGATTGAATAGGCGGTTATGCCTATTGATCATAAAGTTTCTCTCGAACATCCATAGGAGGTAATATTATGTCGAAGAAATGGGTATATTTATTCAGTGAAGGTAATGCAGAACAACGCAATTTGCTGGGAGGCAAGGGTGCAAATCTTGCCGAGATGACACGTATTGGGCTACCGGTTCCACAGGGGTTCACGGTAACGACAGAAGCCTGTATCGAGTACTTAAATGAGAATAAGCTAACCTATGAAATGATTGGCCAAATCAATACCCATATGCAGAAACTTGAAGAAATTGCAGGGAAAAAGTTTGGGGATGAAACCAATCCATTACTGGTTTCCGTGCGCTCAGGTGCCAGAGTTTCCATGCCGGGGATGATGGACACCATTTTGAACCTGGGTTTGAATGATCAGACCGTCCTGGGACTCGCGCAAAATACTGGAAATGAACGGTTTGCCTATGATAGCTATCGCCGATTCATTCAAATGTTTGGAGATGTCGTTCAGGAAATTGATAAGAATAAATTTGAAGCCGTTTTGGATGAAATTAAAGAGCGGGAAGGATTTACCATCGACACTCAGCTCACCACCAAGAATCTTCAGGAAATTGTCAAACGTTACGAGGAAATCGTTTTGATGGAAACCGGGAAGCCCTTCCCTCAGGACCCCAGTGCTCAATTATACATGGCAGTGGAAGCGGTGTTCCGCTCCTGGAATAATCCCCGGGCTTTTGTTTATCGTGATATGAATGACATCCCCCACGATATTGGAACCGCCGTCAACGTCCAATCCATGGTCTTTGGAAATATGGGGGATGACTCTGGTACTGGCGTGGCCTTTACCCGTGATCCTGCAACTGGCGAAAAAAACCTCTTTGGAGAATTTTTAGTGAACGCCCAGGGTGAAGATGTCGTCGCTGGGATCCGAACACCCCGTTCCATTGATCAACTTAAAAATGTCATGCCGACGGTTTACACACAGTTTGCAGAAACCGCTGAATTACTGGAAAAACACTACCATGATATGCAGGACATGGAGTTTACCATCGAAAAAGGTAAACTCTATATGCTCCAAACCCGTAATGGGAAACGAACAGCAGCGGCCGCCGTACGTTGCGCCGTCGAAATGGTTGAAGAAGGTCTCATCGACAAAAAAACAGCCATTAGCCGTGTCGAACCCCAGGCCTTAGATCAACTGCTCCATCCCACCTTTGATGAAGGGGCAGAAAAGAAAGCTGAAGTCCTGACAGAGGGGCTGCCCGCATCACCAGGGGCGGCTACCGGACGGGTGTACTTTACCGCCGAAGAAGCCAAGGCCGCTGCAGACAATGGGGAAGATGTCATTCTTGTCCGTCAGGAAACTTCACCGGAAGATATTGAAGGGATGTACGCCTCTAAAGGCATCTTAACCGCCCGTGGCGGCATGACCTCCCATGCAGCTGTTGTCGCCCGGGGAATGGGGACCTGCTGTGTGGCTGGCTGTGACTTTGTTAAAGTCGATGAAGCACACAAACAATTCCGGGTCGGCACAGACTATATTAAAGAAGGGGATTATATTTCCTTAAACGGGAGTACCGGAAAGGTATACCGTGGTGCCATCAAGACCCAGGACCCTGAGCTTTCCGGTAATTTTGGAACTCTTATGGAGTGGGCCGATGAGTTCAGAACCATGAAAGTTCGGACTAATGCCGATACTCCCAGAGATGCTGAAAAGGCCGTGGAATTTGGCGCTGAAGGTATCGGACTTTGCCGTACTGAGCATATGTTCTTTGATGAAGACCGAATCCCCAGTGTGCGCCGCATGATTTTAAGTAAGAGTGTCGAACAGCGGGAAAAATACCTTGAAGAGCTGTTGCCCATGCAAAAGTCTGACTTCATTGGGATTTATAAAGCCATGAGGGAGCTGCCGGTTACTGTGCGTCTCCTGGATCCGCCTCTTCACGAATTCTTGCCCTCTGAGCCGGAAGATATCAAATCATTGGCTGATGATATGGGGATGAGCATTGAAGAAATGGAAGCGGATATTGAAGGTTTAAAGGAATTCAACCCCATGCTAGGGCACCGTGGTTGTCGCCTTGCCGTAACCTATCCAGAAATTGCTGTTATGCAGACCCGGGCCATTATGGAAGCCGCCATTGAGGTCGCCCAGGAAGAAGACATCACCATTGTACCGGAAATCATGATTCCCCTCGTTGGGATGATGGGTGAAATGTCCTATGTTGAAGGGATTATCCGGGAAACGGCTGAAAAGGTCAAGGCTGAAAAGGGGAGTGATATCACCTATATGGTCGGAACCATGATGGAAATTCCAAGGGCAACCCTAATTGCTGATCAGATTGCAAAGAAGGCTGAATTCTTCAGCTTTGGAACCAATGATCTCACCCAAATGACCTTTGGCTTCAGCCGTGATGATGCCGGGAAGTTCATTCCTGAGTACAAAGAAAAAGGCATTCTTCCAGGGGATCCCTTCGCCTCCATTGATCAGGAAGGTGTTGGACAGCTGGTTTCTAAGGGCGTTGAATTGGGTCGTAAGACAAAAGCTGATTTAAAATGTGGGGTTTGTGGCGAACACGGTGGTGATCCTAAATCCGTTAAGTTTTTCCACAATGTGGGGCTCAGCTATGTCTCCTGCTCACCCTTTAGAGTTCCCATTGCCCGTTTAGCCGCTGCCCAGGCCGCTATTGAACGTCAATAATCAAGTACACGCATCCAAAAAAATCCTAAGGCCGTATCTTGCGACCTTAGGATTTTTTTAGTAAAGCATATGGATTAATGGATTATTGGAGCATTTCCTTGGGAATCACCACGACCCCCGCCGCCTTTAAGACCGATGCGGCACGCTCAAGGTCAGAGGTCTTCATGATCACCTGGGGCATTTCACCCTGCCCCCGCATTACAAAGGAATAGACATATTCAACATTGATATCCGCATCCGCCAGGATACGAAAAATTTCATGCATGGCACCGAGCTTATCCTCGGGTTCCACCGCGAGGACATCCACCACCCGGGTGACATGTCCCGCTTCTTTTAAGAGGTCAACGGCCTTGTAGGGATCGTCAACCACCATTCGGAGGATGCCAAATTCAGAGCTGTCAAAAACTGAAATCGCCCGGATGTTGACCCCGCCCCCGGAAACCACTCCGGTGATCGTTGCCAAATGTCCTTTTTTGTTTTCAATAAAAACGGATATCTGTTTAATTAGCATGGTATTCTCCTTATTTATTCATTTCTCAAATCGACCACACGCTTGGCTTTCCCTTCACTTCGTGCCAGGGTCTTGGGTTCCACCAGATGAATGGTGGGATGAATCCCCAGAATGGTGTGCAGGGCATTTTTAATTCGGGAGTATAGGGCATCAAGCTGGGTTACGGAATCTAACAAGCTGGCATCGATCACCTCAACATCAATTTCAATGCGGTCCAGGTAACCCTTTTTAGAAACGGTGATGAGATAATTACTCCCAATCCCGTCAATGGAAAGGAGGACCTCTTCAATCTGGGAGGGGAAGACATTCACCCCGCTGATAATGAGCATGTCATCGGTACGTCCCCCAATTTTAGCAATTCGGGCGGTGGTCCGTCCGCAGCTGCAGGGCGTGGTATCGATCCGGCTGATATCCTTGGTTCGGTAGCGGATGATGGGAAGGGCTTCCTTAGAAATTGGTGTAATAACCAATTCTCCGGTGGCACCTTCTGGTAAAACCTCACCCGTATCCGGGTTGATGATTTCTGCAATAAAATGATCCTCATTGAGGTGCATTCCCGTGAGCATTTGGCACTCACCAGCTACCCCCGGTCCAATGAGCTCAGACATCCCATAATTTTCAGTGGCAAAGATGCCCCAGGCTTCATTGAGCTTTGTCCGCATGGCCTCCGTGGATCCTTCACCTCCGAAAAGCCCAACCCGCAGTTTAAGGTCCTCTGCGGGATCAAGGCCCATCTCCTGGGCAACCTCTGCCATGTGCAGGGCGTAAGACGGGGTGGCAATTAGTGCAGTGACATCAAAATCCTTCATGATTTTGATTTGTTTTTTGGTATTCCCACTGGACATTGGAACCACGCCGGCGCCCACCTTCTCAAGGCCCTGGTGAAGCCCGAAGGCCCCGGTGAACAAGCCATAACCAAAGCTAATTTGAGCGGTATCCTTAGCGGTTACCCCAGCCATGGTGACCAGCCGGGCAATACATTCCCGCCACATTTTCATATCTTTTTTTGTATAGCCTACCACTGTGGGATTCCCAGTAGTTCCTGAGGACGCATGGTATCGGACGATTTTATCCTTGGGTACGGCAAACATACCAAAGGGATAGTTTTTACGCAAATCTTCCTTTGTGGTTAATGGCAGAAAGCGCAAATCCTCAAGACTACGAATATCCTCAGGTTTAATGCGGTTTGCCTTAAAAAGATCGCGATAATAGGGAACATTTTTATAGGTATGCTTGATGGTTTTTTTTAGACGCTTAAACTGCAGCTCCCGGAGCTGTTCCCGATCCATCGTTTCCTTTAATGACCAAATCATTCTAATTCTCTCTCCTTTATACGAAACATTTGCTTAATTCTTTGGGGGACGCCAGCTGCTCTTTAAAGGCACGACCTGGTTAAACACCGGTGCGCCTGGTTTTGAATATTTGGGGTCCGCGGAAAAGTAACCATTTCTGACAAATTGTACCTTATCAAAGGGCTCTGCCTTCATGGCCTCTGGTTCCACCCAGGCCTTTATAATCTCCAGGGAATTGGGATCAATCTTTTCTAAGAAGTCTTCAGAAGAGAAAGAAACCCCTTCCTCTAATAAGGGCTTGAACTGGTGAATTTCACAGGTTTTGCCCTCCACAGCAGAAACCCAGTGGATGGTCCCCTTAACCTTCCGTCCGGTAAAGCCGGTGCCGGATTTGGTTTCCGGGTCATAGGTACATTTTAATTCGATGACCCGACCGTCGTCATCTTTAATGACTTCGTTACAGGTGATGAAGTATGCTCCCCGCAGCCGAACTTCATTGCCAGGGAATAAGCGGAAATATTTTTTAACGGGAACCTCCATGAAATCCGAGCGTTCAACGTAAATCTCACGACCAAAGGGCATTTTATGGGTTCCCATTTCCGGCACATCCAGATTTGTTTCGATTTCAAGCCATTCGATTGTATCCTCTGGATAGTTGGTAATGGTAACCTTCAGGGGATCAAGAACTGCGTTCATCCGGGGGGCCTTTAGCTTCAAATCATCCCGAATGAAATGCTCCAGCATGGCAAAGTCCACCGTTGAATTCGCCTTGGCCACACCGATTTCTTCACAGAAAGCTTGGATGGCTTCCGGGGTATATCCCCGTCGGCGCATTCCGCAAATGGTGGCCAGACGCGGATCATCCCATCCATCGGCAATCCCACTATCCACCAGCTGCTTAAGATAGCGTTTCCCAACGATGGTTTGGGTCAGGTTCAATTTAGCAAATTCAATCTGCCGGGGCGGGGAGACCTGGAAATCGTCCAGGTGCTCAAGGGTCCAGTTGTAGAAGGGCCGATGATCCTCAAACTCTAAGGTACAGAGGGAATGGGTAATCCCTTCGATGGCATCCTCTACCGGATGGGCGAAATCATACATGGGATAAACATACCATTCCTCGCCGGTATTGGGGTGGGTGGTGTGGAGCACCCGGTAGATTACCGGGTCCCGCATATTCATATTGGGGCTGGCCATATCGATTTTGGCCCGGAGGACCTTCTGGCCCTCACCGACCTCTCCCTTTTTCATGGCCTGGAACAAGGCGTGGTTTTCTTCCACAGAACGGTTGCGATAAGGACTTTCAATGCCAGGCTCAGTCAGTGTCCCCCGGGTTTCACGAATGATATCGGCACTCTGGTCATCCACATAGGCAAGGCCCTTGGCAATCAATTCTTCGGCATAAGCAGCCATTTTCGAGAAATAAGAAGACGCAAAATACAATCGGTCATCCCAGTTGATCCCCAACCATTCTAAATCCTTTTTAATGGCATTAACATATTCAACATCCTCTTTAATGGGGTTCGTATCATCAAAACGAAGATTGAATTCACCATTATAACGCTTTGCAATGCGATAATTTAAAAGGGCGGCCTTAGCATGTCCAATATGCAAGTAGCCATTGGGCTCCGGGGGAAAACGTGTATGAATGGGCGTATCCTCATACACATCATTTCGGAGATCCTCTTCAATGGCATTGATTATAAAATTTGTTTTTTCCTTTTTTTCCATGATCTACTCCTACATTGATAAACTCTTCTCATGATATCATAAAAAATAGACGCTGCCCAGTGTGACTTGCGGTATAATGAAGAAAAAGAAGGACCGATTTTTATTTACGAATTGTTTACTTAATAAAGTAGACATGGTTATATCTATTGTATATAATAACCCGGTATGTAAAAAACGCTGACTGAGGAGGCACACTATGCGCTTTACCTTCGCTTTGTGGTATGCAAAGCTTATAAATAAGTTGATTAATCTGGTGGATAAAAGCAGAGGGTCGAATCTCTCTGGAGAGCAAGCACTGCGGATCGACCCCCAGATGGTTTCTCATTTTAAAGGCATCAATCCGGATAAGGTCCTTTTTATTACGGGGACCAATGGAAAATCGAGCTTAACGAACCTGGTTAGCCATATCCTAACGGAACAGGGAAATGTCGTGATTTCAAATCTGGAAGGGGCGAACCTCCTTGCTGGGATTGCCACAATCCTGGCCAAGGCTTCCAATATGAAAGGGGAGATATCCGCGGATTATTTAGTATTTGAAACGGACGAACGCTATCTTCCAAAGATTTATGCCCAACTACCTGCTAAGCACCTGGCCATCACCAATTTACAGAAGGACCAGGTTCAGCGCAATGGCGATCCTGATTTTATCTATCGTATATTACGTTCCTTCATCAATTCCGATATGACCCTCTATTTAAATAATGATGAACCACGGTCAAAGTCCTTTGAAGATTTGTCCAATAAGGTTGTGTATTATGGGGTGGAAAAGCATGATGAATCCTTTATGAAGGATGACTCTTATCCAACCTTTGCCTGTCCCCATTGTCACCATAAATTAGAATTTGAGTATTATAACACCGATAGTGTTGGTAAATTCTCCTGTTCCCATTGCCATTTTTCCAGTAATGACGATCCGGGATATTTGCTGCAGAAGATTGACACTGCGGCTAAGACCTTTGAGATGGAAGGACAGGCCTTCAACATGCCCTATGATCTTCCCTTCATGCTGTATAACTACAGCGCTGCGGTGGCCATTGCTTCCCATTTTGCTGGACTGCCCACGGAAGACACTGCGTCAACCTTTGAAAGCTTCGTCAATGTTGGCGGGCGGTACGAAGTGTTGGAGTATCATGGAAAAACCATTAAATACCTTCGGATTAAGCAGGAAAATCCTGAAACCCTTCAAAACTCTTTGAATATCATCGCGTCGGATTCCAGTCGGAAGCTGGTATGTTTGGGGTTGTATCCATTAGTGGATATTGTACCGAACTATACCAATACCTTTTATGCCTGGGACTGTGACTTCAAACCACTGGTCCAATCGGATGTCGAAGGATTTTTCTGCTTCTCAAACCCCGTTTGCTACGATACCGCCAATCGACTACTCTACGAAGGGGTTGACCCGAAAAACATTCTGATTGAAGATACCAACGATGTCCAGGCTATTTTCAATACCATTGACCAGGCAGAAACGGACAATATTTATTTAATTACCTGGCTGGAAGATTTTATGAAAATGAAGAAGCATATCATACAGGAGGGTAAATAATGAACGCAGAAGCAGTACGGATTGCCTGGCTCTTTCCAGATACCCTTTATTTACATGGCGAACGCGGCAATATTCTCGCTTTAACGAAAATGTGTCAGCTGGCAGGTATGGATGTTCAGGTCGATAAAATCAATTTTGATTCGGTCGACTTTAATCCCATGGATTATGATTTTATATTCTGCCCACCAGGGGAAATGAGCAGCTTTTCCGAGATCATCGAATTTCTAAAGCCCAAGAAAGATTTGCTTCGGGCTTTTATCGATTTCAGCAATCCCATGTTAGTCACCGGAACCAGCATCGCATTATGGGGAAAGTCCATTTTGCGCTCTGATGGCACGACCATCGAAGGCCTCGAAATCATTAATATCGAGGCCTCTGAAAATGATGTTGTCTATGGGGATGACCTGTACTATGCCTGTAATTTAGAAGGCTGTCAGCATCCTATTTTTGGCAGCCAAATCCAGATGATGGACATTTTACTGGGTAAGGACGTCGATGCCTTTGGGGAGCTTTACTATGGATATGGAAACCATGGCGGTAATACCTTGGAAGGAGCCCTTGTGGACAATGCCGTCTTTACCAACACCCTGGGGCCTGTTCTTGTCCTTAATCCGTGGTTAACCCGGGCCTTTGTGGAGATCATTGCGAAAAAGAAGGGCATAGCACTGGACCCTTCATTTCATCCAACCATGGATATTGAGGAAAAATCATATCGGGCTAAGGTGCGGTTTACCCAGGAAAAACAGACCAATTTAAGTAATTGCCCGATGTTCAATAAAGCGTTTGAAAATGAGGAGGAATAGAAAATGTCACGATTATTTGGAACAGATGGGGTCAGAGGGGTATTTGGGGAAGAACTCACCATTGATCTTGCCTACAACCTTGGACGATATGGCAGTTATCTCTTAGCAGAAGGCAGCCATCACCCTAAAATCGTCATTGGGATGGACACCCGGGAATCCGGAAAACCACTGGAGCAGGCCCTTGTGGAGGGGATTACCTCAGTGGGTGGTGAGGTCATACTTGCTGGCGTTATTCCTACACCAGCTGTTGCCGTCATCACCCGGGAACTTGGTGCCGATGCGGGTATTGTCATCTCTGCATCCCACAACCCCTATCAGTTTAATGGCATTAAATTCTTTGATGCCCAGGGGTACAAGCTGCCAGATGCATTGGAAGACCACATTGAAGCACTCATTAATGAGTGCGCGGACCTGGACGGAATAACCGCCAAGGGGAGTGTCAGCACCATCGACCACCCAGAAACCATTTATTTTGACCATATCACAAAGGGCATTATCAAGGATTTAACGGGGGTTAAGCTGGTACTGGACTGTGCTAACGGTGCTTCTGCACCCATTGCCAAAGGTTTTTTTGAAAGTCTTGGCGCGCAGGTATCCGTTATTGGAGATCAACCCGATGGACAAAACATCAATTGCGGCTGTGGCTCAACCTGTCTTAAGAAACTCCAGAAAATGATGGTAGAGTCTGACGCTGACCTGGGTCTGGCCTTTGACGGTGATGCCGACCGTTGCCTGGCCGTCGATGAAGAGGGACAAATCATTGATGGCGATGCTATTTTAAATCTCATTGGCCGACATATGAAATCCCAGGGGTGCCTAAAGAAGGACACCGTCGTCGTCACGGTTATGAGCAACATTGGATTAGATTTTGCATTAAAGGAAGCCGGATGTAAAAGTATTAAAACTCAGGTTGGTGACCGGTATGTCCTCGAAGAAATGCGGGCAAATGACTACAATATTGGCGGAGAGCAATCCGGACATGTTATCCTTTTGGATCACAATACCACTGGTGACGGAATGTTAACGGCCCTATACCTGGCAACCATTATAAAAGATTCCCCTCAAAAAGCTTCAGAGCTCAATGCTTTGATGACATCGTATCCCCAAGTTTTAGTCAATGCCAAAGTTGCAAATACCAAAAAACATGATTATCTCAGTGATGCGGTTATCCAAAATGAAATCCAAAAAGTGGAATCCCATTTTGCCGGACAAGGTCGAGTCCTCATTCGTCCCTCGGGTACCGAACCATTGGTCCGGGTAATGATTGAAGGAAACAATCAGCAGGAGTTGGAAAAAATTGCCGGAAATTTAGCATCTCTTATTGAAGAACGATTGGTATAACAAGTACGATAACGACCAAGTCCCAGCCAGAGTTTAAGGTTAGGACTTGGTTTTTTTTTGTTTTATGCTATAATTGAGCCATTGTCATCATCATATCATTAAAAACAAGGGAGGTTTGACCAGCATAAATGATATGAGGATTGACTTGAGCGCCAGAACTCATGGTTGGTCACCAGAGATGAGTTGACGAGGACAGGGAGTATCGAAATTTCGGCGGATGCCCTGGATAACATCTTTTAAAACCAAAAAGTGATTCTTGGGACAAAGAAGATGAAATCATATGAAAGAGGTGCAGCCTATGTGTGGTATTGTAGGTTATATTGGAAATAAGCAGGCCCAGTCCATTTTAATTGAAGGATTGTCAAAATTAGAATATCGTGGGTATGACTCTGCGGGGATCGCCGTACGTGATGATAGTGGAGCCATCCATGTTAAGAAGAAAAAAGGCCGACTTAAAAATTTGGAAGAGATTTTAGCCTTAGACGCTTTAACCGGGAATTCTGGTATTGGCCATACCCGGTGGGCAACTCATGGAGAACCATCGGACATCAATTCCCATCCCCATTGTAGTATTGATAATCGGATTGCCATTGTTCATAATGGCATCATCGAAAATTATATTGAATTAAAGGAAGAACTCATTAACCAGGGTCATCTCTTTGTGTCAGATACGGATACAGAAGTTGTCGCCCATCTTCTCAATGCACTGTATGACGGTAATTTAGTGTCGACGCTGCTAAAGGCAACCCAGCGATTGAAGGGGTCCTATGCCCTGGGCATCATGTGTACGGAAGAACCGGACCGCATCGTGGCTGTTCGGAAGGATAGCCCACTCATCGTTGGGGTAGGGGACGGTGAGAACTTTATTGCATCGGATATCCCTGCGATTTTAAGCCATACCCGGGATGTGTATCTTCTTGATAATGATGAAATTGCTGTTTTAACGAAGGACCGTGTTACTGTAATGGATAAATACGGAGATATTGTTGGTAAACAGATTTTCAAAGTGGATTGGGATCCTGGTGATGCTGAAAAGGGTGGCTACGATCATTTTATGCTTAAAGAGATTAATGAGCAGCCCCGGGCCATATCAGATACCCTCACCGGAAGATGTTTTCCTGGAAAAATCGTTCTGGATGATGTCAACCTCGATGAAGAGGCAATGAAAAATATCCATAAAATCCAGATTGTTTCCTGTGGGACGGCCTATCACGCCGGAATGGTGGGAAAAGCTTACCTGGAAAAATACGCCCGTTTGTCTGTTGAAACGGAAGCGGCATCTGAATATCGTTATAAGAATCCCATCGTTGATGCCCACACCCTGCTCATCGTTATCAGCCAATCCGGCGAAACCGCCGATACCTTAGCGGCCATTCGTCTGGCAAAGGAAAATGGTGCGCGTGTATTGGCCATTACCAATGTCGTCGGAAGCTCCATCGCCCGTGAAGCCCATGATGTTTTGTATACCAACGCCGGTCCGGAAATTGCTGTAGCATCTACAAAGGCTTATATTACCCAGGTAGCCTGCATGTTGATGCTTGCTCTGCATTTAGGAAAGCTTAATGGAACCATCGACGATGCCGTCATTGAAGTGGTGACGGATGCCCTTTTGAAAACATCAGATTCAGTTGCCCAGGCCATTGAAAAAAGCCAGATCATCTCTGATATCGCCTATGATCACTTTAAAATGGACGATGCGTATTTCATTGGGCGATGCCTGGATTATTACACTTGTATGGAAGGTTCACTGAAGATGAAGGAAGTTTCCTATGTCCATTCTGAAGCCTTTGCTGCAGGAGAATTAAAGCATGGACCCATTGCACTTGTTGACGAAGGAACGGTCATTATTGCTGTGTGTACCCAGGAAAATGTTTTTGATAAAATGCTTAGTAATATCAAGGAAGTTAAAGCCCGGGGAGCCCATGTCATCGCCATCACCCAAAGCCGGCACACTGAAATTGAATCAGAAGTGGATGAGGTTTTGTATATTCCGGATATGCTTGATGAAATAACGCCCATTTCTGCCATTGTCTATCTCCAATTACTTGGCTATTATTTAGCTGTTGCCCGAGGATGCGATGTTGATAAACCGAAGAATCTGGCAAAATCAGTAACCGTTGAATAAAACCATTGACCTTTATGTCGATTACCGTTAGAATAAAAAAGAACTCAATATTGTGAGAGGTTCGTAACCATCCCTCTATAAAAAACTAGGAAAAACGTACAAAAAAAGGACGGATGGTTACATCGCGTCCTTTTTTGCGCGCAAGGGAACAGAAGCACCACGCCCCAATACATATCACAAAGGAGCCCCAAAAATGAAAACAAAAAACGTCATCATTGACTGTGACCCCGGTATTGACGATGCACTAGCACTTATGCTGGCCTGCCGCTCACCCCAATTAAATATCCTGGGGGTAACCATTGTCTCTGGAAACACCAGGGGAGAGCAGTGCGCAAAAAACGCGGTCCAAATTTTAAAGCTGATGGGGCGGGAAGATATCCCTGTTTATTTAGGGGAAACCACCCCTTTAAAGCAAGCATTAAAAACCGCAGAGGACACCCATGCCGATGACGGTCTAGGGGGGATGGCTGATGGAAACAAGGCGTTTAAGTATCATCTAAACGCCATCGATTTTATTTTAAAAAAACTGCAGTCGGATATACCCATCGATATCATTGCCATCGGTCCTTTGACGAATATCGCCCGCTGCCTAGAGCAGGATGCCAAAACCATGGGAAGGCTCCAGACGCTAACAGTGATGGGGGGGGCCTTTAAAAGTCATGGAAATTGTTCCCCTGTTGCTGAATTTAATTTTTGGGCAGACCCCGATGCTGCGGAATTGGTTTTTGAAAATCTGAATCGTCCCCTCACCATGGTAGGCTTAGACGTTACCCGACAGGTTGTCATGACACCCAATTATACCCAGCTTATTCATTACTTTGGAGGGCCCATTGCAGAATGTATTGAAGGGATGATTCATTTTTATACGGACTTTCACTGGAAGCAGGAGCAAACCCTTGGAAGTGTGGTCAATGATCCACTGGCCCTGGCCTATTATTTAAACCCAGAATTATGTCGGGGAGAGGACTATTATGTCAGCATCGTGACCGAGGGAAAGGCTATTGGAATGAGCATGGTCGATGTTCAGGGTATTGACGGAAGGGCTCCCAATGCCCATGTATTAACGGAAGTTGATGCTGCTGGCTTTTTCAAATACTTTTTAGGTCAACTTTTCCCCGAACAGAAACAAATAATTTGTGAAATAATTGACGATCCAAAATATTAACAGGAGGTTAAATGAATGAACCATTTGAAGTTGAATCCACAAACCCTTTGCTTTGGGGCCCTGATGATTGGCATTAATATTTTAGGTGGATTTTTAGCCTTGATGCTCAAGCTTCCCATTTATCTTGATTCCATGGGTACCATCCTGTCCGCTCTGATTCTTGGTCCCCTTGGTGGTGGCCTGGTTGGCATCTTAACCGCACTGATAAACGGATTAACCTTCGATCCGGTTTCCCTGTATTTTTTACCCGTTCAGCTTTTTATAGGCGTTGCCACGGGCTTGTTATTTAAAAACGGACGCTTTGAAGGGATTAAGTCCCTTTTATCCATTATCCTCATTGCAGTACTGGTTTCTATGATTTCTTCGATTATTGTCGCCCTCGTTTTTGATGGTGTGACCTCTTCGGGATCAAGCCTTATTGTTGCGGTCATGAGAAACGTGGGCATCAATCTCTTTGCCTCAGTTTTTTCAACTCAAATTATTACGGATATCCTGGATAAAGCCATTGCCTTTGCCATTGCTTTTGCCGCCATAAGAGCCATTCCCCAGATATTTCTGGAACGATTAACCCATAGTAGTTTTAAATAATCTCTTTTAGTATCCCTTAAAAATCCTAAAGTCGCAGAACGTGACCTTAGGATTTTTTTCTTCCCTTACTTTTAGAAGTTGAAAAATGGGCCAATGGATTTTTATATAAAGCATCCCGGACCTCATCGTCTTCAATATGGGTATAGATTTCGGTGGTCGAAATATTCTCGTGGCCTAGGACCTTTTGAAGGGTTCGGATATCCACCTGACCATACTTATGCATCAGGGTTGCTGCTGTATGCCTGAGCTTATGTACTGAAAATTTACTCACATCCAGGCCTGCCTTTTGGATATACTTATCCACCATAACCTGAACTGCACGGTTAGAAATAGGCTGCTTCCGGTTACTTAAAAACAAATAATCGGATTCAACCTCCTCCGGGCGGAGCTTGAGATAATTTCCAATAGCTTCAATACAGGCATCATTTAAAAAGATATTTCGCTCTTTGTTGCCTTTTCCGATAATATGGAGGGTCTCATCCTGGATATCTGAAAGCTTAATATGGGTCAGTTCCGAAAGGCGCATTCCACAGTTTAGAAAGAGGGTAATGATTGCCAAATCACGCTCAGCATACCGTCCATCCACGGCCCCGAGGAGGCTTAAGGCCTCATCTAAGGTCATATAAATGGGGTCACGATGCTTCACCTTTGGAATCTCAAGATTCTGGGTAGGGTCCGCCATATCGATATGGCACACAAAGGTTAAATAATGATATAGACTTCGAATGGCAGCCGTTTTTCGTTTTCGCGTGCTGTCCACATTATCCAGTGTGTTGGTTGAAAAGCCTAAAAAGGCATAGATATCCGGTAGGGAAACTTTTTTCAAATAAGGGATATCGATGGTGGTAATTTCGATTTCACCAAAATCAGCAGGGGCATCATCCGTTGAATAGATTTGTCCACGACGCATCACTAAAAAACGGAAAAATTGGATCAGATCATTCTGGTAGGATTTAATGGTATTGTTGGAATAGCCCTTAACGGAGATGAGATAATCTGAAAGCTCCAGAATGAGGGGGTTGGATTGGCGGGGTGTATTTTCCTTCATTTGTCCTCTTGTCCTCTCTAAATTCTAATTTATGCGTATAACTTACGTTATACGCATAAATATTTGTGATGGTAAAAAGCGGATTGGCATCGCCTCTCCGCTTTGGTTTAGTTTTCTTTGGCTTTACTCAATTCGATCTGGCTTTCAAAAAGTTGGTTCTGTAACTCCAGAATTGATTTGCGGTTTGATTCACTTTCCTGTTTTGCTTGTTTTAAATGTTCCCGATATTGGTTTAAAAGTTCTTCTTTTTCAGCGATAACATGGTTTAAGGCTTTTTTATCTTTTTCTAAATCCGATATCGTATCCTTTAAAGTATTCACTTCATTTTGGGTGCCCTGAAGCTTTTCTGCCATTACATCCATGTGTTTGCTTTCTTCACGCTGTTTCTTTTCAATTTCCACGGCTTCCCGTTTTGTTTCAAACAGCATCTCAGCAATATTCATACACCCTAGCAGGGAGATTCGAATTGGATTAGTATGGGGATTTTTATCAAGGATGTCATTGAGTTGATTGTTAACAAAGGATGAAATCTCCCGAATATAGGCTTCATTTTCACCTGCAACAACGGAAAATGTATTGTTCAATAGTCTGAGTTCAATCGATTTATTTGGGTTGCTCACGCTCTATACCTCCAATTCTACTCTATCTACTATTATAGAGAAGTCCATCCACTTTTTCAACCAAATAATGGCAAAGTTTTCAGACTTCATCTAAGTAGTTCATGATTTCTGCTTCAGATAATAGACGGTATGGGATATGTTCTTTCTGTAAAGCACTAAAGCCAGTTATGCCACTCTCTTTGATGCAGTGTGTTGATATAATCGTCTTTTCATATTGGTTCGCAAATTCAAGGGTATGCAGCGTTCCACTATTCTCTTCAAATTCTGACGTAATCACAAAATTAGAAGCTGCCGCCTGGAGGCGGTCCCGTTCGATGAACATTCCTGCATTGGCGATATCATAGGAGGAATATTCGCTGACTAAGCATCCCCCATTTTCAACAATACGCTTTGCTAAACCAATATTTTCCTTGGGTGTGATATTAAGAATACTGGAGGGTAGGAAGGCTACGGTTGTGCCCCCAGCATCTAAACAGCCGAGATGGGCGGCGCGGTCGCAGCCTGAAGCCAAACCACTGATGACGACATAATCCTTTTCTGCCAGTTGCTTTCCCGCCCAATGGGCAAAGGCACTCCCCTTTTCACTGGGCGCCCGCGTTCCAATAACTGCCGCTCGTTTCGGTAAAGATAAAGCGGTGATATCACCTTTGTAATAAATCAGATGGGGGCCATCTTTAAACTTCAATACATCTGGAAAATCCTTGGCATAAATACTGGCAACCTGGATATCATTATGTTCACAAATGGCAAGGATATTATTCGCCGCGATCCTTGCGTTTAAAAATTCACCGATTGGACTCATCTTAGAGAGTAAATTTAAACGAATGCCAATTTCAATTAATTCCATGAAACTAGCATGGTTAAAATCATTGATCTCTTCTAAAATTCTTCCGATCTTTTTCCTTCCCAGCCCCTTTATTTGGGATAGGGCGATGATACTCCTATTAATTTCTAAAGAATTCATAACGCCATCCTCTCACTCCAAAATTATAGTACTATTCTAACATTAATCTCTTAATGCTGCACCAAAGTTTTCTTTAAGTGAGTGAAGAATTTCATTCATAATGGGATTGATATCATCATCCGTCAAGGTTCGGCTATAATCCAGGAAGTGAATGGAGTAGGCCAAACTTTTTTTGCCCGCAGGGATTTGCTTACCTTGGTAAACATCGAAAAGATGGACATCTTCAATGAGTGCTTCCCCCTTTGAGCGAATGCAGGCTTCAATCTCGATTGCCGGCGTTTTTTCATCTAAAACGATGGCCAGATCACGGGTGGATCCCGGGAATTTCGGAAGCTCAGCAAATTTAATGACGGTTTCTCTGGATGTGGTCATCAAGTCGAAATTCATCTCACAAATATAAGTGCGTGGGGGCAGGCCTAGCTTTTTAACAATGGCAGGATGGACTTCACCAATTTGCCCCAGTTCCTGGGAGCCCAGTGTAATAATTGCCTTTCTTCCGGGATGGAAGACCTCGTCTCCACCGGCCTTAACGAAATAATTGGTAATTCCGGATTTTTCCAACAAGGCTTCCACAATCCCCTTTAGTGAAAAATAATCCATGTTTTCCCCGTAAGCAGACAATACCAGATGGGCAATTTCTGTGGGCAAGGTTCCACTATTCTCCGACGCATGGTAGGTCTGGGCGATTTCAAAGAAGCGTCCCTTGGCATTATTCCGGTTGTAATTCAATGCGAGAAGCTCCAGCTGATGGCCCAGAAGATTATTACGCATGACACTGCTATCTTCACCAAAGGGGTTCTTTAGTGCGATAATATCCTTTTGATTATTAAGTCCGATTTCTGAGTAGCGTTTCGCACTGGCAAAGGAGGTCGTAAGGGTTTGGTAAAAGCCATTTCCAATTAAGAAGGCTTCCACCTCGTCCTTATACTTTTGAGAAGGAGTCTTCCCCCCCGCCAGGGTAGCGCCACCCATGATGGTACTGGGAAGCTTATCATAACCGTAAATCCGTGCAACTTCCTCTGCAATATCTTCCTTAATTTCCAAATCTTGACGGTAGTCCGGGACAGTTGCTTTGATCTTTGAGCCATCAATGCACTCCACAGGGATGAATAATCGCTCGAGAATATCCACGATTTCTTCCCGGCTTATCTCAATTCCGATGAAGCGATTAATCCAATCACAGTCCACTTCAATTTTTTTCTGAATCGTTGGCTGTGGATAGACATCAATCATTCCCGGAATGATTTCACAGGCGCCAATTTGATTCAGTAAATAGGTGGCCCGTAATGCCGCAATCTCTGTTAAATTCGGGTAGAGCCCTTTTTCATAACGTCCGGAAGCCTCGGTTCGAAGTCCCAATTTTTTGGAGGTTAAGCGCACACTAGTTTTATCAAAGCAAGCGGATTCTAATATCACATACTCCGTTTTTTCGGTTATCTCGGAATTTGCTCCCCCCATGATGCCGGCAACAGCCACAGGCTTTTTGCCATTGGTGATCATCAGCATGGAGGGATTGATGGCCCGTTCTTTGTCATCCAAAGTGACCACACTGGGATCCATGGTTGTTTTAACCACAATCTCCGTCGTGTTTAGACTCTTATAATCAAAGGCATGGAGGGGCTGCCCCAGCTCGAGCATGACATAGTTTGTCACATCGACGATGTTATTAATGGGACGGACGCCGCTGTTTAAAAGCTTTAGCTGCATCCATAAGGGTGATGGTTTGATTTCCTTTACCTTGAACATTTTGGCGGTGTAACGCGAGCAAAGGCTACTTTCAACCTTGACGGTTAACCAGTCCTGGATTTTTGAAGTGCTTTCTTTTTTGGGATCGTACAGCGTAATACTTGCCAAATCCTCATTTAACGTGGCGGCCGCTTCCCGGGCAATGCCGTAAATGGATTGGCAGTCACTGCGGTTGGCTGTTATTTCCAAATCAAAAATCTGGTCATCCACCCACATTAATTCCCGGATGTCACAACCGGGCTGGACTCCTTGGGGCATAATATAGATACCCTCTGTGATTTCTTTGGCAAAAAGCCCGGTATCCATGCCCATCTCTTCCACAGAGCACATCATACCATAGGATGAAATCCCCCGAAATTCGGTGGCTCCCATTTTAGTACCATCGGCAATGGTCGCGCCTTCCAGGGCAACGGGTACCACCGCGCCTTCAAACACATTCGTCGCGCTGGTAATGATTGTTTTTTCGCCAATGGTATCCCCCATCTCCAGGGTACAGACCTGGAGCTTATCGGCATTGGGGTGCTTCTCAATTTTCGTGATCTTCCCGGTGTAAATGCCAGAGACAACATCGGAAATGGATGTGATGGTTTCAACCTTTGTTCCGGACATCGTCAGAAGGTCACCAAATTTCACGGGATCAATATCGATATTTACAAATTCTTTAAGCCATTTTAGTGATACTAACATCAGTGATTCCTCCTATTTAAATTGAGACAAGAAACGCACGTCATTTTCGAAGAGCAGCCGCAAATCGTTAATGCCATACTTGGTCAAGGCGATTCGATCCAGGCCCATTCCAAAGGCAAACCCACTATAGACATCGGGATCAATGCCGCAGTGGCGGAGCACATTGGGATGAACCATCCCGCAGCCAAGGAGCTCGACCCATCCGGTATCACTACAGACGCGACAGCCCGTTCCCCCGCATTTAAAGCAGGTGACGTCCATTTCTGCGCTGGGCTCAGTAAAATAGAATTGATGGGGCCGAAGTTTCGTTTTGACGCTGTTTCCGAAGAGACGTTTGGCAAAAAGATCCAGGGTTCCCTTTAAATCCGCCATGGTGATTCCCTTATCGATGACCAGTCCTTCCATTTGATGGAAGATTGGCGAATGCGTTGCATCAATTTCATCCCGGCGATACACACGACCAGGGGAAATAATCCGTAAAGGCGGGGCGTTGTCACTCATAACCCGGACCTGGACTGGTGAGGTCTGGGTTCTTAATACAATATCATCCTCAACATAAAAGGATTCCTGGATATCCCGGCTGGAATGATCCTGGGGCATGTTTAAATAATCAAAGTTATATTTCACCCATTCAATTTCGGGCCCCTCTGCAATGGAAAAACCCATCCCCAGAAAAATATCTTCTAATTCTTTGACAATGCTGTTTAAAGGATGATACCCCCCGATTTCCGGCTGTTTCCCAGGTAAGGTAACATCAATACGCTCTTGCTGTATTGTGGCCTCAATCAATGCGGATTCGAGCAAGGCCTTCTTAGACGCTAAACCTTGTTCGATTTCCTCCCGGACCTCATTGGCCATCTTTCCAATAACAGGGCGCATTTCCTTAGAAAGCTTCCCCATTCCCTTCATGGCAGCCGTGAGCTGTCCCTTCTTCCCTAAAAATTTAACCCGTGCGTCATCTAATGCCTTCAAATCCACAACGTCTACTAAATAATCCTGAAAATCTTTTTTAATTTGATTCAGTTGATCCTGCATGTGTTTGTCCTTTCATATAAAATAAAAAAACGCCCTTATAAAGGACGAATATTTCCGCGGTACCACCTTTGTTACCATCACCACTGATGGTCACTTCCATTTAACGCTATGTTGGCGGTAAGGGCTACTTCCAGGATAATACCTGTTTCACCCCTACGGCTCCGGAACGAACTTCAGCTCGATTTTCATGGGAGGTCTTCCAGCCAAGGACCTCTTCTCTGGCATGAACATGCGCACCTACTCTTTCCTTCATCACCTTTTATTTACTTTTCTTGCAATATCGTATAATACAATGCCGCCTGCGACGCTCACATTGAGGGACTCAGCATGTCCATATATTGGTAACCGAAGCAAGTAATCACATTGTGCTTTCGTGTCATCCTTCATTCCCTTAGATTCATTTCCCAGAATGATAACAGGTTTAAATGTCTGATCATCCTTTATATCAAAATTTTCATTTCCTTCTAAAGCAGTCCCAATAATTGTATATCCAGACTGTTTTAATGTCAAGAGAATGTTGTCTAAAGAGACATTTTGAATGACTGAAAGATGAAAAATAGATCCCATTGAGCTGCGGATCACCTTATCGTTATAAATATCCGCCGTGGATTCTGTTGTGATGATCCCGCCGACACCCGCAGCATCTGCCGTGCGTATTAAAGTCCCCACATTTCCAGGGTCCTGAATATCTTCTAATATAACATAAGAAGGCAAATCCTGTTCCCTGTTTTTCATTTTTTGACAGCGACACAAAACACCTTCTGGGTTCTTTTGAAGGGATATCTTTTGCATAACGGCATCGTCGACCACCCAGGTTTCCACTCCCTTTGACTGAAGGTTGAGGTTTAATCCATCCGCCTCCAGGTTCTGGAGGCATGATGGCGTTATAAAAACATCTGTAATGGGAACCTCCCAGGCCAGGGCCTCACGAAAAAGCTTGATTCCCTCAAAGATAAAGGCATTCTCGGTATCCCGAATTTTTTTTCTTTGAAGGGCACAAATGGATTTAACCCTGGAGTTATTACAGGATGTAATGCTGCCTGGCATCAGCGTCCACTTTGGGCCAAACGGGTGACCTCGTTGATGCTTGCGTTATCTCCAATGACGACCAGCTTGTCCCCAGGCACGATGATATCAGTTGCCACTGGGGAAACATTCAGATGATCCTGGGAGCGAATGGCTATGACATTCAGGCCATAGCGAGTCCGCATATCCAGAGATTCCAAAGCCTTATTTTCCCAATTGTGGAGGCTGTCGATTTCGACAATGGAATTATCCGTATCCAGCTCTAAAACATCGATAAAATCCCCAGAGAAGAGGTTATGCGCCACACGTTCACCCATATCCCGTTCCGGGGAAAAGACTTTTTTAACCCCAAGCTTTAATAATACCTTTTCATGCTGGGCATTATTTGCCTTCCCATAAATCTCCGGAATCCCCAGCTCCTGAGCATTGACAACGCCCATGATGCTGCTATTGATATCAGAAGTGATGGATACAATGACGACATCAACATTTTTTAGGCCAATGGATTTTAAGGCGTTAATATCTGAGACATCAGCCTGAACCGCATAGGTTACATAATTCGCGATATTTTGAACTTTCTCTTCATCACGGTCAACAACGACGACATTTGATCCCAGCTCACTCAGGGTAATGGCCAAGGCTTCACCAAAACGGCCCAGGCCTAAGATTGCAAATTGTTTATCTCTCATTTTACTCCTATCCAATCATAATATTGCCTTCAGGCAGTTTAAATTGTCCTTTGTTTTCCAATTCTTTTCGTTCTTTTCGGGTAATGACATAGGCAATTGTCAAAGGGCCAACCCGTCCGATGAACATGGTAATGATAATTCCTATGCGACTAACGGCAGACAAGGAGGTGGTAACATCACAGGTCAGGCCAACGGTTGAATAGGCAGAAAAAACTTCAAAAAGCAAGTCCTGGGTATTCGTGTAGGGTTCTGCTATACATAACACCATGAAAACAAAAGTGACAATGAGCACACCGATAAAGAATACACAGGCTGCACGTGTTAGTGCACTTGATGGGATGGTCCGTTTAAAGCAGACCACATCCTTCTTCCCTGTAAGCATCCGAATCAACATAATAAACATAATGGCGACGGAGGTCGTTTTTACCCCACCGGCGGTTGAACCGGGGGACCCTCCAATAAACATGAGGAGCATGGTTACTGTCTTAGCGCCAGACGTCATTCCCACCTGGGAGATGGTATTAGAGCCAGCCGTTCTTGGGGTAACAGACTGATAAAATGCCGCCATAATTTTACCGTACCACGGCAGTCCCGCTAAAGTTTCCGGATTAGAGTACTCCAGGCAATAAATAGCGACTGCCCCGCCAATCAGGAGGATCCCAGTAATACTCAGAACGATTTTGGTGTGCAAGCTTAAACGCCGGGTGTTGTGGAAATTAATGATCTCACTTGTAACGGCAAACCCCAAACCACCGATGACAATAAGGGCACAGGTCGTAAAATTAATAATAGGGTTATTAACATAGGCTGTATAGCTCTTGAAATTTCCAAATAAATCAAAACCTGCATTACAAAAAGAGGAGATTGAATGGAATATCCCAAAATAGATACCTTTTCCCCACCCGTATTCTGGGATAAAGACAAGAGCAAAGAGTATCGCTCCAGCAAGTTCAATGACTAAGGAGGAGCAAACAATATATTTTGTAAACTTAACCACGCCCTGGACCCGATCAGAATTGACTGAAGATTGAAGGAGCAAACGATTCTTTATTGTGATTTTCTTTCCAGCTAAAACAAATAAAATAGTCATTAAAGACATAAAGCCTAATCCACCAATTTGAATCATGATGATAATGACAAGTTGTCCGAAGAGGGACCAATAGGTTCCGGTATCGACGACGACAAGGCCAGTCACGCACACTGCTGAGGTGGCCGTGAATAGACAATTTAAAAAGCCTGGACTTCGCCCGGTAGTGCTGGCCATGGGTAGGCTCAAAAGCAAAGCGCCGATTAGGATAACGGCTGCGAATCCAAACATTAAAATTTCCGCCGGTGATCGGCGGCGCAAATACGTCATAAAGGAATTTTCACCTTTAATTACTCTTACCATAGTACTCCCCGCAGGATATTGATTTGTTGAGACTCATTGTAACACTAATCCAATAAATTGCAAGGGATTCGTGTTCAGGACCGAAAAAACCATCCTACCCGTTGGGAAAGGATGGTTTGGTTATTATTCATCTGCTAAAACAGAACTAAGCCTGATGGGCCTTGGAGACTTCTGCTAATTGAACAAAAGCATCCATATCGTTCATTGCCAAATCAGCCAGGATTTTACGGTCGATATCAACATTTGCCTGCTTTAAGCCAAACATGAATTTGCTGTAGCTCATGCCCTGCATTCTGGCAGCCGCATTGATACGGGTAATCCATAAACGTCTGTAATTCCGTTTCTTTTCCTTACGTCCTCTGTAGGATGAACGCAGCGCACGCATGACGGCTTCGTTCGCGGGACGGTAAAGCTTGCTTTTGGCACCATAATAGCCTTTTGCAAGTTTCAGTATCTTTTTATGTTTCTTTTTGGCATTAACGCCTTTTTTAATTCTTGCCATTAAAATGTTCCTCCTTGCTCGCTATTATTTCAATAACATTTTCTTAACAACTTTAGCATTGCTCGGTACTAAGTAGCTTGCTTTTCTTAAATTTCTTTTTCTCTTAGGGCTCTTTTTATTCAGGATGTGGCTCTTAAATGCCTGTTTACGTTTGACAACACCCGACTTCTTTACTTTAAAACGTTTTGCAGAACCACGGTGTGATTTCATCTTTGGCATGATTCTTCCTCCTCTCTGCACTTTTATTTTGAGTTTTAGTTTTTTTATAATAAAGTATATTCAAGAATATACGATATAACGCTTACTTATCTTTCTTCTTCGGAGATAAAAAGATCGACATATTCCGGCCTTCCAGCTTTGGATTCTTTTCAACGGTACCATACTCATCTAACCGTTTCGCAAATTCCAGCAGCACGCCTTTTCCCTGTTCAGTATAGGCCATTTCACGCCCTCTGAATCGAATGGTTAATTTGACCCGATTCCCCTGTTCCAGGAATTTAATGGCATTCTTTGCCTTAACCTGAATGTCATGCTCCTCAACACGGACAGACATACGGATTTCTTTAATGACCACTGCTTTCTGATTTTTCTTTGCTTCTTTGAGACGTCGCATCTCTTCGTAGCGGAATTTACCATAGTCCAAAATCTTACAGACTGGTGGCTTGGCATTGGGTGACACTTTGACGAGATCAAGATTCTTTTCATCAGCGATACGCTGGGCTTCTTTTGACGACATGACCCCGAGCATATTCCCATCGGAATCGATGACCCGGATTTCCCGGTCACGGATGCGTTCGTTGATTTCGTGTTGAATGTCTTTAGCTATTGTAATACACCTCCCATTGGGTAAAATATAAAAGCAGATGGACGTAGTCCACCTGCTCATTCAATCATTAAATGATATAACCTCAATGCCTGTGGCATGGGGTGAGAAGTGGACACTTCTACTTCGTTACTTGATTAGTATACCCGTTCATGCCCTACTTGTCAAGGATTATTTTAAGGTTAATCCCTTGGACCCAATTCCTTCTTTAAGCTTTGCCTTGAAATCTTCTAATGTTAACTGTTCCTGCTCTCCCGTATCCCGGTTTCGGATGGTTAAAATATCACTGTCCATTTCCTTGTCGCCAATCACCAGCATATAGGGTACCTTTTGCATCTGGGCTTCCCGGATACGATAACCAATTTTTTCGTCCCGGAAATCGATATCGACGCGGATATCATTTTCCTGGAGCTCTGCAGCGATTTTTCGTGCAAAGGCATCGTGCTTATCGGATACAGGGATCAGCTCGACTTGAACAGGTGCCAGCCATAATGGGAATTTCCCAGCAAAATGCTCAATCAGGATACCGAAGAAACGTTCGATGCTACCAAAGATGGTTCGGTGGATAATAACCGGGCGATGCTTTTCCCCATCACTTCCGACATAGGTTAAATCAAAGCGTTCGGGCATTTGGAAATCCAATTGAATCGTCCCACACTGCCAGGTCCGCCCAATACTGTCTTCCAGATGGAAATCAATTTTAGGACCGTAGAAAGCGCCGTCACCTGGATTAATCACATAGTTAATCCCTTTGGCGTCCAATGCCTCCCGGAGGGCTTCCGTCGCTGTTTCCCAATCTTCATCATTCCCCATGGAATCTTCCGGACGGGTGGACAACTCAACCTTGTATTTAAAGCCAAAGATGTTATAAACATCATCGGCTAATTCAATAACAGATGTTACTTCTTCTTTGATCTGGGACTGCATCATAAAGATATGGGCATCGTCTTGGGTAAAGGTTCGGACACGCATAAGCCCATGGAGGGCACCGCTGAGTTCATGGCGGTGGACCTGGCCTAATTCCCCGGCCCGAATCGGTAATTCCCGATAGCTATGCTGTGTACTATTATAAACCAGCATCCCTCCAGGACAGTTCATGGGCTTAACCGCAAACTCCTGGCCATCAATTTCAGTAAAGTACATATTCTCTTTATAGTGGTCCCAGTGGCCAGAGCGCTTCCATAAATCAGCATTGAGCATAATCGGTGTTTTTATTTCCACATAACCCCGGCGGCGGTGTTCCTGGCGCCAGTAATTTTCCAGCTCGTTTCGTACGACCATTCCCTTGGGATGGAAAAATGGGAAACCCGGGCCTTCTTCATGAAGGGAGAAAAGCCCCAATTCCTTACCAAGCTTTCGATGATCGCGTTTTTTTGCTTCTTCAAGACGTTCTAAATGCTCATCAAGCATTGATTTTTTAGGAAAAGCAACCCCATAAATCCGTTGGAGCATCTTATTGTTGGAATCGCCATGCCAATAAGCTCCTGCTAAACTGAGGATTTTAAATGCCTTAATCTGAGAAGCATTTAAAAGATGGGGACCGGCACAGAGATCTGCCCATTCTCCTTGTCCATAAAATGAAATAACGGCATCCTCAGGCAAATTGTTAATCAATTCCGTTTTGTAGGTTTCCCCTTCCTTTTCTGCCCATTCCAAGGCTTCCTTTCGGGACATTTCATAATAGTTGATATCCGGAGCTTCCTTAACAATTTTCTTCATTTCAGACTCAATGGTTTTGAAATCCTCGGGAGTCAGGACATGCTCCATATCAATATCGTAGTAAAAGCCATTATCAATGGCAGGTCCGATGGTTAGTTGGGCATCGGGCCAAATCCGTTTGATGGCCTGGGCCATTAAATGGGATGCGGAATGCCAAAATGCATGCTTTCCACCAGCATCTTCAAAGGTTAATAAATTCAGTTGACAATCTTCTGTGATGGGCCGACGTACATCAATGACCTTTCCGTCGACCTCACCAGCCATAAGGTTCCTGGCTAATCCTGGGCTGATGTCCTTGGCAATATCATATACTGTTGTGCCAGAGGCATATTCACGAATACTTCCATCTTTTAAAGTAATATTCATTGTGTTAAGTTCTCCTTCTTCATTATAATACAAAAAATCCCTTTGTGACTTCACAATCACAAAGGGACGCAATTAACGTGGTTCCACCCTTTTTGGCATTTCTGCCCACTTCATTCCCGGGATAACGGAGATCCTCCGGGCCAGTATTTCCCCTGGCCAACTCCTGGGCTGGTCATCATTAGTCCTTTTCCCAATACTTCCAGCATATGTATCCGGTCTCTGTAAAAAAGATGCTAATGAACGTCCCAATCATCATTTTAAATCATTATAGACAAAATGATGCAATTAATCAATTGTTTTTTGAAAGAAAAAGGCATAAAATATGAAATAAAGATTGTTTTGAGAGGAGTCGATTTATTGAACGTTGATTTTTCGTATATTATTGGACCGTTGATTGGTGGTATCATTGGGCTCATTACCAATGGTATTGCCATCCGCATGCTTTTTAGGCCCTTACATCCGATTAAAATTTTTAATCACACCTTGCCTTTTACACCAGGAATCATCCCTAAGGAAAAGGCCCGTATTGCAAAATCCTGTGGGGATGTTGTGGGTGAGATTTTAATTAATGAAAGTGTCCTGTCTGAAAATCTGCTGTCTGTGGAAATGGATAATAAAATTTCCGGATTTTTAGATCATCTCGTTGATGATTATAAGGAGAGTACGCTCACTGTCCAGGACGTATTATGTAAGGCCTTTGATACTGATCGAACAGATGCTTATATTGAAAAAGCACAAACGGGTTTGATTGAACTTATCTATAAAAAAGCCTGCTCTTTGGATCTAGGGGCCTCTGTTGCCGAGGCCGCTATTGCAGAAGTCCAAAAAAATCCCCTGTACAGCACCTTTTCATTTCTCATCAGTGAAGACGCAGTGGTTGGAATGAAAGAAAAAATCCGGGTCATGGTCGATGATATGGTTTTTGACCAAGGGAAGGATTTAATTTCGGAAGCGGTCGTCCGTGAGAGTGACGGACTGCTCCACGTTCGCTTAGTGGATCTCTATGAGGACTATGGGCATAAAGTTCCAATCGTTAAGGAAAGGATACTTGGCCTTTATCATACCATCGTTCAAAATTCTTTAGCGAAGATTCTGCAAGCTGTGGATCTCTCTAAATTAGTGGAAGATCGTATTAATGGCTTTGATGTTTTAGAACTAGAACATATCCTTTTGGGGATTATGAAAAAAGAGCTCAATGCCATTGTGTGGCTCGGAGGGCTTTTAGGCTTGATTATGGGATTCATTATGAATTTCTTTTAAAGGCAATGTTTCCAAACCACTGAAATTACGTTATAATAAAGGAAAACTTTGGAAAGGAGATTTACATGGAAGAACAAAAGTTTGATGAAATGATTCGTGAGACTGAGGCAGAGAATGCTCAAAAGACACCACAGAAATACACTGACCCAGAAAAGAATAAAGGTGCGTGGAAGGCAAAAATCATCGCGGGGTTGATCTTTGCCGTTGCACTCTTTGGATTTGGCTTCTATTTTGGGGTTAAGTATGGCATCCAGATGTACCGTATGAGCTACCAGATTTCCCTCTTTTTAGCTTGGTTCCTCCCCTTGCTCATCATTCTTCTCATTGTTGCCGCCGTGATTTATTTCAAGGTTCGCAAGAAATTAAAAAACGATTAAAGACAAAACCTCAATCATCCTTTTCTAAAATATTCTGGGATGATTGAGGTTTTTCATTTTTTATAAGAAGTTCAATGGATTCACAAAATCCCCATTTGAATTCATAAAACTTAAATGAAGATGGGCACCAAAAGAAGCCCCTGTATTTCCCACATAACCAATGACTTGTCCCTGGGTGACATATTCCCCTGCAGATACTGCAAGTTCATTTTGATGGGCATACAGCGTGGAATAACCATCATCATGGGCAATGATGACACAATTACCATATCCTCCAGCATATCGTGCTAAAGTAACACGACCACTTGCCGCCGCATAAATAGGCGAACCAAAAGCGGCACCAATATCGATTCCCATATGATTGGTACTCGCCCCTTCTCCAGGGGATTCCCGGGGGCCAAAGTAATCTGTGATGGTATAATAATCCGATGGCCATCGATACCCCGTCGTCGCGGCGCCACCGCCGGAACCACTGCCTCCGGTTCCGCCAGTATCTCCAGAGGTGCTACCCCCTCCGGACGGGCCACCATCACTTCCCCCCTCTGATGGGCCGGGTGATGTATCGACCGAACCGGCGGTATCTCGCACAATAGCGGAGAGCTCCGCTTCTGCCGCTGCAATTTCAGCATTTCTTGTGGCCAGCTCTTCCCTGGCGGCTTCCAAAACCCCTCCATTTTGAGCCAACAATGTTTGTTGTTGAGCCTTGATATTTTCCTGTCCGACTAAAAGCGCCTGCTGTTCACTTTTGGCTAATTCCACAGCGGCACGCTGGGATACCAACTCTTTATTTTTTGTGTCTATGGTAGATAATGTGTTCTTGACTTGATTCACCGATTTTTGGTCTGCCGTCATGATTGAGGCAATCATATCAATTTTTGTCAGGAAATCCGTCATCCCCGTTGAGGAAAAAAGAATTTCCAGGTAAGATTCATTACCATACATATACATGACCCGCAGGCGCTCCTCTAGTCCAAGCTGCTGTTGTCCTAGGGTTACATTCAAAGTATCTAATTCCCCCTGCGTCGACTGCATGCTTTGGTTAAGGGTGTTAATTTGGCCGTTGAGTGTGTCCATTTGGGCCTGTAAATTTGAAATGGCAGAATTTGATTTTTCTAATTCAGAGTTGATTCCCTCTATTGTGGTTTGGGTCATATCAATTTGATATTGAGCTGCTGCGGCCTTATCCTGGGCCTCTTTCTTTTGTTGTTCTAACTCTGCCTGTGAAGCTGCAAGGACTCCTGGCGCCAGAATAGAAAAAGAAAGAATCAGCATGACTAAGAGACTAAATTTTTTCATCATACACCTTTTTTTATTATGCTATTATCAATCATTCATTCTTTCCTAAAAATACCAATTTCCACCGATATTAACAGAGCCACTGGTTTGATAGCTTCTGAAACTCATATATGGATGGCTTCTGACGCCACCTTCCATACAATCCCGTACGGCCTGTCTTACTTCAGGGATTTCTGCTCCGAGATATTGTGTGTAATAACCATCCAGGTAAGAAGCAAACTGTCCTGGTGCCGTTAAAACACCTAAAGCCGTTGAACCACCCCAGGCCCCGGAATCCACCCGGTTCATTACACAGCTGATAACCGCCAAGGATCCCTCATAGGAGGTACCGCCTTCATGGGCAACAATGGCACAGATTGTATCAAAATCCGATGCACTTGCACTCTGAGTACCATTTCCAGCTGTAACTGATGAGCTACCACCTGCGGCTGAAGTCACATTTTTACTATTCTCATAAGTTGCCTGTGCTTCTGTATTTGAGGCTAAAAGCTGCTCTTTTTGCTGTGACAGATTGTCGAGTGTTGCTTGATTGCTTTGCTGTGATTGAGATGCCATAATCAACATGGCATGTTTGGTATTGAGAAGCTGCGTTTTTTCCTCTATTTGAGCACGTAGAGTCTTTAAGTTGTCCATTACCTGGCGATCCGCCTTTAAAATAGAGGCAACCATATCGGCCCGGGTAAAGAAGTCCGTTAAATCTTCAGAGGTGAAAAGCACTTCCAAATAACTGTCACCACCAAACATATACATGACACGCATCCGTTCTTCTAGCTCTGCCCTGGATTGATCCATAATGGTGTTCATCGTATCAATTTCCGATTGTGTGGCATTAACTTCGTCGGTCAGGGTGATAACCTGTGAATTGAGAGCTTCTTGCTGTCCCTGAAGAGTGGCGATGGAAGTATCTGCTTTTTTTAACTCAGCAACAATACCGTCAATGGTACTCTGGCTCATGTCTAACTGTGTGGTGATCTCCCCTTCTGCACACACAGGATGGCATACTGCTAAGAAACAGAGTATCATCATGATTATAAATTGTGATTTTCTTTTCATAGGCAACCCTTTCAAAAAAACCCATTAAGGGTCGTTGTCCATAGACAACGGCCCTTGCTTCGTTATTGTTTTTCTAAACTGCTGTGTGGCCTCCAGCGAAAAATTACCATGGCGGCAATTAGTGATGAAATCATATGTAACATCTTCTTCCCTCCATTACGTTATTAGAAATACCAGTTTCCACAAATGTTAACAGAGCCGCTGGTTTGATAGCTTCTAAAGCTGGTGTAAGAGTGACTGCGGACACCGTTTTCCATACAGTCTTTGACGGCCTGTCTTACCTCGGGAATATCCGCACCTAAATATTGCCTATAATATCCATCGAGATAGGAAGCAAATTGTCCTGGTGCCGTTAATACGCTTACAGCATCACGACCGCCCCAGGCACCAGAGTCGACGCGATTCATCACGCAGCTGATAACACCCATAGCACCCTCATAGGAAGTGCCGCCTTCGTGGGCAACAATGGCACAAATTAAATCAAAATCAGACGGATTAATGGATTCAGTGGCATTCCCAGTGCTATTTCCGCTATTGCCAGTGTTATCCTCTGGCGTTTCTGTTGGCGTTTCCGTATCAGGAGTTGGGGTTGGTTCTGGCTCACTTGGTTTACTTTCCTCAACAACTGCTTTTTTAGTTCCTACTTCGATCACTTCGTTAACGGGATTGGTTGTTTCATCAGAAATCGTTTCCCGAGAAACTTCAACACCATCCTCATAGGTAACACGGATGACCAATTTACGGGAACCATTAACACCCTTAGTGAGGACATTTTTAACACCTTCATCTAGATCGGTATTTTCTTTTATTTCTGTACTAAATGGAATACTTGTTTCCGTTACAAGATCTTCACTGGTTGTTGTTACCTTGGTTCCAATTTGTACGATTTGGTTTACGGGTTCCTTTGTGACCACATTTGAGACGTTCACCCGATCCGTTTCATTGCCATCTTTGTAGGTTACCCGATCCGTGATGGTGCTGACGCCATTTTCTCCCAACGTCGTTACTTCACTACTTCCCTTGGCTAAGTCAGCATTTTGGACTTCCTGGGTTGCAAAGGCAATGCTTTCTGTCCGGGTTTCATCCTTGGTCATCACGCGCGTAACTTTGATGTTTGAAACATCCGTGGTTAATGCAGCAGTCGTAGAGGGGGTTACCAAATCCTCTGTCCCTAGGGAAATGTTATTCTCATTTAAGACATCTCCTACTGTTCCCGAAGATGAGGTAAAAGCAATTTTTTGCCCATCTACTTCGATATTTCCACTAACCTTCTGCTTGATGCTGACCTCAGATACATTTCGTACCTTTGCATCTAAATCAACACTATAGCTATAATGATTTTCATCAACAGTATATCCTTCTTTCGTCAGAAGGTCACGCACCGTTAGTTGAGTTTTCCCTGTAACAGCCTTAGTTTGAACGCTTCCATTGGCTCCAGAATTCGTGTCATAGCTGATATCCACACGTTTGTTCATGTTAGCAAAGCAGGTCATTCCGGTGAGTACAGCCAGAATCGCGATGACTATAAATGCGATGATCTTCTTCTTGTTCTTTGCGATAAATTCCATGAGTCTTCCTTTCTTAATCGTTCGTGTATACGAACAGTCAACTTGATATGTCTAAATGGTAACAGGATTGTATCACTTCGGCAAGAAGGTCTTTCGGGAAATAATTTTGGAAATAATTCTATAAAAAAAACGCTGTTTCACCAGCGTTTTTAGTGCGTATCGTTACTTTTGATTGTGTTTCTTTACCTTTTTGATTCTAAAGTTTTCTTCTCGATCCTTTTCTTCGATGCTTTCTTCGATATATTTAATTGTCGTTTTAAGCTTTGGAATCTGAATTTTATCCAGTGCATTGGCACTTTTCTGTGTTTTTTTAATTTCCACACTGAGTCTAAAGGCCGTTCCTTCAATTTCTGCAAGTCGGTAAGAAAGCTCTTTGACCTCGTTAAACTTGGCTATTGCAACATCTAATGCTGGATTGTTTTCATAAAATCCATAGGGCAGGTTCAGCGCTTCTTTGTCGGACTCTGGAATAACCAACTCTGGAATATCGACCCCCATGACACTACGGGTCCGTGTATCAAAGGGGACTTCAGGAGGAATAGATAGAGCGAACTCATCAAGATGATTCAGTCCCATGCTTATGGTCACCTGTTGGAGTGCAATATAAGCCTCTTTAAACGTCTCCCCTATTTTAGCTTCAATTTCTTCAGACTGCTGTACCAACTTCATAATTTCCTGAATCAAGACAGTTCTTTTTTTATCTAAAAGATTATATCCTTTGGTTGAAAAAGAAAGACGTGCCTTGCTCTTGATCAAGTTGGCTTTTGTGGGTGTTATTTTTAAAGCCATAGGAATCGCCTCCCTATTTAGCTTCTAAAGAATATTTTTTCTTAGGCAGATATTTTTCAATCAGTTTTGGACTAAGGCGATTGAGTTCTGTTTCTGGGAGAATGGTTAATAGTTTCCATCCCAAATCTAAGCTTTCATAAATCGTCCGATTTTCGTCAAATCCCTGGGTCAAGAATTCTGCTTCAAAAGCACGGCCAAACTCCATATATGTCTTGTCTGTAGCGCTTAAATCATCTTCACCCATGATTTGAGATAAGTCCCGAACTTCTTGTACTCGGGAGTAGGCGGCAAATAACTGATTCGCTAAATCCTGATGATCTTCACGGGTATACCCCTCACCAATACCATCCTTCATCAAACGGGACAGCGATGGTAAAATATCAATGGGTGGATAAATGCTACGCTGGAATAAATCACGGCTTAAAACAATCTGTCCTTCTGTGATAAAGCCTGTAAGGTCAGGAATAGGATGGGTGATATCATCATTAGGCATAGTCAGAATTGGCAGGAAGGTAATACTCCCACTGCTGCTTTTAAGCATGCCGGCACGTTCATATAGGCTGGCCAAGTCAGAATACATATACCCAGGGTACCCTTTACGGCTTGGCACTTCTTCCCGGGCCGACGAAATCTCGCGCAACGCTTCACAATATGCCGTAATATCACTCATAACCACCAAAATCTGCATATCTTTTTGGAATGCCAGATATTCTGCCACTGTTAAAGCACATCGCGGCGCTGTGATACGCTCAGCCACAGGGTCGTCCGCATAATTAACGAACATGACAACACGGTCCATGACATTGGCTTCTTCAAAGGTTTTCCGGAAGAATTTTTCATCATCATGTTTTACCCCAATAGCCGCAAAAATAACCGCAAATTCCTCTTTGTAATCATCTGAAATTTTAGCTTGACGAACGATTTGGGCCGCTAATTCATTGTGGCTTAAGCCATTTCCTGAAAAAATCGGAAGCTTTTGACCACGGATCAAGGTCATCAAAATATCGATGGAGCTAATCCCGGTTTGTATAAAATTTCGAGGGTATTTCCGACTCATGGGGTTAATGGGAGCCCCATTGATATTCGCCTCTTCGTCCGAAAAAATATCCGCCCCATGGTCAATAGGTTCCCCAATCCCATTAAAGACACGCCCTAATAAATCAATGGAAAGGGGAATGTTAAAGGATTCACCGGTAAAACGGGTAATGGCATTTTCAGCAGCCAGGCCTGAGGTCGACTGGAAAACCTGAATGGTTGCCGTCTGACCATCGATTTTAATGACCTTTCCCTTTTTCATCTCCCCGGTGGAGCGATCCTGGATATTAACAACTTCACCGTAAAAAACATCGGTTACTTCTGATACTTCAATGAGTGGGCCGTTAATGTTATCAATGACTAAATATTCTCTTCTCATATTAACAGCCTCCTTTACGCTTCATATTTTTTGAATAGCTCATCATAAAATGTATCGATGTGCTGACGAATATCCTCAATACCGGATAAATCCTCGTTGGGAATATTATATTTCATTTTAACAATACGATCAAATATGGCCTCATTATATAATACAGAGGTCGGAATTCCCTCTTTTAAACCGACTAATCCTTTTTCATACAGATAGTCGATGATTTTAAGCATTTGATATTGTTTTTCCAGGGGAACATAAGTGTCTGTATCATCAAAGGCGTTCTGCTGGAGGAATCCCAATCGAAGTAATCGGGATATCTGAAGAATCCAACGCTGATCATCAGGGAGGGCATCTTCGCCAACAAGCATAACCATTTCCTGAAGCTTGTTTTCCTGGAAAAGAATATCCAGCATTTTATTCCGCAAAAGAATGGCATCTTCTGCTACATGATCTTCATACCAGTCCGTTAAAAGCTTGACATAACCCGAATAGCTTTCCATCCAGTTGATGGCCGGATAGTGTCTGGCGTAAGCTAAATTTTTATCCAAGGCTAAAAATGTATTCACAAAACGCTTTGTGTTTTCTGTAACGGGTTCTGAGAAATCCCCACCAGCTGGAGAAACAGCTCCAACGATGCTGATGGAGCCCAATCGGCCTCCGATAGTATCAACGGAACCTGCCCGTTCATAGAATTCTGCGATACGGGAGCTCAAATAGGCAGGATATCCTTCCTCTGCGGGCATTTCTTCCAGACGGCCAGAGATTTCACGAAGAGCCTCGGCCCAACGGGATGTTGAGTCAGCCATCATGGCGACATCGTACCCCATATCTCTAAAGTACTCTGCCATGGTAATCCCAGTGTAAATACTAGCTTCACGGGCAGCAACCGGCATGTTCGATGTATTGGCGATCATAACGGTCCGCTCCATAATGGATTGTCCTGACTTAGGGTCTATGAGTCCAGGGAAGTCTTCAATAACCTCGGTCATTTCGTTACCGCGTTCCCCGCAACCAATGTAAATGATAATATCTGCATCTGACCATTTTGCCAATTGATGTTGGGTCATGGTCTTTCCGGTACCAAAGCCTCCAGGAATGGCTGCCGTACCACCCTTTGCAATGGGAAAGAAGAAATCAATGATACGTTGGCCGGTAATCAGGGGTTTTTCTGGTTCCCGACGGAAGGCCGATGGACGGGGCTTACGGATTGGCCATTCCTGATACATCTTTAAGAGGTGCTTTTCACCTTCTGCATCCTTTATGGTACAAATAGGTGTTTCGATATTATAACTGCCATCCACTACGATATCCACCACTTCACCTGAAAGGTTTGGAGGGATCATCAAGCGATGCTCAATCATCAGGGTTTCCTGGATGGTGGCAAAAATTTGACCCGGTTCCACCTGATCTCCCAGCTTGACGTTGAGGGTCACATTCCAAAGCTTATCTTCATCAATGGACATCAAGCCAATGCCATCTGGAATAAATACAGGAGATAACTCCTGTATTTTTTCAAGGGGGCGCTGAATACCATCAAACATATTTTTCAACATTCCAGGACCGAGTTTAACACTAAGGGGCAGCCCTGTAGGATGGATTT
Source organism: Eubacterium barkeri (assembly GCF_900107125.1). Taxonomy (GTDB): domain Bacteria; phylum Bacillota; class Clostridia; order Eubacteriales; family Eubacteriaceae; genus Eubacterium_O; species Eubacterium_O barkeri. The sequence continues at coordinate 230,568 of NZ_FNOU01000002.1, forward strand.
CTTCCCCAGGCATGAGCCCTTCCGTTTCCTCGTATACCTGGATGGTTCCGATATCACCATCTAATACGATCACTTCACCAATTAACTTTTTATCACCAACCATGACCATTTCACGCATGGAGAAACTGGTCATATTATAGCCTGTGACAACAGGCCCGTTTACCCCCTGGATAATTCCTTTGATTTCACTCATTATTCATCACCTGTTTATCCATGATTTCACTTAGCTTCATCCCGACATATTTGTTGTTATCACGGACTAAATTTGCCATTGAAAAATCACAATTAATGCGATTATCCACATCTCGAACGATGATTCCACCAATGACTGATTTCGGTGTATCTTCAAAGGATAAATTATAGTCCGGCAAGCATTGCGCCGCCAAGTCCTGAATAATTTTTCGATCCTCTGGAATACAAAAAAGGATGAGCTCTTTACGATTACCAAAGATACCCGGGACTTTCTTTAGACATTTTTCCAGATAAGCATTATAAATCGGAGTCCCAATATAATCCCGAGCTTCATTCCAAATAGTTTGCTTAAAATCCTCTAAAATGATACTACGCTGTTCGAGTAAATTGTTTTTAGACACGTTTTTTCCCTGGGCGATAATTTTATTTTTGTCCCGAAAAATAACATGATAATTTCGCTCCTCAATATTTCGTTTTTCATTTTTTAATCTTTCCTCAGCAGCCTCAATTGCTGCAGCTTTTTTCTCCTTTGCCGCATCAATGATTTCCTTCCCCGTTTCCCGTTGCTTTTTTAAAAGGTATTGGGTGAAAACGCTGAGTTTCTGTTCAACTGATATCATAGGTTCCACTTCCTTTGGCTATATTATAACCCAACGGATTCTTTAATATATTGGGTTATAACCCCCTGCTGCCGCTCATATCCATAACGATCAGGAATTACGGTAATCAGGGGAAACAAATTTTTTCGTTTGCTCTCTAAAACAAGGTCTTCAATTTTAAGATAGGCCTTCTCAGTGAGATAAATAATGCCAATTTCGGGATTTTTAAGTGCACCTTTAAATGCTTTCTCAATATCCGCTGTATCTCGCACATATATCCCCTGGATGCCGGCTAATTTCATCCCTAAAAAAGAATCCCGATTCTCACTAATGATGTAAGACTTCATTTTTTTAGAGACTACCAATAATCATGATAGAAATAATCAAACCATAGATGGCAACCCCTTCAGCCAATCCAACGTAAATCAAGGTTTTCCCAAGAATTTTTTCGTTTTCAGAGACAGCCCCCAAAGCGGCAGAACCAACAACACCGACAGCATACCCAGCCCCGACACATGCCAGTCCTGTTGATAATGCAGCTCCAAGATATCCTAAGCCTGTCGCATTACCAGCATCTCCAGTCGCAGCGGCAACTGCCGTTGGAGCAAACATAATGAGGGCTGCCGCCATGGTGGGGATAAATCCACACAAATTGACACGGAGAAACTTTTTCAAACGCGGCTGATCTGAACGAGTATCTTTATAAATAAAGTAAATACCACCGGCAATTGTAGTGAGGACCAGTAAAGCTGCTAAAACTGTAATCATTGTTAAAACATTCATTTTTTACTCCTTTGAACTAAATGGTTTCATTTTGAATTTCTGTGTTTAGGGGAATGAATTCTTCCCCATCGCCAGTATAATATTTGCTGAATAACTCGTAAAACTGGAGACGCAGGCATTGAATAAAGTCAATCAAACCTTCCAGAACGATAATAAGAATATTTCCAAGGATTAATACGACAATGCCGCCAAATCCGCCGCCAACCATTTCCGCCAGTGTTTCAAAAGCCATAAATAAACCTACATGGGTTAATGCAAAAGCACCGACACGGATAAAGCTCAGGGTATTACTCAGCATCCCAAGCAGCATCTCAAATAATCCAAACCCCGCTTCAACGTAGTAGTCACCCGCTGTCGAGTCGTAAAGCTTCCGATGGCGAATCGTATTAGCAATGGGCTCCCGGAAAAGAACAAGCACCACAAGAACGGCCGCAACAATGTATAAAGGCATCACTGCACCTGCTCCAATTGTGAGCGTCCCTAACACACATACCAACAAGGTGATATATAATACAAGACCAGCCACACCACTGGGACCAAACCACCCTTCCTTAATGTCTCCACTGTGGAGTTTGTTAATGATGGAATAGATATATCCACAAAGAAGCATGGCGACACCGACGATGACGGCAGTAATCAAGATTGTATTGATTGAAGAAAATGGCCGAACCCAAAGCGTTGGTAGAAGCGTCTCATTCCCAAAGATACTGCCATAAATAAAACCAAAAATAATGGAGCTAATGGCCATTCTGGATAAGACATTTCCTAAATCCATTCCTTTTTTGCCTGCGATTATGCCGCCCAGCAACAGAACCAAGCCCTGTCCTACATCCCCGAACATAAATCCAAAGCAAAATAAATACGTCACACTGAGAAAGGGGGTGGGATCTAACTCATTATAAGCTGGCACCCCGTACATTTTTACCAGTGCTTCAAAGGGCTTAAAAACCCAATTATTCTTCATCTTTGTAGGCGGTTTATTTGACTTATTCGCTTCGCTAAACATCACGATCATGCCAGGATATTTTTTTGCAATTCCCTCTAATTTTGCCTTATCCTTTTTAGGGATCCATCCTGAAAAATAAAAATTGTCTTCAGAAAAGGCCATATGCCGTTTCATGATATTGATATTAGCATATAGGGTCAGTACATTAAAAAGATTTTCCGCTTCCCGACGATTATCATGACAATAATCCTGGATCTTAGACTCACATAATTCAATTTGCTTTTCAAGCTTAATGCGTTCAAGGCTTAGGTCCGTCAAAATATCGTTTGGAACCTTGGTATATTTTTGATCCAGGCCTTCAACGGTCTTAAAACCTAATGCCTTCAGAATCCGACGTGTTTCAACTTCTAGATCCTTAGGCGAAATAATCAGGAAAACTTCTTCGCTCTCATTGTTTCCAACATGAAACACAATGGAGGTAACGGTATTATAAATACTCTTTAATCGGGCAGCATTATCCTTTGAAACAGAGCCTAAAACATAAGAAAAATATTTTAAGCCATCTAAATCAGCCATAGGGACATCTAAATCTTTGAGATAACTATAGGCTGTGATGCTTTTTTCAATTTCTGCAATCCGAGCTCGATTGGGTTCGAGAGCCATGCATTCCGTGTTAATGAATGCTTCGTACTGCTTTTCCTGCTCCAGAACACTGCTTAGATTTAAATCCAAAGACTTTAATTGTTCCATATTAAACTCAAGCTTATCATCATAAAGCGTGCTGAGTTTCTTAACCATATCGACGAAAGGCTTTTCGTCCGCAACATCTTCGCCAGATTTCAGTCGGGCAAAACCAAGCAATTCATCAAGGTTCTCCTCACAAACTGGTAATGTAAAACGTCCTGCGTCAATCTCACTCATCGTATCAACGATTTGAATATCCTGATACAGGAACATATCTTTGGCAAAGGCATCGACGTCCGTAATCTTTCCGACAACGTTCATCATTAAAACATTTTCAATCGCCATAACTACTTCCTTCCACACCTAATCAAAGTAACGAATTAGGAATTTTTCTGTTTCTTCGATGCTCATGCGGTAACGCTTGCTTTCTATAATTGACGTGACATCTTCAATTTCAAATTCTGTCAGTCGAATAAACGCAACCACCTTTCCAATACCCGAATCATTTTTATGGAATAGGTTTAAAAAGGCAAAATAGAGAAACCGCTCACGTCGGCGCTCCATATACAAATCGATGGTCTTCCGATGATTGAACAAGAATTTATATTCATCATAGCTTTCCATCATCTGGAGTAGGGTATCCATATCCTTTACCTCAGCCATCTTCTGAATCCCCTCCATTTTAATACGGAGTCCTCCACGAAGACTGTATGCCAGTAATTCTTCCCGTGATAAATTATAAAACTTCTTTCCACGATATAGCCAGATAAGGTTGAGCAGATCAATACCCTTTCTCATTGTGGTAATGAGCGCCTTATTTTCCCTTTGATCCAACCGATCCAGATACCACTTTAATTTGTCATAATAGTAGCGTTCCAATGATTTCTCAATGGGGAATAAATCCTCGTCTATTGAAACTGTTTTATAAATTTCTAAGATTCGAAAATATTCTGTATGTACCAATACTTTTTTAAAACTCTCCCAATCACCCGCCTTCAATAAATGCTCAAAGTCGATATTGGTATACTCCTTTGAATAAACGAGCAAAGGTGCCAAACTCTCCAGATTTTCTCCCCTGGCCATCCCTCGAATCAAGATCCGCAATGCCTCGATATCTGCACGAATCAAAAAGGTTTTGATAAACCCCTTTTCCATTCCACTGAGATAATGAAGTATTTTTTCAATTTGCTGGATTTTCATTCGATTCAATGGGATCTCAACTGCCTGACGATGGACCTGCAAAGTATCGACATCCTTTAAAAAAGGAGCATAGTACGTCTCGCTTTTTAAATAAGACAAAACACCCGCAACATCCGGCTCCCGAATCAATGCTTGATAATCGAGCTTTGTAAGCATCCGGGACTTCATCGCCATGACTTTAGTATCAACACAGGAATGTTTACTGTTAGCCATTAATCACCACTTCTTTTTCTAGATAACTAAATATCTAATCAACCTTCTGCAATAAGCTCTCTAAAACTTGCCTTGCATAATCCGCTTTTTCCAACTCGTACTGAGCCCTTGCCGATTCAAGATTATTCTTCATTTCTTGAATGGTCAGTTCTTTTTCTGTTTGGGCTTTTTCAATTTCTATTCGATAATTCATCGCACTATCTTCTTTGGCTTTAGACAGGATTTCAGATTCACGCTTTTTAAGATCAGCCTGGGTATCCACACTGATTTTTTCCGCCCGCGCAATCGCGCTTGCCTGAATTTCTACAGCCCGTTTATCCAAACTAACAATCTGACGAATGACACTATTCATCGACACATGCAGGACCTCCTTTTCTATTTAGAAATATTGTCTACATTATAGCACTTTGAAAAATCTTTGCAAAAGCTTTTTCAGGATACCAATGAGTGAAAAGGGATTCTTATAGAAATTACGGAAATTGTCGTGAATTTCTACCAAAAAGTTCCTGTTTCCCATCTTTTCTTAAAGAATTTTTACAGTATTTTCTTTTTTAGAGCTAAAAAACAGGAAAAGGTCCCATTGTGCGGACCTTTTCCTGTTAAATGTTGCGTTTTGAATTAAAATAATTATTTTTCAAGCATCATTAGAGCGATTCGAACGCATTAATCACGATGCATCGAAAATTTTGTGCGATCTACAGATTTCAAATTCTCTGTAATTTGTCTTTCTTGGGCTTTTTTTATCAGTAAATCCCGATCTTTCCTGCTTGCCATTGGGTCCTTCATCCGGCTGGGTCCACCGACACAACCACCCTCACATGCCATACCTTCAATAAAATCATCCTTTAGTCGACCGGCCTTTAGTAATGCTAATGCCTTTTTGCATTCCCCCGCTCCGTTGGCCGCACAGACCGATAAGGCGTCGTGCTCTGCACCAATTTCATCAAGATAAGCAAGAACTGAAGCAGAGACACCACCCGCATTCCCATAACGCTTACCGTAGACAGTTGAGGCTTGATAAGAATTTTCAGCAGGCTTTAATACAACTTCTTTTGCTCTGAAAATAGCCCTGATCTCACTGTAGGTTAAAACATAATTTGCATTATCCGAAATTTTTTGATCGACAACCTCAGACTTTTTAGCAACGCAAGGGCCGATAAAAACAGTAATAGCATCCGGATCCTGAGACTTGATCATCCGGGATACAGCGCACATGGGTGAGACTGTTGTGGAAACATGTGGTTCTAATTCCGGATAATGACGATAAATCATATTAACGAATCCCGGGCAGCAAGAGGTTGTTTTCTTTTCATTCTTTTCAAATGCCTCATACCACTCTAGGGCTTCGCTTTCAGTTGTCAAATCACCGCCTAATCCCACTTCAATCAAATCAGTAAAGCCGACTTCCTTCGCTGCAATTCTAAAGCTCTCCATGGTAATGTCTGGCCCAAATTGTCCCTCTGTTGCCGGAGCAAGCATTGCATATACATTTTTTCCTGATTTTAATGCCTCAATAACATCCAACATAAAGGTTTTTGTCCCAATGGCGCCAAAGGGACAGCTATGGATACAGGCACCACAGCGGATACAGCGTGCTTCATCAATAACTGAAACGCCATATTCATCGTAGGTAATGGCGTTAACCGGACAACTAAATTTACATGGCCGTTTTAGATAAGCAATGGCATTATAAGGACATGCCTTAGCACACTTACCACATTCCTTGCATTTTACAGGATCTATTTTTGAGCGGGTTTCCCCTTCTGTAATGGCCTCGAATTTGCAGGCATTAATACAGCCCTTCCCCAAACAATTCTGGCAATTATCCGTCACCACGTAACTGGATATGGGGCAATCTTCACAGGCCGAGCTAATGACCTGAATGACATTTCCATCGTCAACCGGTCCGACGGCTTTTCCTTCAGCAAGGCGAATACGTTGACGGATAATTTCTCTTTCTTTATAAACGCAGCACCGGAAATGCGGAATGGGTCCAGGTATCATTTTTTTAGGTAAATGCTCCCGTTCCTCATCCAGGTTTCCCTCAAAGGCGAGTCGTGCGACTTCATATAAAACATCATGTTTAATCTTTAAAATATTAGTATCTGCTGCCATATTATTCCTCCATGACGATCTCAGCAATCCACAGTCAGATTTCGACCGTATTTACTCTAAACGATCGATGGAAGATTGTCAAAGGGTTAACAAATATATATCTGATAATTTAGCGCAGTTTCATACTTCCCCAACTTTAATGACAAAATATTATCTTTTTGAAGCCATATCCTTGGATTTACGGGCACACACATCAACAGCCTGTATAATGGCACTGCGAAATCCTGATGCTTCCAATGCCGCCACCGCATCAATGGTAGTTCCTGCGGGTGAACAGACCATATCTTTAAGCTCCCCGGGATGCTTGCCGGTTTCTAAAACCATTTTGGCCGATCCTGCAACTGCCTGCGCTGCAAATTTATAAGCTTTCTGTCTTGGCATCCCCTGGGCTACCGCACCATCCGCCAAGGCTTCAATAAACATAAAAACATATGCCGGTGATGAACCACTTACCGCAGTAACGGCGTCCATTAGTGCTTCCGGAACAATTTCTGCTTGACCGAAGCTCTCAAAGATATCCTTAATCTCCAGTACTTCATCCCTTGTTACCTGGGAATTTGGAGAAAGAGCAGCCATCCCTTCCCCGACCATGGCCGGTGTGTTTGGCATTACGCGGATAAGCTTTACGGGGTGGCCAAAGCGGGATTCATTTGTTGCAATTGTCTCTCCGGCACCAATGCTCACAATAATCGCATCATCCTTAATGAAATCTTTAATCTGGTCAATAACCTCTGGATAAAATTGTGGCTTAATCGCAAGAAACAGAATATCGGAAACCTCAGCAACAGGGATATTATCCTGGGATGGTACAATGCCACAGCGTGTTCTCATTTCACTAAGTGCTTTAGAATTCGGATCTGACACATAAATTTGTTCCGGACCATAAGAACCTTCCTGAATAATCCCAGTGATCATTGCCTGGGCCATATTTCCACAACCAATAAAACCAATTATATTGTTCATCATCGTATCTCCTCGTTATTTTCTTACTTTTATCTCATTTTACTCCATTTATGTTAGAATAACAAGACAGATAAAATCAGAAAAAAGCATTGACTTTTTTCTGTATTAAGATTAGGATATTAATATCCGCTATGGAGAAGTATCGAAGTGGTCATAACGAGCCGCACTCGAAATGCGGTTGTCCTCCGGGGCACGTGGGTTCGAATCCCACCTTCTCCGCCATCTTATAATGGGGGCATAGCTCAGTTGGGAGAGCGATACGTTCGCAACGTATAGGTCAGGGGTTCGAATCCCCTTGTCTCCACCATAACCGTCGTATAGAGCGGGTTCCAGCCTTTGGGACCTGCTTATTTTTTTACTTTTCCCGCATTTTACTGTATCTGATTCTCCATATTATTTGAGAATCCTATAGATTATACTTGGAATACTGCTCATTTAGAGTCAAGTTCATCATACAGCAGATCATGATAACGGCGCATTTCTGCAAGATGTGTCAACTGCTCGTCTAAGGAGCTTGCCATGACGGGATGATAAGCGACCATGGCCTTTAGCATTTCAGAGTCATTAGCGTAGATAATCCTCTCATTCTTCAATGCGCCATCTAATACGGCTTTTGCTATCTCTATTGGTGACTTTAATATCTCGGAAATTTTACCGTCATAGATAGATGTCTCCATCATTTCAGATGTTGCAGCACAGATTTTAACACCCGTTTCCCAGTATTCGTATCGCAGAGCCAAGGTGAAAAGTAGCAACGCTGCCTCGGTTGCACTGTCACTACTCTGGAAAGGCAGATTCCAGAATGCCGTGTTCGAAATCATATTAATAATTTGGCCCGTTTTCTGAGCAGTCATGATAGGAAGAGCAGCACGGCAACAGTATAAAGTTCCGTAGAAGTTTATAGAGAAGATTCTTTCCCAGTCGGTATTGTCCAAAGCCTTCATACCAGGATGTTTTTTCTGGATGGCCCGTGCTCTGGGTGTATCCGAAAAAAAGTGCAGTTGACCAACGTCAACCGTATTAATAAGCAAGTCCAATCTCCCATTTATGCGGTCCTGAGCTTCCGCCACCATCGCATCAACCTGAGCCTCGACAGCGAGATCACAGAAAATCCCGCTGACAGTATGGGGATAAAGTGCAGACAATCGTTTGACTTCACAGATCAAGTTTTTCGAATTATGATCTGCAAGTACTACGATGGCTCCAACGGACAGTAGTAGTTCTGCCAGGATGAGGCCGATACCAGAAGCTCCGCCAGTGATAAGAGTATGTTTTCCAACATAATCTGCCGGATTCATCTGAGATGCTTGCTTGCTGCTGATGTAAGCCTGAGTTTTTTCAATAATTTGATGTGCATCATCCTCATTTCTAATCTCTTGAAGTTGTTCGAATTCTGCGACATCTATCTCTGGGTTATTCTCTAAAGGATCCAAAAGAAAGGTCAGAATCCCTCTACGACGCTTTCTGGCATATTGTAAAAAGACCTGATCCAATATCTTCCCCATCGCACCTGGCATAAAGCACTGTTTGGCGCCATCAATATCTCCATCATCCCCTAAGATTAAACGATCATTTCGGGAAATCCCCTCCAGAATACGTTGGGCAGACTGCCGTGGCATTTGGGCACCGTCAGGGATATTCTCAGCACCCTTAAAAATTGAAGTAGCAGTAGTTCCCGGGGTAGCGGCATTGAAGCGGATACCCTCGGATTGGTATTCACTGCGGAGGCTAAGCGTCAGAGCACAGAGTGCTGCCTTCGTTGCTGCATACTGACTTTGATAAGCCATTGGTGAAAATGCAATTCCAGATATAATATTTACAATTTGTCCTTGTCCCTGGGCAATCATTGGCGGCAAAGCGGCACGACATCCATATAAAGCACCATAAAAATTAAGGTCAAAGGCAGACTTCCATGATGCGTTATCTGCTACTTTAGCCATAAATGGATTATCCGGATTTAAACCTTCAGGTTCTACGGTAAATTTACTGCTAAAACCTGCACCTGCACAATTAATTAAGAGGTCTAGCTGATCACAGAATGCGATCGACTGGGTGATGGCATTCTGTACGGCACTCTCCTGAGTGACATCACAATGAATCCCTTTCACCTTGTCCGGATACATCTTTTTTAGACGTTGGATTTGAATATTAAGATTTTGGGCGTCATAATCGATTAAAGTAATGAATGCTGCACCGCATATAAGTAGTTCCTCACAGAGGGCTAGCCCGATGCCGGAGGCCGCCCCTGTGATTACCGCACCTTTTCCTTGAAAATAAGTTCGTTCATACTCCATATTTATCTCCTTCAAAAATAGATTTGATGATCTCGGTAAAGGGTGCATTGATCATATCGCCCTGTAAAGAGATAAGACATAATTTCTGTTGTTTCAAAATCCGTATATTGATGAATCTTTGTAATGCCACGAATCCAATTATCACTGACCATCCATCCAGCACCACCACTTGTTTGATAGGAATCTCCCCCCAGGGGTCATTAATGGTTGACGACAAGCGTACTTTAGCTGTAGCTGGTTCATATCTTAAAAACCGCGTAGGACTATCATAATGACTCATGAAAAGGTCGGTAAAGCCACTGGGACTTATATGATACTGAAACAAGAAACTATTCCCCTCTGTTACTATAGGAGATGTTGGCAGGGATTTCTCCACACCACCAGTAAGCCGTTCCATGAGTGGATCATTAAAGCATCCAATATCCACATCCACCTCAAGCAATGGGACACCATCCCTCCATATAGCACAGTGACCACTATCACCGATACGTTCAACTAAAATACGGTCACACAGTTTTTTAGGCAATCCACTACCTTCACGTCCAGAAAGCATCCCCATAAGCGCACCAGGTCCATCCAGCTGCAATCCGATGAAATGTACTCCGGTACGACCTTTATATTCGGCCATAATACCAATGCCCCCCTCCATATACCATGGTGCAAAAGTAGGTTCTCTTATATCCACTACATAGATATAAATCAGAGCTGGATCCGTCACTTTTAGTGGTGGTGGCAACAGAGCCTGTGCTTTTTCTTGGTCAGCCAGACAAAATAACTGAATACCATATTGATGGTTCATAGCGGGCTCGCTCATAAATGAGACGAGTTTCTCCTTAGGTGTAATTAATGATGGCTTCATTTTGCAACTCCTTATTTGATATCTCTACATATCTTTTTTGAAAACAAACGACCGCCCATGAGCATCTTGAGTAGCCTCTAAAATACGCCCACTTTTACGTGCATCCCCAATAACTACCACTGGTAACTGAGGAAACGATCTGACGATGGTATCCACTACTGATTGACGAGGATGGACACCAAGGGCAAGGACAATAGAATCGGCTGCCAGCATCCGCTTATCACCAGTATCTAAATCGGACAATAACAAATCTTCCGGTTGTATGGCTATCAGTTGGTGCTTGAGATATACCCTCAAAGGGAAATCTTTCAACCTTGCTAATATGTCCTCTGTTACTGCTGGGTATATACCAGAGCCCAATGTTGCTTGCATCTCCACCAAAGTCACACTACATCCAGATAACACCAGCATTTCTGCTGTTTCCAGTCCCGTCATACCTGAACCCACTACGACTACCTGCCCTTTGGGCTTTACCCGTCCACAAAGTACCCCTTCTGCTGTTACAACCCGATTGTCAGTAATACCTGGCAATTCTGGACGCACTGGTTGAGCACCACAGGCGATGAAAATGCCACAAGGGGAGAGTTTCTCCAGGACTTGAGGCGTGGCAGATTCACCTAAATGACAGCAGATACCAGCCTGTACAACTTGGGCAGTTAAAGAATTGACATAAGCTGTAATTTTTTCCTTTTTATATCCCTTGTCCGCGATATTCAGTGTTCCGCCCAGTTGTAGTTGCTCATCAAAGAGATGAACATCGAAACGGCGCTCTTTTAATACCAATGCCGCTTCTATCCCTGCTGGACCACCACCAACAATAGCGACTCGGCGTCCTTCTCCATTTTTAACAGTATGAACAAAATCCATTTCCCTTCCTGTCACCGGGTTTACTGCGCACTTAATTCGACGAAGGGCTAGGATTTCATTAAAACAAGCCAGACAACCGATACACTGTCGAATGGTATCACATTTTCCAGTCAGGGCTTTGCGTGTCCATTGGGCATCAGCTAAATGCCCCCGACCAATACCGACAAAGTCACAGGCTCCTTCCTTGAGCAAGACTTCTGCCATCCGCGGCTCCTTAATGTTGTTTACTGCAATAACGGGAATACCCACAGCAGCCTTCATTGCAGAACTGAACTCCCTTTTGCTTCCCTCTGGCCAGGTTCCTGGTTCAATGCAACCATTAGAATAGCAGCTGACATTGATAGCATCAACACCAGCAGATTCCAATGCCTTGGCCACAGTGATAGACTCTGACAGCATCATCCCACCCGACAACGCCTCAAAAGCATTGATGCGTACACTGAGGGGAAAATCCCCGCAGGACTGGCGAATTCCTGCTACGATGTCCAACAGAAAATGCAAACGATTTTCAAAGCTTCCGCCATAAGCATCCTTCCTAAAATTCATTGCGGGTGATAAAAAATTATTGATAAGGTAGCCGTGAGCTGCGTGAAGTTCAACACCATCCGCTCCTGATTTTTGTACCAATTGGGCTGCCGTGACGAACTGCTTTACCAAATCGGCACATTCATCAATGGACAATATCTCAGGAATTGTACCATTTGGAACAAATTCACAGGAGGGTGCTACCACCTTCCCACCTGTCAGCGACGGTGAAGCTGATGCACCAGGATGCTGAAGCTGGACAAAGAGTCGAGTATCATACTGATGAATGACTTCGACTAAACGCTGAATTCCCGATATGTCGCTTATACGATATGCCGAAAGTTGCCGGGGATCACTGCTTCCCGGACCATCGGTAATCCGAGTCACCTCTGTAATGATCAAGCCAACACCACCTCGTGCCCGTGCCTCGTAAAAGCTAATGAGTTCATCACTGACATCACCTTGGTCCGTTGCTAAATTAATACCCATCGCTGGCATTACGACTCGATTGGGCAGTTTCAGTCCCCCAATGGTTCCAGAATCTTGTAATTGTACCATGCCTTTACCTCCTGATTTCCTTATCTACTCCTAAAGTGGTGAAAACGCGTAAGGCCAGCGCCACCGTACATTTAGTGATAACCGTAACGCAAGCTGTCCGAATGACGAAATACTGGAAAAAATTCAAAACTTCAAAATGGAAAAAAGTCAAAATGCCCCACAACATTATCATCGCAGCCAAAGCTACCGGAATAAAAAGTATCAGCGTAAACCTTTTAGGTGAGCCAAACAATCCCGCATACCAAGATAGGTGATGATATTCCCGACGAGGAATGCGGCCAGCGCCGACTTCCTCCTGAATTTCCCGAGCCACAGGATATACCATTTTCAGTGAAACAATAACGCTGAGGATTAGAGCAGAAATTATAATGTTTTTTTGGGCTGTAGGAAGGATAATCACCATAGCTCCATCGAGGATAACTCCGCCCATGAAAAAGCCGACCACCAGATTAAAGCCAAAATCATTGACAACCGTATCGAAAAGATTTGAAAAAGTTTGTAAATGCGGTAGTGGATTCTTTACGATGTCACTTCCAGTTTGCTCCTTTTCAAATGTATGAAGATAGTCGGGCTGCATGTAGCGCAGAATAACACACTCCACGATTTTAGCTGAAACAATTATGGAATACAGCAAACGCCAAGCCAAAAACTGGGGAAATTCGAAAGTGCGTATTGCAAAGAATCTAAATACGACACCATTTAAAATTGGTGTGAAAACAGCAAAAATACTACCGATTATTAACGCTAGAAGCACTGGATTTTGAGGTAGATGAGCAAAAATCATACTGACTGGCGCTTCCTTTGGTAATGCGCCCTGTTGGGCTAATTCATCTATTCGGTGTTTAATATACAGCGTATCAATAAAGGTTGTGCTCACACCAAAGCATGCCGCATCAATAAGAATATCACTTTCACTTAAGCTGTGGCCGTACATGAACAGAATAACAGCTACCAAATTGATGATCATTGTCATTCCGATGATACGGACATTGTCTACATAAGGTAGACCTATACGCCAGTTTTTTTCTATTTCAAACCACCTCCCATTAAATTATGAGATATCGCATTTTAAATCCTTTCATGTTCAGCATTTCCGTTCATTTTTCCAATATAAAAACTGATAGCCTATACACGATTTTGCGTATATACTATCAGCTTTTCACAGTTTTAAATACCTCCTTTTTTCTATGAAAAAGAGGGGGCATTTCATATCATTATAAAATCAAATTTTCCAAATCTTTACGTTTTTGTATATAGAGTTTTTCATACACTACTTGCAAGTAGGATTTGACTGTTGCAACAGAGAGATTTAAAACCTTAGCAATCTCCTGATTCCGATAACCACATTTGGCCAAATAGGCCACCTGATACTCCCGACTCGTAAGGATCTGGGATATCTGACCGTGAGTGACATGATTGTGGAAATCTACCCAATTGTACCCTATCTGCATTTTTAATGATTCTACTGCATTCATAAAACCTGGGGCCTGATTTGCCCACGGGGGCAGCAAACTGCTTAGGGAAGAATAATGCTCAACTAAAGGCATAATGAGACCATCCGGGATAAGACCTTCCATAACAAAGGCTAGCGCCGCTTTTGCGCGGTCATTCTCTTTTTGGCAAACCGCACTAACCGCCTCCATAAGCCGAAGGTAGATGCGTGTAGTAAAATAGCGAGTTTCATCAAAAAGAGACAAAGCTGTTTCCGTCAGAGACAGGACCGCAGCGAATTCTCCACGTGCTAGTAAATATTTTGCTCGCGGATAACAGGCAAAGGGGCGGGCCGCTAAAGGGAGGCGACTAAAGTCTCCATCAATAATCCACGGTGGGCATTTATCAGTATCATACAGACTTACAGCCATAACAGCCTGGGCTAATTCTACAAATGCTTGGTCGGGGTGTCCGGATAACTGTCGAGTCACTTCGTCCAAACGGATTTTTGTATTCATAAAGATATCGTATTGACCAGCTGCTACGGCCCCTGCCATACGGTAGAGAAGGTGTTGCCCAACCCGCCAATCTGTTGTGGTGAGACCAGTGGTCAGATTCAATACCGCGTTCAAATCACCGCGGTAGTAAGCCAACTCAATGTTCAGGCTTCTTTGGTCCTCAACGTTAGCTATCCTTTCCACCATTTTATCAAGGCTTCCTGGTACATATGTCACATTATCCAGCGCCAGGAGAGACTGTCGAGGCTTTGTTATGGCACTCGCCATCACGTCATTATAGATATATTTACCCATAGCATTACTCTTTAGTACTGGAACAATTGGTCTTATCGTGTCCTCTCTCCATTCCCAGACTCTTCTCCTTATTTAAAATCCCAGTGTGAACACAGATTTGATTCGCCATAAAAGGTACCCTAACTCTTTTAATTAAGTACATTTAATCATCCCCTAATAATTTTAAGTATAAACCATCCCGCGGTGCTATCGTCAATACATTTTTAAATATTTTTTAATCCTCGTGTTTTCAACTTTATTTTTATGATCATACACCAACCGGCTTTATTCCAAAGCAATTTATGCTTAGATAATTCTTATGCTGGATAAGTTATCGTCATAAAATGATTAATGCTTAAGATTTGTATGTCAGTATTTAATAAAAGAAAATTTTATTATAGTGTTTATCTATTAAGTGAAAGGATACAAAATGAAATATCAAGATGTTATTCCCTGTCAATCAGAAAATTCTATTATTGCAACTATAGCGCTAAAAGATAAAAAAATTTCTAAAACTGCTTTAAGTGCTTTTCAAAATCTATTTGATCGCATCCCTGCAATGGTAGAGAGTCTGCGCATTCGTTATCCAGAGCAAGAATTTGAGTTTGCTATGGGAATTGGAGCCGTTGCTTGGGATAAGCTTTTCCCCAACACTAAAAAACCAAAAGAATTAAAAGTTTTTCCTGGAATAGAAGGAACATCGTCAATGGCCCCGTCGACTCCAGGAGATTTCTTTTTTCATATCCGTGCTAATCGTATGACTGTTTGTTATGATATGCTTTCTAGTATTCAGACACTTATTGGAGATTACGTAAGTCCTGTAGATGAAACACATGGTTTTCGTTATCGTGATGGGCGAGCGATTATTGGTTTTGTTGATGGGACAGAAAATCCTAAAGACTCAGAAGCTTGGGAAGCCGTTCTAATAGATGATGATTCTGATTTTAATGGTGGCAGTTATGTATTTGCTCAAAAATATACTTTTGATAAAAATGCCTGGGATATGCTGTCAGATGTTGCTCAAGAAAAGATCATTGGTCGACGAAAATGGACTGACTTAGAACTCTCGGATAAAATCAAACCCATGGATGCACATACCGAAATATCAAAAGCCCACAATAATAAAGGGCAAGAAATGAAAATAATCCGGGCAAATCTTGTCTACTCTCAGCCAACACAGAATATTTATGGGAGCTATTTTCTAGGATATTCAAAAAACTTTTCAATCACAAATCAAATGTTAGAACACATGTTTCAGGGGACCGCAAATGCAAGTGAGGATAGCTTATTAAATTATTTACACGCAATAACGGGTAATCTCTTTTTTGTTCCTAGCTATTCACAATTGGCTCAAATGGCTTCAGGAGAAATGGACGTGTGAATCCTTTTCTCTAAATTCTAAAAAAGGTTTCCTATGTAGAATATCATCAATCTCATAGGAAGCCTTTTATTATGGCAAAACAGAAAAAAACCAATTCACAAAGTTGAGATGGATACTAAAGGGACGACAACACATCAGATTTCTGAAACTAAGATCGCACCCTGTTCTCATCGTTATATTCTGAACTATGAAAGAATAAGTTGTCAACTATAATTATACAACATCAAAGTGATACCTTCATTTTTCACTTGACGATTGCTACTCTGTGGATTATAGTCGAAAGAACAGATTATTTACTGATGAGGAGAACATTTAATGACAGCAGCATTGGAAATAAAAAATTTAAAGAAAACATATGCATCAGGGGTCGTAGCACTACGCGGCATCGATTTGATTGTAGAGGAAGGGGATTTTTATGCACTTCTTGGTCCCAATGGTGCCGGAAAATCAACTACCATTGGGATTGTCACCTCCCTGGTTAACAAAACATCCGGGACAGTGAGGGTATTTGGCTATGATCTTGATTCAAATCTGGTCCAGGCCAAGCAACAGATCGGCTTAGTTCCCCAGGAATTTAATTTTAACCCCTTTGAAACCGTAGAGCAAATTGTCGTCAATCAAGCGGGATACTATGGTGTTCCCCACAAGGAAGCACTGCGCCGCAGTGAAAAATATTTAAATCAATTAGATTTGTGGGAGAAACGCAATGAGCGGGCACGGATGCTTTCAGGTGGGATGAAGCGGCGCTTGATGATTGCCAGAGCCCTTATGCATGAACCACGCCTACTCATCTTAGACGAACCAACCGCTGGTGTCGATATTGAGCTAAGACGGGAAATGTGGGACTTTTTGAGAGAATTGAATGCCGGTGGGACAACGATTATCCTGACCACCCACTACCTGGAAGAAGCAGAAATGCTCTGCCGCAATATTGGCATTATCCAATCCGGGGAATTAATTGAAAACACCAGCATGAAGAAACTTTTATCAAAATTACAGTTTGAAACCTTTATCTTTGATTTGGAGCCTTCTGATCAAATTCCAAGGATTATGGGGTACAAAAGCACTCTTGAGGACAATCGAACCCTGGTTGTTGAAGTTCAGCGTGATCAAGGTGTCAACGCAATTTTCAATCAGCTCACCCAACAAGGCATCAAAGTAGTTTCGATGCGTAATAAATCTAACCGTTTGGAAGAACTTTTTTTGAAAATTACCGATGGAAAACATCACCCGGAGGAAGAACATGTTTAATCTTTATTTTACAGCACTAAAACGCCTGGCTGCTAAAGAAACCCACCGCTATCTGCGTATCTGGATTCAGACCCTGGTTCCACCTGTCATTACCACATCCCTTTACTTTGTCATTTTTGGGAATCTGATCGGTGGTCGAATTGGCGAAATGGGTGGCTTTTCTTACATGGAATTTATTGTGCCTGGCCTGATTATGATGTCTGTCATTACAAGTTCTTATTCTAATGTTGCGTCCTCCTTCTTTTCACAAAAGTTCCAAAAGAACATTGAAGAACTCCTTGTATCACCGGTTCCGACACAGGTTATTATTCTTGGCTTTGTCGTTGGAGGACTGGGGCGAAGCGTCTTGGTTGGTACCCTCGTTACCATCATTTCATTATTCTTTGTCCCCCTCCATGTCTATTCCTGGTTCATTGTTATCATCACTCTCCTGATGACCGCCGTTTTATTCTCATTGGCGGGGTTATTAAATGGAATCTTTGCTAAATCCTTTGACGATGTATCGATTGTGCCGACATTTGTATTACAGCCCCTTACCTATCTTGGCGGTGTATTTTACTCCATTGCAATGCTGCCACCAATCTGGCAGGCTGTTTCCAAAATTAATCCCATCGTCTATATGATTTCGGGCTTCCGATTCGGTTTTCTGGGTGTAACGGATGTCCCAATTCTGTGGTCCCTGGTCATCCTTATTCTTTTTATAACCGTCCTTTACGCCATCTGCTGGTATTTAATTGAAAAAGGGGTTGGCTTAAGAAGCTAACCCCTTTTTAGAGAACAACGCCTCAAAACCATAAGCTATTTTACAAATTCTTGTGCTACAATTAAAAACTCAATAAACAGATAACGCAGGAGGTTATAATGTGACTTTGGAAAAAACTGCAAAGCGACAAGGCGTTTGGTACGCAATTTATGAGTGCATCTGGATTTTTGCCCTGGGTGGCTTTTTAGGTGTTGTTGTTGAAACATCCTATTGTTTTTTAGTTCAGGGTATTTTTGAAAATCGTTCTGGACTCATCTATGGAATGTTTAATCCCGTTTATGGATTTGGTGCTGTCCTCATTACTTTATGCCTAAAACCATTGCTTCATAAGAAATGGGTATGGATTTTTCTCCTATCCATGGTCATTGGTTCGGCCTTTGAATTTTGCTGTAGCTTTGTCCAACAAGGGCTTACTGGAACTGTCTCCTGGGTATACACTAATCAGCCTTTCAATATTCTCGGACGAACAAGCCTAGGCTTTGCCATTGCCTGGGGGGCATTGGGCGTATTGTTTATTAAAGAAATCTATCCCTTGCTCCATGGATTTATCTTAAAGATTCCCCGCCGGCTGGGTGTGATATTAGCTTGTTTTTTTGTTGTTTTTATTTCTTTGGATATGGCTTTATCCGCCGTCGCTGTCCAGTGTTGGAATCAGAGGGAGCAAGGAATCCCCATTACCACCTCCATCCAAATTGAAATGAACAAGCGTTACCCGGATTCCGTTATGAAGGTGGACTACCCCAATATTACCCATGTCGATACCGGGAAAGTATCCTTAACGGATTAGGCCCCATGCTTCAAATCCTCAAGTTGCCGCATAATCTTAATCGATTGGGCAACTTTTTAATTTTTTGTGTGCAACCAAGGCTTTAAAGTCTCTCCTTCTTTTTCAAACAATACGCCCAAATTAAAAGGCCGGAATAGAGAACACCGAAGAGAAGTGCACTGACTTGAAGGGCCAGTCGAATCCTTAAGATACTTTCCCAGAATATTCCACTTCCATAGATAAAGGGAAATGCCACCACAAAGGATGCAACCACAGCACAGAGGTAGATACCGATAAAAAGATTACGATAGCCGACAATTCGGGGATGGGTACAGGTATTTTGAAAGAAATATCCCAGTGCCAGTATTAAAAAAGGGACCATTGGAAAATAATGGTATAGAAACGTATCCCGCGTAATAAATATCCAGGGGATTAACTGGCTAAAATAGGCCGTGGCAATGACAAGTCCACCATCATCCAATCGACAAACACCCCGCCATAGCGCATAGAAAGCCCCTACAAGCCCAAAGCCCCACACAAGAGGGTTCCCCGTCGCATAGAGGTAGATATTAGCCGGGGCTGGTTCAAAGTAATAGAACACGGGCTTTAGTGCGAGGAACCATGTCCACCAATGGGAGGAGTACGGGTGATTATAGTTCGTCGATGTCCCGGTATGATAGCTTAACATCTGTTTAGCGTGTTCGATGGCAACCCCATAAAAATCACTGCGCCCAAGGGTCTGGGCATAGGGAATATAGCTCAGGCCATAGATTAAGCATGGAATCATAATAAAGCAAAGGATACACCAGGTACACTCATGGAGTATTGCACGCCTTTCTGTCCCCCAGGCGAATCGAATCCTCTGGAATAGCCAGAAAAAATAAAGCAATGCCAAGCCCGCAGCACCGTACAAGCCGGACCATTTGGTGCCAATGGCGCAGCCGGCACAGACCCCCGACAAAAGTAAAAAGAGGTAACGCCGCCACAAGGACTGGCTGTTGTGATAAAAGACCATAAAGCCATACATTCCTAAAATAAAGAGCACCAAAAAGGCATCCAGTGTCCCTATTCGCGTTTGGGTATAATGCATAAAATCAAGTGCCAGGAGTATAGTAACAATTCCTGCCCACTTTGGTGATTTTAAAAGGGATCGCCCGCAAAAGTAAAGTAATGGCAGCATCAAAATTCCAGAGAATACCTGCATAAACCGAAAACCGAAGGGATTCCGTCCCCACAAATTCATTCCCATACCAATGATCAAACGCCCCACAGGGGGATGATCCATTTCTGCCACTGACAAACCATCCTGCATTTCCAGGGCAGAAGAAGGAAAGTAACTTTCATCAAAATAAGCACTGTTCATTCGATTGCTATCCCGGCAGATGGTTTGTGGTTCATCCAAAACCAAGCCACCATTTTCACTAAGAGCTTTTGCACGAATTAAACTTCCCTCTTGATTATAAAACCCAATTTCTGCTAAAACAAGCCGATTCGAAGCGGGGTGTTTGTCAATTCGAATATATTGCGTATCATTATTGCAGGATAAGGGATAATCATACCAGATCATGGCTGCCGTATAATCCTTTGGATCATCATCGGTATCAAAGGCTACAGGCCAATCCATTTGATTGGCGGACGCTGAGATGGTAATATCAATATATTTTGTAGCACTATTGACAGGGCAGTACAGCGCCACAGAAGCAGGGGCTTCTTCCACCTCAAAATACAATGGGCCGCTTTGATTATCGATAACCGCATAGGTTTGGGGTGCTGTACGATCCCCCAGACTGTAAAATGCGACAAAGCCGTATAAAGGAATCACAACGGCTAAAAAAAGCCATTCCCTCCAAAGTGTTTTCTTCGTGTCGTCCCTCATTGACGCTTCTCCCTTCTGACTTGACGCCCAATGAATACCCCTCCCAGGATTACCGAAGAAACCATACTGATTCCCACGGACCAGCGACGAAGGGGTGTCCCAATGAACTGAAGGGTCCCCTCCCCTGTCCGATTGGAATTGATTTCCAAAAACCCCGAGGAATTCTTTCGGGTCTCTACTCTAAGTCCCTCGATTTGTACTGAATAGCCTGGATAATAAATAATGGGAAGGGTCTGCCATCCGATTTGGGAGATGGTGAATTTTTTGGAATAGTAATCTGTCTGTGTGCCCCATTGATTAGATGCCAGATGTTCAAGTAACTCACCATAGACCATTTCCTTTGGCAAATATTCACATCCTGCTGGAAAAGAGGGAAAGGGATTATCCGAGACCGTCCCCCTGACGGAATAAATCGTGGTAGTATTCCAAAAGAACAGCACAGTGAGGACCGTAAGGCAGAGAATAGGGCAAAGCACATTTCTCCCTTTGGGCAAACGATAAAGGCACTCCCCTGAAAAAAAGCAAAATATCCCACTGGTTAATCCATAAAAACGCCAGGGAAATTGCAGGTTTTGGAAATAGGGTGCCAGAATTCCCCATGGGAATAAGGTGGTTGTCATCCATAAGCTAAAGAAGCCACAGAACAGGACCCGGGTTTCAAAGCACCAGCGGCGCCTTTGAGTGCACCCCAGAATTCCCATAATCAACAGGATTACCCCAACTCCAGCTGGTGGAACATCTTCTCTACCAAAATGCTCCACAGGCAGAGAAAGAATGGCGTCTACCGGTGATACCGCCCAGTTCGACACAGAACCCAAAAGCCCGGTATCTCCCCAAATTGGATTAATCCAAAGCTGTTCGAACAGCGGGAGGGTAAAAAAGGCGCTAATCAAGAAAGTGGCCCCAGCCGCTTTAAGAAGCGCCAGGAATCGGGAAGGTTCTTCTATAAATTGGCGGACCGTTAGTAAGAAGATGGCTAGGCAGAATAGAGCCATAATAACGGCTGAAAGCACATGGCTTAAAATGACCCCTGAAAACCCCAGGGTCAGCATTCCCCAGTGCCCATTTTTCTCGCAAATCTCCCAAAGCCCGGCAATAATTAAAGGGATAAAAGCCATAGCCGTTAATTCACCAACGGCACAGCGATAGTATAAATTAGTCGTATGGTAGGAGCAAAACAAATAAAAGTATGCAGAAATTAATGAAATCCACGGCTGATTGGGATAAACACGCCCCACACTATAAAACATGATGACACCAGTGGCAATATTCGCTATGACAAAATACAATTTAAGGGCAGTTGTCCCGGAGCATCCCCAAAGGGTAAAAACTGCTGGAATGGATAAAAAGAAATCCGGATAGAATAACCCGGCGCCGTAGCCATATCCCTTAAAATACTCCGTATAAATCCCTGGATAAAAGACGCCCTGGGAAAAAGCATTGGAAAGGGCCTGGATTCGGCTTAAATGGAAGCTTGCATCGTGCCCAAAGGGAATCCCTGAATGGAAGAGCAACGGAAAAAGGCTGATAAGAACCCCTAAACCTAAAAGGGTTCCAATCAGCCATGGGGATGGTTCCTTCACCTGCTTTATTAACCAAGGCATGCCTACACCAGGTGTAATGCCTGCATCATGACCGGCAGAACCCCTTCAAAGTCAACCCCTTCTCTGGGATCTGTTCCCCGGGCCACGGTACGACAAATACAATTCTGGGTCAATCTCACAGCTAAATCAACGGAATCCTCCAATGAAAAACCCTTGACCAATCCTGATACTAAAAAGCTGGCAAAAACATCGCCAGTCCCGTGGAACTGCCCTGGAATCCTTTCCTCCAAGGTGTAATGAATACACCCTGATGTGGCATCATAGCTGGCAGCGCCCAGATAAGCCTCCTCGAAGAAAACACCAGTCAAAACCACCTTCTTCGGCCCCAACTCAGATAATCTTTTCAAATAACGCTCAACCATCTCTTTGGTATAGGGCCCTTCTGTGTATTTTTCTCCAAGGAGGAGGGCCGCTTCGGTCATATTCGGAATGAGGACATCTGCCCTTCGACAAAGGGATGCCATAGCATCGACCATGGAATCATCAAAGACAGAATACAATACCCCATTATCAGCCATAGCCGGATCGACACAAACCAAAGTCTCTGTATCGGCTAATTTCTCGATGAAACGGATGATTAAATCGGTCTGTCGTGGCGAGCCTAAGAAGCCTGTATAAATCGCTTTGAAATGAAGATCAAGGGTTGCCCAATGGTCCGTAAATGCCACGAGATCATCGGTCAAATCGCGATAAGTAAAGCCAGAAAACCCACCGGTGTGGGTCGAAAGAACGGCCGTAGGCACACAGCAGCCTTCAATACCGGCGGCAGAAAGAATGGGCAGTGCAACTGTTGTCGAACATTTCCCAAACCCTGAAATATCATGAACGATGGCCACTCGGTCTAGAGGCCCGGATAGCTTTGTAATATCAGAATTTATTTTTAAATCCATAAGCGCTCCTTTCTAACTCTCTACCATTCAATATCATCCACAGGAGTAGGTGTTGGATTGAGATACATATCCTGAACCTTACCATTTTTCATGGTGATCACCCGATCAGCCATAGGTGTAATGGCCTGATTGTGAGTAATGAGGGCAACCGTCATTTTTTCTCTGCGGCAGGTATCCTGAAGCAGCTTTAAAATGGTTTTTCCGGTATTATAGTCCAGTGCTCCCGTTGGCTCATCACAAAGGAGGAGCTTCGGCCGTTTAGCCAAGGCTCGGGCAATGGCTACCCGCTGCTGTTCACCACCAGAAAGCTGGGAAGGAAAATTATCCAGACGATCCGCCAGACCGACCTTTGCCAATGTTTCAGCAGGATCCATGGGATTCTGGCAGATTTGAGTGGCTAATTCGACATTTTCAATGGTTGTCAAATTTTGAACCAAATTATAAAATTGGAAAACAAACCCTGTATCATACCGTCTATAGGTGGCCAGCTCTCTATCCGTCAGGCAGGCCAGTTCCTTCCCCCCAACATAAATCTCACCCTCATCGCAGCGATCCATTCCCCCCAGAATATTCAGCACTGTTGTCTTCCCTGCCCCGCTGGGCCCAACGACAATAGCGAATTCTCCCGCATCAATTCCAAAGGTGATCCCATTGGCCGCATTGATAGTCACTTCTCCCATTTTATAACGTTTATAAACATTTTTAAACTCGACAAAGTGTGCCATGTGGGACCACTCCTTTCCTATTACAATGCTTCAATCACGTCAGCAGCCTGTTCAAACCAGGTCCCTTCGTAGTCTTCGATATTCCCGGCATCGACCCCTTTGGCAATTTCCGGATCGATGGGAACCTTTGCTAAAACCGGAACATGGTTTACCGCGGCAATCTCATCGATTTTGCTATCCCCAAAGATATGATAAACTTCACTACAATCAGGACATTTAAAATAACTCATATTTTCGACAATCCCTAAAACTGGAACATTCATCATCTGAGCCATGACCAGTGCTTTCTCAACGATCATAGAAACCAGCTCCTGGGGTGAGGTGACGATGATGATTCCATCAATCGGAAGGGATTGAAATACCGTCAGGGGAACGTCTCCCGTTCCCGGAGGCATATCCACAAATAAATACTCCTTATGATCCCAGATCACATCGCTCCAAAACTGTTTGACTGCCCCAGCAATGACAGGTCCTCGCCACACTACCGGGTCTGTTTCATTTTCAAGGAGGAGATTCATAGACATGACATCAATTCCCGTTTTCGTCCGGACAGGATAAATTCCATCTTCTGAACCAATGGCTTTTTCTGTAAGCCCAAAGGCCTTTGGGATAGAAGGACCTGTAATATCAGCATCCAGGATTCCAACCTCCGCCCCGCGACGACGCATGGTGACCGCCATTTCAGAAGTAACAAGGGACTTCCCCACTCCCCCTTTACCACTGACGACACCGATGACCCTTTTGACCTGACTCATGGGATGGGGTGCCACCGAAAAATCTGTTTCCTGACGTTCACCACAATCTGACCCACAGGTATTGCAATCATGTGTACATTGTTCTTCGCTCATTTTAACCTCGTTTTCTTAAAATTCTATATTATTATTTATTTGGCAATCTCAACCCATCCCACTGCTCCGGAACATTCCCAAAGCTCTTCCAGGGTCATGGGTACCATGCTGTTGCCATCGCCAGCTGCCGGATAAACCAGTCCATAACGTTTCAGACTATTATCTAAATACACCGTGGTGTGCTCCTTGGAAACGGCAAAGGGGCAAACGCCGCCAACCTCATGGCCCGTGTATGCTTCAACCTCCTCGGGCTTACACATCTTTGCCCGCAGACTAAAGGCTTCCTTGAACTTTTGGTTATCCACCCGGGCATCACCTGACATCACAACAAGAATACAGCCCTCGCTATTTCTAAAGGTCAAGGATTTTGCAATTTGACCAGGCTCCACATTGATGGCCTCTGCTGCCAGCTGAACGGTTGCCGTGGATTCCGTTAAGATCAGAACGTCTCCATCCTTTCCAAAATGGCTTAAATAGTGTTTTACTTTCTCGACTGACATGTCTCCTCCTTAATTTCTGTATCAGCTTCATCCTCTTCCAGGGAATTCTCCGTTTCTTCTGCTTCCTGAACTGATGCCTCATCCATATCATCAGATGCACTATTGGACGCACCGGCAACCACGGAACCCACAAAACAAGCAGTGGTGAAGATACTGGCAATGGCAATTGTAATGGCCACTAAACGGCTATAAAAGAGGCCATCAGCCCGCACCGGTACAATATCGCCGAATCCAATGGTCGAAAACGCAACAAAAAGATAATAGATCAAGTCCAAAGCATCAATGGGCTGGCCTGAGGTACTGATGTAATACTCTGGGTTATTAGACCAGCAACTAAATACCATCAAGTACAAAATCGTCAGTACACAAACCATCAACACACCCATCCCCTTGAGAATTCCAAGGGCATCTTTTTTCTTCTTTTTAAAGCGACTGGGCCGTACCAGGACCATGGGGTTAATAATGGCACGAACCATGACTAAAAAGCATAGGGCCAGTGCCGCCAATAAACCGCCCAGGGTTAAGGGAAGGCTCGGATGTTCGATAAAGGATGAGAAGGAAACAAAGCAATGGCCTAATATTAAATAGAAGACCACATCCACACAACGGCCCACTAGGCCATCTTTAAAATGATCCAGCCCCACGAATAAACGTTTGGTAAAGTACATAATCCCCATAAAGCTAACGGTAAAGCAGGCTAAAGCTAATAGCTCACCACTTCCAACCGCTCCGGAGGATAAACTCGTCCCCAACAGAATAATAAGCAGAATTGCATTTACTGTTAAAACCCCATGGCGATCGTAATAAATAACCAATTTCCACAAGACCCTTTTCAAAGGGGGAATTGGCTTGCCTGTTTTTCGATTCTCTTTAAATTCTTGAAGGAGTTTTTTTCGATTGACATACAAAAAAAGTTCAAATAAAAAAAGGCATAATACAAATAAGTCATAAAAAAAGATGACCGTGTCACCACTCATTAAGGCTAGTGCTTCTTTTTCCATTACTCTGACACTCCTGCAATTAATTCGAGTTTTTTAAAACGGGACAGCTTTTTAATGGATGCCTCACGACTAAGGGCATCCCCTTTTTCATTAAAAACTTCATAGTATTCCAGGGTAACAGGCAAACGATTTTTAGTATATTTTGCGCCATTACCTTGATTATGGGTCCTTATCCGGCGCTGAAGGTCGGTGGTCCACCCTGTATACAGGGTATCATCGGCACAACGAAGGATGTAGACAAAATGTTTTCCCATTGACACCCCCAATTTCCAATTTATTTCATTATACACAATGGAGCTTTACCTGTCCAATAATTGTCACTTTTTCCGGAATTTTGCTCAGAATTATCACAAGAAGAAATCAATAAAAGCAACTGAATCATCTATGAAAAATGATCAGTTGCTTTTATTGTAATGATCTTGTCGATTATTGGTCCTGCTTCAGCATCATTTCCTTAACCTTCATCAAGCGGGTGATATTTCCCTGCTCATTTTCCGCAAGCTTCATTGTAATATATTTGATGGTGGTCTGCATTTCAGGAATCATGACATGCTCAAGGGCATTAACGCGACGCCGGGTTTTTTCAATTTCATCAGCCAAAAGATTACAAGTTTTTTCCACCTCGGCCAATTCAATCAATAGCGGCAGCAGCTCTGCAACATCAAGCACGGATTGATCAAGCTCCCCTGAGGAGAAGGCAAACCCATAGGGTAAGTCTGCTGTTTCATGGTAAGAGCTGTAGCGGATCGTCGGAACATCACAATTCATGATATTTTGGGTTCCAACCTGGATTTCAGCTTGTCTGGCTGGGCACAAAAGTGCTTCTGCTACAGCATCCGAGCCCATCCGCGCACTAGCTACGGAAAACTGAGCCATTGCTGCAGCAAGCTTTTCATCAATCTCTTCCCTCAACGCCTTGTTCCGTCGAATATATCCCATGAACTGACGGACCATTTCGTCCCGTTTATCCTTAAGGAGCTTGTGACCGCGTACCGCAGTCTTCAAACGCTTTTTCAGGCGTGTGAGCTCCATTCTTGTCGGATTCACACGAATAGCCATGGCCTATTCCTCCTCTTCTACAAGGGTTGGACAATAAGCATCGATATACTCGTCTTTAATACGTTTTAGCTCGGTTCGGGGCAGAATGGATAACAATTCCCAACCGATGGCCAGTGTTTCTTCAATGCTGCGATTAGTCTCAAAGCCCTGGGAAATATAGATTTCTTCAAATTCTGTGGCAAAACGCGCATAAACCTTATCCACATCAGATAACGCAGCATCCCCAAGGATAACGGCCAGCTCCTTGGCATCCTTTCCACGGGCATAGGCTGAGAACAATTGGTTCATTGTATCCGCATGGTCCCGACGGGTCTTCCCATCCCCAATTCCTTTATCCTTCAAACGGCTTAGGGAGGGCAGCACATCGATGGGCGGTGTAATGCCCCGGCGGTATAAATCCCGGGACAAAATAATTTGCCCTTCTGTAATGTACCCAGTAAGGTCTGGGATTGGATGGGTTTTATCATCCTCGGGCATGGTCAAAATGGGAATCTGGGTGATGGAGCCCTTCTTCCCACGGATACGCCCTGCCCGTTCGTAAAGGGTGGCCAGGTCTGTATACAGATACCCTGGATAGCCCCGGCGGCCAGGAACTTCTTTCCGGGCTGCCGACACCTCACGGAGAGCTTCCGCATAATTGGTGATATCGGTCATAATAACCAGAACCTGCATATCTAATTCATAGGCTAAATACTCCGCACAGGTGATGGCCATACGAGGCGTCGAAATACGTTCTACCGCAGGGTCATTGGCGTAGTTCATAAAGAGAACGGCCCGCTCGATAGCCCCGGTCCGACGGAAATCCTTCACAAAATAATCGGCTTCTTCAAAGGTAATCCCAATGGCGGCGAAAACGACAGCAAAGCCTTCATCATTATCTAAAACCTTTGCCTGCCGCGCGATTTGGGCCGCCAGCTGAGCATGGGGCAGACCGGAGCCGGAGAAAACCGGTAGTTTTTGCCCACGCACCAGGGTGTTCAAACCGTCAATGGCGGAAACCCCTGTTTGGATAAATTCTGCCGGGTAGTCCCTGGCCACAGGGTTCATAGGGGAGCCATTGATATCCATCCGCTTTTCAGGGATGATGGCAGGACCACCGTCTTTGGGACGACCCATACCATCGAAAACGCGGCCAAGCATATCCTTACTGACACCCAACTCCATGCCATGGCCTTCAAAACGGACCTTTGAGTCAGAAATCCGAAGGCCCTGGGAGCTTTCAAAAAGCTGAACCATGGCCTTATCGCCATCAACCTCCAGAACCTTCCCGATGCGCTTTTCACCATCAGCCTGCTGAATTTCAACAAGCTCATCGTATTTGATCCCTTCGACCTCATCCACCAGCATCAGAGGGCCGACGACTTCTTGTATGGTTTTATATTCTTTATTCAGCGTCATCATAGTCCTCCATCAGCACATTAAATTCATTGGCCAGTTCTTGCTCAATTTCCACAAAGCGGGTTTCCTTTTGATCCTCTGGCACATATTTCATCCTGGCAATGGCTTCTCTCACCGACATGGAAATAATCTTATCAAAGGGCACATCCATTTCCAAGGCCTGCTGCCCTTTTTGGTACCAGGTCAAAATCATTCTCAGCATATCATACTGCTTTGCCAGTGAGGAATAGGTGTCGATATCATCAAAGGCCGATTGATGCAGATAATCTTCCCGGATGGACTGGGTACATTCCAGGGTCAAACGGTCTTTGAAGCTCAGGGCGTCCACCCCAACCAAACGAACGATTTCTTCTAATTCCGATTCCTCCTGGAGCAGCTTCATGGTCAACTGAACCTGAGCAGACCAATCCGTCGCCACCACATCATCGAAGAATGTGTTTAAGCGATCGCTGTACAAGCTATAGCTCTGCAGCCAGTCGATAGCCGGGAAATGACGTTTGTACGCCAGACTGGCCGATAAGCTCCAGAACACCTTTACAATTCGAAGGGTCGCCTGGGAAACCGGCTCTGAAATATCCCCACCTGGCGGTGAAACTGCCCCAATGGCGGTGATGGCACCGTAGCGTTCATCACTCCCAAGACAGCGGACAAAACCCGCCCGTTCGTAAAACTCAGCCAAACGCGAGCTAAGGTAGGCAGGATAGCCTTCTTCTCCAGGCATTTCTTCCAGCCGCCCGGACATTTCGCGCAAGGCTTCAGCCCAACGGGAGGTGGAATCTGCCATAATGGCAACCTTATAACCCATATCTCTAAAATACTCGGCGATAGTAATCCCTGTATAAATCGAGGCTTCACGGGCAGCCACCGGCATATCCGAGGTATTGGCAATGAGGACGGTCCGCTTCATCAGCGACATTCCCGTCCGTGGATCGTGAAGTTCCGGGAACTCCATAAGCACGTCGGTCATTTCATTGCCACGCTCGCCACAGCCGATATAAACAATGATATCCGCGTCGGCCCATTTAGCAAGCTGATGCTGGACAACGGTTTTTCCTGAGCCAAAAGGCCCCGGAATAGCGGCGATCCCACCCTTTGCGATGGGGAAGAGCGTATCGATGACACGCTGACCTGTCACCATGGGTTCATCGGGAGCCAGCTTTTCCTGGTAAGGCCGTCCACGACGGACTGGCCAGCTTCGAAGCATCTGAATGACATGCTCCTTCCCATCCATCGTTTCAATTTTAGCAATGGGTTCTACAATGGTCGCTTCTCCATCAAAAATCCAGGTAATCTTACCCTCGATTTTTGCAGGCACCATGATTTTCTGAAGAACGGCGGGTGTTTCCTGTACGGTTCCCAGAACATCTCCGGGTAAAACCATATCCCCTTCCTTCACTGATGGGACAAATGGCCATTTCTTTTCCCGGTTGAGCTTCGGGACATCAATCCCTCTGGCAATCCGGTCTCCAGCAGCTTCGTAAATGGCCGTCAGTGGACGCTGGATCCCATCAAAAATTCCTTCGATGATACCCGGGGCCAATTCAACAGAAAGCGCTTCACCCGTCTGATAAACAGGTTCTCCTGGCCCAAGGCCTGCGGTTTCTTCATAGACCTGTATTGAGGCACGGTCGCCTCTCAGTTCAATGACCTCACCAATCAAGCGTTTCTCGCTAACCCGAACCACATCGTACATCTGGACATCAGACATGCCCTTTGCAACGATGAGGGGACCGGCGACCTTGACGATGGTGCCAACACTTTTTTCCAATGGTTTTTCACTGGGCGAAATCATGTGTTATCCACCCCTTTCTTTTATAAAATATCTGCGCCAATGGCTTTTTCAATGTTATCCTGAATCCCTTTCATCCCAACACCTTCCGAGCCAAAACGGCTGGGAATGGGTATGATGGCAGGATAGGGTTCTGTCTTATATAGATTAATGGTGTCCTCTGCCTGGGCAGCTGCTGTCTCGGTGATGTATATCACCGGAAAGCCCTCCCGGGACAAACGATGAATCGCTTTTTCAATAGTAAGGGGATCATCGGCATAAACCGTATGGAAACCCAATGCCTGGAAAATCATAACGGAATCCCGATCTCCAATGACAGCGACCTTTCCTTTATGTTGGTGTTCACTCATTTAAATCACCCCCAGCTGGGAAAGCGGTACTTTGATACCCGCACGTTTAGCAGCAAAAAGTATTCGTAAAGCTCGCCCTTCGTTAAGCTTACTCAAAAGATAATTAATAATGGGACCAATACCAAAGGAATCCATTCTGGCATTATGGATGATGGAAAGTGCCGCATTTTCAAGGCCTTGTTCCAACTCAGTAATATCTTTATCTTGGGCATAATTATCAAGGCGCTCCTTGATGAGGGGACTATACTCACCCGTTGCCAGCTGTGCTGAAAGCTGCTCTGGTGCCAGTCCCAGGGCATCGAGCAACGTTTTTTCATCAAGGTTTCCCCCATTTAGCAACAGAGGCTTTGCCTTAGACTGTTCCCAACTTAAGATATTGCATCGGACAATCGTCAGTATATTAGTAAAGGTAATTTTGGCATTAAAATATTCTGACAATAAATCATTCTTCTTTTTTTCCAAAACTTCAAGGGTCTGCGCATAGACGCCATCGTCAATGATTGCACTGAGGACCCGGGGATCCTCCTCATTTTCAGCTTTATGCATGGCCTGGGCCAATGCCTCTGGAATGGCATCGTAATTGCCTGAATCAATGCTCTTATCCAATAAATCGAGGGAAATACTCCCCCCGCCGAGCAAGAGCTCTGGTGATGCCTTTCGATTCAGTATCCCTTTTAAAATCACTTTGATGTTATGTCCATCCGTTGGCAAAAGGAATAAATCTGAAAGCTCGGGTTCTGGGCAAATTTCCGCAATCAAAGTTCGTGCATCGGTGATTTCTGTACTGATTAGGGCTTCGAGGTCCTCTTTATCCTCAGAATCAGCACCATAGCCCGCTTCCTCTAAAATCTTCATTCCCTCTGGAATATCTGCTTCACTCAGGCGCTGCCATTGTGTCGCATCCAGAAGGGTATCCTCCAGGGCTTTAATGCGCCCGACGGCGAAAAGATAATCGGCTGCCATATTACACCTCCGCAGGGAACAAGATATCAGCAGCCTCCCGCTCATAGGTAATCCGTGCATCATCAATTAACCGATCAAAAGAGCCATTGACATCGAAACGTTCTCCAATGAGACGTACACCTGCTTTAAAGGCGGCATCATCCTCACTCAAAGTGAGCTCTCCAAGAAGGCCCTTGGCCTTAAGTGCTGTATTGAGGCGCTTAAGCATCCCATTTTCACCCATGTATCGCTCCCGGTCCTTTTGGGGAACCTGCAGCTGCTCCCGTCCAGTTGAAGCTCCATCCAAAACGATTCGTGTAATCAGCTTTTCCCAGGATTCTCCACTAAGGGCATCCAGAGCCATGCGTGCATGCTTGAAGGTTTCATCCAGAATGCTTTGTTTAACCAATAAGTGCTTTTTGCGATTTTCCAGCCGGGTCATCAAATCACTACGGCGTTGGATTTCAGCAATGTTCTTCTTACCGGCTTCTTCCATGTCGGCTAAGGCGACCCCTGTTTGTTCATCAATGGCGGCAATGAGTGTCTGCGCTTTATCCTGTGCTTCCTGACGGATCGTTTTCGCATCATTTTCTGCGTTTTCAATGATTTTTGCTACTATTTTATCTGAAGCCATATCAGACACGTCCTTTCAAAGGAATTTACTAAACGGTAATTCCGAAAAGCAGCAGGATGGAAACGAGTAATGCCAGAATGGCGTAGGTTTCAACCAAAGCGGTCATGGTAATCCCCTTTGCAGAAGCAGAAGGATCCTTACCGGTCATATGAATTGAGGCAGCAGCTGTCCGCCCCTGATAGATTCCAGACCACCACCCGACAATGGCGATGGGAAGTCCTGCACAAAAGAAAGCCACTCCCTGTTCAATGGAAAGGTTCGCTGGAGACCCGGAAAGAACGCCAGTCTGAACCATAATCAGGACAGAGACGAGGAACCCATAAATCCCCTGAGTACCTGGAAGGGCCTGGAGCACCAACAGTTTCCCGAATAATTCTGGCTTCTCTGCACAAACACCTGCAGCCGCTTTACCGGCACACTGCACCCCGTTGGCTGAGCCAATCCCTGCAAAAGCAGCGCAAATCGCGGCACCACAAATTGCGATAATTAATCCTGTAGTCATTGTTTTTTTCCTCCTATAGTTTAAGATTCAGAATTCTCTCCATCAATCACATCAATGTACTTGGATTGAATGGATAAGGGTTTGAAGGCGTAACCACCGCCCTCATAGAACTTATTGAAAAACTCAATATATTGCAGACGACTATCATGGACATAGGCCGATAATAAGCTCATGGCCAGATTAAAGGAATGTCCCACCAAATAAATCAGTATTGCAAAGATGAAACCAATGACACTGCCACTTACCATGCCAGCTAAAAGATTCATAACCATACCGATAACGCCGGTTGCCAAACTGAGTGCCAAAATACGGGAGTAGGATAGAATATCGCTCATATAGCTGCTGATATCATACAATCCTAAAAGCCCACCGGTGATCTTGCCAACAATCCCAGGTTTCTCACGACCAGCAGTACAAAGAATAACAACAGCGCCACCAATGGCCATCCACATCCCTACGGTTTTCAGCGGTTCTAAAAACATAAACCCGAGTCCCACAATCAAAACCATCCAGCTCACTTGGTCAAAAATGGCATCCAGCCATCTTCCAGCCTTTACCTCCTCGGCGATCTTTATCCCCATACCTGAGAAAATATGGAGGACCCCGACAATCAAGGTAACAATCAGCATATTAATGGGATTATCCAGTGGAGCGAAAAGGATAGGATTCCAGGTTTCGCCAAAATAGCTTCCAAACAGTATCCCAAAAATAATTGTCGGGAAACTGCCATAAAAGAGGACATTAATCAATCGGCCAAAATCTCCCTGAGGCTTCTTGATCTTCTTAAAGGCGTAAAAGAGAACTGCCATCACGACCCCATAGCCCACATCTCCCATCATCATCCCAAAGATGATCCAATACCACAATCCGGCAATGGGCGCTGGGTCAATGGTACCAGGTTTTGGCAATGAAAACATATCCGTAATCGTTTCGAATTGTGATAAGAAATGGCTGTTCTTCGTCACCGTTGGTGGCTCTTCATCATCTCCGGGATCCGTATAGGATAAATCGTAAAACTCAGTTACAGATTCCACCGCTTTTTTGACGACCTCCAACTTATCACTTCGGACCCAAGCCATAATTTGGATAGTTTCTAAAGTTTCACTACCCTTGACCTGCTTGCGCTCAGATTGTGCATCGTACTGGGCAGACAAGAGTTCGAGCTTTTCCCGCTCTGGAAAAAGCCTTCGGACCTTGTCGTCAATACCAGCTATTTCCTCTTCAGCCACTTTAATGGCATCGTCATTCCCATCGTATACAGCCTTGGTCAGACCGACCACCCTGGGGGGACTACCTTCTACAAATCCCATGGCTTTAAGGGCATCCAGAGTATCTGCCTCATCTTTACGATAAAGGGTAATCAGGGATGCAAGGCCCTCCTGGGCAACGTCCATACGAATGAAATCTCCACCAGCATCCTCAACTAAACGGACGGCTTCCTCCAGAACTGGCAGGGGTACATAGCCGGTGTGAAAGGCTACACTGGCAGTTCCTGCAAGCTTTTCTACTGGAATGGGTAAATTCAGCCATGGTAAAAGCTGGGTATTTTGTGCTTTTAAAGCGGCTATTTTCCCGTGGAGCTCGCCCATCTGAGTGTTTAACACTTCTAATTGGGCCGCTAAATCGACTCCCTGTGAATTTTGGGAAAAAAAGGTCTGATAATCAACGTTGGGCCGCTCTTCAAAAAACTTGCTTTTTTCTCGATATTTCTCTAAAAAAGCAAGCATTGCCTTAGATTGCTGGGCCTTTAAATCCGAGGCATCATTATCCCCGCCTACTTGCTCAGTATCATCCGGCTCGATCACCATGAATTCACCAGTGCGCTGAAGGCTTTTTAATAAGCTTTCTTTGTTCTCCTTCAGGGCGATTAACCGCGCTTTTTTCATCGGAACGATCATTGGTCCACAATCCTTTCCAGAACAAAAGATACCGTATCGGCCAGCCGTTTTCGGGCGTTTTCGGCAAACTTCTGATCCTGATCGTCCTGCTTCCTCAGGGAGTCATCCATCGAGAGTCGTGCTTTGACCCTTGCTTCTTCCGCCAACTTTTCCTGATCCGACCGACATGCATCCAGGGCATGCTTTTGTTTGGACAAGGCATTTTGCTCCATTGTCCGTAACATTTCGCGAGACTCTACCCGAGCATCGTTTCGAATTTGTGTCGCACGTGCTTCTGCCTCAGCGATGGTATCAAGAATTGACATTATCTTTCACCGCCTTTCTTTTTTGTTTTGCGAGAAAATTATCAGTAAAATGATAATTTTTTCTCTCATGTTATCACAATACCACGGAATAAATTCTTTTGCAAGCGTTTTTTTACACTTTTTGT
The DNA here is from genome assembly GCF_900107125.1 of Eubacterium barkeri. Classification (GTDB taxonomy): domain Bacteria; phylum Bacillota; class Clostridia; order Eubacteriales; family Eubacteriaceae; genus Eubacterium_O; species Eubacterium_O barkeri. The sequence goes on from NZ_FNOU01000002.1 coordinate 266,195, forward strand.
AAACATTTGTATGTCTTTGTCACATAAAAAGAATTCTTTTGTCTTCAACCCTTACTCTATATAAATAAGAAGAAAAAAGATGATTGAATCATGATAAAACGAGATGTTTTTCTAACATCGGATCATTTTAAACATCCAAGCATTTTATCCATTTTAATAATTTTGTTGCAATACGACAAAGGAGATCTTCAAATGATATAGTGTTATGCTTTGGTTATTATATAATTTAATCACAAAAGAAGCCAATCATTATCAAAGGATTGGCTTCCCAATTTACTCCAGACACGACTCAATAATCGCCATTGCCTCATCAATCTCCTCCCTGGTAATAATCAGTGGTGGCACAAACCGGAGGACATGGGGTCCGGCACCTAATAATAAAAGTCCGCGTTTCAGGGCTTTAGAGACGATATCACTTGCTGGAATGGATAATTCCATACCAAGCATCAAACCGATGCCACGGACTTCGAGAATTTCTGGATGCAGGGCTTTCAGACCCTCGATTTTTTCCTTAAGATAGGCACCCTTTTGGGTAATATCTTCTAAAAATTCCGGCTGGTTAACGGTCTTTAGGACATAACTCGCTGCCGCCGTCGCCAGGGGATTTCCCCCGAAGGTAGAGGCATGGGTTCCGGGAACAAAATACTGGGTAACGTGTTCCTTCCCGATAATGCCGCCCATGGGTACCCCACCGGCAACGCCTTTGGCAAAGCTGACAATATCTGGAACGACATCGTAATATTGATAGGCAAAGAGATGCCCGGTTCGGCCGATTCCACACTGCACCTCATCAAAGATGAGGACAATATTTTCTGAATCACACAGGCTGCGGACGGCTTTTAAATAGTCAGCATTCGCCGGGTATATTCCGCCCTCTCCCTGGATGGGCTCCAGGAGAATGGCGCAGGTTGCCGGAGTAATGGCCGCCTTCAGGGCCTCCAAATCATTAAAGGGAACATGCTTAATGGCTGGCATAAGGGGATCCAGATCCTTTTGATACTTTGGCTGACCTGTGGCGGTAATAGCAGCATAGGTCCGGCCATGAAAAGAATGGTCCATCGCGATGATTTCAACGGCCGCTTCTGATTTTTCGTGCTTGGCATAAATGCGGGCCAGCTTCATCGCCCCTTCATTAGCCTCAGCTCCACTATTACAGAAAAAAACCTTATCCAGACCACTGCCCTCTACCAATAATTTTGCAGCTGTTACCTGGGGTTCTGTCCAATACAGATTGGATACATGAATAATTTTTTTGGCTTGCTCAGCAATGGTCTCACACAAGCCGGCATGATTATATCCCAGGGCATTGACAGCAATTCCCCCTACAAAATCCAAATATTTTTTTCCTTCGACATCCGTAAGTACGCAGCCTTCCCCACTGGCAAAAGCCACCGGGAAACGACTGTAAGTCGGCATGATATACTTCTCTGCCTGTTCGACCAATTGTTCTGTTTTCGTCATGACAACCTCCTATAAGGATTCATATTTGGGTAATGCTTTGCGGATCATGGTTCCGCAGCCCGCTGCTGTAAATAATTCCAAAAGCAAGGAATGTTCGATTTTACCATCTAATATATGGACAGAATTAACACCCGATAAAATAGCATCTACGGCATTCTCTACCTTTGGGATCATCCCACCGGAGATAATCCCCTCTTCAATAAGTGGCTTGACCTGATCAATGGCCAGACGTCTAATAATAGAATCCGGGTCATCAGGATTGACGTACACACCGTCGGTATCCGTCAGGTAAACCAATTTTTCAGCCTTCAGCTCTTTGGCAATGGCATAAGCAACGTGGTCCGCATTAATATTATAGCTCTGTCCGTCCTTATCGCTCCCAATGGGTGCAATGACCGGAATATAATCGCTTTTCAAAAGCGTATATAGAATATCACTCTTTACCTTTGTAATTTCACCCACAAAACCGATATCCAGATCATTTACAATTTTTTTCTTAACCTTGAGTAAGCCGCCATCTTTTCCTGAAATCCCAACGGCTGTGATGTCCCGGTCCTCCAGCATCTGTACGATTTCTTTATTTATCCGTCCCGAAAGTACCATTTCTGCCACTTCAATAACATTTTCAGTGGTTACCCGAAGACCATCGATAAATTCGGTATGGACATCGAGTTTATCAAGAAATGCGGAAATGTCCTTTCCCCCACCATGAACAATAATGGGACGCAGGCCAACCAGCTTCATGAGGGCAATGTCATTCATAACCGACTTTTTAATATTTTGATCGTACATAAAGCTGCCGCCGTATTTAATTACAACAGTTTTTTTTCGAAACTGCTTAATATAAGGTAACGCCTCGATAAGGGTATTGGCCCGATCGATATATTTTTCCATGTCTTGTATACTCATTTTTCCCAACTTTCATTATTTTCTTTTATCGATTATACCACAAATTCCAGGGCGCCTTCCTTTGTTAGGTCCGATAATCCCCATTGATTTTAACATAATCATAGGTAAGGTCACAGCCCCAGGCCGTTGCCTGGGCGTCTCCCTGGGCCATTTCTACCTGGATTTGCAATTCCTTCTCCTTCAATATCCCTTTGGCACAATCCTCATCAAAGAGAATGGGGGTACCGTGATCCAAAAGCTTAATACGTCCTCCCTTGCTTTCAAACCACACACTCACCGTCATGGGGTTAAACATGACACCCGATGCCCCTAATGAAGATAATACCCGTCCCCAATTGGCATCCTCTCCAAAAATAGCGGTTTTCACCAAGCTCGATTGGATGACTGCTTTTGCCAGGATTCGGGCATCCCCTTCTCCTTTGGCACCGCTAACGGTGGTTTCAATAAATTTTGTGGCTCCTTCACCATCCTTTACAATGGCCTTTGCCAGGCTTTCATTCACCTGGTACAAGGCATCATAAAAGGTGCCGTAGGCTTCACTGCCAGAATCTTCCAGGGTCAGCTCTTTGTTTCCCGCCAATCCATTGGCCAGGACCGCCAAGGTATCATTGGTGCTCATATCACCATCCACAGACATCATATTATAGGTGTCCTTGGTAATAGAAGAGACCATGGCCTGCAGGCAATCCGGAGCAATCTTAGCATCCGTTGTGACATAAGCCAGCATGGTAGCCATATTGGGACAAATCATTCCAGAGCCCTTGGCCATACCACCAATGCGCACGATTTTACCATCTATCTCAATTTCAAGGGCACAGGACTTTGGAACTGTGTCTGTGGTTAAAATCGCCCGTGCCGATTGATCCGCTCCACAAATATCGGCAGTTAACGCCGCAATCAGACTGTCAACACCCTTTGTGATTTTTTCAATGGGTAATGGCACGCCAATAACCCCAGTGGAAGAAACCAAAACCATTTCTTTGTCAATCCCCAACCCACAGGCGGCTTTTATGGCAGTCTTCTTCACATCTGCCATTCCCTGCTCTCCGGTACAGGCGTTGGCATTACCGCTGTTAGCCACAATGGCCTGGGTCCAGGGATTTGATTTAACAATTTCATTATCCCACAAAACAGGTGCAGCCTTCACCATATTTTGGGTTGTTACCAGAGCTGTTGCTGCTGGCACTATGCTATAGACCATGGCCATATCCAATGCCCCATTTTTTTTAATACCGGCGGCAATACCACTGGCTTGAAACCCTTGGGGTGCCAATACGCCGCCATCTATTTCCTTCTTCATGATTGCTTACTCCTTTTTTGCTGTGGTAATCATCCTGGAAAATCAGGAATAAAGTCGATTCCCATTTCCTCTGGCAAGCCAAATAATACGTTCATATTCTGAACCGCCTGGCCCGCAGCGCCCTTCATTAAATTATCGATGGCTCCGACGACGATGACCCGATGGGTTCTCGGATCGACGCTCAATCCGATATCACAATAATTTGAGCCCTTCACCCATCGGGTTTCAGGTAGCTCTCCCTCATCATAAATTCTCACAAAGGATTCCTCTGAATAAAAATCCTGATAAGCCGCTAATAGCTCTTCCGCACTCTTATCTTCCTTTAAACGTGCATAACATACCGCCAGAATTCCCCGATTCATAGGGGTCAGGTGAGGCGTAAAAGATAAGGTCAACCGATCACCGCCAAGAAATCCAAGCTCCTGTTCGATTTCCGGTGTATGACGGTGGGTTCCTACCTTGTAGGCTTTAATACTTTCATTACACTCACAATATAGATTGCCAATATTAAGACCCCGACCAGCTCCTGTCACACCAGATTTAGCGTCGATGATGATAGAGTCGATGGCCACAAGGTGGTGATGGATGAGTGGGGCCAGGCTCAAAATACTACAGGTCGTATAACAGCCGGGGTTGGCAATCAGACGGGCACCCCGAATCTCATCCCGGTGCAGCTCCGGCAATCCATAAACAGCCTCTTGAAGTAACCCCTCATTTCCATGTTCAACCTGATACCAGCTTTCATAGGTTTCCTTATCCTTTAGGCGAAAATCAGCCCCTAAATCGACAATACGGCACTGTTTCAGAATTTCTTTATTAACCTGCACCGAAGCAATACCATGGGGTAAGGCCAAAAAAATCACATCGGTCCTTTCAGCCAATTTTTCTAAGGGAACATTCTCACAGGATAATTCTGAAATTCCCTGAAAATTATGGTAAACTTTTTTAAAGGATTCATTTGTATAAGATCTCGATCCAATGGACACCACATCGACTTCCGGGTGCCGGTATAATATTCGCAGTAACTCTTGTCCGGCATAACCGGTGCCACCGACGACTGCAGCTTTAATCATATTCAATCACTCCTTGGATAATTATTAATATATTCGCGTCCAAAAATGAAACAAATGTGCTCATATTAAAGACATTTCTGCCATAAAGGCTTGAGTCCTTGGACTATTGTGCTATTATACCCCTGTTGATTTGAATATTCAAGCACATTTTATGAATATTTATTCTATTTTTCGGATATTTTATCATTTAGTCCTTGATTTTGAGGTTTCTATATTGTATAATCATTCACAGTCAAAAGAATATAATCTCGAAGGAGGCACTATAATGTCACAAAAAAAAGTAATTTTAGCCTATTCTGGTGGATTGGATACCACCACCATCATCCCATGGCTCAAAGAAACCTACGATTATGAAGTTATCTGTGTGTGTGTTGATGTCGGACAAGGGAAAGAAACCGATGGCTTAGAAGAACGGGCCAAGGATTCCGGCGCCAGCAAATGCTATATCATCGATGTCGCCGATGAATTTGTAGAGGACTACTGCTGGCCGGCACTGAAGGCCGATGCCGTGTATGAAAAGAAATATCTCCTGGGTACTTCCTTGGCCCGCCCCCTTATTGCCAAGGTTCTGGTGGATATTGCCCATAAGGAAGGTGCGGAGGCCATCTGTCATGGTGCCACTGGTAAAGGGAATGACCAGGTGCGTTTTGAACTGGGTATCGGCGCCCTGGATCCCCAGCTCAAAATCATTGCACCCTGGCGAATCTGGGATTTACAATCCCGTGAGGATTGTATGGACTTCTGCATCGAGCATGACATCAAGGTCAGTATGAGCCACGATCAGAGCTATAGCCGGGATACCAATATCCTCCACATGAGCCACGAAGGCCTGGAACTGGAAGATCCCTCACTGGAACCCAACTATGCCCACCTCCTACGTTTGACCAACACCCTGGAAAACGCACCGGAGGAAGGCGAAGAAATCGAAATCGAATTTATTAAGGGTGAGCCCGTTAAAATTAACGGACAGGCCATGAGCCCCCGGGAAATCCTTGAAACCTGTAATAAAATCGGCGGAAAGCACGCCATCGGGGTCGTTGACTTAATTGAAAACCGTGTGGTTGGAATGAAGTCCCGTGGGATTTATGAAACCCCCGGCGGCACCATCCTTTACAACGCCCACGAAGAGCTGGAGCATATGTGTCTGGATCGTGAAACCTTTGCCTTTAAACAACAAGCAGCGGTCAAATTTGCAGAGATCACCTATAACGGCCAATGGTTCACACCCCTGCGGGAAGCCTTATCTGCCTTTATGGACGAAACCCAAAAAACCGTCACTGGTGTGGTGAAGCTGCATCTGTATAAAGGAAACATGGTCTTGCATTCCGTTTCTTCCCCCTATTCGCTCTACAATGCAGAAATTGCCAGCTTTACCACCGGGGATTTATACGACCACAAGGACGCCGAAGGCTTTATCCATCTTTTTGGTTTGCCACTAAAAGTCCGTGCCCTCATGCGCATGAGCCACGATGAAAAAGCGGCTAAAGGAGAAACCGATGTCTAAAAAAATGTGGGGTGGCCGTTTCCAGAAGGGAACTGATACCTTAACAGACGATTTCAACTCCTCCATCCGCTTTGATAAACGCCTCTTTCGTGAGGATATTACGGGGAGCATGGCCCATGCGAAAATGCTCGGAAAGCAGCATATCATCCCCCAGGAGGATGCGGATTTAATCGTCAAGACCCTCAGGGAAATTCTGTCAGATATTGATGACGGGCAGGTGACCTTCACCGTTGATATGGAGGATATCCATATGAATGTAGAGGCAATCCTGACTGAGCGTATCGGTGATGTGGGTAAAAAACTCCATACCGGCCGCAGTCGAAATGATCAGGTCGCCACGGATATGCGCATGTATGTTAAAAACATTTGTGCGGATCTCAAGGAGTCGATCCGTCTCTTTGCCAATGGCCTGCTGGACTTAGCCGCTAAGAATACCGAAACCATTATGCCGGGCTACACCCACCTCCAACGGGCCCAGCCCATTACCTTCGCCCACCACCTCATGGCCTATGTGGAAATGATGAAACGGGATATCAAACGTTTTGAACAAGCCTCTGATATGGCCAATAGCCTTCCCCTTGGTGCTGGTGCCCTGGCAACCACCACCTATCCCCTGGACCGTTATTTTGTATCCCAGGAGCTGGGGTTTGGCGGGATTTGCCTCAATAGCCTGGATGCTGTTTCTGATCGGGATTTTTGTTTGGATTTCCTCCAGGCCGTTTCCGTACTCATGATGCATCTCAGTCGATTGTCCGAGGAAATTATTCTGTGGTGCTCCTCAGAATTTGGTTTTGTCACCCTGGATGATGCCTTCTCTACGGGGTCTTCCATTATGCCCCAGAAAAAAAATCCAGATATTCCGGAGCTGGTTCGGGGGAAAACCGGACGGGTTTATGGTGATCTGATGTCCCTCTTATCCACTATGAAGAGTCTGCCTCTGGCCTACAATAAGGATATGCAGGAGGATAAGGAGCCCGTATTCGATGCCTATGATACCGCAGAAATCTGCTTGACCACAATGACCAAGCTCATTGCTACTCTGAAGGTCAACGCAGAGCCCATGCGTAAGGCAGCCGCTGGCGGTTTTAGCAATGCCACGGACGCTGCAGATTGGCTTGTCAAACAGGGTGTTCCTTTCCGGGACGCCCATGCCATTATTGGCAAATTGGTGTTCTATGCCCTGGAACAAGGCAAGGCTTTGGACGAACTGACTCTGGACGAATACCAATCCATTAGCCCCGTCTTTGACTCCTCCATCTATGAAGCCATTGATTTGAAAACCTGTGTCAATCAACGGGATATTATTGGTGGCCCTGCGGTCGATACTGTTAAACGTGCCATTGATATTAATCGGGGATTACTCCGAAAATAGAAGGATTATTCAAGCCACCATTATGTATGGTGGCTTCAGAGCGTAGACAAACCAGCTAACCGAAACAACACCATCGGTTCGCTGGTTTTGTTTTTTCCTTAAAATTGAAAAAAGCAGTAAAAAATGAGATAGGCGCAAAAGAATCCCGCTCAGCAAGTCCCCTTTTATACTTCAGGATGGCCAGCTTTTTTAAATTTAGACAGGCCAATGTCAGCCCGACCTGTATGGCAACCCGGGCTTTTCCGATGCTTTGGGTATAACGCATCCCATGATGTTCTTTAGCGGTACCAAAGACCCGTTCGATGGTTTCTTTGCGTTTTTGGTATTGTTCTTTCCGGCCAAGGGTATGCCGGATGTCCTCACAAATATCCAG
>NZ_FNOU01000026.1 GCF_900107125.1 Eubacterium barkeri
TAGTCACAGATGGTTAAGGGGATGCGTTCCCCCCGTTCATCCAGCCGGACGATGATGAATTGTCCGGGTTCACAATGCTTGGCGACCCGGGGAGCCAACACGTCCATCAGGACAATGTTCTCCGCCAGGTGTTCGGCTTTGACGATTTTGTACATAGTTCCTCCTCAAATAATTATTAATTCACTCCAGCCTGGCATTTTTCTGGCCGCAGGGTCAGTAGAATTCCGACCAAAATTGCAGCAAAACCAAGGATCGTAAACCCTGTTGGTTTCTCTCCGATAATAAAAAATACAAGGATGGGGTTTAGGATGGGCTCTAATAAGGATATAATGGAAGCCTCAAAGGCTGAGACCAGACGTACCCCCTTAAACAGAAAGAGATAGGCCCCGCCTAGCTGGACGACCCCCAAGAATATCAACACTAACCAATTAGACCACGAAATATTCAGAATGTCAATCTGATGATTAAATAAAAGCAGCATCCCAAAAGCCATGATTAAGTTAATAATCCCCACCTTGGAAAGATCATTCATGGGGTAATCCTTTTCCATTAAATACTGCTCTGCGGCGTAGGCGATTCCTGAGGCCAAGGCTAAAAGATTGCCGAATAGGGCCTGATCCCCACCTGCATTGGTGGGATCAAAGAGAATCACTAAAATCCCACAGAGAATGACGAGTCGGGGGACCAGCTCAGACATTACGATGGATTTCTTCCCACTGATCAAATAAAATAAATACAGCCAGAGGGGCGCTGTGCATTGCAGAATAATGGCATTGGCCGCCGTGGTCATCTTTGTTGCCGTCACAAAGGTCGCCGTTAAAAAACTATAGGCTAAAATCAATCCCACAAAGGATTTGTCAAAACGCAGCTTTTTCCACTGGATAAAGGGGATGAAAACAATCCCCGCAATGCCCCCACGGACAGCGGCAATGGTCATAGAGCTAGCGTCTACACTTTTAATGAGAACGCCACCGCAGCTTAAGAGCACGGTGGCGATGACGATACATAAAACACCCTTTTTTCGATTATCCATTCATTCCTCAGATCTTATGCTTTCCACGCTGAAGTCCCGTTTCACCTGAACGGACAAATTCCAACACACCAAAGGGCTCAATGATTTCAATAAAGGCATCAACCTTTTCCCGGGTTCCCGTCAGCTCCAGAATCAGGCTTTCCTTGGCCACATCCACCACCGATGCCCGGAACAGATTGGAAATCTGGACGATATTGGCACGGGTATCGTCATTGGCACGAACCTTAATGAACACCAGCTCCCGACGGATGGCTTCGCCATCCTTGAGCTCAATGACCTTAATGACATTGATCAGCTTATTCAGTTGTTTTTTAATCTGCTCCAGGATCCGCTCATCCCCCGTAACCACCATGGTGATCCGGGAGATCCTGGGATTCTCCGTGGTCCCGACCGTGAGGCTGTCGATGTTGTAGCCACGACGGGCGAAGAGTCCAGAAATCCGGGAGAGTACCCCGAAGTTATTTTCTACGAGTAGCGATAAACAATGCTTTTCCATTGTCCCCTCCTAAATCCGAATGAAATCTTCGTGGACCATGCATTCCACAAGGGTCGGGCCCTTATGGGCGATGGCCTGCGCAATTGCGGACTCAGCCTCCTCCGTGGTCTCGGCATGGAAGCCCTGGATACCGTAAGCCTTGGCCAAGGTCATAAAGTCCACAGAGAAACTAAGATCTGTCCCGGAGTAATGGTTTTTACCGTAATTGTCATGTTGGAGCTGGCGGACCATGCCCAACTTCCCATTGTTAATGAGAATGATATTCACATCCAGCTGGTACTCTGCAATAACCCCCAGCTCACCCATGGCCATCTGGAAGCTGCCATCCCCACAAACCGCAAAAATCTGTTTTGGGGTTTCCCGGGTGGCAAAGGCCACTCCAGCTGCTGCGGGAATGCTGTAGCCCATGGTGCCCAGACCTCCAGAGGTAAAGTAATGGCGATCTCCCATGACATGGTAGTACAAGGCAGACCAAATCTGATTCAGCCCAACATCTGCCACCAGAGTCGCATCCAAAGCCGCAATGTCTGACAAGCGGGTAAAGAACAGCTTAGGATTCACCAAATCTAAGTCCAGATGGCAATCGTACAGCACCGGGTGCTCTTCTTTTATTTTTTCAATCCCTGTCAGCCATGTCTTGGTATCCTTGTTAATGTCCTTTTCGATCAATTCACTCAGAACGATACGGGCATCACCCACAATGGGGATATTGGTGTCATCGATATTTTTACCGATTTCAGCCGGATCAATATCGATATGGATCAGCTCCATATTATTCATACTCCCCACATTATTCATGGTGCCCCGATCCGACATCCGTGCTCCCACACAGATGCATAAATCCGCCTCATCCATAATATGATTGGAATACTCATAACCATGGCTTCCCACAATGCCGGCATAGAGGAGATGATCCTCGGGAAAAGCCCCAATCCCCATAAGACTAGTGATAACTGGGATGCTGTTTTGCTCAGCAAAGGTTAAAAGCTCTTCCTGAGCTTTACTGAGGAGAACACCGCCCCCGGCGTAAATCACAGGTCGTTTGGCGGCCTTTATCTTCCGGATAGCCCGGCGAATTTGTCCCATATGGCCTTCGTAGGTTGGCTTATATCCACGGATATCCACCTCATCCACATATTTGATATTTTTAATGGTCTCAAGCTGAACATCCCGGGGAATATCGATTAAAACGGGCCCCGGACGACCAGTGGATGCAATATGGAAAGCCTCCCGGATAATTCGTGGCAGGTCTGCCGCTTCCTTTACCAGATAAGAGTGTTTGGTAAAGGGTGCCGTTGCTCCAAAGATATCGGCCTCCTGAAAGGCATCCGTCCCAATGAGATCCCGGTTAACCTGCCCGGTGATGGCGACAATAGGGATGGAATCCAGATAAGCGGTTGCAATCCCCGTGACCATATTCGTGGCTCCGGGGCCTGAGGTCGCTAAGCAAACCCCTACCTTTCCAGTTTCACGGGCATAGCCACTGGCATAATGGGGTCCCGCCTGTTCATTTCTCACAAGGACATGCTCGATGGGAGATTCACGGAATGCCTCATACAAGGGCAGCAGAGCCCCACCGGGATACCCAAAAATAACGTCTACATTTTCTTTTTCAAGGCATTTAAGTATTAATTTTGATGCTAACAATAGAATCACTCCCCTCTTTTGTATTTATCGGTATATAAAAATCCGCCCCAACAGCGGCGTTTTAACAACAATGGCCTTTTTCGGGCACATTTCCTGGCAACAATAGCAGCGAATGCAGCGGTGATAATCGTACTTCGGATACCGATCGCTGCCCACCTCCTGCCAATGCAAGGCTTTTTCCTCTAAAGGACAGCTGGCAATGCAAATGCCACACTGGACACAACGTTCCCGGATAACCACAGGCTTCCGCGTCAGCCAATTTTTAAAAAATTTTAGATTACTTAGACTGATGGTGCTTTCATCCTTGACCGGAATCCGTTCTACAGAAAAATTATCATTTATCAAATCACCTAAAGGATCTCCCAACAGCGTAATTTCGTCCTGAAGGTAGGTTCCCAGGCCCATCTCTTCCCCTGCGGTGATGGTGGGCACAAAGGATGGGTCCAGATCCACCAACCGGGCAAAGGTAGCATCCAGAGCCACGGGATCATCAGAAATCAAAAGACAATTCATTTTGACCGGGGTTCCCGATGCCGGACCATTGCCTTCCATGGCGGTAATCCCATCCATGATGAAGAGCCGGGGTGCAATGCATTGGTTCAAGTCGACCAGCATTCGGCTAAACTGTAAACTATTTGGAAACCGGGCATGGCTCGCCCCTTTATTAAAGCCATAGACACAGCCTAATTGGTTTTTAACCGCCCCTGTAATTCGGGTAAGTCCATGGGTCTTCATCTTGCACAGACTAATTAAAGCATCCGTTTCGATGACGGACTGGGCTAACTCAAAGCGCTTGGTAACCTCCCCACCAGGGTAGGCCACCGTTTGACCCCGATCGAACACGCCCTGGGGAATACCGTGGGCCTCGGCCACCGCAGCCAACCCCACTTCCGAAGCCACCTTTTCCGGTGCCCCCAAACCAGGGGAATCCCCATAGGTCAGCTTGGTGCACTGGGCCTCTTCTAACAAGCGAATGACACCTTCAAATACAGCCGGATGGGTGGTACAGCCGCTCTCTATTTTCTTACTCCGCAGCATGTTGGGCTTTAAGAGAATTTTCTCTTCCGGAGATACAAAACGGGTGATCCCACCCAGCTGGGCCATACCCCTCTTAAGGGCTTCGTACACCTGCTCCCCATCGTAGCTGGTGCATTTAACGATGACGACTGTCGACATGGCCATCACCTAATGGCGACTTTCTGACAGGGTAATCCCCCGGCTGGTGATCCGAATTTTCTTGGTTTTCAGCAAGTTACCAATGGCCCGTTTAAAGGAGGCCTTGCTCATATGGAATTCCTTAGCAATAATGGCTGGCGGTGTTTTATCATTGTAGGGCAGTGATCCCCCTGCCGCCATAAGCTTCTCATAAATTACCCGGGCATCCTGGGGGATTTCCTTGTATGCCTTGCGGTTGGGGCTAAGGGCCAGTTTGCCATCCTTTCGGATTTGGGTCACCCGGGCCTTAACCGAATCACCACAGTGCACATCTGCACTGATCATTTCCTTCAAGGGAACTAAGCCATGGTATTTTAAATCCACCGCCACAAAAGCCCCCATTTCCGGATTAATCTGATAGATATAACCTTCCACCCAATCCCCGACCTTATAGGGCGTTTCGTTTTCCAACTTGGGGTATACTTTCATCGTTGCGCACAGGCGGCCACTTTTATCCAGATACAGCTCCACCAAATATTCCCGGCCAATCTGTACCTTGGTAATTTGCTCGCTATAGGGGAGGAGCACATCCTTTTCCAGCCCCCAGTCCATAAAGGCCCCCACCCGGGTGATCGCCACCACCTTCAAAGGTGCCAGCTCTCCCATAAGTATTTTAGGCCGCCTTAGGGTGGCAATGGGCCGGTCCCCGGAATCCCGGTAGACAAAGACTGATAGGGTATCCCCCACAGCCGCACCCTTAGGCAATTCCTTCCCCGGCATCAACACCGCATCCTTTTTTTCTTTTTTATCCCGAGGGTCCACCAAATATGGCCCAATTTTTGAAATCCGATCAATGACCAGATCCTGAATCTTTCCAACTTCTATCATTCTATTCTCCTTGCTAAAATCGGGACTTGCAACCAAGTCCCGATTCATCATTTAATATCCTTTAGTTCTTTGCGATTTGCTTCGATTTGATCATTGATTTCTTTGAGCTTGATTTGAAGATTATATAAAATTTTATCCGAATAATGCTGGGTCCCAATGCGGATTTCCTTGGCCTGGGTTTGGGCATTTTCAATGATAACTTCCGCCTGGGTTTGGGCATTCTTTGTAATTTCGCTGTTATCGATGACCTGCCGCAGCTTACCCTCCACATCATTTTTCAAGCGATCCGCATCAGCCTGGGCCTCAAACAAAATTTGCTTGCGCTCTGCCACAATCTTACGGGCCTCTGCCAACTCCGGCGGGAGGGCAGTCCGGATTTCATCCAAAATCTCTATAATTTCCTCTGGATTCACTAAGGCTTTTGATGAGAAGGGAACAGAATTCCCCTTTTCCACCAGCTCTTCCACCTCGTTGATTAATTCCAAAACTTTCATTATACTGCCTCCAATCTATTTCAAGCGCAGCGCGGCTTCCACCTCTGGCGGTACCAGCCCGCTGATATCTCCTCCAAAGCCCAGGAGCTCCCGGACCGCTGAGGAACTAATATACTCATGTTCATGGCTGGCCATCAGATACACGGTATCAATATCCTTCGCCATCCGTTTGTTAAAAAACTCCATGTTGTTTTCATATTCAAAATCCCGGTTATTTCGAAGTCCTTTAATCACGACATCGATTCCACGGTCCACCACATAGTCCATCAAAAGCCCTTCATAATGGTCCACCTGGATATTCCCCCGATCAGAAAGGACGCTTTCAAGTAGTGCAATGCGCTGCTCCAAGGGGAAAAGATACTGCTTCGTGGTATTCACCATGACGCAGACCACAATCTCATCAAAGATGGCAGATGCCCGTCTGATAATGTCCAAATGCCCCGTTGTCATGGGGTCAAAGCTGCCAGGATATACTGCCTTCGCCATACCTTCACTCCTCACCGTAATAACTGATGACGGTGTTTCCATATTTTTTCTCTTTTGTTTTCACAAAATTACAAATCGTTAAAGGCATTATAACAGATTTTTCATGCTCCATCATTATAATTCCTTCAGATTTCAGAATTTTTTTATTTGCCATAGCCTCAATGAGGGCAATGCTTTCCTCTCCTTTAACGTAGGGCGGGTCCATAAACACAAAATCACAGGACACGCCCCCCTGAGCCAGGTGTCCGATCCCTGCCTTGGCCGACATCCGACCAATCTTTGCCCGATCTCCAAAGCCTGCTTTCTCCACATTCTTTTCAATCAACCGGACACTCTCTGTATCCACATCAAAAAACCAGGCCTCCCTGGCTCCCCGGCTGAGGGCCTCAATTCCCATGGCACCACTCCCCCCGAAAAGATCCACAAAGATAGACTCCCCATCCAAACGCATTTGGATGGTATTAAAAATGGCCCCCTTTATTTTATCCGTTGTGGGGCGAATACGTTCATCCTTAGGCTCATACAGCCGCATCCCCCGCTTTTCACCTGCTATGACACGCATTGGCGCCTCCTTTTCTTAATTCATGGTAATTTCCACACTCTGGTAAAAATCTTCAATAATCCTGGAACGAAGGGACATGGTTTGTGCATCCTTAGCGTCTAGGATTTCCTTGGCAATTTCCCGGGTTTGAGCAATAAGCTCCAAATCCTCGTAGGGGTCCAGGGCCTTAGTGGAGGGAAAGCCATGCTGCCGGCATCCGAAGTAATCCCCGGGACCCCGCAACCGATAATCCTCCTCTGCAATCTTCTGACCATTGGTATGACAAACGACCGCCTTCATCCGCTCGATGGTCTTCTCCCCCCGAACATTAGATACCAGAAAGCAATAAGCCTGTTGATCCCCACGACCGGCCCGACCCCTCAGCTGATGAAGCTGGGACAAGCCAAAGCGGTCGGCACTTAAAATCGTAATCACCGAGATTCCCCGAACATCGATGCCAACCTCCACAATACTGGTGGCCACTAAAAGCTTCAGCTCCCCGGCATTATAATCGCCGATAATCCTTTTTTTATCCGCATCGGACATCTTTCCATGGAGACACCCCACGGAATAACGTCCCCTAAAGTGTTTTTCCATTTCTGGATACACCCGCTCGATATCCTTCACATCCTCTAAGCCCTCGGCCTCCTCAATGAAAGGACAAATCATCAGGGCTTGATATCCCTTGTCCATTTCATCTGCCATAAAATTCAAAATTTTGGGGAGTGCTTTTTCTCCATAGAAATAGGTTTTAATCTTCTTTCGTCCACTGGGCATCTCATCGATGGTGGAAATATCCAAATCGCCATAGAGCACCAGAGACAGGGTTCTTGGAATGGGGGTTGCGCTCATGACCAGGGTATGGGGCTGATGCCCCTTTAACCCAAGCTTACCCCGCTGGCGAACCCCAAAGCGATGCTGTTCATCGGTGATGACCATCCCCAAATTGTAATAATCAACACTGTCCTGAATCAGTGCATGGGTTCCAATAACCACCTGAACCTCTCCAGAAGCCACCCCTTCCAGAACCTCTCGCCGTTCTGCCGGCTTCATACTCCCTGTGATTAAGGCCACGGTAATGCCATAGGGCTTTAAATACGCCTCGAAATTTCTGGCATGCTGGGCAGCCAAAATCTCCGTGGGTGCCATATAGGCCGTTTGATACCCCGATAATCCCATAAGGTAGGCACAGGCCACTGCAATTACGGTTTTGCCGGACCCCACATCCCCCTGAACCAGGCGATTAATGGTCTTTCCTTCCCGGAAATCGCCAATGATATCACTGAGAACCCCCACCTGGCCGCTGGTCAGCTCAAAGGGCAGCCCCCGTTCAAAACGGCCCAGCTGGCCAAAATTATGGATTTGAATTTTCGATGGCCCCAGGGAAACGCGGTTACTCAAAATCCCCAGATTTATTTTAAGGGCCTCGTCAAATTTTATTCGCCGCTGACCCCTCGCTACCTCTTCCAAACACTTTGGATGGTGGAGCATCTTAACCACCTCGGCCATCCCCGGTAAATCAAATTGGTCCCGATAATTCTGAGGCAAGGAATCTTCAATCCCTAAATCCCCCTCCAGGGCCTTTTGAATGTATTTTTTAAAGGTTTCCGGGGGAATCCCCTCGACCTTGGGATAAACTGGTGTTAACTCAAAAAAATCCCCGGGCTGGTCTGCCCGTACAAATTGAGGGCTATACAGTACATGCCGGCCTTTCTTAACGGTGACACGGCTATAAAAATGGTACACCTTGTCCACCGCAAAATGCTCGGCTAACCAAGGCTGGTTGAACCACACCGCCTCTCCCCGGACCACCTGTCCCCCGGATAATATTTCCTCAATGGGCAATACAAAAAGGGACAGGCTCCTGCGGATCCGCCGAACCGTCCCTTTCTTTGCGACCACTGCCGTTACCGTCACACACTGGGCTGTTTCTGTAAGCAATGTGCCGGTTTCGCTGCGATCCAGGTATTTTCGGGGAAATATCCCCAGGAGGTCCCCAACAGATTCCACACCAAAGGCCTTTAGGGCCGCTTCACGCTTCGGCCCCACCCCAGGAATTGTCCGTACCGGATCTTTGATCGCCATCTTTTACCTCTTTATATCATTCTACTCCACCGAAACGATGTAGTAATACAGCGGTTGACCGCCGTCGTTCACTTCGATATCGCAGTCACTAAAATCCGCTTCCAGGGACTCTGCCAGAGACTCTGCCGTCTCCGCTTCCACCTCATGTCCAAAGTAAATGGAAATCAGCTCGCTGTCCTCGTCCACCATTTTCTGCAGCAGCTCCACCGTCACAGCATCGACAGCCTTACCCTTTACAACGATTTCTCCACCGTAAATACCAATAATATCGCCTTTTTTAATCTTTAAGCCGTTAAATTTAGTATCCCGCACCGCATAGGTCACCTCACCGGTTTTAACATCGGCAATGACTGCCTGCATATCGTCCCCGTTTTTCTGGGCGTCCAGCTCTGGGTTAAAGGCCAGCATAGCGGTTACGCATTGGGGAATGGTCTTAGTGGGGATGACATGAAGATTTTTATCTGAGATGGCCACCGCCTGATTGGCCGCCATGATAATATTGCTGTTGTTGGGGAAAATGAAAATATCCTTAGCATTTAGCTTTTCCACTTCATCCAAAAAATCCTGGGTACTGGGGTTCATGGTCTGTCCCCCGGAAATTACCCGGGTAATGCCAAGATCATGGAAAAGATGGGTAAGCCCCTCCCCTGGAGAAACGGCAATAAAGCCATAGGGAACCTCAGGAGAATCCTCTTCCTCCCCTTCCTCTGGCACGCCTAGCATTTCCCGCATATTATCCACCTTCATCCGGATCAGCTCACCGTAGGACAAGCCTTTTTCGAAGGCCTGACCCGGATGGTCTGTATGCACATGAACCTTGATAATATCATCATCTTTAATGACCAGTACACAATCTCCGATGGTATTTAAAAACTCACGCAATTCATTGTCATCGGCGTCTCCCGCTTCCTTAACAATGAATTCCGTACAATAACCAAAGGTAATATCCTCGGGACGCATCCCGGAGTCATCCACGAAACGGTCCCGGTCGCCGATATCAAAGCGCACCTCTTCCGTAAGCTCCTGATTTGTCAGCGCCAGATATCCCCCTTCCATAATGAAGATGAGACCCTGGCCCCCAGCGTCCACCACACCAGCTTCCTTCAGCACCGGCAGCATATCCGGTGTTCGGGATAGGGCATCCTTCCCCTGGGCAATGACATCCTTTAAGAATACATCAATCTCCCGATATTCATCGTGATGGTCCATGGCAAATTCCGCCATTTCCCGTGCCACCGTGAGGATTGTCCCTTCTGTGGGCTTCATAACTGCTTTATAGGCCGCATCGGCCGCAGCGCGAATGACCTTTGCGGCGCCAAACACATCCAGGCTGTCTTTATCTTTACAGCCATCGGCCACCCCACGCAGCAGCTGGGAGAGGATGACCCCGGAATTCCCCCGGGCGCCAATAAGGGCACCGCTGGAGGCTGTTTTTGCCACAGAGTACAGATTCGTGCTGTCGAGTTTTGCCAACTCCCCCACGGCATGGGAGAAGGTCAGAGACATATTCGTCCCGGTGTCACCATCGGGCACGGGGAAGACATTGAGTTCGTCCACCGTCTTTTTATTGATTTCCAGATTTTTAGCACCGTATTCGAACATTTTCTTCAGCATCTCGCCGTCGATTCTATTTAACTCCATTTTAACCTCCGTTATACCCTGACGCTGACGACATTCACGCTGACCCGCTTCACCTTCAGTGATGTCTGTTTTTCGACGCAGTATTTCACTGCAGAAATAATATTTTCAGCCACGACCGAAATCTTGATGGCCTGCTCGACGATAACGTACAGGTCGATGATCAGCCGGCCGTCCTCGTCGATCTTCACGCCCACACCCTTGCTGGAATGCTCCTTGGTCAGAAGCTCGATGAGGCCATCCTTCCCGCGCTGGTGAGCCATGCCGACGAGTCCATAACATCCCATGGCCGCAGTTCCAGCGATATCGGCAATGGCTTTACGTGATATTTCGATATACCCAAGTTCATTTTCGATTTTCATTGTATAATCTCCTTAAGTTCAAAAACTCAAAATTACCCATTGTTTCTTTATATTCTACATTTTTTTCGGGATAAAGTCAAAAATCTTATTGCATTATTTTTTGCTTCTGTGATATAATGGCTTCTGTTTGATAGACGAATAAGTTAGAACTGAATAAGGGAGGTAAATATAGATGGCTAAAGAATGCTTTGTGTGCAAGAAACATGTCGTTGCTGGCAACTCTGTTTCTCACTCTAACAAACATAACAAGAGAATCTGGAAGCCCAACCTGCAGAAAATCAAAGTAATGGTCGATGGCACACCTCAACGTGTCCACGTCTGTACAAGATGTCTGCGTTCCGGTAAAGTCGAACGTGCGTAATCAGACCACCTAAAAGGGGGTTGTCCTATGTGCTGATGGAAATCAGCAATGGGACAGCCCTCTTTTTATATGCCCTATTCTGTGCTATGTTGTATTGAAAACTATTTTATGTGGGCCTTTCTGCTCCTGGGCTTTTACGATACCCTGGCGGTATAGGCCTTCGTTATTAAAAGCCATTAAACCCTACTCGTGGACCACGTCCACCAGGAGGGTTCCACTTTCCACAATAATCTCCTGCTGCTTCGCCACCACTACATTACTCACCCCCAGCCCCGCAGCCAGATGGTCCAAGTCCGCCCGGTCCAGGGGATACTCAAAGCCCCTTAGGGTAACCCCTTCAGCCCGGTCGGTATAGGCAATGACGGATAAGGTGGTACCCACAGGCAATTCCAGGGCCCTTCGGTCCTCCACTAAAAACAAGGTGTTGTATTCGTCCACAATACGGCCATAAACCCCAGCGGCCTGAAGCCGCCCCAGAAGATGAATATTGCTCAGGCTATGGTCCATTCGGGTGCCCAAAGCCCCCAGAAGGAGGATTTCGGTACAGCCCCTCTCCAGACACGTGGTGATGGCCAGCTCCGTATCGGTCTCGTCCTTATGGGTGGGATGGACCACCATGGGAATCGCCATTTTTTTGATCTGTTCCAAAACCCCGGGGGCGATGGAGTCAAAATCCCCAAGGACCACATCCGGCCGTATCCCCAGGGCTAATGCCGTTTCTGTTCCTTTATCGGCGCACAGGATATAGGCCGGCCTTTCCTTTTTCAGAAGCCGGGTATAGAAATCCAAATTCCGGTAGCGTCCCCCGGTAAAGATGATGGCCTTCATCGCCAGCTCTCCTTTTTTCCTAAAAAATCGTATAACTCCAAATAGTGCTCATATCGAAGGGGATTGATGGCCCCTTCCTCCACCTGGGCTTTCACGGCGCATTTCGGCTCGGAGCGATGGGTACAATTCATAAATTTACAGGCTCCCTGGGCAAACTCCGGGAAGTAAAATTTTAAATCCTCCGCGGTCATTTCTTCATCGATATCCAGGGAGGAAAACCCTGGGGTATCCAGCAAATAACCGCCACAATCCATGTTAAGCAGCTCCACGTGTCTCGTGGTATGCTTCCCCCGGCCAAGCTTTTCACTCAGTCCCCCGGTTTCCATCTCGCTGGCAGCGCACAGGCGATTGGCCAAAGTGGATTTTCCTACGCCAGAGGGTCCCGCTAAAAAGGCTGTTTTTCCAGACAGCAGGTCTGTCAGTGCCTTTAAGGACCCGGTTTCCACATTACTGACAGGGACGATGGCATAGGGGGTATCCTTAAACACCGCAGCTATTTCTTCCACTGCTTCAGCTGAAACTAAATCCGTCTTGGTAATGCAGATGATGGGCTCCACTTCCCGATATTCTGCTGTAATCAGCAACTTGTTCAACAAAAAAAGATTCGGATCGGGGTTGGCGGCGGCAAAAACAATAATAGCCACGTCCACATTCGCCACTGGTGGGCGTACAAAGGCGTTTTTACGGGTTTTAATGGTATCGATGGCGGTTTCCTTCCCATCCACTGCTACATCCACGTAATCCCCCACCATCGGGGTTATTTTTTGATGTCGGAATTTTCCCCTGGCCTTGGTTTCTAATAAAGCAAGGGAACCGGTGGGTCTTACGTAGTAAAACCCTCCGATTCCTTTAATAATGCGTCCTGATATTTTCTTCATATTCGGTCTTCTTAATTGTCCGGAGTCGGTGTTGGTTTCACCGTTGTCGTCGGGGCCGGCGTTGCAGTGGGTGTCGGTTCCGGTCCAGAGCTGACGACATAGTTTACCGCTGAACCCCGTTCCGTCTGGGTTCCCTCAGAGGGGGATTGGCGGATGACCACGCCAGCGGCGTAGGTCGAACTATGCTCTTCCGTCACGGTACCCACACTCAGTCCATTGGCCTGGATTCGGGAGTCTGCATCGCTTTTAGCCAGACCTACAATTCCTGGTACATTGACCACATCCGGTCCTTTACTGACATACAAGGTTACCTTGCTCTTTTCTGCCACTTGACTGCCCTCGCCTGGGCTGACCTTAAAGACCGTACCCGTGCTATAATCCGAGTTGAACTCCCGCTGGATTTCCCCAACGGCAAGCTTTGCCCCTTCTATGGCTGTAATGGCATCATTTTCGGAAAGACCAACGACCGATGGGACGCCGACGCTTTGGCTGCCCTTACTAATGCTAACTTTAACGGTTTTTCCCTCTTGGGATGTCGAACCAGCCGTGGGATTTTGGGAGACGATTTTTCCAGCATCCACAGTGCTGCTGTACACTTCTTTTTCAACTTCCAAGGTGAGCTTAAGGTTATTGAGAGCGGTAGTGGCCTGCTCCTTCGTCATATTTGTAACATCTGGAACGGTCACATTTTTCTTGGGTGAAAAAGCATTAATGGCAACAACAGCCAAAATGAGGACGATCACCGCAGCAATAACACCCAGGATGATCATTTTTTTCTTTTTCTTCCGGTTTTGTAAATTATTTAAACCAGTTTCATCGATGTCATCATCATCGGGAATGATCGGCTGGGCCATGGTTGCCGGCTCGACCTTAAACAGTCCATCATCACCTAAATCATTAAAGAGTTCATCAGTATTTGACGCCCTGATCCCACTGGCCATGCCAACAGCCGCTTCCGAATCCATCATCAGACGGTCTAAATCCGCCACCAGTTCATCGACATTCTGATAGCGTTCCTCAGGTTTTTTCTGGGTCAGCTTCAGGATGACGGCATTGACGCTATCCGGTATATTCGGATTGATCTCCCTGGGTGGCACAATCTCTTCCCGAATGTGTTTAATGGCGATAGTAACAGTGCTTTCCTCGTCAAAGGGAAGCTCTCCGGTGACCAACTCATAATACATAATTCCCAGGGAATACAAGTCTGATCGTTCATCAACAAAACCGCCCCGGGCCTGCTCAGGTGAGATATAATGGACCGATCCCATGGTCTGGTTGGTCATGGTTACCGTCGAACTAGTTACCGCCCGGGCAATCCCAAAGTCAGTGACCTTGGGCACTAAGTCCCTGGTCAGTAAAATATTGTGGGGCTTGATGTCCCGGTGGATAATCTTGTGTTCGTGGGCACATTTTAAGGCTTCTGCCACATCGATGATAAAATTAGTGGCCTCTTCATAGTCCAAAACGCCCTTTTTATCCAGGTATTGCTTTAAGGTAATCCCATCCACATATTCCATGATGATGAAATAAACATCATCGTCCACCCCGACGTCGTATACCGATACGATATTGGGGTGGGTCAGACCTGCCGCTGCCTGGGATTCCCGGTCAAACTTTTTAATGAATTGTTCATTCTCCGTATACTCATCCCGGAGGACCTTTACCGCAACAAAGCGGTTAAGCTTTAAATCCTTTGCCTTGTATACGTAGGCCATGCCTCCGCGTCCAATGAGCTCTATGATTTCATAACGACCATTTAACAATCGACCGATCATATGGCATTTTCTCCTTCCTGGGGATCAAAAATAATGACGGTGATATTGTCGTTTCCACCGTTTCGATTCGCAGTGTTGACCAGTTCCTTTGTCGCTTCCTCCATATCTTCCTCCAGGACGATACGGCGAATCAACGTTTCGCTTACCAGATTATACAAGCCATCGGAGCACACCAGGAATTTATCCCCTGGTCCTATGGTATATTCAAATAAATCCGTTCTGACCACCTCATCAGTGCCAAGGGCCCGGGTAATGACATTCTTTTGGGGATGGGTCTTGGCCTGGCTGGAAGAAAGCCGCCCTTCATCCACCAACGCCTGAACCAGGGAGTGGTCCTTCGTAAGCTGTTCGATTCCCTCCCGGTTAATCCGGTAAGCACGGCTATCTCCCACATGAGCAATAACCAAATTCTCACCGTCCACAATACAGAGGGTCAGCGTGGTCGCCATTCCCCGTAATTCTTCGTCACGAAATCCAGCTTCCAAAATCTGTTGGTTGATCCCATTGACAAAGGTATTCACCTGTCCATAATCAGTATAATCCCCAATTCCCGCGATATTTGTTTTGATATAATCGACAGCCATCTCACTGGCCACCTCACCGGACTGATGTCCCCCCAGTCCATCAGCGACAACGAAAATATAACAGATTTCGCCATCCTTTTCAAAATTCGCAGCAAGGTAAGCGTCCTGATTCACTTTTCGTTTCACACCGATATTTGAAGAATATGCACACTTCATCTATTTTATTCACCTCAAAACGCACTAATTGTTCGTCTTTCTACGTAGTTGTCCACATGCAGCGTCAATATTGCCGCCCATTTTCCTTCTCATTGTACAATTAATGCCCTTCTTTTTCAACTGACCCTCAAAAAAGTTTACATTATCGCTACCTTTATATACACTTTCGCTAACAGAATTAAGTCTAATGAGGTTGATATGGCAGTTTTGGCCTCCAAATAGCCGGACCAGTTCATCCACATCCGCCTGACGGTCATTAAAACCGGCAATCAAAGCGTATTCGAAGGAAATCCGACGTCCTGTAATTGTAAAGTAATTGTTACAAACCTTTAGTAATTCATCCATAGAATAACGTTTTGCAATGGGCATCAGCCTTTCCCTCTGATCCTGGAAGGGGGAGTGGAGGGAAATGGCCAAATTGATTTGCAAATCCTCCTTGGCCAATGCCTCTATTTTAGGCACCAGCCCGCAGGTGGAGACGGTTATTTTCCGCTGCCCAATCCCCCATCCCTTATTGGCTATTTCGATAAAGGCTAATAATTCATCGTAATTATCCAGGGGTTCGCCAATCCCCATCAGCACCACATTGGATATCCGAACTCCCTTCGCCTTTTCCACTAAGTAAATTTGATCTAGAATTTCTCCGGCCCTCAGATTCCTAACCTTGCCACCCAGGGTAGAGGCACAGAAGGCACAGCCCATGGCGCACCCCACCTGGCTGGAAACACACAGCGAATAACCATGTTTATAGGACATCAGCACGGTTTCCACACATTCTCCATCCAGTAAACGAATTAGAAATTTAGAGGTACCATCTCCAGGGTCATGCTGCTCCTCCACAATCACGCCATGCCCTATCCCATAGCGTTCCGCCATCCCTTCCCGCAAAACTGCGGGTAAATTCGTACAATCCGATAAATCCTCCGCTTTTTTTTCGTAAAGCCACTCATACAACTGCCTCCCCCGGTATTTCGGTTCTCCCAGAAGTTGCATCACATCCTGGCACTCAGCCAGGGTTTTTCCGAATAAATATTCCATTAAGATTCCTCTCGTTATTTTCATATCAAAATGTATAAAACTTTGTTTTATGATATCATTATCCTACTAAAAGCACAATTAAGACTATTTAAAATAAGAAGGAGAAGCTTAAATGTCCCAAGATATTTATGTGTTCGGGCATCGCAACCCGGATACGGACTCTATTTGCTCTGCCCTGGCTTACGCCAATCTCAAGCACGCCCAGGGTGTGCCCAATGTCGTTGCCGGCCGTCTTGGAAAAATCAATAAAGAAACCCAATTTGTCCTCGATTATTTTGGTGTTACTCCACCCCAACGTATTAGCGATGTTCATCCCCAGGTCTCAGATCTTAATTTAAACAATGATTCCATGGTGACCGAATCGGAATCCGTCCTCAATACTATGAACAAAATCGTCTCGAATCCCGGTCGTTCCCTTCCAGTGGTTGATGATGAGAAAAAATTGCTGGGGATGATTGCACTCCCGGATATTATGCAGGCCTATACCGATCCCTTTCGGGCATCCCTTCTTCGGGATAATGCAACGCCCTACCGTAACGTGATCGATATTTTAGAGGCCCGGGTTATCGGGTCTATTCCTGGCAAAATTATCAACGGTGATGTTTATAGCAATACCCAGCTCCATCCCTCAGAGCACCTGAATCCCCAGGATTTAATCGTCACGGCTTTAAATGATGGCTCTCTCGAAAAAGCGTTTTTAGCCGGTGCCCACAATATCATTATATCCAATACACCCAATGGCACCACTCCCCAGCTGCCCCAGGATTTCCCCGGGGTCATTATGCTCTGTGAGGCCCCCCCTTTTGAGGTCATTAGACGTCTCACCCAGGTTATTCCCATCGCTAATTTTGTCAAACGGGAAAAGCTGGAGTATTTTGTCATCTATGAAACCATCGACGATGTGAAGGAAAATATGCTGACCTCGGACCACAACCGCTTTCCCGTTGTGGATGAGGATGGGACCGTTTTAGCCTCTATTACCAAAAGCTCCCTTTTAGACTTCAAGCGAAAGCAAGTTATCCTTGTTGACCATAACGAGCGGGGTCAATCCATCGGCGGTATCGATGAAGCCGAAATTATCGAAGTCATCGACCATCACCGTATTGCAGAGATCCAGACTGCGGCTCCCCTTTATCTCCGATTAGAGCCCGTGGGCTGCACCTGTACCATCATCGCCCGTATCTATGAGGAAAAGGGAATTCCCATTCCCAAAGCCATGGCTGGCATTATGCTGTCTGCTATCTTATCCGATACACTGCTCTTTAATTCACCCACCTGCACCGATTTAGATCGAAAAACTGCCATGCATTTGGCAGAAATTGCAGACGTCGATCCCCAGAATTACGGTCAGAAAATGCTGGTAGCCGGCAGTAACCTCACCGATATGACACCCGAAGAAATTCTGAACACTGACCGCAAGCACTTTACCATGGGGAATTATCGGGTAACCATTTCACAAATCAATACCGGGGATTACAAGGGAATGTTTTCCCAGCTAAAGCCCGTGCTCTCCCAAATGGAATCAGATTGCGCAACGGGCAGTTTCGATTTGGCGGTGCTCATCGTCTCTGACGTGCTGCTGGGAGGCAGCGAGCTCCTGGTCGCTGGCAAGGCCCGGAAACTGGCAGAAGCGGCCTTTGGCATCGCGGAGGATGATATCAGTCAGTTTTTCCCGGGAATGTTCTCCCGGAAAAAGCAGGTAGTCCCCCCCCTTATGAATGCGGCCTCATTATAGGAGACTCCATGGGTAAGAAAATCACACTTTTTCTCTGCTTGATTCTGCTTTTTTTAACCGGCTGTACCAAAGAGGATATCATCAACAACAAAAAAAATGGCGCGGTGGATACTGGACTAGTGGCACAATACCAGGATGGATCCTATACGTCGACCTCCAGGGCCTACGATAGTTACGGTTACGGCCAAACCCTTATACTTGAAGTCCATTCTGGTATCATTACAAAAGTGCGCTTTTATGAACAAAACCGTACCGGCACTCTCAAAAATGATACTGCGAATACCTGGCTTTCCAAAAGCGACACCCCAACCCTTGCCGAGCTTTACAGCACCTTGGTCACCAAATTAATCCGTGCCCAAAGTGCGGATATTGATACAGTATCTGGCGCAACTAAAACCTCCCAAGCATTTAAGGACTTAGCCACTTCTGCAATATCCAATGCACAATCCGGCAGCACGGCTGTATCCAAGGTCGATTTAGACGACACTTATACTGCTACCAGCAGTGCCCCTTCAGAAACGGGTAGCATCGGAACATTAACCGTCATTTACGACGGCCACACCATCTCCGATGTCCAGTACGATGAAGTAAAGGATGGGAGCAATAAAAGCAACAATATGGTTTATAAACAACTTTTTACCGTAATGACACGGGAGACCTTAAAGCGTCAGGAACTAACACCCATAACCCCTGATCCCACATTCCCAGAAGAATACGCCACCTACAATGCTTTATTGGAAAACATCAACAGCCAACGGGGCGCATTTTAATACGCGATACAACGGAGAACATTATGAAGAATGATACATTTGGCAAGCGCTTCCGCGCCCTTCGAACCCAGAAAGGCCTGACCCAGGAAAAAATCGCGGATATTTTTTACCTGAACACCAGCTCAATTTCAAAATATGAAAAGGATAAAAGCATGCCTGAAATTGCTCTGCTTATCCAAATCGCAGATTTTTTTGGTGTCTCTGTGGACTATTTACTTTGCCGCACAACATGCCCATTACTGCTCCGTCCTGACAACGGGGCCTCCCTCATTGATGGAAATGGATCCCCCCATCTCCTGGATCCCCAGGCCTTTGAAACCCTTTTATCCTACCTGCGTCTGCCAGAGGATGTCCAGATGGAGATTTCTGATTTTATTTCTTTTAAAGAAAAGCAACGTCATTAGAAGATCTTTGGGTCCACTGCCGTACAAAAGTGAAGAAGCCGGAATTCCGCAGATGGAATTCCGGCTCTTTTTTACAGGCTGATATTAAAACTTCACCTGTTCTTTAACTTGTTTTAACACCTCTTCAATATGTTCCATTGAAGAGCCAATGGATGCTTCTACCGCACCGAAGATGGTCCCCTCGACGACGGGAGCATCAACCATTTTTATCTTTTCAGGATCTGAGGACATTTCAATGGCCATCTCTGTCGTCATAATGGCCGACCCCATATCCATCAGAACAATCACGCCGTCATCGGACATCACCTCTTCGATACCGGCAGTAATCTTTTCTAAATCCGTCCCAATGCTTCCATCCGCCATTCCACCAGCTGCTGCAATTTTAGCATCTGATGCCATTTGATGTGCCAGCTCTGCTGCCCCTTCTGCTACCTTTTGACTATGGGATACAACAACGATGCCGACCATATCAGGCACCTGCCTGCTGCGCGGCTTCCCGTGCTGCCTGAATCAGATAAGTCACCGAAGTGGCCCCGGGATCCTGGAAACCGATACTCCGTTCACCCAGATAGCTGGCACGGCCTTTGGTGGCTATAATGGTCTTGGTGTACTCGACGCCCTTCCAAGCGGCATCCTCGGCATCCACTAAGGCATCGGTAATGCTTTTTCCTTCAGCAATCGCTGCATTATAGGCATCTTTTGCCGGTACAAGAGCATCCAACATCGTTTTTTCCCCGGTTGTCGCCTTTCCACGGCTGATAATCCCCGCAATGGCGGCATCAAACATTTCACTGATATCTGAAGCCGACAGTTCTTCTTTACCCTTCATGGCCATGCCAGCTTTCATAAAAGCGGTACCGTAAAGGGGGCCTGACGCACCACCAACGGTGGACACTAATGTCATCCCAACCGATTTTAAAATATCAGCAATGGGCTTATCTGCTACTGTTCCAATTTTTTCTTCAACAGCCTTCATCCCACGATTCATATTAATACCGTGGTCGCCATCACCAATGGCCTGGTCCATATCTGTTAGTGCCTGGCGATGTTCTTCCATCTTATTATTGAATAAATCGACGAAAGTCAATACATCTTTCTTAGTTGCTGCCATATTTTACCTCTTTTCTAAAGAATGACAGGCCAGAAAGGCCTGCCATTATCTTTTTTTGTATCATTATAAATTGTTTTCCTTAATCCTGGGTCAAAGCGATGGTATCTGCAGGTGCTAAAAGCAGTGCTTTCATTTCATCATCAAGTCTCAGTAAGGAAATGGATGCTCCAGCCATATCGATGGAGGTCATATAGTTGCCGACATAAGTCTTTGCAATCTTAATTCCCTTTTCTGTCAATACATCGTGAATGCGTTTATTCAGAATGTAGAGTTCCATTGCTGGTGTTGCGCCACCGCCGTTGACCATTACAGCCACTTCGGAACCAGAATAATCAATATCAGCCATAATCTTATCCAGGAGGTGATCAACGATGGCATCAGCCGGCATAATTTTTTCCCGGCTGGTTCCAGGTTCACCATGAATACCGATGCCCAGTTCGATTTCGTCTTCTTCTAATTCGAAGCCCGGCTTACCCGCAGCCGGAACCGTAGAAGGCTTGAGGGCGACCCCCATGGTACGGACATTGGCAATGACCTTTTCAGCAACGGCTTTGACGGTGGCTAAATCTGCCCCTTCTTCCGCCTTGGCACCCGCGATCTTGTGGACAAAGATTGTCCCGGCAACACCACGACGTCCAGTGGTGTACAGGGAATCTTCCACTGCAACATCATCATTGGTAACGACATGATCGACGTCAATCCCTTCATCCTGGGCCATTTCAGCCGCCATTTCGAAGTTCATAACATCTCCAGTGTAGTTTTTAACGACCATCAGGACACCTTTTCCTGCATCAATCGCCTTAATTCCTTCAAAAACCTGGTCTGGTGTAGGAGAGGTATACACAGCACCTGCAACGGCCGCATCTAACATTCCCTTACCGACAAAACCACCATGCGTTGGTTCATGGCCGCTGCCACCACCACTGATGAGGGCAACTTTTCCAACCTTTTTTTCTGCTCTGACTAAGACATCAAAATCAGGAATTCGCTTAACATATTCAGGATGAGCGTCTACGATACCTTCCAGCATCTCATTTTCGACATTTTCAACATCATTGATAAACTTTTTCATCAAAAATTCCTCCTAAGAATTAAGACTTTTAGTAAATAATAGTATAACACATTCAATCTTTAATTACGATTATGTTTCACGAACACGACAAAATATTACTCTATTTAGACAAATAAATAATAATCTGAAAATAACAGCATCTTATGATTTTTTTCACAAACTGAATAAGGGTGTAAACTACATGAAAACCACTGATTATCCTTTCATTCTTATCGTTAAATTAATAACGTTCTTTTTTCTTTGTTCTCCCTTTACAAATCTGACCGGCTGTGCTATTATATGAGTGTAATCGAAAGCGGACTGCTCATAAAAGCAAATTATTCCCCTTTCGTAAAACAACATATTTTATATATAGGGCAGGAGACTGGAGGGCCGAGCTAAACCATTGCATCACATAAATTGAATATGTGCTTGTGCAAGTGTATGTTTAGTTGTCAGCCTTTTTTTTATGACCTCTCCACTCATCATCTTTTAATACTTCATTTTGGTTTAATCATGCGTGTCATGTTTAAATAATACATTTATAATTCATAGGGGGTTTTATTTATGGCAAAGTATGTATTGGCACTCGATGCAGGAACAACGAGCTCCAGAGCTATCTTATTCAATCACGAAAGTGAAATCGTTAGTGTTGCACAGAAGGAATTCACACAGATTTATCCTAAGCCAGGTTGGGTTGAACATGATCCCATGGAAATTTGGGCTACCCAAAGTGGTGTTGTCAGTGAAGCAATGGCAAAAGTAGGCGCTACCGCTGATGATGTCGTCGCTATCGGTATTACTAACCAACGTGAAACCACCGTCGTTTGGGACCGTGCAACTGGCGAACCGGTTTACAATGCTATCGTATGGCAATGCCGTCGTACTGCCAGCTATGCCGATGATTTCCAGGCTATTCCTGGTTTTGGTGATTATGTACAGGAAAACACTGGTCTGATCCTCGACCCCTATTTCTCCTCCACTAAATTACTCTGGATCCTCGATCACGTTGAAGGCGTTCGTGAAAGAGCAGAAAAGGGCGAATTAGCATTCGGTACCATTGATACCTGGCTGCTCTGGAAACTCACTGGCGGTAAAGTCCACGCAACCGACTATTCCAATGCTTCCAGAACCATGCTCTTCAACATCAAGACTCTGAAATGGGACGAAGAATTATGTGCGAAGTTCAGAGCACCCATGAGCTTATTACCAAACGTACAGCCTTCCTCCAGCAAATTCGGGACAACCACCCTCTTCGGTGGCGAAATTCCAATTACCGGTATTGCTGGTGACCAACAGGCAGCCCTCTTTGGACAGGCTTGCTTCGATGCTGGTATGGCTAAAAACACCTACGGTACAGGTTGCTTCATGCTGATGAATACTGGCGAATCTCCAGTAAAATCCAACAACGGACTCCTGACCACGATTGCTTGGGGCTTAGACGGCGTTGTCGATTATGCTCTTGAAGGTTCTATCTTTATCGCTGGTGCGGCTATCCAATGGCTGCGTGATGAAATCAGATTAGTCGATACTTCTCCTGACTCCGAACACTTTGCTAAAAAAGTTGCGGATACCAATGGCGTATACATGGTTCCTGCTTTCGCTGGCTTAGGTGCTCCTCATTGGGATGCTTATGCTCGTGGCTGTATTGTCGGTCTTACCCGTGGTGCTAACAAATGCCACATTATCCGTGCAACACTAGAATCCCTTGCATTCCAGACCAAAGACGTTTTGGATGCTATGGAAAAAGACTCTGGCATTACCCTGAAATCCTTAAAGGTTGATGGTGGCGCTTGCGCTAATAACTTCCTGATGCAGTTCCAGGCTGATATCCTTGGTGTTCCAGTTGACAGACCTTCCATCGTTGAAACCACCGCTATGGGTGCTTCCTATTTAGCTGGTTTGGAAGTTGGCTTCTGGGCTAATAAAGCTGAAGTAGCCTCCGCTTGGAAGATCGACCGCACCTTCGAACCAATGATGGATTCTGAAGTTCGTGCTAAGCTCTACAAGGGTTGGCAAAAAGCGGTTGAATGTTCAAAGGGTTGGGAAGACGCTGAATAAGCTTTTACTTTCCCATATGTAAAGATAAATGGTATTTTGACGAAAAACCTTCGGGTTTTTCGTCAAAATTTTTACAAAAAGCGAGAATTATCCCAATTAGCGGTTTACCTCTGATTGCCGGAGTGCTAGAATAATGACAGTGGAGTTGGAGGATAGTAATGTCAACAAGAAAGTGTTTTCTTTTGTTTCAAGCGAATCCAATCATCGCCGCCGTTCGAAATCCAAAAGACATCTACGACGCCGTTGAATCCGAAGCAGAAGTAATTTTCCTTCTGGGAGGCAACATTTACAATTTGAAGAAAATGGTGGATTTTATTTCTCAATCCGGAAAGCATGCTTTCGTCCATCTGGATCTATTAAAGGGATACGCCCAGGATCATTACTTCATTAAATACTTAAAAGAAGAAATTAATCCAACCGGCGTTATCTCTACAAGGAATTCCCTGGTGGCTAAAGCAAAACAAGAAGGATTGATGACCGTGCAGCGACTTTTTCTTTTGGATTCATCGGCTATGGATACCACTATCCAATCAGCCAGGAAGATTAAGCCGGATGCAGTGGAAGTTTTGCCAGGACTGGTTCCTAAAATTATCCATCGGGTTAAAGATGAGTTGGCTATTCCCATTATTACGGGTGGATTCATTGAAACAGAAGAAGAAGTGCAATCTTGTATCAATGCTGGCGCCATCGCTGCCAGTACTTCACACAAGCCCCTTTGGAATGCCCTTTCCCATATTGAAAAGAGTACCGAAGAGGTATAAAAGCACAACTGAATAAAGGCAACGGAGAGCCGCACATTTTTTTCTGACGTATGATTGGTACGGTATGGAATTTGTGTGGTTTTTTTATTTCTTGCAAGTTAAAACAAATAAGAGGAGGAGTTATTATGTATGATATTGCTATTATAGGTGCTGGTATTGCCGGTTCCTACATAGCTCGGGAACTATCCCGCTATCAATTGGATGTCGTGTTATTGGATGGAGAGAATGATGTAGGAAACCAAATCACCATGGCGAATTCCGCCATCGTTCATGCTGGGTTTGATGCCCCTTCTTACAAGAAAAAAGGTCAATTCAATGCCCCAGGCAATATTATGTACGAAAAGGTCTGCCGGGATTTAGATGTTCCGTTCAAACGGACCGGGTCCTTCGTCGTGGCTCATAATGAACATGAAATGTACAAATTGCATGAACTGTATCAAAATGGATTGAAAAATGGTGTGCCGGATTTACGCATCATGTTCCAGGATGAAGTCCATGAGATCGAACAGAATCTGAATCCCGATATCTGTGGTGCGTTATATGCAGGTACCGCAGGTCTGGTTTCTCCCTTTGAAATGTGTGCAAAGGTTGCAGAAAATGCCGTTGATAACGGTGTAACCCTGAAGCTCAACCACCTGGTTACTAACATTGAAGACCGGAAAGGCTCCTTCAAAATTGAAACCACAGGTGGCGATGTTGAAGCCAAATATGTCATCAATGCAGCAGGTGTTTATGCCGATGACATCTATAAAATGGTTGGTGACCCCTACTTTAAAATTTTAGCCCGCCGCGGTGTCTACTTCATCTTCGATAAAGAAGTGGGTGATTTAGTCCATAATGTTATTTTCCCCTGCCCGACTAAAAATGGTAAGGGAATCCTGGTCTCCCCTACTGTCCATGGTAACCTCCTAATCGGACCGGACGCCATGCCTGTGGAAAAGGGTGATATCAGCACCACCCAGGATCGTCTGGATTATATTAAAGAAAACGCACTAAAGAATTGTCCAGAATTGGGGCATTACTTTAACAAAATCATCCGCTCCTACGCTGGTACCCGGAATACCCCAGTGGCGGATACCTATACCACCACCGATGGTGACTTTATCATAGAAGAATCTCCCATCAAGGGCTTCGTCAATTTTGCTGGGTATGAATCCCCGGGTCTGACTTCTATTCCTGCCGCAGGCTACTATGTGGTTGAAGAAGTCATTTTGCCAATGCTCAAACGTGACGGCATTGAACCAAAGGAAAATGAAAAATTCAATCCTGTTAATAAGAAGCATATTTATTTCAACGAGCTCACGGATGAAGAAAAACGTGAAATTATCGCCAAGGACCCCAAATATGGCAAGGTCATCTGCCGCTGCGAAACCATCACCGAAGGCGAAATTTTAGATGTTATTCACAGAAGCGCAGGCGCTACCACTGTTAAGAGCGTGAAGAAACGCTGCCGGGCTGGTATGGGTCGCTGCCAGGGTGGTTTCTGTTCCCCCCGGGTAGTCGAAATCCTTGCGCGGGAATTAGGCTGTGAACTGGATGATATTATGTATGATGCCAAGGATTCTGGTTATGTCCTAAGCGGTAAAACAAAATCTACAGGGGAGGAAGCATAAGCAATGATCTATGATGTTGTAGTTTTAGGCGGAGGCCCCGCTGGATTGGCCGCTGCTGTCGAAGCAAAAAAAGAAGGCGCAGAAAATGTCCTTATTCTGGAACGTGACCGCGAGCTAGGCGGTATTTTGAACCAATGTATCCATAACGGTTTTGGGTTGCACACCTTTGGTGAACAATTAACCGGGCCGGAATATGCAGAGCGTTACATCGATATGGCCGCTGAGCTGAATATTCCCTACGAGCTGAACACCATGGTGCTGGATATGGTCGATAACGGAGAAACCAAAACCATCCATGCCATCAATGAAGACGAAGGGTACACCGCCATTGAAACCAAAACCGTCATCCTGACCATGGGTTGTCGGGAACGGACCGCTGGAGCCATTGGAATTCCTGGCTATCGTCCTGCTGGTGTCTTTAACGCCGGGACCGCCCAACGCTTTATCAATATGGAAGGCTATATGGCCGGTAAAGAAGTCGTCATCCTCGGCTCTGGAGATATCGGACTGATTATGGCCCGCCGGATGACCCTGGAAGGGGCACATGTCCAGGCCGTCTGCGAACTCATGCCCTACTCCAACGGTCTGACGCGTAATATCGTCCAGTGTTTGGATGATTACGATATTCCACTGAAGCTCTCCCATACCATTTCCTATATCCATGGGAAAGACCGCGTGGAAGGGGTAACCGTTATGAAGGTTGGGGATAACTTAAAACCGATCCCTGGTACCGAAGAATTTATTCCCTGCGATACCCTTCTGTTATCCGTCGGACTGATTCCTGAAAATGAAATCTCCCGTTCCGCCGGTGTCGAAATGGACCGTCGGACCAATGGCCCTGTGGTCTCTGAGCTGCGGGAAACCAGTCTTCCCGGAGTCTTCGCCTGTGGTAATGTCGTCCATGTTCATGACTTAGTCGACTTTGTCTCTGAAGAATCCGTCTTAGCCGGAAAGGGTGCCGCCCGATACATTAAGGGCCAGCTGACTGGGACTAAGAACTTCGATACCGTCAATGGTGACGGCATTAGCTATGTGGTTCCCCAGCACGTCACAGTCTCTAACCTGGATAAGGACTTGACTTTCTACATGCGTGTCCGCGGTGTCTTTGCTGATTCTGTTGTTAATGCTTATATCGGCGACGAAAAGATCGCAACCAAGAAGGCACCAAAATTTGTTCCGGCAGAAATGGTCAACTTTAAAATTAAAAAAGAAGTTCTCGAAAAATATCCCGATGGGGAAATCAAATTCGTCGTGGAACCGAAGGAGGCTAAATAAATGAAACGTGACTTAATCTGTATTTCATGCCCAATCGGATGTGCCATCACCGTTGAAGGGACCGATGGCCATTACACGGTTACGGGTAATAAGTGTAAAAACGGTGAAAAGTATGGGATTGAAGAAGTAACGAATCCCCAGCGTGTTGTTCCTTCCACCGTTGTGATCAAAGGCGCCTTAATGGCTCGTCTTCCTGTAAAAACAGCAGACACCATCCCTAAGGATAAAATTTTTGACTGCATGAAGGAAATCGATAAGGTCGTTGTTGAAGCCCCCATTAAAATGGGCGATGTCATCATCCCCAATGTTTGTGGCACTGGCATTGACATCGTCGCAACGAAATCCATGCCCGCTGTTTAATCCTTAAAAATACAAAAGCGTTGACTCCACATCTGTGGAATCAACGCTTTTGTTATAAATGGCCTATCCTAAATAATTGTAGTTATCCTGATTGAAATAAACCGCATTATCCCCTGAAGGTGCCATATTGATCTCAAATTTTTGTTCTTTCCCATCATTTCCCGTATAGGTCAAGGTTCCGCTTTCGCCATCACCATCCTCTGGTGCAGACACTGTAAATTTAGATGATCCCTTTTGTCCACCGATATTCCACTCAATGATTCGTTTAGCACTGTCAATCTCGATGGTATTTCCGTTCAACTCATAGGACCCCCGGATATTGCCAACAAAGACACGTTCAACATCCGTTAAAGTTTGTTCCTTCATTTCTTTAATGGTGTAGGTCGCCTCTGCAACTGGCCCCTTTGATCCATCGTTAATGGTAATGGCCTTTAATGTCGAATCATAATTAATGGCCAAAGGACTATCCTTTTCATATAAAAAGCTTTTAGAGGAGGGTTCTGAGCCATCTAAAGTATAATAAATCAGACAATTTCCCCCATCCCCCTCATTGGAAAGAATGACTTCTTGTTCCCCCATATATTCCCCGGATGGAAGGGAGATCTTCGTCTCTAATTTTTTTCCACCGCAGCCCACTAAGGCCAGGGATACAAATAGACAAGCTGCAAACAGCACACTAACCTTTATTTTCTTCATCACACACCTCATTTTATTGAATTTAAATCCTCTAATTGAAAAACAATTCCCTGGCAAAACTTTAAGTTGTCCGCTGGTTGGTTATCGATAATATCAAAATGATAATGGGGAATCGCAGTTTCATAATGCCAAACATATGGGCCCTTACACCAAATCGCTTTAATAATCTGTGCTTTCGCCTTTGCTGCCTGGGCGTGTACACAGTTACAGGCACAATCTTCAAATATGCCTTGGGGTGTCAGGTAGATTTCAGCGCCATCGATGGTGTTGACTTGTGCTTCTACGGCACCATGGAAGACGGTTGTATCATCGGAGTGACCGAATACAACAACCACTTGCGATTGGGCTGCCTCAGCAATTTCTGCATCGGTCATTTCATGCTTGTACTCCCGTCCATCAAGCTCCTGGGCGAAATCCGCTGCTGTTTTCATTTTCCTATACCTCCTTTTATTTATTACTATTGTATCAGACTTTTATAAAAAAAACAGCCCCCTAGGAGCTGTTGTGAAGGATTTAAACCATGAGCAAATAACGGAAAACCGCCGCAAAGTGACAGGCACTCCCCAACAAAACAAAGATATGGAATATCTCATGAAAGCCCCATCGCTGACTGAAATTGGGCTTTTTAAGGCCGTACATCACACCACCAATGGTATAAAGTACACCGCCTAAAATAAGAAGGACAAAGCCGCCTGTGGGGAGGGCTTCATACAGTGGTTTCAGTGCAAATAATGCAAACCAGCCCAGGGCGATATATAAGGTTGTATTGAGCCATCTGGGCATCCCGATCCAAAAAACCATCATCAAAATGCCAATAATCGCAACACCCCAGATGGCGGCCATCATTCCAATGCGCATTGGTCCGGTTAAGCAAAGAAGGCAAAAGGGTGTATAGGACCCGGCAATTAAAAGAAAGATCATGGCATGATCCAGCTTCTTAAGCCGCAGGAGTTCTCCCGCCCCCCGATTCTGTACGGCATGGTAGTAAAAACTTGTATAGTATAGACCAATCAATCCAATTCCAAAGGCCAATACGGAGCACAAGGTTTCAGGTGTCACGTTATTTTCTGAAATAATGAGAATAAGCATGGCAACCATTCCAACCATGGATAGGGCTGCCCCGATCAAATGGGTCCAAGCATTAACGGGTTCTCTGAATTTTTCCATTATATTATAAAACCTCCATATGTAGTTTTCATTACTACTTAATGTGTTGAATAAATACTATCATGTATATCAACTCCTGTCAATGACTGTTTTTTATTGCAAGTTTATAAATTCTTCGGTACAATAAAAGAAAAAAGGAGAAAACCAATGGACGAGCAACAACTAAACACCTGGCTGAACGCTTTGAATCAAGATGCCCTCAATACGGAGGATCAACTGCCGGATATTGATTTGTACATGGACCAATTGATCACCCTGTGCGAACAATACCTGAAGGCCCATCGGCGCCATCCCGAGGATAAACTCCTCACGAAATCCATGATTAATAACTATAGCAAACGAAAGATGCTTGGAACCGTCCATAAAAAAAAGTATACCCGAGGCCAAGTACTCATGTTGTATTTAATCTTTATGCTAAAGCCCGTAGCCTCCATTGATGATATCCAGCAGCTTTTTAGTGCCTTCACCACCGGGGATGGCTTCTCCCCAGAGGATCTTTTAGCGATCTATCCTCTCCTCAGTGAACGAATGGCCGACAATGACCGTATCTTTAAGGAAGAAACCCAGGCCCTTTGGGAAACAATAAAAAAAGAATCCGAGTCAGCCGAGATGGCACACTCCGATTCCTTTTTAATGGCTTTTTCCCTTTATAGTCAAGCTCTAAATTACAAACGACTGGCGGATAAGATGATTGATGAATGCCTCACCACACCACCCCATTAACCGACCCAGACACAACTGTTTTGATATTGTGGGAAATACGTCATGGGATCAACCATGGTCCCATTTTCCAGAATACTCAAATGAAGATGGGGGCCGGTGGAATTCCCAGTAGAGCCAACATAGCCCAGCACCTGTCCCTTGGTAACGGTTTGACCTGCTGAAACCGCCACGCTGCTCATATGCCCATAAATGGACCCGATCTGGACTCCTGAAGCATTTTGCCCATTATTCAGGGTGACACAAATCCCATAGCCGCCATTTTCTCCAGCCTGTACCACGGTGCCATCTGCAATGGCCAAAATCGGCTCGCCATTCCCCGGGGTGATGTCGATTCCCTGATGGTTGGTGGAGCCCACACCATTCGTAGCTCCCCAGGATCGCTGACCAAACCAGTCACTGATATTAAAGGCCTTGGGGTTGCTGGGGTCAATGGGCCAGTAATATTCCCCGGTCTGGATGATTCCATTCAATCCCGAAAGTCCCAACTGCTTCGCCAAATCTTCCCCCGCAGCATATTCGGCATCATAGGCTGCCTGCTGTTGTGCCAGCAGGGTATTGTTTTGGGCAAGAAGCTGATTCTGTTGGGTTTTCAGACTTTCAGCACTGGCCTTATCGGTTTCTAAATCCGCAATTTTAGATTCAATTTCCTTCTTGGTCTGCTCCAAAGCATTGACCGCATCCCGGTCACTTTGCATA
Source organism: Eubacterium barkeri (assembly GCF_900107125.1). Lineage (GTDB taxonomy): Bacteria > Bacillota > Clostridia > Eubacteriales > Eubacteriaceae > Eubacterium_O > Eubacterium_O barkeri. The sequence continues at coordinate 30,869 of NZ_FNOU01000026.1, forward strand.
ATGTTTTTGACCTGGTCAATCCGGGTCAGCAGCTCGGTAAAGTTTTTGGAGGAAAACAACACCTCCATATAACCATCGTCGCCGTACATATACATAATCCGCAGACGTTCTTCCAGCTCAGCTTCCTGCTGGGCCCGCTTTGCTTCAGCTACTGCAATCTCCTGCTTCGTTCCTTCCATCTTTTCATCAAGGGCTGAAATGACAGCATTGGATTTACTGAGCTCCTCTTCAATCCCTTTGATGGTATTCTTGGTCATATCGATTTGATACTGAGTATCCTTAATCTTTTGAACCGCATTATTTAAATCATCAGTCGTTGCCGCCAGTGCCGGAACCCCAATGCACGATAGAGCAAAACATACACATAACAACATCACTAACATTTTTTTTGCCATAAAACACCTCCGATTATTTTTATATGAACGTCTTAAGCGTCTAAGTATTTTCGTATTGAGAATAAACTTCCGCAGGATCCAATGACCACGCCATAGAGCATACAGAACAATGAAATTGGCCCCATCAAAAGGGATGGCGACACCAAAGCCGTATCCATCGGGATGTAAACCGAATGGTTGACATAGGCGATGATGAAGTAGTAACCTGTCCGAATGACAAGCATTGCTGCCAATGCCCCAATACATCCCAGGAAGGTTCCCTCCAGGACGAAAGGGGTCCGGATATACCAGTCCGCTGCCCCCACGTATCGCATGACCCGGATTTCCCGGCGTCTCGCAAAACAGGTCAGTTTGATGGTATTATAGATAATGAAGATGGAGACCAGTGTCAGCACAATCAGCATAACCAAACAGAAAATATTACTGAATCGGCTGAACTTCATGAGGGCATCCACATATTCTTCACCGTATTTAACATAATCAACACCCTTATTCGTCAAGCCTTCGGCATAGGCCTTTACATCCTTAATCTTATCTGAGCTTGTCACCTTGATGGTGAAGGATGCCTGCATGGGATTATTGTTGCTGCTGTAACCACTCAATAGCCCAGCATAGCCTTCCAAGCTGTCTGAAAACTCCTTCAAGGCATCATCCGCACTTTGATAGGTGATTTCAGTGATGTCTGAACTCTTTTTCAGTTCGGTTTCCAAAGAAAGCTGCTGCTCCTGGGTGATATCAGACTTTAAAAAAACCTTGAGTTCCAAGGCTGACTCCACATTCTTTGTGATTTGCTCCAGATTGACGGAGAAAATGACAAAGATGCCTAAAATAATAAGGGCCGCCACCACAGAAAGCACCGACGCCATACTCATTAAATTGTTACGCTCAATACTCTGGGTAGTATCTCTGAACACACTTTTCAAAAAAGAAAAAATTTGAAATTCTCGCTGATTACCTTTACCTGCCAATTCCGTCTCCAAACTCTATGAATTCACGCCTCCCCTTTGGAAAGACTGTTCTCAGAAAATTTCTAAAGGCATATTATAAAAGCCTCTGATTAAATACGACTTAATATTCTACCTTGTAACTAATTATGTACAAATTGTAACATAAAGATTGAAAGAATTCAACACTCTTAAGAGATTCCCACAAAATTCCTGGTGCTTTAATTAAAAAAGACGCCACGTATGGCGTCATGGGGTAAAAGACAACAACTTGATACGAACCGACTAACAGGCGTAGTCTGTACGACGAGCGGAAGCATGACTGTTATACCAATTCACGAACAGACGCCCCATTGTCACAAAACCCATCGGACGAACATCCCTTTGTTAACGATCTCCGATCAGAGGCTCATGGAGAGATAACGATCCCCGGTATCTGGCAGCAAAGCCACAATGGTCTTCCCTGTATTTTCTGGCCGTCTTGCCAGCTCTGTGGCTGCCCAGACTGCGGCACCGGATGAGATTCCGACCAAAACACCTTCTTCCCGGGCAATGGCATCCTTTGTGCCAAAGGCGTCCTCGTTGGAAACCGTGATAATTTCATCATAAATGTTCGTATCCAGGGTATCGGGCACAAAGCCAGCACCAATTCCCTGTATTTTATGGGGACCCGCTTCACCCTTGGTCAGAACTGGTGAACCGGTAGGCTCAACCCCGACGACTTGGATCTTGGGATTTTGGGCCTTGAGATAGCCACCAACACCACTAAGGGTCCCACCGGTACCGACGCCAGCCACAAAGATGTCCACCGTTCCTTCAGTATCTGCCCAAATTTCCGGGCCTGTTGTCTTATAATGAGCTGCAGGATTTGCCGGATTAACAAATTGCCCTGGGATAAAGCTATTGGGTGTCTGTGCCGCCAGCTCTTCGGCCTTTGCCATAGCCCCCTTCATTCCCGTAGCGCCATCGGTAAGGACTAATTCTGCCCCATAGGCCTTTAACAGGTTCCGACGCTCCACACTCATGGTTTCTGGCATGGTCAAAATAACCTTGTAGCCTTTGGCCGCACCAATGGCAGCTAAGCCAATCCCTGTATTGCCGCTGGTTGGCTCAATGATGGTGGCCCCTGGTGTAAGAAGGCCCTTGGCTTCAGCATCCTCAATCATCGCCTTGGCAATCCGATCCTTAACACTGCCTGCCGGATTAAAGTATTCCAGCTTCACCAGAATGGTTGCCTTCAATTTATTTTCTTTTTCATAGTTGGTAAGTTCCAATAAGGGCGTCTGGCCCACCAATTCCGTTACACTTCGATAAACTGCCATAATTAGCACCTGCTTTCTTTACACTTATAGTTTATATTATACCAAATTTTTCTTATAACCGTCCAGAATCTCAATCGATGGCATCAAAGGCTTTTGACAGAGCCTCGATTAAATCATCCACATGCTCGGTCCCAATGGAAAGTCGAATGGAATTCGGCCGAATCCCACTGCCCTCTAATTCTTCTGCCGTCATCTGGGAATGTGTGGTTGATGCCGGATGAATGGCCAGGGATTTAACATCTGCGACATTGGCCAATAGGGAGAAAATTTCCAAATGATCAATAAAGTCTTTGGCTTTCTGGGCATCTCCAGCAATTTCAAAGGTAAAAATAGACCCCGCTCCATTTGGGAAGTACTGGGTATATAAATCGTGATCTGGATGATCAGATAAAACCGGGTGATTGACCTTTTCCACCTTGGGATGGGCCGCTAAATATGCGACAATCTTCAAGGCATTTTCCACATGGCGTTCCACCCGGAGGGAGAGGGTTTCCAGACCCTGGAGAAATAAGAAGGAATGGAAGGGACTTAAGGTTGCCCCGGTATCTCGCATAAGGGTCGTCCGAATTTTCATAATATAGGCTAAATTGCCGCAGACTTCTGTAAAAACCACGCCATGATAGCTGGGATTGGGTTCTGAAAGTCCTGGGAATTTATCATTCTGAGCCCAGTCGAAGGAACCGCCGTCAATAATGACACCACCCAATGCCGTCCCATGCCCACCGATAAATTTTGTGGCAGAATGGACCACCACATCGGCACCATGCTCCAGGGGTCTGAATAAATAGGGGGTTGCAAAGGTATTATCCACAATAAGGGGAATGCCATGCTCATGGGCGATAGTCGCCACAGCCTCAACGTCAATAATGGTTGAGTTGGGATTTCCCAGGGTTTCTAAAAATAAAGCCTTGGTGTTCTTCCGAATGGCCTGGCGGAAATTCTCTGGATTGCTGCCATCCACAAAGGTAGTGGTAATGCCATAATCCCTAAAGGTATTTTCAAAAAGATTATAGGTCCCTCCATAAACGGTGTTAGCCGAAACAATATGATCCCCCGCCCGGGCGATGTTCTGAAGGGCATAGGTGATGGCTGCCGCACCAGATGCCGTGGCTAAAGCGGCTGCGCCTCCCTCTAGTGCTGCAATTCGTTGTTCAAACACATCGGAGGTCGGATTCATTAAACGGGAGTAGATATTACCGCCTTCGGTCAAGCCAAAACGTCCAGCTGCCTGATTTGAATCCTTGAAGACATAGGATGTGGTGGCGTAAATTGGAACAGCCCGGGCGTCTGTGGCACAATCCGGGGTTTCCTGTCCAACGTGAAGCTGTAGGGTTTCAAATCGATATTGTTTATCACTCATTTTAATTCTCCTAACACATCTTTAATATAGTTTATTGCTATGTTTTGTTATATATTAAATCATTAATACATATATGTCAAGTATGTTTCTTGGGTTTTAAGAAAATTTTGCGCAAAAAAGAAAAGCCCGGTCTGGGCTTTCTAGAGCGTAGACAAAGTGGTGTAGCGCGGTCAGGGTGAGGATAAAAAAGATTCACCCCGGACCCCAGGCGCTGACGAACAAAGGGAAAGTTCTCATTCGTCAGTGCGCAAAACCTTCGGTTTTGATAGGGTTTAAGGCCGGTTAGCTTTCTTGATTTGATGAAAATCGAAACCGCCATCCC
>NZ_FNOU01000003.1 GCF_900107125.1 Eubacterium barkeri
TGGCGTTAGCGAACGGCGAACGATAAGCAGGCTAATACAAAATTTCATAAAATATTCCAAATTCTAATCTTTATTTTATGAAATTTTGTAGACGCTCCCCGTGAGCGTTAGCAAATAGCGAAAGGAGGTTCCCCCATGGAAATCCTGCAAACCATCCTCGACACCGCCGTGGAATACGGCATTTACTTTTTTGAATGTATCGGTGTAATTGTTCTGATTATTGCTGGAATTCGGGGCGTCATCGGGTATGCTAAAAAATGCCCCTATGTGCGCCTCAATCTGGCCAAGGGCATGGCCATGGCCCTGGAATTCAAGCTAGGTGCTGAAATCCTCCGCACCGTAGTGGTCAGAGAGTGGCCGGAGCTCATCATCGTAGGGGGCATCATCCTCCTTCGGGCTGCCCTGACCTTTCTCATCCATTGGGAAATTAAGAATGAAGAAGAAGAAAAAAAAGGTACCGGATGATCTTCTCACAAAGAATCCGGTACCTTTTTTAAAACCTTTTTCACAGCCTTTTCTACGCATTATCCTAAATCATTTCAATGGTATCGATGGTCCCTCCACCCAGGCAGACCTCGCCCTGGTACAGGACGACCTCCTGCCCTGGGGTTACGGCCCGCTGGGGCTTATCAAAATCAATATGCAGTCCCCCGTCTGCCTTGACAGTGACCTGTACACCCTGATCGGGCTGCCGATAGCGGAACTTAGCAGTACAGCTAAAAAATCCTGCTGGGGCCTGACCGAAAACCCAGCTCATATCCGATGCCTCCAGGGACTTTGAATACAGCGCCGCATCGTGATCCCCCTGGACCACGTAAAGCACATTATTCTCCAAATCCTTTTGCACCACAAACCAGGGCTCACCGGTTCCCTGACCGCCAATCCCCAGCCCCTTCCGCTGGCCCAGGGTATAGTACATCAGGCCATTATGGTGACCCTTCACATTCCCCTGCAAATCGCAGATATCCCCGGGCTTGGCCGGTAAATACTGACTTAAGAACTGGGTGAAATTCCGCTCTCCAATAAAGCAGATCCCCGTGCTATCCTTTTTTCCTGCCGTTATCAGATTGTTCTCCTCGGCGATGCGGCGTACCTCCGCCTTATCCAGATACCCGATGGGGAACAGGGTCCGGGCCAGCTGAGCCTGGCCCAGCTGACAGAGGAAATAGGTCTGGTCCTTATTGCCATCCACTGCCCGAAGCAGCCGATAGGTCCCATCCGCCTTGTCAATCTGAGCATAGTGCCCGGTGGCCAGGTATTCTCCCCCCACCACCTTTAAGGCGTATTCTAAAAAGGCCTTAAACTTAATTTCCTTATTACACAGCACATCGGGGTTGGGGGTCCGTCCCTTCTCGTACTCCTCCAAAAAATAAGAGAACACCCGATCGTAGTATTCCCGGGTAAAATTGACGGTATAATAGGGGATTCCAATGGTCTCACAGACCCGGGCCACATCCTCGTAATCCGCTGTAGCGGTACAAACCCCATCCCCATCCTTTTCTTCCCAGTTCTTCATAAATACGCCGACGACGTCGTGGCCCTGCTCCTTTAAAAGCAAGGCCGCCACCGATGAATCGACGCCGCCGGACATCCCAACAACAATTCTCATGGAGCCTCCCTAGGCCCTTTCCAGCTTTAGAAAGTTCGCCACGGACTGGGCCAGCTCCTTCAGGGCTGCCTCATCCTCAGCATCCGCCCATCCCTGAACGCTGACGGTCTGACCAACATGGACGCCCCCAGCCTCTGCCGCAAAAGCCGCAAAGGGCTTTTCTGCGCCACCGCTCCAGCTATAACCGGTAAAGATTCCCAGCGCATGGTTTTGCAGCTTATTCCCCGCCAGCTTATAAAGCACCGTCGCCATTTTGGGGAAAAGCTGGCCATAATAAGCGGGAGCACCTAAAAGAAGCCCCTTATACCGCCAGATATCCGACAGAATGTAGGATAAATCCGTTACGGCCACATCGTAAAGCTTGACCGTTTCCACACCGGCATTGCCTAAATACTCTGCTAAAAGCTCAGCGCTGTGCTTCGTATTCCCATACATACTGCCATAGGCAATAACCACACCATTTTCCGTTTCAGCATTGGCCATACGGGTGTATAAATCTAAAATATACCCGGGGTTTTCCCGCCACACCAGGCCATGGGAAGGACAGATGGTCTTAATTTCCAAGCCTCCCAGCTTTTTAAGGGCCTTAGCCGCAGGCAGGCGTACCTTCCCGATGATACAGGCAAAATAACGATAAATCTCATCCACAAAATTCTCAACAATATTTTCATCATCAAAAATAACGCCATCGGTGGCTTTAAAGCTCCCAAAAACATCCATGGAAAACAGAACCTTGTCCTTCTGATCATAGGTCACCATGGATTCCGGCCAGTGGACCATGGGTGTCATATGGAAGCTCAGGCAATGGGCCCCCAGCTCCAGAGTATCCCCATCGGCGACGACCTGGATACCATCTTCAATTCCATAGAAATTCTTCAGCATCGGCAGGGCTTTTTGGTTAGCCACAATGGTCACCTCGGGATAAGCCGCCCGCAGCTCGGAAATCCCACTGGAATGATCGGGTTCCATATGGTTCACCACAAGATAGTTCACAGGCTTATCCCCAATAATGGCTTTTATTTTCTCCAAGTAGGTTTCGCATTCAAAATCCTTAACCGCATCAATCACGGCCACTTTTTCATCGTTGATGACGTAAGCATTGTAACTAATACCATGATCCAAGGGCCAAAGGCCTTCAAACAACTCCGTTTGGTGGTCATCCACCCCTACCCATGAAATGTCTTGTGTTATTTTTTGCGTGTTCATAAAATGTCCTTTCACTCTATTCTACTTTATAATCCGTAAATCCTGCATTGGCCGCCTGAATCTGCTTCAAGGCCTTGTGCATACTCAGGGAACGGGTAATGGTAAAAATCCCCATAAGCCCTAGTAACACCCCGAGAATCAGCAGAAAGACAGCGGCAAAACCAACGGGATTCCAAAAGGCAAAAAATCCGAAAGCTGCCAATAAAATCCCTAAAATAACCATAATCGCCTTCCACCAGCCCTCGGTTCGAAACCCAATGGCGGTAACGGTAATCCCAATAGTAATGGAAAAAAAGCCAACGATCATGGAAAAGAAGGTCAAAATAAGGCCGGGCATCAGCAAAAACATCCCTCCGATCAAAAGGTCAAGGATTCCCCGTCCCACTGAAAATCCGCCATCCACCCCAAAGCGTGCTTTGTAAATAAAATGGCAGAGGATGTAGGTCAGCCCCATGGCCACCCGATAAATCCCAAAGGCCATCACCAGAATGGGCAGGGTAACCCCTGGCCAGAAAAGGGTGAGGCCCCCCAACACCAGCAGACCGATCCCCTCGATGAGCATCATCCACCACTTGCCATAGGCTTTTTCCAATAACAGCATCCCCAAAGAGGGCGCGTCTGCATTACGATTTTCCATAACGGACCTCCTATGCGTCCTTTCTCTGTCCCTCTAAAAGGGCAATCACCTCTTGAAGAACTTTAAAGCTTCGCTCCTTCACCGGATTGCAAGCAGTCACTTCATCCCGATGAAGGGCCTTAATGGTCTCACAATCCATCCCTCCAAATTCTTTGGTGAAGGCATCCACCAGAAGCTTTGCTCCCTGCTGTACCTTTTCCTGGGTACTGGGGCGGTCCTCGGCGTACTTGGCACTGAGGGCTGCCAGAGCCCCGATAAAGGCCCCACAGGTCTTTCCGGAATAAAATCCCCCGCCAAAGCCTGTCATTAGCTTAAAATCTTTTTCTGAAAGGCCCAGGTTGTATTCTGCATTGGCAGTCCGCAGCAGTACCTCCGCGCAATTCATATGAAAAAGAGGCTGTCGCTCCACCGGTTGATCTTTTCCAAAATTGTTATAAACATCGATATATCGTACCATATCATTTCCTCCATACGTATATTAACCTTATTATAATACAAGAAGGGCAATGTTTACCAATAAATCTTAAGCTTTTAACCAATAACAAAGAATAAAACGGTATACTAAAACAATAAAAAAAGAAATGAGGCAAAATTATGGAAAAAATACTTGCCGGTTTGACGCCGAAAGACGTTTTTGAACAATTCGAAGCCATTTGTGGGATTCCCCACGGCTCCTATCATACCCATGCCATCGCCGACTATTGTGAAGCCTATGCAAAGGCCAAGGGCTTAAGCTGTCTTCGGGATTCGGCCAATAATCTGATCATCACGGTACCAGCCTGCCCTGGTTATGAGGACAGTGCCCCGGTGATCTTCCAGGGACACATGGACATGGTCTGTGAAAAAACGCCGGATTCCACCTTTGATTTTGATACAGATGGCCTGAAGCTGGTAGTGGAGGATGGTTATATCCATGCCACGGATACCACCCTCGGCGGGGATGACGGCATCGCCATCGCCATGGGACTGGCTCTGATGGCGGATTCCAGCATCCCCCATCCCAAACTGTACCTTGTCTTTACCACCGATGAAGAGGTGGGAATGGGCGGTGCCACAGCCCTGGATTTATCCCCGATAGCCGATGCCACTTCCATGATTAACATGGATTCTGAGGAAGAGGGCATTTTCATTACCGGATGTGCCGGTGGTGCCTTTGCCCTCTGCTCCTATCCCCTACGGTGCACCAAGGCCAAGGGTCTGTGCACCACCATCAAAGTATCCGGGCTGGCCGGTGGCCACTCCGGTACTGCCATCCAGTATTTTGGAACCAACGCCAATGTCCTCCTGGGGCAAATTCTCTTCCAGCTCAGCAAAACCCTGGATTACAGCATTATCCGTTTAAATGGCGGGAGCAAGGATAATGCCATTCCCCGGGAAGCCCAGGCTGATATTCTCATTGGCCCCAATGAAAAAGCTCTGATCACTGAAAAAATTGCGGAGCTGGCCGCCACCTTCACCCGAATCACCGGGAGTATCGACAGACAACTGTCCATTACCGCCGAATTTGGGGATATCCGGGAATATGAGGTCTTTGGCCGGGATTCTGAAGAGCTGGCCATTTTTGTCCTAATGAACAGCCCCAATGGTGTCATGTCCATGAACCATATCCAGAAAGGTCTGGTGGATACCTCCCTCAATCTGGGAATCATGCGCACCGACGGCGATTGTCTGAGCTTAAGCTTTGCTGTCCGGAGCAATCAAACCGCCTCCCGGGAATTCCTGACAGACCGCCTTTGTGCCTTTACCCGATACCTCGGGGGCACCGCCTCAGTTTCCGGTGTCTATCCTCCCTGGGAGTATCGCACGGATTCCCCCCTGCGGGACCTGGCAGTGGCCAAATATACCGAAATCTACGGTAAGCCCCCTGTGGTGGAAACCATCCACGCCGGTTTAGAATGCGGGATTATTGCGAGCAAGCTTCCGGATTTAGACATCCTGGCCATGGGCCCGGATATCCTGGATATCCACACCACCGAGGAACGTATGGAGATTGCCTCTGTACAGCGAACCTGGAAATTTTTGCTGGCTATCCTCAAATCCCTGAAATAAAAAAGAGACAAGGTGTCCTGCATGAGGATTCCTTGTCTTTATTATTTTTTGCCTCAAACCAGCAGTGCCATGAAAAGCCCCAAGAAGCCCACCATCCCAATGCCAAGCAGTTTATCATATTTCATCATGGTCACCATCCTTTTAAGTTTAGACATAGTATAACCAAGAAATACAAACTGAGTATGTCGAAAGCGTAATATTTTTTGATACAAATTCAAATAAACTATTGCCAATGTAACAAGCCCTTCCTTTTTTGTTACATTGGATACACGTCCTTCAATTCTCCTCTATTCTCCAAAGACCATTCTTGCAATTTCCACTCCGGCCCGGGCATCCTTACCGTAATAGTCTGCCCCGATGGCCTGGGCATATTCCGGGTTAAGAACAGCCCCTCCCACCATAACCTTGACCTGGGGACACTGGGACCGCAGCAGGGCAATGGTGGTTTCCATATTCTTCACGGTGGTGGTCATTAAAGCGCTAAGGCCTACCAGACGGATATCATTCTGGGCTACGGCTGCTGCAATGGTTTGGGCTTCCACGTCCTTACCCAGATCCACCACCTGATAACCGTAGTTTTCTAAAATAACCTTGAGAATGTTCTTTCCAATATCGTGAACATCGCCCTTAACCGTAGCCAGGAGGATGGTGCCCTTAACAACCTGCCCCTCCTGGCCAAGCTGCTCTTTGATGACGGCAAAGGCATTCTGAACCGTTTCCGCCGCAAAAATCAGATTGGGCAGGAAGGCCTCTCCCGTTTCAAAGGCCTTCCCCACCTGGTCCAATCCAGGAATCAGGTGGTCATTAACCACCACCATGGGCTCTAATTTCTCCAAAAGCCTTCGGGTGGCGGTTGCGGCCTCGTCCTTACGCCCCTCCACTACGATGGTGGTGAGATCTGGCTGTTCTGTTTCCAGAGAGGCGGTTTTCGCCTCCGTCTTCCGGTTCTGGCTGTCCCGAATATATTCAAAGCAGTTTTCATCCAACCCGTTCAGGGCCCGGGTGGCGGCAATGGCCTCCATCATCCCGGCGTCACCAGGGTTTAAAATGGGGGTGTTTAGCCCTGCCTCCATGGCCATCACCAGGAAGGTCTTATTGATAAGCTCCCGGTTGGGTAGGCCAAAGGAAATATTGCTGACTCCCAGCACTGTGGGGACACCGAAGCGGCGGCCCACTGCCGACACAGCGTCCAGAGTGGACCGGACCCGGTCCTGCTGGGCGGAAGCGGTTAGGCACAGGCAATCAATGAGGATATCGGATTGGGGGATTCCCACTGCCTGGGCGGCAGTGATCATTTTCTCAGCGATGGCGATGCGCTGGTCCGCCGTTTCAGGGAGCCCGCCATCATCCAGGGTAAGGCCCAGGACACAGGCCCCATATTTCTTGGCCAGGGGCAGGATGGCCTCCAGGGAGGCGTCCTCCCCATTGACGGAATTGATAATGGGCTTGCCGTTGCAGCTGCGCAGCGCAGCTTCCAGCACTTCAGGGTCAGTGCTGTCAATCTGCAGGGGAACATCCACAATCTGGCTGACGGCCTCTACCGCCTGGGCCATCATGGCCACCTCATCGATTTCCGGCAATCCCATGTTAAGATCCAATATATGGGCCCCCTGATGGACCTGGGCCAAGGCCAGCTTCTTCACCACCGACAGGCCTCCGGCCCGGAGGTCTTCTTTTAGCGGGGCACTGGCGCTGGGATTGATACACTCCCCAATGACCCGGATATCTTCTCCCAGGACCAAGGTCCCGGTGGCTGTGGCCACCCGGGTCTGGGGCTTTCCCTTGGGGGGTATCAGGGGAATGGCAGCCGTTGCTTCAATGGTTTTTTGAATATATTCTGGGGTCGTTCCGCAGCATCCCCCCAGAATGGTCCCCCCAGCCCTGGCAATCCGGGCCATAATCCCTGCAAATTCATGGGGGGTGATGTCATAATGGGTCTCTCCTGCCACCATCCGGGGAAGCCCTGCATTGGGCTGAACCACTAAGGGCAGGCGGGTGACATCCAATAGGGCCTCGATGATCGGGAGCATGCGGTCCGGTCCAGTGGAGCAGTTAATGCCTATGGCATCCACCCCCAGGGCTTCCAAAATGGTCACCACCGTCAGGGGATCTGAACCCGTCAGGGTCCGGCCATTCTCCTCATAAGTCATGGAGGTAATAATGGGCAAGGCACAGCTTTCCTTGGCCGCCAGTACAGCTGCCCGGGCTTCGTAAATATCCGTCATAGTTTCAATGAGGATTAAATCCACCCCGGCAGCTGCTCCGGCGGTAATGGTCTCCTTGAAAATAGCCACAGCCTCTTCGAAGGGTACATCCCCCAGGGCTCCAATAAGAGCCCCGATGGGACCGACATCCAGAGCAACGAAATCCGGTTTCTGGTCCCGGGCAATGGCCACCGCCGCCTGAACCAAAGTCTCCACAGATAGATTACTGCCCCGAAGCTTATAGCGATTAGCCCCAAAGGTATTGGTCACCAGGATATTGGACCCAGCGGCCACATATTCTCCCTGGATTTCCCCTATAATCTCGGGATGGGTGAGGTTCAAAGTCTCGGGGATGGTGGGAATATCCGCCACCCGCTGTTGGATGAGGCTGCCCATTCCACCGTCCAGATAAAGCCGCTGTTGTTTTAAACATTCTTTAAAATTCATTGTTATGATCACCACTATCTTTGAATTTCGATTTTAATTGAATTTTTTCCGCTTACAAAAAAGCCACTTCGATTCAATGAAGTGGCTTTTAAGTATAACAAATCCGCATTGTGTATACAAGCTTTTTCTAAAAAACATCCTTCAATTGCCCATCATTCCTGGACTTCCGGTTGAGACTTCATCTGACGCCAAACCACCTGGACAAGCCACCCAAAGGTATACATCATGGCGGCAAAGGAAACCAAGCCGCTGATGAAGGGAATGATCTTCACCAGACTCAGAACCCCAGCCCCTAAAAGGGAGGCTCCCCAGATATTCCACTTCGGAAGAACCAGCCGACCCAAAGAAGCCCCGGCAAAGGCGATGGAAATCATCCCCACCGCCGCAGTAAACAGGGCGAGGATGCCGACAATGGGCAAACCAATAAAAGTGATGCAGAGTAAAATCAGGCACAGGGGTAAAGACAATAACGCGACTAAGCCGGAGACCCACAAAGGAATGGGACGGTTGACCATCATGGATTTTGCATCCTCCAATCCCCGACTGAGAACCAAGCACAGCAGTGCGGCAATGGCCAGGTTGGCCACGAGCCAATACCCGGTGGCGCTTACACGTCTTGCAATGACACTCCCCACCGAAGGTTTTGCCGTGGCTGTTTCTGTCTGGGGCTTAGTATACTGCAAATCCCCCACCACAGCCGTTGCGGCAATCTCAGGCTTTTGAGGGGCTTCCACCCTTAGAGTCCCCGTAACCTTGGCATTTGGCCCCAGAGAAACTTTCTCCGCCGAGATCAAGGCATCGCCCTTGATCTCGCCATTAATGACAACCCTTTCCCCATAAAACTGACCCCCCCGGCATTCGCCATCCAGGGTGATGTTATTCCCCGCAGCGTAAATCCCCGAGGCCTTGGTCCCGGCACCCAACTCGATGCCGTATCCTGCAACAGTGATGTTCGCCCCTGCTGTTGCATTTTCAATCACAATATTCTGTCCAGCCGCCCGGATACTGCCTCCCGTTGTCGTACCGCTGATATTGATGCTTTGACCAATGATAAAGGCATCGGCACCAATACTGGCATTTTTCAGGGTCAGGCTTTGACCGGTCCAAAAATAATCCTTTTCGATTTGAATCCCACTCTCCTGGGATGTGCCGCTAAAGGTATTCCCCGCCGTGTCCGTTTCTGATTCTGCTAAAACTGTTGGTAATAATCCAAGCAGAGCAACTGCCACCACTATGACGATGGTACACATTCTTTTTTTCAACGCCTCGTCCTCCTTCTGAAATTCCATTCGGTCTTTCTTTAAGATTATTGTATGTCCATACCCCCAACTTGTCAAGAAGCCCTGTAAACCTTATCCAAAAGATTTAGTAATGTTTCAGGTTCCCCGAAGCTCATTAAAGAGAGTAAACCCTAAAATCATCGCTCCTCCTAAAATCTGGACCCCCGTAATGGGTTCCCCCAAGAGGGTAACTGAAACAATAACCGCCACCAGAGGATCAAAATAGCTGGTAATGGCCACCTCCTGGCCGGTCATTTTGTCGAGGCAAATGAAGTACACACAGTAGGCAATTCCCGTGTACAGCACCCCCAGGATCATCAGGCACACCCATCCCAGCAGATCCAGAGACCCTGCCTGGAACCCAGCGGTGATCCCAACATAAGTCACCAACACCGCCAGGGCGATAGCGAATTCAATGAGGGTACGGTCAATACCTGTGGTCCGGGTGACAAACTTATTCACCAAAACGATCACTGCATAAAACACAGCAGCAATGAGGGCACAGGCAATCCCCAGATTGGTGGATGGCCCAGTATTCCCACTAACGCGGATAATCAGCACCAGCCCCAGGGTCGCCGCCACAAAGCAGACCACCCGTTGGAGAGTGGGATGCTCCTTTAACAGGAAGCAGCTCCCTACCATCACCAGGGTCGGCGCAAAATAGTAGGTCAGCGTGGCGATGGAAATGGTGGTGTACTGAAAGGATTTAAAAAAGAAAATCCAATCTCCAGCCAAAGCGACACCGCCAATGACCATGAGGAGCATTTCTCCTTTGATCCTCCCCCAGGGAATTTTCTGTCGCGTCACCAGCTTATAAACTGCCACCGTTACTACAGCGATGAGTGCCCGCCACATGGCCAGCTCCGGGGCTGGCAGTGCAATATGCCGAACCAATATCCCCATACTTCCAAACAAGGCCATTACGGCCATCATTGCTATTTTTTGTTTCAATCAAACCTCCTGACTTGTCTGTTTTACACATCGATCACTTAAAATCCTGGGTAAGTCCTTAAAATACAAAAACGCTGCCCTTCTGGAACAGCGCAATTTTTATACTTTTTATTTTAGATGATTGCCCCTACATCTGCTGCAAATAAGCATTCATAAACTGATCCAGATCCCCATCCATCACCGATTGGATATTACCAACCTCCACGCTGGTGCGGTGGTCCTTGACCAGATTGTAGGGGTGGAAAACATAAGACCGGATTTGGGATCCCCAGGCGATTTGGCTGTAGTCCCCCACGATATCCTCCAGCTTTTCCTTCTGCTCCTGCTCCATGATTTCCACCAGCTTGGATTTCAGCATATTCATGGCTACATCCTTGTTTTGATGCTGGGAGCGTTCGTTCTGGCACTGAACCACCACCCCGGTGGGCATATGGGTGATCCGGATGGCTGAGGAGGTCTTATTAACATGCTGTCCCCCAGCACCGCTGGCCCGATAGGTATCCACCCGAATATCATCTGGGTTGATTTCAATTTCCACACTATCGTCTACCTCTGGGGTAACATCCAGGGAGGCAAAAGAGGTGTGGCGCCGTCCAGAAGAATCAAAGGGTGAGATCCGAACCAAGCGATGGACCCCCCGTTCCGTTTTCAGGTAGCCATAGGCATTAATCCCCTCAATGAGAAGGGTGACGCTTTTAATCCCCGCCACATCCCCGGGCTGTAAATCCAGGGTTTTGACCTTATATCCCTTGGATTCAGCCCATCGGGTGTACATCCGAAGGAGCATCTCCGCCCAATCGTTGGATTCTGTTCCACCGGCACCGGGATGGAGGGAGATAATGGCGTTGTTACTGTCGTACTCCCCAGCTAAAAGGGTTTCCAGCTTGAACTGTTCCAGTTTTTCACCATAGGCAGACAGGGTGTCTGGCAGTTCATCCATCGCCTCACCCTCCTCCGCCAGCTCAAACATGACCATGATATCGTCCAGGTCATCCTTTAGGCTATCGTATTGGCCCTTCTTCATCCGAAGGATTTTTTGTTCTTTAAGCACCTTTTGGGCACGTTGCTGGTCATTCCAGAAATCCGGAGCCTCCGTGATGCTGCTTAATTCGTCAATACGGGCCGATAGAGCGGGTAAATCCAGGGATCCCCCCAGCTCACCCAGCTGCTTATCCATTTCGGTGGCCCGCTGCCGACATTCATATAAGTCGATCAAAGTTGTTTCCTTTCTTATCACCCCTGCCAAGCCCTTCGGGTTTAAGCCCCACAGCAGTTTTTATACTTCTTACCGCTGCCGCAGGGGCAGGGTTCATTGCGGCCAATTTTTTTCTTGTGGACAGTCTGCTGCTTCTCTTCACCCTGGATTTGGGCTTCATTGGTCTGGGCATTACTTAGATCAACAGCACTCCGGCTCTGAGCCTTGGGGGCTACCTTGATCTGTACATTGTAAATATATCGAACGGTATCCTCCTGGATACGCTGAATCATATCCTCAAACATGGCAAAGCCTTCGTTCGTGTATTCCTTAACGGGGTCGTTTTGGCCATAGGCCCGCAGTCCGATCCCCTGCTTGAGCTGGTCCATATTGTCAATATGCTCCATCCAGGCGGCATCCACACAACGCAGCAGCACCATCCGTTCCAGGTTCTGCATTTCTGCATCCCCCAGTATATCGATTTTTTCTTTATAGTTCTTTTTGCATAAATCCAGAATCATCCCCTGGATATCGTCCCGACTCATTCCAGACTCAAAGGTCATGGCACCCTCTGGGATAAAGGCATTTTCAAAATAAGCCTTCAGCCCTTCAATGTCCCAGTCCTCAAAATAATCACCGGTGTTGGTGTACATCTGAACATAGCTGGCAACCATATCCTCGGTCATCTTCCAGATTTGCTCGTGCATATCCTGTCCATCGATAACCTGCTGGCGCTGTTCGTAGATAATTTCACGTTGCCGGTTCATGACGTTATCATATTGGAGGACGCTTTTCCGGATATCAAAGTTACGGGCTTCAACCTTTTTCTGGGCACTTTCAATCCCCCGGGTAAGCATTTTATTTTCGATGGGCGTTTCCTCATCCATGCCCAGGCCTTCAACCATCCCCTGGATTCGCTCGGAGCCAAAAACCCGCATGAGGTCATCCTCCAGGGAAACGAAGAATTGGGAGGATCCCGGGTCGCCCTGACGGCCAGAACGGCCACGGAGCTGATTATCGATCCGGCGGGATTCATGGCGCTCAGTCCCGATGATGTGCAGACCTCCCAGATCCGGGACACCTTCCCCCAGAACGATATCCGTCCCACGTCCGGCCATATTGGTGGAAATGGTCACTGCCCCCATTTGTCCGGCACTGGTTACAATTTCCGCTTCCTTTTCAAGGTATTTAGCATTTAACACATTGTGACGAATGCCTTCTTTTTTCAGATACTTGCTGAGAAGCTCTGACTTTTCAATGGAAATGGTCCCAATCAAAATAGGCTGCCCGGTTTGGTGACGTTCTTTTACCTCCTGGGCTACCGCTTTAAATTTGCCAATTTCACTCTTGTAGACCAGGTCGTTCATATCCGTCCGAGCCATGGGTTTATTGGTGGGGATGGTGACGACGTTGAGATTGTAGATGGTGCTGAATTCCTCTTCCTCAGTTTTAGCCGTACCCGTCATCCCAGACAGCTTATTAAACATCCTGAAATAGTTTTGGAAGGTAATGGTGGCCAGGGTTTTGGATTCCCGATTGACCTTGACGTTTTCCTTGGCTTCGATAGCCTGGTGAAGGCCATTGGAATAGCGACGGCCGGGCATCAAACGTCCGGTAAATTCATCAACGATGATGATTTCACCCTCCTTGACCACATAATCCACATCCCGGGTCATCAACACATTGGCATGGAGGGCCTGGTTGACATTGTGGGTGATTTCCATGTTTTCCACATCTGCCAGGTTTTCCAGGTTAAAGTATTTTTCCGCCTTGGCGATCCCGGTTTCGGTGAGCATGACGGCTTTCATCTTCTCATCTTTTTCGTAATCGTCACTTTTTAGACTTTTGGCAAAGAGATCCGCCACCTTGTAAAGCTGGGTACTTTTGTCTCCACTCCCGGAAATGATCAAAGGGGTTCGGGCTTCATCCACCAAAACGGAGTCCACTTCATCGATGATGGCATAATTCAGCTCACGCTGAACCTGTTGGGCTTTCTCACCCACCATATTATCCCTCAGGTAGTCGAAGCCGAATTCATTATTCGTCCCATAAGTGATGTCAGCATTGTAAGCTTCGATTTTTTCTTCAAAAGATAAGCCATGGACCACCAGACCCACCTTCAGTCCCAGAAATTCATGGATCTTCCCCATCCATTGGCTATCACGGGTGGCCAGATAATCATTGACTGTGACGATATAGACCCCTTTTCCCTCCAGAGCGTTGAGATAAGCCGGAAGGGTAGAAACCAAGGTTTTCCCTTCACCGGTTTTCATTTCAGCGATATCCCCATTGTGAAGAACCATCCCCCCTAATAGCTGTACAGGGAAATGCCGCATGTTCACTGTTCGATCTGCGGCTTCCCGCACCGTGGCAAAAGCCTCCACCAAGAGGTCATCCAGGGTTTCACCAGCAGCCAGTCGCTCCTTGAAGCGTACCGTTTGGTTTTTGAGGTCTTCATCGCTCATAGCTTTATATTGATTCTCTAAGGCGAGAACCTGATCAACCACCTTTTGGTGGCGCTTAACTTCTTTTTTACTTGGATCAAATAACGAATCTAAAAATCCCAATGTGTTCACTCCATTTCTTTATTCTTCGATTTCAATTATACTATACCACGTCCTTGCCTTTATGGGCTTACGTTTAAAAAGGGACTGTTTCTTTTCCAGTCCCTTCATTCCTTCATTATTGCTTCTTTTTACGCCAAAATGCAACTTTACGGCCATCGATTTCGATTTCGACCTTTTCAAATCCAGCGCGTTCCCGCTCCTGGTCTGCCGAGGATTTCACTTTTTCCTCGGATACCTGCGCTTCGACCTGGCGCACCGCCTGAGTATCGATCCGATTGGTCTGGAACTTGGTTGACACAGCTTCTTCCCCACAATCCGGAGAAGCATTATCCCATTTCTGGGCCATTTCATCCCGGGTCATCTTCTTTCGCTCTGGCTCTGCCTGAACTCTGGTAACTTCTTCATTCCCCACGGTGGCGGGCTCAGTTCCCGGCTTTTTACGATTTCGTTTTCGCTGTTGGTTTTCTTCAGCAACCTGGTGCCAAATGTTCATCATTTCTTCTGTAGATCTGCCAGTACTCACTTGCTCATCTCCCCTGTTATTCAATGTTGAGTAAGGATTCATCTTACGAACCCCTCGCCCACTGCTACTACTGTATGTGCTGCGTTGGACTTCCCTTGGATTCCATTTTGGTGCGTCCTGGATTATGATATCCGACGCAGCCTCAATCGTTGGAATTTCCTTTGCTACCGACTCTTCCAGTTCATCCATCTCAAAGTTCACCGGCTGTCCCACTGGTGTTTTGACAAAAATAGGCTCTAATTCATCATCCAAACCACCGGGTGGAATAATGGGTTTATTTTCCTCCTCCTTTTGCTTTTCAGCATAGAAGGACTGGGTGAAAAAGCCTGTCGATGTGGCGCTTTTTTCTTCTTTCTTAACCCCTTCGTGATCAATACTTCCTAAATGGTTGAGAGCCGTAAAAACGCGGGTATCTGAATCCTCTGAAGCCTCCTGGGGATTTCCAATGCCATCTAAAGCACTTTGACGGATTTCATCAATCATATCTGGTGTTAATTTGGGTATGATTTCTGTTAAATCCTCTTCTTCCTCTAAAGCCCCATCAAAGTTCCCACTTTCCTCAAAGAGATCGGATCCATTTCCGGAAAGGGGTGTCGTTTCCTGCCACATATCACGGGTATTAAAGGTCTCTTCTTCAAATAATTCCGGTGAATCTTCCGCGAAAAAATCATCCATTTCATATTCCTGTGTTCCAAACAAGCGATCGTCCATTTCATCTTCCCCTATTGTATTTCTATTATGTGATGGCGGTAGGATATAATCATCCGTCCCAAATTCCAAATCATTTTCAAAGGGTGACGCAGGAGCCTTGGCACGACTCATGGCGTATTGGACCCAGCCAATGAGGCCGACCATAATAATGATGGTCCCAACACTTAATCCGGAAGCCCCTCCATACAAAGAAGTGACCGTTCCAAGGGCCGGAATGCGAAGATAATCCCCCAGAAACCAAAGGGTCGTGGTGGTTTGGTCCATCAGAGTATATACGCCATTCATTCCCTGGGATATCGTCCCTGCTAAACCACTGGACAGCCCATCAACAATACTCTGGGCAACGGGCATCTTCCCCCCATTGATGAAGATGACAACAAAGTTTGCCGTTGTTCCCACCGCAATAAGGATGGTCCAAAAATCGTCTAAGTTGAAGACGAACATAATCAATACGAGGATGTAGCTGATAAAATTAATAATGGGCAAGAATGCGTCAATGGCTGAAATACCGCCGGTGTAATAATAAAGATGCAGCGCGACCTGCAAGATCACTCCAATTAGACCCAATGGCCACAATGAAATTTTCTTCGCCGTAATGCCCTGGATCCTCCCACCCCGGATGAATCCGATTAACAGCCCGATAATGATTGCAAATAAGATGAACATAATTTACCCCATTCTTCAGAGAAGAAGATGAAATTTGCATCGTCTCTCTATTTTTCAGTATTTCGTTTCCTTAATGTATCAGAATAATTTTAAATCAAATGCCTGTCCATGTCAACAAAACACCCGCTAAAAGGCGAATTTTAACGGGTGTTTTCAGTCATTTTAAATTATTTCAGGTAAACTTAAACTAAATTCTGCTTATGCGATGGGCTCAATCAGGCCGAAGTTTCCATCCTTACGCATATACACGACATTGACATCCTCTGTCTCCGCATTAAGGAAAACAAAGAAATCATGGCCCAGAAGTTCCATTTGCATGGTGGCTTCCTCAACAGACATCGGCTTTACAGCAAATTTTTTTGTGCGAACAACCTTTGGCGCAGACTGTTCATAGCTTTCATCCACCTCTAATTCATCAAAATTGAATTTTGTTGGTTCATTGGCATAACGTTTTTGTAGTTTTGTTTTATGCTTTCTGAGCTGCCCCTCCAGTTTATCCACGACTTCTTCAATGGCGCCCATCATATCTTCTCCCCGTTCCTCAGCCCGGAGGATGGTTCTGCCCATTGGAATGGTGACCTCTAACATCTGGTCATTCCGCTCTTTGCTAAAAGTGGCATACACCTCAGTGTCTTGACCGAAGTACCGGTCAAATTTGTCAAACTTCTTTTTAAGCGCCTCTTTTAAACCTTCTGATACATGCATATTTTTGCCATAAATTGTGAATTTCATAGTAGATACTCCTTTCAAAAGGTCTTACCCCGATGGCAACGCTTTCTCCATCAGATTATGCTTTGATTATAGCATATTACCTTAAAAAAAGCACGGGTTTGTTTCCCTTCCTTCTTCTCTTTTTCTGTTCGTTCAAGCGCAAAAAAAGAGCTGCGCACTTTTTAGTGCAACAGCCCCATCCCGTCTGACCTGGTTTTTTCCCCCACACCCGCCAGCTGGAAGTTTAGCTCTGTGTTCAACATCACAACTCCTTCTCTCGATTGCTCGGCTGGACTTACATCTAGGCCGCACTATGATCAGCCTCCACATTTTGGGTGGCCTTACGTGGATCGTTTTGCCTGCGACTGGCATCGACTTTCAACCACAGACCCGGGATACTTTCATTATATTGAATGGCTTTCCAAGTGTCAAGGTTTGGGGGTTACTTTCTTTTTCACTTTTTCCTGGCGCCCTTTAAAATAATGGTGAATAAGCAGGCGCATCAGTATAATATGATTCGGTGAATTTTTTAAATGAAGCCCCATGGCCTGACAAAGCTTATTTTTACGGAATAAGACCGTATTCTTATGGACGAAAAGCTGTTCCGCCGTCTTTTGAATATTATCATTTTCCAGAAGATAAGCCATGGTCATCATGGCATCCTCCATGCCATGATTAAATGCCTTTTTAATCCGTCCAAGGTAGGCATCTAATACTTCTTCTTTATAGATTTGCGATAAGGATTCATAAAAAACGGCCGTCAATTCACGGTGTGTAAAGTAAATCGCCTCTTTGGGGCAAATAAAAGGGATTTTCATAAGCCTTAGTGCATCATCAAAGGATTGACGGTACCCAGTAATACCCGGATAATGATTCCCTACATAAAGCTTAATCGGGTCCGGGTACTGCCCATTATAGCAGTCTTTGATGCCGTCTAAATAACGCTGAACCTCTCCCTCAATGGTCCAGGGTTCTACCCCTGTGATGGTTTTAAAAACAAGGACACCACCACCTTTAAGGACTTGGGAAATATCCTGCTTGGTATGTCTTCCACTGCTTTTAATGAGGTTTAAAAATATCTCGTCTGACACTGTTGGCAGGGGAGAAAAAACGCAGGCAACGCGTTCCAGACCCATATCGTAAGCCATCCGCTTCCCCAGGGCAATGATCTCACCCTCTGAAATATGGGGCGTTTCATTGAGCAATGCCGTGATAAAAAAATCCTTCTCGTTAATGTGCTGATAAAAACGACGCATGGACTCATCCTGACTAAGGATCAGTTCCGCACTCATTTTAACCAACTTCCCAATATTTCGAACACACTCCGGATCCCCGGTGATGCCCACCACACCGATAACCTGCTTCCGGCTGTCTAAAATCGGAAGATTAATCCCTGCTCTCACTCCCTGGAGGGCACTGGCCTGGTCTGCTGTTACCTCCAACACCCGACCACAACGAATGACCTCCAGGGCAATTTCATGGAAGCTACCCAGGCGCTCCTTGCTGCCACTGCCGATGATTACGCCCTCAGCGTTCATGACATTAATATTATAACCCAGGCCGCTCATGACCTCATCCGCTATTTTCTGTGCAATTCGCTGATCCAAGATATCCCCCCCAATTCCTCTTTACACCATGATCAGGCTCAGGATATTTCTGGCCGCCCGACGCAGATTATCCCCGGCATGGGTCATCTGCCATTCAAGCTCCCGGGTATTGGTGCAGGTTGCAAAGGCGGCCGTAAGGCCAATCTCGTACAAGGCTTCAATCCCCGGCTCCACAGCACCAGAGAGGGCAATAACGGGTATTCCCTGGGCCTTGCCACGTCTGGCCACCCCGGAAACCACCTTCCCCATGGCACTTTGAGCATCCGTTCGTCCTTCCCCCGTAATGATATACTGGCTGCCTGCAATGCATCCATCAAAATCCAAAACGTCCAGAATAATATCCAGTCCCCCTCTTAGAACTGCCCCCTCCAGAGCGTAAAGGGGCAGGGCGATCCCCCCAGCAGCCCCCATTCCTTTAATACTCTGGAGTTCTTCTTGCTGTAGTCCTTCTCGGACCAGCCCTTCCATCATCTGGCTAAAATGGGCTAACCCCCGGTCCAGATAATCGATCATTTCCGGATCCGCCCCCTTCTGCGGTCCAAAGACAGCGGCTGCTCCCCGGGGCCCACAAAGGGGATTATCCACATCGCAGGCGATGGTAATGGGGACTTCCGACAAGGCCTTCGGCAGGCTTCCCTCAACCCCCATAACACGCATTAAATCAGCGCCACAGCCTTTAAGTCTGTTCCCTTCACCATCCACAAAGCATAAGCCCAGAGCACTGGCCATCCCCATGCCCCCATCAATGGTTGCACTCCCGCCAATTCCCATAATAATCTGTCGGCAGCCCCGCTTTAATGCGTCTAAAATTAACTCACCGGTCCCATAGGAACTCGTTTCCATGGGATTTAATTCCTCCGGGGCTAATAAGGGCAAACCAGAGGCCGCAGCCATTTCGATGATAGCCGTACCCTCAGAGGTCATCAGATACCGTGCTGTCACAGGCCGACCCATGGGATCCTGCACCTGACAGGGAAAGATCTCGCCCCCCAGAGCCTGACCCAGACAGTCCACCAAGCCTTCACCCCCATCGGATAACGGCATGCTGACCACCTCAATATTCCCATCGACTCCATGGATTTCTTCGGTCAGAATATGACAAACCTCTGCCGCAGATAAGGACCCCTTATAAGAGTCCGGTGCCAATACAATTTTCATTGGAAACCTCCCTTCTTTTTCTACCCCCTCCACCTTTATAATGGAAGAGGCAGACACAGCGCTTTTCCTTACCCATACCGATCATTCTAAACTGATGAAACCCTCGTGAAGGGCGTCCCTCTGCAATCCGATCTCTAGGACTTAACAAACTCCAGAAGTGTCGCATTAAATTTATCCGGCTCTTCCCAGAAAAGCATATGCCCGGAATTTTCAAAGAAAACCGTCTTTGCCCCTGGAATATTCTCTCCAACCCAGGCACTTCCCTGCCAATCGAACACCTTGCTCTTACGGGCGACACAAACCAGGGTGGGGATATCGATTTTTGGAATAAAATCCCGCCAATCCAGATTGGTATGGTCCCGCATAATTTCGATACGAACCTTAGGGGGACATTTGGAAATTTCATCCGCCAGAGTGGTGACCTCTTCCACAGTGGGATCATGATTCAGGCATCCGAAAACTAAACCCTCTGCATTTTCCCGGGGTGCAAACTCAATGGCGCAGCAGGTGCGAATGAACATCTCCACATCATAACAGCCATTTTGTCCCCAGACCCAATCGGGCCCCGTGTACTGGAGGGGTGCCTGGTCCACACAAACTAGTTTACCGACGCGATGTTTACCAAATAATTCCAGGTAACTCCAAAGGATAGCCGCCCCCATGGACCACCCCAAAACCGTGACATCCTCAACATCCAGATGATCCAGCAGGTTTTTAACATCCATGGCATAACGGGCAATTCGGTGGCTTGTTAATGTTTTTTCAGACTCACCGTGTCCCCGGAAATCCATGAGGATGACCTGGCAATCCTTTGCCAGCACATCGCTGTTATGATCAAAGAACCGAGTGGTACAGGTCCAGCCGGGCAGCATTAATAATGGCTTTCCCTCCCCTTTTACCTCATAATACAGTGATACACCATCATTGGTCTTAAATACAGCCATAATATGACCTCCTCTTATTAATAACCCTATTGTAATCCGATTCCATCCTTATTACAATGGTCCAGGGAGACAAACTTTTTCATGTCTATTGTGTGAAATCACAATAGAGAGGTGTCCGATTCCAGTCAAAAACCCCAGATTTCTGATGACGGAAATCTGGGGTTTAGTTGTGCTACTGTTATTTATGTCATTTGAGCTTTTCAACTTCATCGATGGACAGACCGGTGATTTTGGCTATCTCTGCTACTGGATAATCACGATCAATCATTTTGTTCGCAATTTTAGCACGGGCGTCCATTTCATTCTCATGAAACACAATACCGTCGGTGCTTTCTATTTGTTTATTGAACAGCATATGATTATCTCCTTTCAGCTTCCGCTCATAATTGTCACGCATTGAAAAAGTACATCTTCAATAGATAACGCACTTATTATACATTATAATGAAATTATTTCAATAGTTCAACGCTTTCAAAAGATTGTTCCTTAAGTTTCTCAAAGCTTTTTGCGGTATTTTGAGGATTATTTCCCTTCGATTATGCCAATCATCAATGCATTTTCAACTCGTCTTCGCTCAATTTCGCAGGCCACATGATAGGGCTTCATGACCGTATGATTAAAATTATAGGCATTGGCGTGGCAACCTCCGCCACAAATAAATCGGCACCAGCACTGGGAGCAATCATCCT
This sequence comes from Eubacterium barkeri, assembly GCF_900107125.1. GTDB lineage: Bacteria > Bacillota > Clostridia > Eubacteriales > Eubacteriaceae > Eubacterium_O > Eubacterium_O barkeri. The sequence goes on from NZ_FNOU01000003.1 coordinate 21,155, forward strand.
TTTCCAACAGATTGGCCTTGGCAAATTCCTCTTTGATGTGAGGGTTCGTAATCCCCATATCCACGGACCCCATTTTAAAGGCAGTGTTGCCCACAAACTGATGGCAGGGATAGAGATCCCCCTCTGGTGTAACCGCCACGTAGTCCCGTCCAGCCCCGCAGCCAGAAAGGCGTTTATAGACACAGGGGCCGCCATCCAGCTCCACGTTGAAATGGAAGAAATTGTAATGAAGCCCCTGCTTTTCCCGATCCAGGTAATCCAGGGCCAGTTGATCGTATTCCGCTAAAATAGCGGGCAAATCCTCTTCCAGCAGGGCATAGGGCTTGGTTTCATCCGTAACCACGGGCTCCACAGAGATGCTCCCAAAGCCTTCCCGTGCCAGAAAATCCACGTCCTTGGCAAAGTCCAGGTTATACTTGGTGTAGGTCCCCCGAACGTAGTAATCCTTCTTTCCCTCCCGCATGGTGGCCATTTTCTTAATATCGTCAACGATCAGCTCATAGGAGCCTTTATCGTTGACCGTACGTCGCATCCGATCATTGACTTCCTTCCGGCCATCCAGACTTAGAACAATATTGTCCATATTATCGTCCAACCACTGCCTATTGTCATCATTTAATAAAACGCCATTGGTTGTCATGGTGAAGTTGAAATGCTTATGATGGGCTTCTTCCAGTCCTCTGGCATAGTCCACCAAGTCCTTGACCACCTCTAAATTCATGAGGGGCTCTCCCCCGAAAAAATCCACTTCCAAATTGACCCGATCCTTGGAGGCTTCTACAATGAAGTCAATGGCTTTTTTACCAACCTCCAGGGACATCAGGCATTTTTCACCATTAAAGTCTCCCTGGGAAGCAAAGCAATAATTACATTTTAAATTGCAGTCATGGGTAACATGGAGGCACAATGCCTTGATTAAATCATGATTTTTATAAATTTCAGGATCATAATCATTTTCAGTGTACAACATCTTTTGGGCAACTAACGCATCCAGCTCTTCCAAAACCTCTGCCAGGGCATCCTCAGAATATTTTTCCTTTAATCCCTTGATAATGGTCTCTTTATTTTCTTTTCGGTAGCGGTCCAATACATCGTAGGTCATTTCATCCACAGTCAGCAGGGTGCCACTGTTCACGTCCAGTACGATATACAAGCCATTCAAATAAAACTTATGAATCATTTACTCTTTCCATCCTTTCATGTGAAAGAACGTACGACATAAAAAAGCAGCAACTGCGTTGCTGCTTTCTAAGCATACTCTTCAATTATTTCTGGTTTTTACATTTCTGATTGCCAACGGTGCAAGAGGTTTTGCAGGCGGATTGACAGGAGGTCTGACATTCGCCACACCCCTTATTTTTAGTGTCAGCTAAATTCCCTTTTTTTACAATTGTTACATGTTTCATCTTACTTGTCCTCCTTGGTTTCTTCGTCTTTTACTTCTTCAAAATCAGCATCCTCTACCTTAGGATCTTCTGTCACTTCTGCCACTTCATCCAGCTCTTCCGGCACATCTTCAATCTCTTCCACATCATCTGCTGTAATGACTTTGACAATGGAGGCTTTACGAATCATGGCCTTATTGAAATCTGGAAGCATTTCCAATACGACATTTTCGTCGTCAATGGCAAAGACAATACCATAAAAGCCACCGGCAGTCATGACTTCATCGCCGACCTTCATGCTCCCCAGCATATCTTTTACTTGTTTTTGCTGTTTGCTCTGGGGGCGAATCAGCACAAAATAAACGAATACTGCCAATATAACGATCGGCAGGAACTGCAGTAACGTGTTCGTGTTCATAAATACTCTCCTAGCTTGTGATTCCATATTTTTGGAAAATTTCTTCCTTTAGTGCCAACAACCTATCATTTTTTATGGCTTCACGGATTTTTTCCATTATTCTTAGTGTAAAGTATAAATTATGATATGTCAACAGCCTTGCCCCTAAAATTTCATTGCATTTAATTAAGTGCCGTAAATATGCCCGGGTATGGTTCCGGCACACATAGCAGTCACATTCCGGGTCCAGAGGGCTAAAATCCTCGGCATAGGTGGCATTTCGGACGACTACCTTACCCTGGGAGGTCATGGCGGTCCCATTTCGGGCAATGCGGGTTTGAAGAACGCAGTCAAACATGTCGATCCCCCGGATTACCCCTTCAAACAAGGCATCCACCGAACCCACCCCCATCAGGTAGTGGGGCTTATCCTTGGGAAGCAGGGGGACGGTATGGGAGAGCATCTCGTACATAACCGACTTGGATTCCCCAACACTCAGACCACCAATGGAATACCCTGGAAAGTCAATTGCCGTAATTTCCCGGGCACTTTGAGCCCGCAGGTCTTTAAACATCCCCCCCTGGACAATGCCGAAAAGAGCCTGTTCATCCGGACGTTTGTGGGCCGCCTTACACCTGGCCGCCCATCGGCTGGTCATCTCCAGAGATTTTTTGGTATAGTCATAATCGGCATCCGCCGGGGCGCATTCATCAAAGCACATGATAATATCCGCTCCGATACTGTTTTGCATCTCAATGGATTTCTCCGGAGACATAAAATGCCGGGACCCATCCAAATGGGACACAAAATGGACCCCCTCCTCCGTAATCTTCCGCAAATCCCCCAGGGAGAAAACCTGGAAGCCCCCGCTATCCGTTAAAATGGGATGCTGCCAATTCATAAAAGAATGGAGTCCCCCGGCCTTCTCCATGATCTCCTGGCCTGGACGCAGATAAAGATGATAAGTATTGCCCAGAATAATTTGGGCACCCATGGTTTCCAAATCGTGGACATCCATGGATTTCACCGTTGCCTGGGTTCCCACCGGCATAAAAATAGGGGTCTCAATCACGCCATGGTCCGTTGTAATCCGTCCCAGGCGTGCCCCAGTATCCTTCTCTTCCTTAATCAATTCATATTTAAACAATCCAACACCTCTTCCCTTTAATATAAAAACATCGCATCCCCAAAGCTGAAGAAGCGGTAATCCGCCGCCACTGCATGGCGGTAGGCTTCCAGTATCTTTTCCCGATTATAAAAAGAGGAAACGAGCATCAGCAATGTGGATTCCGGCAAATGAAAATTCGTAATCAGAGCATCCACCACCTGCCACTGATAACCCGGGTAAATGAAAATATCCGTGGTTCCCGCGTCACAGACGACGTGTCCATCATGGCGGCTGGCCACGCTTTCCAGGGTTCGCACGGAGGTCGTTCCCACTGCAATGACCCGGCCTCCCCCTTCTTTTGTTTTTGCAATGGCCCGGGCCGTTTCTTCGGGTAAGACATAGCGCTCAGAATGCATCTGATGTTCAAGGAGATTCTCCACCTTTACAGGACGAAAGGTGCCAATCCCCACGTGGAGGGTTACCCAGGCAATGCCCACCCCCCGATCTTCAATTTCCTTTAAAAGCTCTGGGGTAAAATGCAGCCCAGCCGTTGGCGCAGCGGCAGAGCCATCGTGTTCAGCATAGACGGTCTGATACCGGCTCTGATCCTTGAGGGTTTCGTGAATATAAGGTGGCAGGGGCATCGTACCGATTTCGGAGAGGATCTCTTCAAAAACACCCTGATACTCAAAGCGGATGATTCGCAGTCCACCAGGGATAGTTTCTTCAATGGTTCCCGTTAATCCCTTGCCAAAGACCAGCTCTGTTCCAGGTTTGGCCTTTTTGCCGGGCTTAACCATGGTCTCCCAGCGATGATCGTCTAACCGTTTAAGGAGGAGGAGCTCCACCTTTCCCCCGGTTTCCTTGCGCTGTCCGTAAATTCGGGCGGGTAAAACCTTGGTATCATTCATGACCAGCAGATCCCCGGGTTTTAGGTATTCCAAAATATCGTGGAAATGGCGATCAGCCATCTCCCCGGTGGTCCGGTCAATGGCCAGCAGCTTCGAGGTATCCCGCTTCGAAAGGGGGGTTTGGGCAATGCTGGTCTCTGGCAAATCGTAATAAAAATCAGCCGTCGATAGTGTCGTCGTCATTTTAATCCTCCTCTGGCAACTGCAGGGCCATTTGCTCGGCCGTCAGAGCCGGTGTTAACCCCAGATGGCGATAACCGCCGCTGGTAATCACCCGTCCCCTTGGAGTCCGTGCTAAAAAGCCCAGCTGCATCAGATAGGGCTCGTAGACTTCTTCGATGGTCCCCCGCTCTTCTCCAATGGAGGCTGCCAGGGTATCAATTCCCACAGGACCTCCGTCAAATTTTTCAATGATGGTGGTCAGCATGATCCGGTCAATTTCATCCAGGCCCACGGCATCCACTTCAAAGAGCTCCAGGGCTGCGCCAGCCAATTCCCCATTGATGGTACCCTGGCCCTCAATCTCTGCATAATCCCGAACCCGTTTCAGCAAGCGATTGGCAATCCGGGGGGTTCCCCGGGAACGCATCGCCAGCTCTTCGGCACCACCGTCATCCAGCGCAATGTTCAAAATATGAGCACTTCGTTTCACGATGGTGCTCAAATCGGTCTTATTATAGAGCTCCAGACGCTGAACCACCCCAAAACGATCCCGAAGGGGTGCTGTTAGAAGGCCTGCCCGGGTTGTCGCACCCACCAATGTAAAATGGGGCAGCTCCAAACGGACAGACTTTGCCCCAGGGCCTTTTCCAATGATAATATCCAGGGCAAAATCCTCCATCGCAGGATACAGCACCTCTTCCACTGTCCGTTGAATCCGATGGATTTCATCGATAAAGAGTACATCGCCTTCTTTAAGGGAGGTTAAAATTGAAGCCAAATCCCCGGGCTTTTCAATGGCAGGGCCAGAAGTGGTTTTGATATTGGTGCCCATTTCCTTGGCAATGATATTCGCTAAGGTCGTTTTCCCCAATCCCGGCGGCCCGTACAACAGCACATGATCCAGGGATTCTCCCCTGTTTTTAGCCGCCTGGATGAATATGGCCATCTGCCGTTTTACCTTTTTCTGACCGATATAATCCGATAGGCATTCTGGTCGAAGGCTCCCTTCAATCTCAATATCTGGCTCTGTAAATTTTGTTGTGACAATTCGATCTTTCATGGCTGTCCTTTTCTAATTTCTGGTATTGGCTGACATCAGTGCTTTTTGGAGAATTTCTTCAATGGCCATATCCGGAGTAATGACCCGCTCCACTAAGTCCGATGCTTCAGAGTAGGCAAAGCCCAAGCCCAGCAGACCATTGACCGCTTCGTTAAATAGATTATCTGTCAGCCGCAGGCTTTCCACCGCTCCACCATCCATTTCTACGTCTGAATGGGGCTCGTAATTTTTATATTTATCCTTTAATTCCAGAATAACCCGTTCGGCGGTTTTCTTTCCGATCCCCGGTGCCTTAGCAATGGCCTTAGCATCAGCATTCAAGATATATCGGATGAGTTCATCTCCCACAAATTGGGAGAGCATCCCCATGGCAACCTTCGGCCCCACGCCACTGACGCCAATAAGAGTCCGGAATAAATCCCGCTCCTCATGGGTGATAAAGCCATACAAGGCAATATCATCCTCCCGATATACAGGATGCAACAGCAAGCACAGCTCCTGATGCAAAGCTGGCAGCTCAGTCAGGGTATTCAGCGATACACTGACTCGATACCCAATACCATTATTATCCACCACCACATAGTCTGCGGACTGATCCTCCAGGGTTCCTTTTATATATTCAAACAACATCGGCCTCCATTTAATCTCAATTGTTTTATTGTACCAATTCCCTTCCCCCTTTTCAACTGCAATCCCATGGAAAAAGCCACCCGCAGGTGGCTCAGACTGTCGACAAACCCAGGGAAGGGTGATGATAAAAATACGAGAACCCCGGCGCCCCTGCGGGCTGGCATTTTGGGCTTTCATCAAATTAAGAAAGCCAACACGCCCTAAACCTTATCAAAACCGAAGGTTTTGCGCACTGACGACTGAAGGCTTTCCCTTTGTTCATCAGCGCTTGGGGTCCGGGGTGAATCTTTTTTATCCTCTCCCTGACCGCGCTAAGGCACTTTGTCTACGCTTTGAGCCACCCGCAGGTGGCTTAAATCCCTTCATCGTCCAACAGTCGGATAAAGTCCTCTGGGGGAATAGGGCGGCTGAAATAGTAGCCCTGAATATAATCACAGCCCTCATCCCTCAAAAATTTAAACTGCTCCTCATCCTCAACCCCTTCAGCCACAATCTTTAACCCCATCCCCTTGGCCATCTCAATGATGGACGATAGAACCACCCGGGAGTTTGGCGTTGTCCCGAAGCCTTCTAAAAATTTCATATCAATCTTAATAATATCCACCGGCAGGCGCTGGAGGGTGTTAAAGCTGGAATACCCGCTGCCAAAATCATCCATAAGCACCCGGATTCCGGCCTCCCGAAGCCGGGCAGCACAAAGAATCAAGTCCTCCTCGTTATCCATAAAGGCCGACTCCGTAATCTCTATGGAGATACAGCCCACCGGTACGCCACAGCTAGTGATCGTCTCCATAATCGTTTGATCGAAACGACTACGCAAAAAATTTGCCCGGGACTGATTGACTGAAATGGGGATTAGCTTTTTGCCCTCGGCCATTCGATTGAACTGAAAAGCCGTCACAATCTCTCCCACATAATTATCCAGCTGTGTAATGAGGCCGTGCTCTTCAAACAATGGAATAAAGAGACCCGGAGAAATAATTCCCCGCTCAGGATGAATCCATCGTACCAGGGCCTCAGCACCATGGAGCGTTTTATCCACCGCATTATAGACTGGTTGATAGTACACCTGGAATTGCCGCTTAGACAAGGCTAATTCCATTTCACTAATAAGCAGCTGCTCCATCACCAGGCTATCCGATAAGGATTCATCGAAAACAGCGTAGGATTGCTGTAGTTTTGATGGAATGCCCTTCTGGGTAACCATTTGTGCCCGATCGCACATCGCATTAATGGACAATTTCCGATCCGTAATGTAGTACAAACCAAATTGGAGGGTATAATGGTAGGACGGTGTCACCCCGTCATAGGTTTTGGAACACTGGTTAATCAGGTGCTCGATCACAATATCACAACACCGTCCAATAGCCACAAAATTATCAGCCTGTAAACGGCCATATACCATTTTATCCTCAGCATGGGCTTTAAGCTCCTTAGCAAATTCGCAAAGGATCTCATCCCCGATCTCTGATCCAAACAGCTCGTTAATCACTTTAAAATTACAGAAATTCCAATATACAATTAAATACTCATGCTCCGTATCCTCTGCTAAAAGCTGTTCCGCCTTTTGATAAAATCCCCTTCGATTGTAAATCCCTGTTAAATCATCGTAAAGGACCATTGTTTCAAGTGCCTTAGTTTTGGCTTTAAGTTCTGTGGTAAAAGCCTTCTGGCGGCGCTGATTGTGCAAAATAGCGACAATAATCAGAAGTAACGCCAGGACAACCAGCAATGCTGGAATGAGGACCACCTGATTTTGCCGCCAGAAATTATTGGTGGGATTGATAATAATGGCATCACGGGGAACTTTTGACATATTGATATGATAGTATTGCGCAGCCTCCTGATTAACATAGTAATGATCCGGGGTAGATACCACTGGTAAATTTACTGGTGACTTGCCATCTAAGACCTTCTTTGTCAGTTCCCCCGCCATCCGTCCCATATCCTCATAGGTAATACATCGCCCACCAAGCAGTCCATATTCAATACCAAGTTCGTCCGCTTTAAAAATCGGGACGCGAGCAACCTCTGTTAACAGAGAAACACTTTCATCCAGAGTCACATTCTCCCCAGTGCCGTCGTTGGTAAACATCAAATACAGAAGAATATCATCATCGTCGGCTTCAGCCACCCTTTCCTGGATCGCTTCCTTTGTCATCGCCGAACAATCCACATCCGTAAAATCCAGCTCTGGAAAAAAGCGGGCAATTTCATAATACTGCTCCAAAGAGCCTTTTCCTGATACGCTGTCATCACTAATGGCGATCACCTTTTTAGCCTCAGGATAAAGGCTTTGGGCGAATTCCAGGGTCGATTTGTAGTTAAAATTCTCTAATACCCCAGTGATCAGTGGATCCTCTCCTATTGCCATTGCCTTATCATTGCTATTAATACCCAAAAAAATGAGCGGCGTCCCTTTAAAATACCGTTCCCTTCGGGACATGGCGAAATCCACGGCAGCATCATCCCCAAGAATAACGGCATCAAAGGATTCTCCTCCCGACAATAGCGTATCAAGCTGCATCGCTGTCTGGGCTTCTGAGGTCGCAATATCAATGGTTTTAGTATTCATAAATAATACTTCAATATAACATTCGTCCTTTAACGCCGCTGTAATGCCATCTAACTGATCCGGTATGCTTTCCCAGGTATAGCCGTAAGAACTTAAAAAAAGAACCCGTTGTTCAGTTGACGGCCTCGCTTCGGCCCTTACGCTGATGGGTATGGCAAAGCTGAGAAAAAGAAAAAAAACAAAAGGATATTTCCAACCCTTTCGAAATGTATGCATGATGTAAATCCCCTTCTTTATACATTTAATGCTACTTTCTAATGACGTATATAAATATTATATCTGGATGAATCATAATTCTCAACAAAAAAATGCAGCCCGACTTTAATTTAAGAAACCACTCTCTTTTTTATGAAAATTAAAAGGATCACTCGTTCCGCAAAATATAAAGAGATCTCACCCAAAGTCATGGATGAGATCTCTTTATAATCCCGAACGTGCCGTTCCCTTCTTTTTGACGCCTAGCAGAAGCTAGGTGGGTGCCCTGCCTCCAGTTTTCTGTCTTCCACTCAAAGGCGGCATGACATCGAATGGAGGACATCCGGACTCCCAAAGTATAAGTGTAGGTTCAAAACCAAAGGTGTAACGCACACTTCAGGATAGTTACATTATAGCTTTGAATGCCCCGGGTGGAAAGGATAAATTCTTGCCTTTTGGCATGGATTAAATCTAAAATTTACCTACTTTTTAAGTAGATTTAATGCCTGAGAAATGTTAGTAACCGGCATCAGTTCAACCCCCATGTCGTCCATTCCCTTACAATTTCCCCGGGGGAGAATGCAGCGTTTAAAGCCCAATTTCCCACCCTCGATGATTCGTTTTTCCACCTGCTGGATATTACGCACTTCTCCCGTCAGTCCCACCTCTCCCAGAACCATGAGATCCGCAGGGATCTCAAAATTCCGAAAGCTGGAGTATAAAACGCAGACCACCGCCAGGTCTAAGGCTGGTTCATCCACCTTCATCCCACCAACCACATTAATGTAGGCATCTAACCCCTGAAGCTGGATATCCAGCCGTTTTTCCATGATGGCAATGAGCAGGACCATCCGGTTATAGTCCATTCCTGTGGCCATCCGTCTAGCAGTAGAAAAGCTCGTCTGGGAGACCAGTCCCTGGAGTTCGATGAGAATGGGCCTGGTCCCTTCAATACTGGGAACCACCACCGATCCACACGTATTTTTAGGACGGCTTAAAAGCATCATCTCCGAGGGATTTTTAACCTCGGCCAAGCCCTCCTGGGTCATTTCAAAAATGCCAATTTCATTGGTAGAACCAAAGCGATTTTTCACTCCACGAAGCATCCGGTAGCTGTGGTATTTCTCGCCTTCAAAATACAGCACCGTATCCACCATGTGCTCCAACACTCGGGGCCCTGCAATATTGCCTTCCTTGGTAACATGGCCCACCAAAATCATGGCGATGCCATCCTTTTTTGCAATTTGCATCAGGGCGTTGGCGTTCTCCCGAATCTGGCTGACACTCCCCGGAGCAGAGGTAATATTGGGGCTGTACATGGTCTGGATGGAGTCAATAATGACTAAATCCGGCTGAGTTTTGATAATAAGGTCGGTAATATAGGGGATATTAATTTCCGAAAGAAAATAGACATTGTCCGAAGATACCTTCATCCGAACCGCCCGCATCTTAAGTTGCTGCTCGGATTCCTCCCCGGAAATATAGAGGACCTTCAATCCCTGATTTCCAAAATTCTCCGTAGTTTGAAGGAGCAGAGTTGATTTTCCGATACCCGGATCCCCGCCTAAAAGAATCAGGCCACCAGGGACGATACCGCCCCCCAACACCCGATCCAGCTCACTATTATTGGTTTTATAGCGGTCCTCCTTTTGGGTGGAGATATCCTTTAAGCGTACGGGCTTGGCGTAAACGCCCCGCTCCAGATTCTGGTTCTTCCCCACTGCTGTGGGTGCCGGCATTTCCACTTCCTCGACGAAGGAATTCCACTCACCGCACTCGGTGCATTTTCCCATCCACTTGGGCGTGGCGTAACCGCAATTCTGACAGACGAACCGTTTTTTAATTTTTGCCATTTATTCCACCCACTTATATAAGAAATAACCCAACATCCCACCGATAAAATTCAGGATAATGTCATCCACATCGGCACTTCGGCTGGATAAAAAGAAATGCTGCAGAATTTCAATGAGAATTGTACTCCCCAACACCACCGCCATAATCTGAATCCATCCAGTTTTATTCTTTCGGCACAGTGGATAAAGCAGCCCCAGGGGCACGAAAAGGAGAATGTTTCCAAAGAGGTTTCGGGCGGGATAGGTTAAATAATGATAGAGAGTCGCCACCCCATCCGTCTCCCCAGACCGAATATAGTCGGTATTCAGTATCCCGTTGTGATAAACATCGTAAATATAGTCGTCAATGCTGGTCCCGGGAACCAGGTTGTTCCCGGGCTCATAGCCCACATCACCGTCAGGCAACAGGGTAATGGTCACCAAAATGACCAGATAAGTTATGAATAAAAGGGCGAAAAAAAATCGCCGCCGGGTTTCTCGTTTCATCATGTCAAACTCCTTTACTGACATCATTATACCTCAAAACCCGGCGTGTCTCTACCACTTTAAGTCGACGTTCCTTTACAAATTCAGGGCCATATCCCCATCCTTAATCCATCCCGCACGATGACACAGCCGATAAATGCCATAGGTCACCACAGCAGGAAGCAGGATTTGAAGGAGCCCAATGGAAAGGACGATCTGCATAACGGAATCACCAGCCTGGCCCATGGCCATGGCCGTCCCAATCTGACCCACAAAGCCACAGGTTCCCATTCCCGCGGCTACCGGTGTATTCTTCATTTGAAAAAGAGTGGTCGCCAGGGGTCCTAAAATAGCTGAAGCAATGGTTGGCGGAATCCAGATTTTCCAGTTTTTAACAATATTGGGGACCTGAATCATAGAGGTCCCAATTCCCTGGGCCGCCAGGCCACCCACACCATTATCCCGGTAGCTTTGAATGGCAAAGCCGACCATCTGGCAGCAGCAACCTACCGTCGCCGCCCCCGCTGCCAAGCCTGATAAATTGAGCATAATGCACAGCGCTGCACTGGAAATGGGAAGAGTAAGGACAATACCGACGACGACCGAAATGACGATCCCCATAATGATGGGCTGCTGTTCCGTTGCCCACATAATCAGCTCACCCAGGAAGGTCATAAACCCACCAATGGGCGGCCCCACTAAAGTTGCCATCCCAGCGCCCACCAGCACAGTGACGAAGGGTGTCACCAGGATATCAATTTTCGTTTCTCCTGAAACCGCCTTCCCGCATTCCGTTGCAATTAAAGCCGCGATGAGGGAGCCAGCTGGTCCCCCTAATTCATTCCCCACATAGCCGCCCACCGTAACCGAGAAGATCACAAGCGGCGGGGCATTTAAAGCCCAGGCCACCGCCACAGCGATGGCTGGCCCTGTCATGACCTTAGCCGCTGGCCAAATGGTTTCAGTGAGAAAGGTCATCCCGGTCAGTACACCAATCTGATTGAGGATGCTCCCCATTAGCAAAGTTCCAAAAAGTCCAAAGGCCATGTACTTCAGAGCATCGATTAAATACCGCTGTACTGAAAACTCGATATCCTTCTTCTGAAGAAAATCTTTTACACTGTCATACTTCCGTGTTTTTTCCATAAAACGCCTCCAATAATGAGATTTGAATAATATCCGAAACACGGGCAACAAAAAAAGATACAACAAAGCATTGGCTTTAGAATAATGCTGCCCATGATTGTGGGGGATAAAAATAAAAATATCGAGTCTTCGCCCGATATTTTTATTTTCTCTCAGTATTAAACTAAAATACATTATTGTATCTTGAATAATTTAAAACTTTTTTGTAGTAAGTATTATACACCTATTCTAAAATATTGCAAACTTTTTTTGAAATTTCAATAATTTTAAAATTTTCTTAGACTTATCTTAAACGAACACGGCCCTGATACACCATCCCATTGACAGGATCGACAGAAATAATTTTACCATGCTTAAGAACCTCCCGGGCCTTATGAACATCCAAAATTACGGGAATATCGTATTGTTTAGACACATGGGCAGCTTCCGACTCTAACCCCGTTTCCTCTGTGATAATGGCTGCTGCTTTTTCCAGAACACAGAACACATCCGGTGTGACAGATTTAACCACCAAAATATCGCCTTCGTTGAAATCCTCAGTATTATCACTGGTAATCAACTTAGCAAAACCAGTCACTGGCTTATCCCCGATACCGACGCCGCTCATCACCGCATTTCCAACGGTATGGACCTTAATCATATTGGTGTTACCCTGGACGCCCAAGGGCACCCCAGCTGCTACGACAACGAGATCACCGGTTTTGACACATCCCATTTTTTCAGCGGCATCAACACAGTCCATCACCATGGAATCCGTATCCTTAAATTCGGGAGTATATAAACAGAACACACCCCAACTTAAACACAGTCGGCGAACAGTACTCATTTTGTTGCTCACCCCTAGAATATCACATTCAGGACGATATTTAGACAACATCCGTGGGGTGTGTCCGGAGGAGGATGCCGCAATTATGGCTGCCGCTCCCATATTTGCAGCAATCTGAACGACAGCTTCCCCCACGGCATTGGTCACCGTGAGCTCACCGTGATCCGGCTTACGGCGATTACGATATTCATCAGAGGATTCAATACGCTCGACAATGCTGGCCATGGTTTTAACGGTCTGAACAGGGTAATCCCCAGCAGCGGTTTCGCCGGAAAGCATAACCGCATCTGTTCCATCGAACACCGCATTGGCCACATCCCCAACTTCCGCACGGGTCGGTCTGGGATTGCGGATCATGGAATCCAGCATCTGGGTAGCGGTGATAACCGGCTTGCCCAGAAGATTACATTTACGAATGATACTCTTCTGAACCAGGGGCACCTCTTCTGCCGGGATTTCTACACCTAAATCCCCGCGGGCAACCATGATCCCATCGGACACTGCCAGAATCCGGTCAATTTTTTCGACCCCTTCGCGGTTTTCAATTTTAGAAATAATCTGTACATCGCCACCGCCATTATTATCCAACACCTTACGGATTGCAATAACATCCTGGGGTTTCCGTACGAAGGAAGCCGCTACAAAATCAATGCCCTGGCCGATTCCAAAGAGAAGATCGCCTTCATCCTTAGCGGTCAAACCCGGTAAATTAATGGAAACATTGGGGACATTCGCACTTTTTTTAGATCCCAGGACCCCGCCATTATCGATACGACAGGTGATTTCTGTTCCCTCAATCTTTTCAACCGTCAGGGCAATAAGACCATCGTCTAAAAGAATGATATTTCCAGGCACCAAATCCTCGGGCAGGCCCGCATAGCTGATGCTGACACGCTTGGCGTCCCCAGAAATAGTTTCCGTGGTAAGGATAATGGTATTTCCTTCCTCCAGAGTCACTTTTCCGTCCTTTAAATCCCCGGTCCGGATTTCCGGCCCCTTGGTATCTAACATAATGGCTACGGGGATATTCTGTGCTTCCCGTGCTGCCTTTAACATAGCAATCCGCCCCGCATGCTCTTCATGACTGCCATGGGAAAAATTCAGGCGCGCCACGTTCATGCCATTGGCAATGAGTTCTTCCATAATCTCCTGGGTATTGGATGCTGGTCCCAGGGTACAAACCATTTTCGTTTTTTTAAGCTTCATTTTGCCCTCCTAATAATCCAATTAAATGGATAGAATCTTGGAAACATGATAAAGTTCTTCGTTAAATTTTTTCGGTGTTTTAAGGGCTTCTTCCAAAGGAACCATGAGATATTCACCCTTGCGCTGGACCACTACATTGCCAGTCTGACCATTGACGATGGATTCTACAGCCTTGTAGCCCATGTAGCTTGCCAGATTTCGATCGAAGTGGGACGGAGCCCCACCTCGCTGGATATAACCAAGATTGGTCCCTTTGGTGGTCACCTGGGTCAGCTCTTCAATCTTTTTGCAATAATCCCGATAGCCGCCACACCCCTCTGCCAGCATGACGATGCTATGGAGCTTACCACGATCCTTACCCACCAACAGGCGGTCGCAGATTTCTTCCAAATCCGTAGGAATTTCAGGTACAATAAGGGCCTCAGCGCCTACAGAAAAGCCTGCGTATAGCGCGATATCACCACAGGTTCGCCCCATAACCTGGACAACGTTAATACGGTTATGGGAAAAAGTGGTATCCCGAATTTTTCCAATGGCGTCAATGGCTGTGGTCACTGCCGTATCAAACCCGACTGTAAAATCCGAGGCCCCAAAGTCATTATCAATCGTCCCAGGAATCCCAACCACACTCACACCCAGGCGTTTCAGGCACAGTGCACCATTTAAGCTGCCATCTCCACCAATGACAATCAGATGGTCAATTCCAAATTCCCGGAGAACCTCAGCTGCCCGTTTTTGTCCCGCTTCTGTTGGAAAAAATTCACTTCTGGATGTTCGCAGGATCGTGCCGCCCTTGTGCAGAATATCCGCAACAGAATAAACATTCATGGGCGTAATATCTTTATCCAAAAGCCCTGCATAACCACGGTTAATGCCGTACACATCAATTTTATGGTAAATCGCAGTCCGAACCACTGCCCGAATGGCTGCATTCATCCCCGGGGCATCGCCACCACTTGTTAAGATACCGATTCTCATTCTACTTAACCTCCACTTTATTCCGGCCCAAGACCCCCTGAAGATCTCGAACCAACTCATCACTGACGGTTACCCACAGGCTTTCATCAGCACCAAAGCGCTTGTTTTCTTCTTTAAAATATAAAACCACCGGTACACTCCCTGGAAATCTTCCAAGGATGGGTTTTATTTTTGAAATAAGGGACTTCTGTGTAAAATCACTAAAGCACAATGTCAGCTGCTCCGCTACCTTTTTAATGTTCATCGGTTTGTAGCCGATTCCGGCTTCCCGAATGGTCATTCCCTGGTCAAGGGGCATCACTTCATCGCAGATGACGGAAACATTCATTTCCTCATTGTAATTAATTTTCCCACGGATTAAAACCGGTGTATCTGCCTTTAAGAGATGATGGTAGGACTCGTAGGGCCTGGGGAAAACCACAACCTCCATGCGTCCGTACAAATCCTCGATGGTGATAAAACCCATAAGTTTACCCGTTTTGGTCATCTGGGATTTAACACTGTCCACCAAACCGCCAATGGTCACGCTGCCGCCATCCCGAATCCCCGTCTCGCACAGCTCTTCATAGCTGCCCATCATGGAGGTGTTCAGATTTGTTTTACCCAGGAGTATCCCCTCAAATTCCTCTAAGGGATGCCCTGAAACGTACAAACCCAACACTTCCTTTTCCTGGGCCAGCTGGATTTCCTTTGGCGCAGGATCAGCCATGGGGAACCGGTCCTCCTTAAAGGCCTCGATGGCCCCTAAATCCAACAAGGACACCTGGCCGGACAATCGATCCCGCTTTTCCACCTGGACCTGGGCAATAATCCCCTCAGCCCCCAGAAGCATCCGGGAACGGGGAAATCCGGTAAAATCAAAGGCTCCCGCCTTAATCAGTCCCTCAATGGTTCGGCGGTTCAACACGCTTAAATCCACCCGGTCACAGAAATCCCGAAACCCCTTAAAGGGCCCCTCGGCCTGACGAGCGGTCACAATGGATTCCACGGGCTTTGCCCCTAAGCCCTTAATGGCCCCAAGGCCGAAGGCAATTTTACCCTCCACCACAGAGAATTTGCCAACCCCAACATTGACATCCGGTGGGGCAACGTCGATTCCCATTTTACGGCAGTCCTCAATATATTTGGATACCTTCTTTTCATCATCCATGACCGAAGACATTAAAGCCGCCATAAATTCCCTGGGATAATAGCATTTCAGCCAGGCCGTCTGATAAGCGATAACCGCATAAGCCGCCGCATGGGATTTATTAAAAGCGTACTTGGCAAAATCTTTCATTTCTGCGTAAATCTGTACAGCCACTGCCTCGGGCACCCCACGGCTAACGGCGCCGGGTATGATGACATGGCCTGCCTCATCCCTTTCGCCGTGGATAAAGACCTCACCCTCATGGTCCATGACATCCGTTTTTTTCTTAGACATCGCCCGACGGACCAGGTCACTGCGGCCCATGGAAAAACCAGCCACCTCTCTAAAAATCTGCATGACCTGTTCCTGGTAAACCATACATCCGTAGGTGACATTGAGGATGGGTTCCAGCAGTGGATGGAGGTACTTCACATGCCCGGGATTCTTTTTATTCTCGATGTACCGTGGAATCTGGTCCATGGGACCCGGTCGGTACAATGAGATTCCAGCAATGATATCTTCAAAATTTTCCGGAGCCAGTTCCCGCATAAAGGACATCATTCCCCGGCTTTCCAATTGAAAGACACCCAGGGTATCCCCCCGGGAGAGCATCTCATAGACCTTAGGGTCATCCATGGACAAATGATCGACATCCACACGTTCTTTCTGGCTGTGCCAGATATTCTCCACAGCATCCCGGATTACCGTCAGGGTTCGCAGCCCTAGGAAATCCATCTTAATCAGTCCCAGATCCTCCAGCAGACCCATGGGAAACTGGGTGGTGATGGCCTCTCCATTTCGGTACAGGGGGACGTATTCCGTCAGGGGGGCATCAGAGATAACTACCCCAGCGGCATGGGTGGACGCATGACGGGCAAGCCCTTCCATAGACTTAGCCATTTCCAGCAAATCCCCTACAGCGCCGTCACTCTTGGCCATTTCTTTCAAAGTCGGATTCTCCGCCATGGCCCCTTCAATGGACACATTCTGACCAACGTGGATGGGAATCTCCTTGGCGACCTTATCCACTGCGGCGTAGGGCATCCCCAGGGCCCGGCCCACATCCCGCACAGCCCCCCGGGCCGCCATGGTTCCAAAGGTAATGATCTGGGCAACCCGATCCTCCCCGTATTTATGGATGACGTAATCGATGACCTCCTGACGGCGCTCATAACAGAAATCACAATCGATATCCGGCATGGTCACCCGCTCTGGGTTTAGGAAGCGTTCAAAGAGGAGATTGTACTTAATGGGGTCCAAAGTGGTAATATCCAAGGCGTAGGATACCAAGCTGCCAGCCGCTGACCCTCGCCCTGGTCCCACCATAATGTCATGATCCTTGGCGTACTTAATAAAATCCCATACCACGAGAAAGTAATTATCAAAACCCATGGTATGAATAATATCCAGCTCATAATCCAGGCGTTCCTGGATCTCTGGTGTAATCTGTTCATAACGTTCAGTAAGCCCTTGCTCACACAGCATCCGGATATACGCACCAGGGGTCTCGACATCCTGGGGTAGTTCAAACTCTGGCAAATGGGCAGATTCCAGGTCAAAGGTTACCTCGCAGCGTTCGGCGATGCGGTGACTGTTCTCAATGGCTTCTGGTAAATCCGGAAATTGTCCGGCCATTTCTTCTGCTGATTTTAAATAAAAGCCATCACCGGGAAAACGCATCCGGTTTTCATCCTCCACATTGGTGGCGGTTTGGATACATAGCAGCACATCATGGGCCTTGGCATCAGAACGCCGAACATAATGGGCATCATTGGTAGCGACCAAAGGGATATCATACTTTTGTGAAAACTCTCTTAAGCCTTCGTTGGCTTTGGCCTCCTGCTGCATCCGGTGATCCTGGATTTCCAGATAGAAATGATCCTTTCCAAAGATATCCTGGTACAACTCACAGCACTCCGCCGCTTTCTCGGGCTGATCCTGGATAATGAAACGCGGGATTTCCCCGGCGATGCAGGCTGACAGGCAGATAATACCCTCGTGGTGGGCTCTTAAAATATCGTGGTCCACCCGGGGCTTATAGTAAAAACCATCCACAAACCCCTTGGAGACAATTTTACATAAATTTTTATAACCCGTATTGTTCTCAGCCAGCAACACCAGATGATAGGGGTTATTATCGATTCCGCTTTCCTTCTGTGTTAAGCCCCGGGGTGCGACATAAACTTCACAGCCAATAATTGGTTTGATCCCCTGGGCCAGGCATTCTTTATAGAATTCTACCGCGCCAAAAAGGACCCCATGGTCCGTCAGCGCCAGGCTATCCATTCCCAATTCCACAGCGTAGCCCACTAAATCCTTTATCCGTCCAAAGCCGTCAAGCAAGCTATACTCACTATGAACATGCAGGTGGGTAAATGGTCGATCCATGGTTTCCTCCTATCACAAAATTTTACCTTCATTATAACATAATTTTCCACTTTTGCAAGTACTTGTCCCACCAGGACAAGACCGATCCCTATTTTTTACACTAACTTTACAGCATTGTAACTTTATACATTCTATCTTAATTCCTTCCCGTCTGGCTTTCATAAAAATCACTTTAAATCACAATCCCATTGTAACAAACATCCAATCAACATACTATTGACATCGTATTCTTAAGGAACTATAATAATTGTAGATTCTATTGGCTAAAATAGGGCGAAAATAAAAAAGGTGCGACCTTCTTCAGCGGTCACACCTTTTTTATTTTATACGAACTTATGCGTTGAGCACATTAACCCCCTTAAGAATCATCTCAACGGCCAGTTCAGCCACAGCTTCAGGAGGTTCTTCGGATCCATTTTCCATCCAACGTTGGAAAAGGCCCAGGCAGCCCGACACCACAAAAGCATAGTAATATTCGAAATGAGGGGTCTTGGCGTCCTGATAAGCATGCATCCAATCGTGGATACATCGTTCCTTGACAAGGGCCTTTACCTTTTCCACAAAGACCGGGTCACCATTGGGCCCCATGAGGGCCACCGTTAAATCGGAGTTGTCCTTTAAAAAGGTAAAAATTTTAGTGAGCAGGGGCATTGCGTTGGTCTCATCCGCTTCTTCCTCAGTTTCTGCCAGAATTTGGTTAAACTGAGCAAAGAGCTCATCCTCGATCTGATACAGCATGTCATAAATGTCCCGGTAATGCTGATAAAAGGTCCCCCGGTTAATATCAATCAAATCAGCGATTTCCCGGACCTTTATTTCCTGGATAGGCTTTTCTTTTAATAATTCCGTTAACGCCTGCCGTAACTGGCGCTTTGTCTTTCGAACCCGACGGTCTTCCTTTTTTTCTTCCATGAATAACTCCTCACCCAACAATTTTCTTTTTTTTGTTCAATATTCCACATTTAACAATCTCACCGTTTATTAACGGACATATCTATAATAAACTGTATATTGTATTTTTAACTAAAATCAGTATAATTGAATTCAGTTAAATAGTCAACACTTGTATGGTTATTTCATAGTTGACACTTAAATCTCACTTTAGAAAGGACGTAAAGAATGATCGAATTTGGTCGAAAAATCGTAAAGCTCCGGATTCCTATCCTCATCATTGGCATTCTACTACTTATCCCCTCTGCCTTTGGATATTTTAACACTCGGATTAATTACGATATCTTAAGTTATCTTCCGGATGATATCGAGACGATTCAGGGACAGAATATCTTAAAGGAACAATTTGGCAAGGGGGCCTTCTCCCTTGTTATTTTAGAAGGAATGGAGGATAAGGATGTCGCCACCCTGGAGGAACAGTTTAAAGGCATCGATCATGTTGAATCCGTCATCTGGTATGATAGTGTGGCCGATTTATCCATGCCGAAAGAAATGCTCCCCCAAGAGGTCTACGATGCCTTTAATAAGGGGGATTCTACCATGATGGCGGTCTTTTTTGATACCGGCACCTCCGAGGATGAAACCATGGCTGCCATCACCCAAATGCGCAGTGTGGCCGGAAAACAATGCTTCATCTCCGGTATGTCCGTCATGGTAACAGATTTAAAAGCCCTGTGCGAAGCCGAAGAGCCCATCTATGTGGCCATTGCCGTCGTTCTCTCCTGTGCGGTCATGATGCTGTTCATGGACTCCTGGGTCATTCCCCTGATCTTCCTCTTCAGCATTGGCATGGCCATCATCTGGAACCTGGGGAGCAACATCTTCCTGGGGGAAATCTCCTTTATCACCAAAGCCTTGGCCGCTGTACTCCAACTGGCCGTCACCATGGACTATTCCATCTTCCTCTGGCACAGCTACGAAGAGCAGCGTGAAAAGTATACCGATAAAAACGAGGCAATGGCCCATGCCATCGCCATGACCATCACCTCTGTCATTGGCAGCTCCATCACAACGGTAGCTGGTTTTATTGCCCTATGCTTTATGACCTTTACCCTGGGCTTAGATTTGGGGATTGTCATGGCCAAGGGGGTGCTTCTCGGTGTGGTGGGATGTATCACCACCCTGCCAGCCCTTATCCTGGTTTTCGATAAGCCCATTAATAAAACACGACACCGTAATCTGCTGCCGGATATGAACAAGCTCTCCCATTTCATCACCGGGCATTATCGGCTATTTATCGTTCTATTTCTGGTACTGCTTTTCCCCGCCATTTATGGCTACAACCATACTCAAACCTACTACGATTTGGGATCAACCCTTCCCAAGGAGTTAGGCTATTGTGTGGCCCGGGATAAATTAACGGAAACCTTTGATACCGGCTCCACCCATATGATTCTGGCGGATAAAAACCTTCCGGGAAAAGATACAAAAAATATGATGGATGAGATTAAAAAGGTGGATGGAGTGTCCTCGGTTTTAGGAGCAGATTCCCTGCTGGGGCCCGCCATTCCTTCCTCAATGATTCCCGATGACGTGAAGGAGCTCCTGGAAAGTGACGAGTATAAGCTCATTGTGATTATGTCTGAGTACACCACGGCCACGGACGAGGTCAATGCCCAGGTGGATTCCATTAACACCATCATGAAAGGCTATGACAGCAAGGCCCTTCTCATCGGGGAGGCCCCTTGTACTAAAGACCTGATCACCATCACCAACCACGACTTCCAGGTGGTCAGCGCCGTATCCATCGTCGCCATCTTCCTGATCATCGCCTTTGTACTGAAGTCCATCTCCCTTCCGGTCATTTTGGTCAGTGTCATCGAGTTTGCCATCTTTATCAACCTGGGGCTTCCCTATTACACTGGTGTGACCCTGCCCTTCATCGCCCCCATTTGTATCAGTACCATCCAACTGGGTGCCACTGTGGACTATGCCATTCTGATGACCACCCGCTATAAGTTGGAGCGCGCAAACGGGGAAGATAAACGGACCGCCATTGAGAATGCCCTTAATTATGCCATTCCATCGGTCATCGTCAGTGCCCTGGGTCTCTTTGCTGCGACCTTTGGTGTCGGGCTCTATTCCGATATCGATATTATCGGTTCACTCTGCAGCCTAATGGCACGGGGGGCACTGATCAGCCTATTCTGTGTCGTCTTTATCCTACCATCACTGTTTATGGTATTCGACAAAGTGATCTGTAAAACCTCAAAAGGATTCTTAAGAAAGAAGGAAACGATCCATGAAGCAAATCTCATCAATGAATAAGGGCGTCAAGCACATCCTTGCCATCGTTCTTGTGGCAGTCCTCATCGCTTCCGCCTCGGCCTATGCGGTTCTGGCTGCCAAAAGCAACACAACCATTGCGGCCAATGACACCAGCGATACTGAAAAACTAACCCAAGCTGCAGAAAAAGCAACGGGCAGCACCACCATGCCCTCCGCAGACGGACAGATTTCCAAGGAAGAAACCGTCTATGTCAAAACCGATGCCAACGGGAAGGTGACGTCCACCACTGTCAGCGATTGGCTGAAAAATGCCGGTACTCAAACCCAAATCGCCGACACGTCTACCCTAAGGGATATTAAAAACGTTAAAGGTGACGAAACCTTTACCCAAAACGCCGATGGCAGTCTGTTGTGGAATACGGCTGGAGCGGATATCTATTACCAGGGGACCACCACCCAGGCCCTGCCAGTCAACATCTCTACGGTATACACCCTCAATGGCCAAAGCATGAATCCCCAGGATATGGTTGGTAAAAGCGGCCAGGTGGAAATCACCATGCACTTCACCAATACCGCCACAGTAAACGGCACCACCGTCCCCTTTACTGTGGCCAGTGCCATGATGCTCCCCAACGATACCTTCACCAATGTCACCGTGGATAAAGGGGCTGTCCTTTCCGATGGTAATAATGCGATCGTCGTCGGCCTGGCCTTCCCTGGCTTAAATGATAGCCTTGGCCTTTCTGGCAACACCTTGGATCTCACCATTCGTGACAGCATTACCGTTACGGCCACTGCCACGAATTTTGAGCTTGGCCCCACGATCACCAGTATGACCTCCAATGTACTCGAGGATGTCGGCCTAAATCAGGTCAATAGCTTTGGTGATTTAGACACCGCCATCACCAAGCTAACCACCGCAACGGATCAGCTCGTTGCCGGTACCATATCCGCCAAGGACGGGGCCAATACCCTGGCTAATGGAACAAGCGCTGCGGTCACTGGTATTAATACCCTATCTGATGGGCTGACGACCTATACCAATGGAGTGGCCACCGTTGCCGGGGGAACCACAAAACTTCAAAACGGACTGGGCACCCTCTCCGCCGGAGCCAATCGCTTAAATGCCGGCCTAGCCACCGCCAAAGCGGGCAGCGAACAGCTGGTTGCTGGATACAAGGGCAGTGATACCCAAAAGGGCGCTGCCCAAGGGGCACAGGAGTTAGCCGCCGGGGCTGGGCAGGTGCGTCAAGGGGTTGATGCTGCTGCTAACCAGCTTTCCGGCATGTATGATACCCTTGGAACCCAGGCCTCGGATTATCATACTAAGGGCGAAGCTGCTTCCACCTACCAAAGCCAGCTTACTGCCCTGCTAACCAGCAAAGCCGGACAGCCCTTGACCACTGAAGATATCCAACAGATCAGCCAGCTCACTGCCGCCATCGCACAATGCAGTGGTGCGACCGGTGCCGGCGATGCCCTGGAAGCCGTACAAAAACAAATGGATGACAATAATACCCAACAGCAGCTAGCCACACTCCAAGCCGGAGCCAGCCGAGTTGCCGAGGGTGCCGCTGGCCTCAACGCCGGTATCAACGGCTATGAGGCCGCTGACGGACATCACACCGGCCTTTACGAAGGCACCGTCGCCCTGGATACTGGCCTAACCGATGCCACCCAAGGCAGCACCACACTGGCAGAAGGGGCCAATACCGCCACCAACAGTGCCGCCCAACTGGCCGATGGTGCCAACACCCTGGCCTCCAAAAACAGTGAATTGACCGGAGGTATGGCCCAGCTCCAATCCGGCGGAGCACAGCTGAATGCCGGTGCCAATGCCCTGGCCACCGGGCTCACCACCCTCAACAGCGGGATGACCGAATTCAAAACCACGGGGATTGATAAAATCGCCAACCTCTACAACAATGACCTCAAAGGCCTTAAGGACCGCATCACCAAAATCACCGATGCCGGCAAAGCCTACAATAGCTTCTCCGGGATTTCCAGTGGAATGAGCGGGAGCGTGAAGTTTGTGGTGGAGAGTGGGGAGATTAAATAAGGGATTGTAAGAGAAAAGACCCAGGCTATGGATGGCTTGAGTCTTTTTTCTATACCTTTGATTTTGCTGTAAGTTTGCTGTTGAATTTTACAGCAGATTGGGATATACTATGGATAAAAGGAGGCTGATGAATATGCCGAATATCAAACCCATCTCAGATCTGCGAAACTACAGCGAGGTATTACGCGACGTAACCGCAGGCGCTCCAGTTTTTCTGACGAAAAACGGGCGTGGCAGATACGCGATCGTGGATATACAGGACTATGAGAAAACCCAATCGACGATCCGTCTTTTGAACGAACTTGCCAAGGGTCGGAAATCCGGGGAACAGGAAGGTTGGCTTGAACCCGAGGACATGAGGGCACATTTTCGCGCAAGAGCGAATGAAGCATAACCTCCACTACGCCACGCAGTCGCGCAGAGACTTGGATGAAATATGGAACTACATCGAAAACGAGCTTCAAAATCCGTCTGCCGCAAAACGCACCGTCGATCACATTTTAGATGATGTCGACCAGTTGGCAGACTTTGCGGAGATTGGAGCACCATTGTCCTCGATTGCCAGCGTGAAGAGCGATTACCGCTTTCTTGTGACTGGAAATTATCTCACGTTTTATCGTGTGTATGGCAGCGAGGTTTATGTGGATCGCGTCCTGTATGGCCGCCGGGATTATCTGCGCATCCTGTTCGACGATGTGTTGGAAGAAGAAACAAACGAATAACATTTGTCGTGGAAATCCACTGTTAAAAAAGGGTGGCAGTGCTAAGCACCGTCACCCTTTTCCATTTTCGTCCCTTATTTTAGCCGTTTCTCTTTGCACAGCAATAATTGTGCTCTGTTCTGCTGCCAATACGGGTCTCAATCCAAAGAGCCCCACTGCCGGTGCTTCAACCACCGTGGCATTGTCCGTCCCTCCCCTCCAATTGATGCGTATTCATTCACTATAACGGATAACGATATTTAAAGTGGTGTAAAGCATTGTATTTAAGGCTTATCTTTTTATGGTAAAGCTTCCTACATGATACGCCTTTTCACCAGATTCTGTATCAAAATGTATATCCAAATCCTTATCATAAAATGTTACTCGATCTTTATTTATATCAAACATCATATTAAGCTCACGATTGATATAAGCGGTTGAACCATTCGCTTCCCGTATTAAATCTAAATCAAAATCAACATATTGGGCTATTTCACCATTTTGATCAAATACTATTCCCAAATCATTATCACTAACCGAACAGCCTGGGGTTCTTGCTCGTGCAAATTTCATTGCATATTCTCTTTTTTCTTTTTCTTGCATTTCAACTTGTTTCTGAGCAACCTCATATTCACGTAAACCAGTAAAAGTACTTTTTCCCATTGATTCGCCTACAGATTGTTGTGTGTAAATATTTTGCTTTGCTGGCATTGCTTTTGAATCAAAAGCGATTAGTTCTTCCGCCGATTCTAATATTTCATAAGCCTCATTATTACCTAAGTTTATAGCCTGTATTAACCATTTTTGCGCCTTAAAATAGTTTTTTTTGCACCCCTCGCCTTTGATATACATCTTCGCCGCATCTATACACGCTGGTGAATATCCTTGCGTTGCTGCTCTAGTATAATAATTTAAGGCCTTTTGATAATCCATCTCACATCCCTCCCCATCATAACACATGATTCCTGCAAGATAAGATGAAATAGCATCTCCCATTTCAGCAGACTTAGAAATGTAACGATACGATTCTTCAGGATTGTATCTTGAATCAGTATTATCATAATAAAGAATGCCAAGCAATCGATAGGCTTCCGCATTTTTCTGTTTTGCAGCCTTTTCATAATAGAAAATGGATTTATCAATATTTTTTTGAACATAAAGACCTTTATGATACATATTCCCTAATGCAATATATGAATTGCAGTACTCACTTTGAGCGCCTTTAGAAAATAAGTGGAAGGCTTTTTCTAGATTCTGAGGAACACTGTTACCATAAAAATAAAGACACCCCAACTCATGGATTGCAGGAGGAAATTCATTTTTTGCCGATTCCTCTAAATACTGAAAATATTTCTTTTCGTCCTTTACTATAGAATGGTAAACTTTCGACAAAAGATATTGTGCATAACTATTCCTACTTGCAGCCATCGTTAAAAAATTAAGTCCTTTTGAAAACTTACGTTTATCCTCAACATCCTCACAAAATATACATCCTACGATGATTTGGCTTTCAATATGTCCAGTTTTTGCGGCCTTTATTCTCTCCCGAGTAATTGAATTTACCATCATCATTCTTTCTCCTTAAAGCTGAGGTTGATCATCCACCCAATATCCAGCAAAACTTGTATTATCTGCATATCGACAATAACCTAGACCATGTCTTAGACCATGTAGCCATTCACCCCAATAGACACCATCTGTATACCAATTCGTACCAACTCCGTGCAACATATTATCCATGTAAGTTCCATCACAACGTGTTCCATCAGGAAAAAGGCTTATACCTTCATTCTTCAACTGATTCTGAAATGTTCCAAGAAATCTTGATCCATTCGCCCAAATATATACGCCACGCACAAACTCCCCATCTTCAAAACTACCTTCGAAATAATCTCCATTTTCAAAAATACGAAAACCATTTCCGCAATGAAATTCATCACAGGAACCATCTTTAAAATAGGTATCTCCCAAATTACCAACAGCTGGACTGAAATTAGCCAAAAATTGGTATCTATCCCACGCTTTCTCCTCTGCTTCTCGAATGGTTTGTGTTACCTCATGATCAACGAGCAATGCGTCGGAGGCAATTGCTCCCGTTGTAGCATCTACCAAACCAGACGTAAGATTAGCCATGCCATATCCAAAATTACCAGTACCCATACTAAAAACACCTAAAAAAGCATTTCCGAGTCCCTTTGCAACTTTACCCTTTTTGACATTCTTAATACTTTTTTTGCCATATGCAAACTTGGAATAAACGATTGGTTTCTTAGGAATTTCCGAAAGACATTCGCGGTTATTGACAAAATCCAACTGTGGAACCACACCGTGTTTTTTTCTATACTCTTCATCATGATAATTCATAAGACTCCACCTCTTACTTTAATTTTACTCCATTCGCATCAGCCGGAATATCCCCAATAGCAATCCGAATCAAATCAATCAAAGCCCAAAGATATGATACACCCGTCCAGCACAATAATAACTGAATGATTCCACTCTTAATATTGCCAAGATAAAAATTGTGTATTCCAAACCCACCTAAAAATAAAGCCAATAAAATTGCAACAACCTTACTTTTCGGTTTATTATTCGATTGATTATAACTCTGTTGATTTAAATCCAGAGTCGGCGGTTTAGGTGGAACATATTCCGTCTGCTGACATTGCGTTTCTTTAGCCACTTGTTCACTGGTATCCAATGCAACTAATTTGTTTACTGCATTTTGATACCCAAGATTTGCTGCTTTTTGGTAGAATTGTCGCGCTTTAATCAAATCTAGCTCTGCACCTGTTCCCGTTTCATAAGCTCTACCCAATCTAAAATTAGCCAATCCACTACCATTATCTGCCGCCAAACGAAAAAACTGCATTGCTTTTTCAATATCTTTAGGTTCGTTAATACCCTTATAATATGAGATAGCAACCTCTTCTTGTGCTGAAACATCACCGTTCTCCGCCAATTTAATTACTTCTTCAAAATCACTCACACTCACTTACCTCTCTCTCAATTTTATCTATTCTCTCCCCGCTGCACATTCTATATCTTTAATACTTAGATGGCCATTTTCCAAAACCTTAATTGTGATTGTTTCTGAACACTCGGAATAAACGGCCTTTTGTGCTTCTCTGGATAATTGATGATCAAGAACTTCATATAATTCTAAAACACCACTATTTCCATCGACTGATGCAATACGATATTTATAAGTCATCCCACTCGCTCCAGTTTGTCCAAACCCCATTTCCTCTTCTGGCTGATTTATCGTAAAGACCTCGTCTGGGTTTCCATTGACCGCATGCCAAATCCCCTGGATGTTTTGAATATATTTAGATCTTATTTCTTCCTCTGATGAACCTGTCTTTGGTGTTGAAACGGTCGTTGGTTTCGAATCTGCAATACTCTCAGGAACGATTTTCAAGACATAATCATCCTCACCCGGAAAGATACAATAGACTTCATTCTGAGCAATCCCTATCCATTGCATTTTCATATATGGAAAAGCATCCTTATTTTCCAGATTAAAATCCTTCGCCTCCCATTCCATCAACACTTCATCCTTTTTATCTGATATATCTTCTCCACGATACAGCCGAGCCGTCACAATTCCATCCGACAAATCTCCCCTGTAAATAGTCCCATCTGAAACTGCAGCTCCAATAAGATGATTTGAGAATTTGCGACTGCTGCCATCCTCTAGAGAGTAAATCACCATATCTTTTTCTATATAATGCTCTTCCGGTTTATACATAAAAAGATAATACAAGTTGTTTTCATCGCAAAACATACTGTCTATTCTTGATTGATGATCTTGTACAAACTTCTTGTTTTTCCCATTTAAATCCATCTGATATATTCCATTGCCATCTTCTTGTTCTGAATCATAAAAAGAGTAATATATTTTCCCATTTTCATAACTAAAAGCATTGGTTTTACCCGTATCAGTTAGTTTTTTTTCGTTGGATCCATCATTTGATATTTTATGAATATTCTGATCCTCCATAACCCAAAAATAGATTGAATCACCAATGACATATAAATTTGATATTGTGGATTTAGGCTCGAAGATTTTTTGTGCATCACTTCCATCTAAATTCATTCTATAAATACCATTGTCAGATTTATCCATTATATTGGCATTTTGTTTAAGGAAAAAGTAAACTTGATCTTCTAAAATATTGAGGCCTGATATTTTAGCGTATTCCAGATTACTTTCTAATGGATAAATAACTTTTTCCTGCGATTCGCTCCGTTCAACAATCCCAACTTTTTGCTTGAAGTAATATGCTCTCCCATTGTAATCAGCTACAATCCCACCATTACTTAAATTTGAAGTTGCATTGTCCATTTGTAATATAGGATATTCCTGGCTATTCTCGTTAGTTAAACATCCGGATAAAATTATAGCTATTAATAAAACGAACATAATTATTACAATAATATTTTTTTTCATAATTATTCCTCCGTTTTTGTAAATACAAATGTTTCACTATAACCACTGTCCACCGTGCGAATTAAAGTTAATGTATCCCCTTCTAATTTATATTTATATGTTAAAATTTGTCCAAAATTATCTTTAAATGATATTTTATTGTTTTCTAGTAATTCATATCTTGAAATTATTGTCCCTCCAAAATCTTGATAAAATCCATTAAACCGCAGCAGGTTGCATTCTGTTTCATTAATGAATTCAACATAATCTCGTTTATCCTCTGTGCTCATCCATTTCCCAATAATGTTTTCTGAATCATTTTTTCCACACGCACAGAGTGCCAACACAGCAACCAAAACAACCCCAACAAACAACACTTTTCTTTTCATGTTACACGCTCTCCTATTATTCATAATATTTTCATTTATATTTCTCCAACAAAGCATCCATGGCCGCTAAGGTTTCTTCCTTTGACAGGACCAAATCGCTCGTTGGCAAATATCGGTAAAAATCCCGGAAGGCTTCCACACAGCTGGGTTCCCGAATCCATATAAATTTTAAAAATGGGGCCGCTTTCTTGGTCTGCCGTATTTCTACGCCTTGGTCCTTGGAATAGACAACCTCGGCATCCACCGCAAGGCGGAGTTTTTTGGGGTTAAGGGCATGGTAGCGAATTTTTTCATCCCCCTCTATAAAATCTCTGTACTTCTTTAAAATGATATAACGCTGTTCCGGGGTAAAGGCATGCATATAATAGGGTGAGATGCTTGGAATCATACCATCCATCATAAATTGTTCCAGCCGGTCCAGATGGAAGAATGAATCGGGATGGCTGTCCTCGCTCTGGCGCTGATGATAAAGTTTCAGGACCGTATTCACAATGTATGCCCGTCCGTCAATGTCATTGACGACGGATTCGACCATTTCATCCGTCACCACCGCAGAAATACATGGAATCCCTTCAATTAAGCTGACATTGTCACCATAATCACAAATATTGTCAATGTTATCGACAAACTCAATGAGGGGTTCTGATTCATCCATCATCACGGTGATGATACTATTGTACAGATCGTACATTTCACCCTGGGGGTAGTACAGTGCAGTGTTTAAATCTGCCGCAATGGCCAATACGCCTGTATCATTTTTGACATAATAGGGAAAGGAAGGGAGTTCCGGTTTTTCCGGGTATTCCAAATAATGAAAAAACGCATCAAATTCCCTGTTTTCAACCAGGGAGAAGTTGATGGCATAGGATAAGAGCTTTAAATTACGGGCTGCCGAAGCCACGTCATTGTACTCTTTTTCCAGACCAATCATCTGGGTGAGATGGATGCCTTCACTCTCCTCTGCGGACCAGAGATGATAGATGATGCCGTAGTATTCTTTTGCCCATTCCGGAAGCTTGACAAAAAGCTGCTGCTCCTTCGGGGCATCGCAAATCATCCGAATGAGATAGGATTTGATTTGGTTACTATCCTTAATAATCCGGTTTTGCCCCAGATTAATGTCACGCTTCTTTTCTTTGCGTAGCTGGACGATATCCAGGGCATCAAATTCGTGGCAAAGACAGGCGATGACCTCCATGACGGCCTGACGCCTTAGATATAACGCTTCTCCCATACGGGAACGCGCTGCTAGTTGCAGAAGTTCTTCTGTTTCACCATGGGTCAGCATCATCGCTTTGGATAGTTTTTTGATAAAGTCATCGCTGGGAATTTTATCGCCCTGCTGGCTTTTATGAATCATTGGACGGTTGAGTCCAGCTTTTTTGGCCAGATTATACACCGTCATCCCGGTTCCTTCGATTTTCCTTTTTAGGGCTTCGCTGAATATCGTCATTTTCTATTCTCTCTTTATGTTTTCTTAATCATATTTCAGTTTCAGAATTATATCAAGGTGTTCCTCATTGTGTTCCCCATTATATAATCATTTATGCAAAAAAACACCGCTAAAATTTCTTTTAGGGTGCTTTTGGTAAGTCGCATTGTTTTTTATTATTATATGCCCAAGGCCGTTTTTAGAAGCTCCTCTAAATCACAGCTCGTTCCATCCTCGCCGCATAAAATCAACCGACCATTGCAGAGCACTGCCGGTGGCGTGATGATGCCATAAACCTCCAAAAGTTTGGGATCATCCTGGCATTTCGCCGGTTCAGCATCAAGCTGGACCAGGGCCTGCTGCACCACCTGGCATAACCGGTCGTAGGGCGCACTGGGCCGCCCCAGAACCAACACACCGTTTACCCCTTTCTGTCGCTCTCGGGCGTCCAGGGAAACGCCACAGCAGGTACGGGCAAAGGTTACGGGCTTCTTTCTTTTTTCTGATGGCATGGGGAGACCTCCTTAGTTTTTATTGGTATGATTATCATATCAATATTATGGAATAATGCAAGGGGAAGTCATCAAATTAATTCTTATTTTTGAATTTATGAAAACAGCACCACCCGGATCCTCTCCAGGTGGTGCTGCATCATTCATCAATTCTATTCGTTTTTTCTTTTAGTCTTACACTTCCATCAAAATTGGCAAAATCATGGGCTTACGCTGGGTTTTGCGGTAGAGGAAGCGGAAGAGGGAATCCCGGATTTCTCCTTTAATGGCGTTCCATTCGGTGATGCCCTTGGCTTCACAGTCGAGAATGGCTTTTTTAACCTCGCCCCGGGCGGCGTTGATCAGATCCTCGGATTCCCGGACATAGACGAAGCCCCGGGAAATGATATCCGGACCGGACACACATTTTCCCTTGTGCATATTGACCACGACGATAAAGAGACCGTCCTCAGACAGACGCTTACGATCATTCAGGACAATATTGCCAATATCGCCGACACCCAGGCCATCCACCAGAACGGCTTCAGCCTGTACCTTACCAGCAGCGCGACAGGTCCCCTTGCCGACTTCCATAACATCGCCATTTTCCTGAATGAAGATATGGCGTTTATCCAGTCCTAAATCCTCTGCCAGGGTGGCGTGGTGCATGAGCATCCGGGCTTCCCCATGGACGGGCATAAAGTTCTTTGGCTTAACCAGGGTCTGGATAATCTTAAGCTCTTCCCGACGGGCATGACCAGAGACATGGATATCCGCAAATTTCTTATAGACCACCTCGGAGCCCAGGTCCACTAAACGATTAATGACCTCGGCCACCATCTTTTCGTTCCCTGGAACAGGGGATGCTGAAATAATGACGGTGTCGTCCTTGGTGACATTTAAGAAGCGATGTTCCCCTAAAGCCATGCGTCCCAGGGCAGCCATGGGTTCCCCCTGACTACCGGTGGTGATGACGACCAGCTCCTTGTTCTTGTACTTCTTCATATCCTTAATGTCGATGACCGCATTATTGGGGATTTTCAGATAGCCCAAATCCGAAGCGACATCTACCATGTTTTCCATGCTGCGTCCATTAATAATAACCTTACGGTTATAGGCCACAGCCGCATCGATGATCTGCTGAACCCGATGGACGTTGGAGGCAAAGGTAGTCACGATAATCCGATTTTTACAGCCTCTGAAGAGGTTGTAGAAGGTCTCACCGACGGAGCTTTCAGAAGCGGTAAAGCCCGCTTCCTCCACGTTGGTGCTGTCAGCCATCAGGAGATCGATTCCCTCGCTGCCCAATGCCGCAATACGCTGGAGATCGATGATTTCACCATCGATGGGCTGGAAGTCAATTTTAAAGTCTCCAGTATGGAAGGCTGTTGCCGCCGGGGTTTTAATGCACAGGGCCACCGAGTCGGCAATACTATGATTGACCCGGATAAATTCCACACTAAAGGCGCCAATCTGTTCGGTTTCTCCAGCCTTGACAATATGACGTTTGGCTTTGGAAATCAACCGATGCTCAGTCAGCTTTTTATCGATGAGTCCCATGGTAAATTTGGTGGCATAAATGGGCACGTTAATTTTTTTAAGGAGATAGGCAATCCCACCAATATGGTCTTCATGGCCATGGGTGATGACCAACCCCTTAATCTTGTCCTGGTTCTGAATGAGATAATCGAAATCCGGAAGCACCATATCGATGCCGTACATTTCGTCCTCGGGGAATTTCAAACCGCAGTCCACGATGATGATTTCACCCCGGTATTCGAATACGGTCATATTCTTTCCAATTTCACCCAGTCCTCCGATGGGAATGACTTTCATGGTCTCTTTTTTCCGTCCCTGACCACCACTGCGTCTGCGTTGGCGGCCATTCCCATTATTGTTATTATTACGGCGCTGGACCGGTTTGCTCTTTTGCGCTACCAGTTCTGTATTTTGTTGTTGTTTTTCGCTCAAAGTATCCTCCTGTATTCTATTTCGTCCGGCAGCCTCCCAGGCACACCGGTATTTCCGTATCAATGAGTAGTGTATCGCCGTCGATATGACAGCTTAAGGCCCGTATATCCATTCCGGCATCCCGACAGCGAGCGAGGTGCTGCGCGAATGTCGAATCAGTCTCGATATTGGGCGTAAAAAACCTAGCATCCCCTCGTTGTACGACGAATAGGACACCCGTGTAAAACCCTTCTTTTTTTGCAGCCATTAACTCGCACAAATGCTTGCTTCCCCGAGTAGTCGGCGCGTCGGGAAACATTGCGATGCCGTCTTTCACCAGGTTGGCGCTTTTTACTTCAAATAATGCCGGCTGACCATAATAGTTAAAGCCCAGGTCAAAGCGGCTGTTGCCATAAGTGACTTCCCGCTTCAGAGCTTCAACTCCTGGTAACCCACCCACATACTCCGCTGCAATGGCATTGGCAAAAACCGAATGAATACACACCCAAATGCCATCGTACAACACGGCCAAAAGGGTATAATCGGTCTTTCTTGTGGGGGAAGGGTTATAGGCCATCTTGATCGCAACACCCGTTACCAATAATTCACGTAGCCGTCCGGTATTGGGCACATGGGCAATGGTTTTTTCACCATTCTCCAAAACCACCTGGGCGATGAAACGGTTGGGTCTTTCGATAAAGGTCCCGATTACAATGGGGTATGGCGATAGCGCCAATCTCCTGTATTGCTTATTCCTCGTCTTCGTCGTCACCGAATTCTTCTTCCATAATCTGGTCGTAGGTTTCGGAAATCAATTCAAATTCAGCATCATCTTCCACTGGAAGGAGTGTCATTTCACCGTTTTCATCTTCTTCAATGATGAATGGGAAGACATCGTCGCTGTCTTCACTTTCTGCTAGCAGGGCATAGGTTTTATCCTTTATATCAAAGCTGATGACCAGCTCAAATTCCCGTTCAACGCCATCTTCATCCATTAAAATAATTTTGTTTTCTTCAGTCATTTTAGTTTCTCCTTGAAATTATATTGTTATTTATTTTCTTTTGATTGTTGGTCTAAATAAATCTGTAAGATCAGCTGGGCGGACAGGGTATCGATATGCTTCTTCCGATTTTCCCGACGTACTCCCCCCTCAATTAAAACCCGCTCGGACGCCCGGGATGTTAACCGTTCGTCAATATAGACAACATCCAGCTTCAGGCGTTTTGCCAAAAATTGGCAATAATTCCGGGTTTTCCGGGCTTGGGCGGTTTCGTTGCCTTCCATATCCTTGGGAAGCCCCGCCACAATACCGACAATATTAAACTGGGTCACAACATCCGTAAAGAATTTCAAATCATCTTCCCGGGTCTCCCGCTTATAGGTCCTATAGCCCTGGGCTGTAATTCCCAAGGTATCACTGACTGCAATGCCGATGTATTTATCCCCGACATCCAGTCCCATCATTTTACTCATTCATACCTGCTTTCTTCTCTATTATTTCATCTTTGAACTGCCGATCAAATCACTTTTATACAGAATAAAGGACAGACCGAGGCACAATAGCAACAGGTCAGACATTTTTTATAATCCACCGTTGCTTGCCCATTAACCAGCGTTAAAGCATTCTGTCCACAACGCCCAACACAGGCACCACACCCCTCACACCAATCACTGATGTGCAAGCGTTTCGGTGCCGCCGCTACACGTTTTTCTAAATCAGCTGGAATGGCGCGTCCCTCAATTTTAGCGACATTATAATCAA
Source organism: Eubacterium barkeri (assembly GCF_900107125.1). Taxonomy (GTDB): domain Bacteria; phylum Bacillota; class Clostridia; order Eubacteriales; family Eubacteriaceae; genus Eubacterium_O; species Eubacterium_O barkeri. The sequence goes on from NZ_FNOU01000003.1 coordinate 55,966, forward strand.
CCTCATCCACTGACTGCATCCCGAAGGCAATGGTATCCAAGGCTTCGAGACCCAAAACATAATCGAAACAGGCAGACTTATCAGCCAAAAGATTGCCACCACCCAGGGGCTTCATCCCCATGATGCCTTTTCCCGCTGTTTTTGCCTTGATAATGGCTGCCTCCATATCCTGGCGGCTGCCATCCTCAATCCCAATGCCCGTTACATTAATGATGGGGAATACCACTTCAATTTCTGGAAAGTCACAGGCATCAACAACGCCTTCCACCCGATGGGTGGAAATACCAAAGGCCCGAATCACCCCGCGTTCTTTCATCTTTAACAGATAACGGATGGCTTCATAATGGCCTTCAAAGGTTTTTCGGCTTTCCTGTTCGTGAAGCATATAAATGTCAATATAATCCCGGTCAAGGGCCTTCAACGCACGGGTGAGGCTTTTTTTGACTCCCGCTTCCGAATAGTCGTAGGATTTGGTGCAGATTACGGCATCCGGCTTCATGGTAAGCACCTGCTTCAAATGAGCATAGTTATCATAAAGGTCTGCTGTGTCAAAAAAATTCACGCCGTGATCTAAGGCAGCGGCCATAATTTCCCGACTTTCTGCTAAACTTTTGTTTTTTTGCATTGGTGCCACGGTCAGGCTCCCAAAACATAAGCGGGATACGGTGATCTCTGTATCACCCAGCTTCCGATATTCCATAGTCTTCCTTTAAACTCCAATTGGCAGTTGAAAAAGCTGGCTTATTCGGTGACAGATCTTTCAAACGCCAACTGCATTGTTCTGAGTATCTCAGGATACTCCTTCCTCTAACAAAAAAGCCCCAGGTAAACCCAACATTCACCTGGGACTACTTGTCATTATTATAACGGCCTTTGATTAAAGACTCTTTAAATAACGTTTTACGAGTTCTTCAAGCAACTCATCACGCTCAATTTTTTGAATAATCAGCCGTGCATCATCATGGCTCGTGATGTAAGTTGGGTCTCCGGACATAACATAACCGACAATCTGATTAATGGGATTATAGCCTTTGGCTTCCAAGGCCTTTGTCACTTTACGCATGACTTCATCGATGGTCTGAGCCTTTTCACTATCCACATCAAACATAATCGTTCCCCGGTCGAATAATGTATTATCATTCATAATGCCGTCTACCTCCCATTTAGTCTAACATCATTTTAACCCATGCACTCTGAAAACACAAGTCTTTTTTCCGGTAACCGCCTAATTGAGCTGCTCACCAATAAGTTCTTTAGCCTTTTCTAAAGCTTCGGATAACATTTCCGGCTTTTTCCCACCAGCCTGGGCCATATCCGGCCGGCCACCGCCACCGCCACCAGCAATGGAGGCCACCGATTTAATCAGCTTACCTGCGTGGAAACCGCGTTTCACGATATCCTTGGTCGCTGTTGCGATAAAATTAACCTTATCGTCTGTTTTTGTCCCCAGTAAGACGATACCTGAACCCATACGGTCCTTGAGCATATCCGAAATGTTGCGCAGCTCATCCATATCCATCCCATCTACCTCAGCAATGGTAGTCTGAACCCCGCATATAATGGCGACCTGCTGATGGATATCCGCAATGAGGTTCCCGGCAAATTTCTGTTTGAGCTCAGCGATGACCTTTTCCTTATGACGGTTTTGTTCATGGATTTCCTGAACCCGTTCTAAAAGGCTGTCTGGAGCAGTTTTCAGGGCATCCGCCACTTCCGTCAGGGTATCATCCATCTGTTCCACCACATGCAAGGCATTCATCCCTGTGGCGGCTTCAATCCGTCTGATTCCGGCAGCTACACCGGTTTCACTTAAGATTTTAAACATCCCCACCTGGGCAGAGTTTGTAATGTGGCAGCCACCGCAAAGCTCGATGGAGAAATCCCCTACCTTAACGACACGGACGGTTTCCCCGTATTTTTCCCCAAAGAGGGCCATGGCTCCCATGGAACGGGCATCATCGATGTTGGTTTCAAAGATACTGACATCCTGGGCTTCCAAAATCTCTTTATTAACGATTTCTTCAACCTGACGTTTTTCTTCCGCTGTCATGGGCTGGAAGTGGTTGAAGTCAAAACGCATCCGGGTGGGGGAAACAAAGGACCCGGCCTGCTCCACATGATCCCCAAGAACCATTTTCAAGGCTTTCTGCACAAGATGGGTGGAGGTGTGATTTCTCTGGGTTGCCGCCCGAAGGTCCTTATCCACCTTCGTCGTGACCACCTGCCCCACGGTAAAGGTTCCTGAAAGGACTTTGCCGTAATGGATATGGCGGTTTAAGCTGCCCTTTTTACAATCTGTTACCTCAATAACAGCACCATCCTCACCAAGGATCAGGCCCTTATCCCCAACCTGTCCACCACTTTCGGCGTAGAAAGAAGTCTGGTCTAAGAGAACCAGGACCTCATCTCCGGCGGTGACATTGTCCCGGAGATCCTCATCCCGGATGAGTCCTAAAATCCGTCCCTGGGTTTCTAATTGATCGTATCCCACAAAGTTCACCAGAGCGTCAGCTCCCAAGGGATTAAAGGGATCATCAGACCATACGGCGGTGTCGCTTTCTTCCCGAGCTTTCCGGGCACGGGCCCGTTGTTCTTCCATGGCTTCCTGGAATTCCTCGATGGATACAGTCAGTCCCCGTTCCTCAACGATTTCCTTGGTCAAGTCAAAGGGGAAGCCATAGGTATCGTACAGCTTAAAGGCGCCTCGACCTGGAAATACGGCTTCTTCCTGGGCGATAATTTCGTCCAGCTCCATTTCCAGCAGATTGAGCCCCTGATCAATGGTTTCTTTAAAGCGCTCTTCTTCGATCTTAATGATTTTCTGGATATAATCCAGCTTTTCATTGAGCTCTGGATAGGCACCCCCGGATACCCGGGCTACCTCCTTGGCAACATCGTATAAAAACAGCCCTTCTATCCCCAGAAGCTTGCCGTGACGGGCAGCCCGGCGGAGGAGACGACGGAGCACATATCCCCGTCCTTCGTTGCTGGGCATGACCCCATCGGCAATCATAAAGGTGACGCTGCGGACATGGTCTGTAATCACTCGAATGGACACATCGTCATCGTATTTTGCCCCGTATTTTACACCAGCCTTCTGGCAAATATAGTTGAGGACGTGGCCGATGGTGTCTACTTCAAAGATATTGTCCACACCCTGCATAATAGTGGCTAAACGTTCCAGCCCCATACCGGTGTCGATATTGGGGTTGGCCAGGGGGGTGTAGTTGTCGTTTTCATCCCGATCAAATTGGGTGAAGACCAGATTCCAAAATTCCACATAGCGGTCACAGTCGCAGCCGGGACCACAGTTTGGACTATCGCAGCCGTATTTTTCACCGCGATCGTAGAAGATTTCAGAACAGGGACCACAGGGGCCAGTGCCATGCTCCCAGAAATTATCCTCTTTCCCTAAACGGTAAATATGGCTTTCCGGGACCCCCACCACATCGTGCCATAAATCATGGGCTTCATCATCATCCAGGTAAACGGTGACGTATAATTTTTCCGGGTCCATGTCCATAACATCCGTACAAAATTCCCAGGCCCATGGAATGACTTCCTTTTTAAAATAATCCCCAAAGGAAAAATTTCCCAACATTTCAAAGAAGGTACCATGACGGGCAGTTTTGCCCACATTATCAATATCCGGTGTCCGGATACACTTCTGACAGGTGGTCACCCGTTTACGTGGGGGGATTTCATCCCCGGTAAAATAGGCCTTCATGGGTGCCATGCCGGAGTTAATCAGCAGCAGGCTCTTATCATTGATGGGCACCAGAGGAAAGCTTTTTAGCCGAAGATGGCCCTTGCTTTCAAAAAAAGCCAAAAACTGTTCACGAACTTCATTTAATCCTAATGGTTTCAATTTAATCTCCTTTTATTTTTTCCAGGGCAAAAAGCGAAGAGCCCCATCCCCATAGGGACGAAGCTCTTTATTGATATCCGCGGTACCACCCAGATTAGCACCAGTCGGTGCTCTCTTTTGCATAACGGCGCATCACCGTCATCCCCTAGGGCTGCAGCCTTCAGGGATAAAGCTCGAATGGGGCGTCCCCATGACTTCCATAGAAGCTTCCAGCACCGCTTCTTCTCTGGGATGGTCTGTCACAAAGTAATCATTCTCATTGCCTGTATTTATTACTAATAATCATTATAACAAAGCTAATGGATTTGTCAATCCTCATTTTTAGGCGCAGACGGAAGATCTGCCTTTGCCTGGGCAAATCCTGCCACCAGGTATTTCATAACGACACGAACAGTCCCCATGAGCGGCACGGCTAAAATCATCCCAAGGCCACCGAACATGGCGCCGAAAAAGAAGATTGAAAAGATGATAAGAACCGGATGGAGGCCCACATCTCCAGACATCAGGGCGGGCGCCACCACATTGCCACAAATGACTTGAACAATGCCCATCCATATCAGGATATACACCATTAGAATCGGGCTGGTGAACAAGGCCATCACACAAATGACCACCATCCCCACTGCCGGTCCAAAATAAGGAATCATCGTCGTTACTCCGGCGATAACACCAATGATGCTGGCATAAGGAAGTCCAATGACAGAGGCCCCTACACCCGTTAAAATCCCCGCTAAAATCGACATCAGGCCCTGTCCCCGGATAAACCCGCCAATGACCATGTCAATATCACAAAACATCTTGCGAATTTCATCCCGAAAATCAATGGGCACTAAATACATGAGCGCATTGGTAAAGACTTCCTTGTCCATGAGCAGCATAATCATCACCAGGGGAATAATGACTAAATTCATCAGCTGGCCACTATTGGCAATGAGGAAATTGGATAATCCCTGGAGCATCTGCCCCACGGTGGACCCAAGGGTCTTAAGGGTTTGTTCTAAGTTTAAGTATTGGGACATCCCCGAAGCATTGTACTTGGCAATAAAATCCTGGATGTCATTGGTATACCGTGAGAGACTTTCAATCATCTGTGGAATATTGGCGACCAGGGAGGCGATGTTGCTAATTAAATTAGGCACAAAGCTTAGGAAGGCTAAAACAATGATGGCCAGGAGTGCTAAAACGACAATCGTCACTGAAAGGCCACGTTTTATTCCCTTTCCCTCCAGCATCCGAACCAATGGGTTTAAAAGATAGGCAAAGATAATGGCTAAGAAGAATGGCATAAACATACTGGAAAGCGTTGGCCAAATCATTAAAAAAATGACAATGACAAAGGCCATGATCACGCAATTCGTAATAAAAATCCGTTTTTTCTCTGGTGATAGCTTCATGTCAGTCCTCCCCTAAAACCTTATTGAACACACCACCACTCCTCTTGGATTGTGGGATTTCATAATAATAATGCTGATAGTGGAGCACCCCATCCTGAGATGTCATCTGATCCATGGGAATAACAGCATATCCCCGATCCATATCGTCAAAGAAGCTTCGGGAAATCTCAAATTCCTGTACTTTACAATCTTCTCCAACCCGGGCATCTGCCACCCGTCCGATGAGAGTCCCGGCGTAATCAACAACCGTTAGCTTGAACAGGGAATCACTGCCTGCCATGGCGGCCTTCATTTCCTTGGCAGATAAGCGCTTCAAGGCTGACTCATCTGACAGCTCCAATACATCCGCCGATAAGGTGATAACATCCTCCGGACGAATAAAGAGGGCCTTACTCCATATCCCTCCCATGGAGAGCACCAGAGCATCTATGTGCCCGTCCCGAATTCGGATATCCTTCACTAGTCCTCGGACCAGTCCATTTTCGCCACAATGTACTGGCAAGTTGATCCATCGACTTGCTTTCATATCTTCACTCCTTTACGATATATTTGGATATTATTATACCACAGCTCTTCTTTCATTATATTAAAAAAACCGCAAAATGCGGTCTTTTTTTGATAAGCATTATGCTTGCTTGGATTTATAATCTTCAATGGCAGCAGCAATAGCTTCAGCAGCCAATACAGAACAGTGGATTTTTTCATGGGGCAGGCCGCCTAAGGCCTCAACCACTTCAGAATTTTTCAGCTTAGCGGCATCCTCAATGGACCGCCCCTTAATCATCTCCGTTGCCATGGAGCTGGTGGCAATGGCCGCCCCACAGCCAAAGGTTTTAAAGCTTGCATCCTCAATGATCCCATCCTCTGAGATTTTAAGGTACATTTTCATAATATCGCCGCAAGCAGGACTTCCCACCTGTCCCACAGCATTGGCATCGGCCATTTCACCGACATTCTTTGGGTTTTGGAATTCTTCCATAACCTTATCTGTATATTCCATCATTGTATTGTTCCTCCAATTTTTCTTTATTTTTCAGCATTTCATTTTTTATTAAATTTCAACTATTTCTAATGATGATGGTGTCCATGATCGTACACGGCGTCATCAATGGGGGTACTGGCATCAACGGGTGACATCATACGGAGGCGTTCAATAATGGTGACCAGATTGTCCACCACAAAATCGATATCCTCCCTGGTAGTATGTCGGCCGATGGTCAGCCTGAGGGAGCCATGGGCTATTCCAGCGGGCAGGCCAATGGCTAAAAGCACATGGGAGGGGTCCAGAGAACCCGAGGTACATGCCGATCCACTGGATCCAGCTACCCCAATGAGGTCTAAGCTCAACAGAATGGACTCCCCTTCAATGTATTCAAAGCAGAAATTTGCATTGCCAGGCAGACGCTGGGTTGGATGTCCGTTTAAACGCACCTGGGGAATTTTGGTCATGACCCCTTCAATGAGGGCATCCCTCAAATCCTTCATATGCGTAATGTTCGCATCCATTTCTTCATGGGCTAACTCAGCGGCTTTACCAAATCCTACAATAGCAGGGGTGTTTTCCGTTCCAGCACGGCGTCTGCGTTCCTGGGCTCCGCCGTCGATTAAATTTTCAATGGGAACACCCTTTCGGATGTACAGGGCGCCAACTCCTTTGGGGCCGTAAATCTTATGGCTGGACAGGGACATTAAATCAACATTCAGGTCCTTTACGTCAAGGGGAATGTTCCCCAGGGCCTGGACCGCATCGGTATGGAAGATAATCCCTTTGGGCTTGACGATTTCGGCAATGGCCTTAATGGGCTCCACCGTCCCAATTTCATTGTTGGCAAACATAATGGACACCAGGATGGTCTCATCCCGGATGGCAGCTTTTAAATCCTCCAGGGAAATGAGCCCATATTCATCCACTGGCAGATAGGTCACTTCAAAACCCTCCCGTTCCAGTGTCTGACAAGTGTGCAGCACTGCGTGGTGTTCAATTGTCGTGGTGATAATATGGTTCCCTTTTTTTCTGTTTTTTCGGGCAACCCCTTTAATCGCCCAGTTATCCGATTCAGAACCGCCAGCAGTGAAATACACTTCTTTGGGATCCGCACCAATAATATCAGCGACCTGGCGCCTGGCGTTTTCCACTGCCCGCTTGGCTTCGTGTCCTTCCTGATATACGGATGAGGGATTACCATAGTATTCAGAGAAATAGGGAAGCATCTCTGGCAGTACCCGTTCATCCACCGGTGTGGTAGCCGCATTGTCTAAATATATCCGTTTCATAAGTCTAACACCTCTTTCAATACCTCTATCTTAATTGATTTATCTTAATCTTCTACTGGTAAAACCGCCCCACTCTGGATCAGTAAATCCGCCAAGGTCCGATGGTCAATAATCCCCCGGATGCTCTCCTGGACTTCCATCCACAATCCCCGGGTGACACAATCCGCAGATTTTTTACATACAAAACCCTTGGGGCCCCCAACACATTCGGCCAATTCAATGGGCCCCTCTAATGCGTCAATAATCTGTCCCACCGTGATCTCTGCCGGTGGTCTGGACAACTGATAGCCGCCGCGGGCACCACGCAAGCTTTTAATGAGTCCTGATTTTTTCAGGGCTGAAAATAATTGCTCCATGTAGGCGTTGGAGAAGTCCTGAATAGCCGAAATCTCTTTAATCGATATGGGTCCGTCACCATAACGCCGGGCTAATTCGTACATAGCCAACACGCCATATCGGCCTTTTGTCGACAATCGCATTCGTCTTCCTCCTTTATTCCTAGTATTCCACTTGGATTTAAGGGTATTATAACACGTTTCACCAATGTTGCAAGCCCTTGGATTGTTTTTTCTCAAAAATTAAGAAAAACGGAGGATTCGAACCCATCGGCTCGACCTCCGTTTAAAATAGTCATTAACTCGGTGCATGTTTAACCATCGTGATGATGGCATTACCATAAGTATGACAGCGATCTGCGTTAAATCCAGGAATCGTTCGCAGCTCCTTTAAGGTTTGGGGCTTCATATTCACAATGCCATCCAGGGCCCGATTGTCAAAGATTTCAAAGACTGAAATCCGTTGGGCATCTGCCTGCTGCTTACGCCACAACACCAGAGCGTCCCGTAGAGCCAGCTCTGAACGGGTAAATCGGTCTTCAGGACGATATTTTTTAATGTGACGGGCCTCCCGGATTTTCTCCCGTTCCTCCGAAGACAGCTCCGTCAGAACATCCCCGGTCACTGCCCGTGCCTCTTTACAGGCACTTTCCTCCTGACGCTTTGCCTCCCGGGCTGCTTCCATTTCTTCCTTTAAGGCCTGAAGCCGGACCTCCAGCTGGTCGGATTTTTCAAGGACATCCAGGACCTGTTCAAACTGCGTCATTTCCTCTGCGGAGAAAACCGGATCAGAGACCATCATATCCTTTTCCAGTACACGGGTGAAATCCTTGGTGTTCACCACCCGGGCATTCCCAGTAATCTCAACGGAGCGTAGCTCGCACCGATCACTGAATACCACATAAGATTTATAAAAACTCCCATCCGTACTTGGGAAAAAGGCCATAAGATCTGTAATCGCCCCATCATTTTCCCAAATGGGATTTTCCACAAAATCACGCTCATCCGTTGCAATAAAATGGGTCCACCAGTGGCTTTCCTCCCGACCGAGAATCCATCCCTCCATATCCATGTAGTTAAAGACATAAATACCTGAAGCACAAAGCATCACCAGGGACAAAACCGCCGTGCTGCCATCCTCCCGAGGGACATATAGATTCGTGTAAACCTTGCTTTTCCCAACATCGATGGCTTCGATCATCTGGCTGAGCATTTGTTCACTGGGATTATCCTGACTAAAATCAATGACAGGTATGAGCACTTCTGCTTTTTCTTTTTTAGACTCCGTAACGCTAAGCTTCTTTTTCGTTATAAAAACAATGACTCCAACGATGACGATGAGTATTGCAAAATAGACGATTCCTAAAACTGGTGAAATCATGGTTTTCTCCTTTTTTCAAGATGTACTCATTATATCATAAAACCATAATCATAGATTAACTTTCTTTCTTGATTTTATTGGGAACCGGCAGTGATTGCGCCTTGGATTTAGATTCCTCATCAAAGGTTGACACATAAAGATATTTGCGAATGCCAAAGAGAATGGCGATCCCAATGATACATAATAGATATTCCAGTGCCGATGCGTGTTCCACCACTAACTGACGGGCGATGGAGAATAAAAGAATCTCAATCACTGAGCCTGGGGTTTGCTTGATCAGCATTTTTAAAAATTCAACCCCAATGATCACACTAAAGGCCTTTCCTAAGAAATCGGAAAGTCCAAAGATATCTGCATCCGTCTGAATGATTCCCGTATATAACTGTAATCCTAAGGCGACCAATGCTGCCAACAATGCAATAATTAACATCACTGCAATGATGAGCTCAAAATAATAAACGAAATGTAACACTTTTTGAAAAAACTTATTTGTCATACGACGTACGATCTTCCCTTCTCTGCTGAATTTACTGCGTCTTCTTTTATTATCTAATTTGTAAGCGTTATGTCAAGTGGAATTATTTGACATGCCTCTTTTTATTCTGTATAATAAGTAAATCACACTAGACGGGGAGGTAGCGGTGCCCTGTAACCTGCAATCCGCTATAGCAGGGTTGAATTCCCCAAAGAGGTTCCATTTTTTAGAGTCTGCCGGTATCAAGTGGTGTTGACGTTTGGACCCTCCGCAATAAAAACTTATGAACCCTGTCAGATCCGGAAGGAAGCAGCAGTAAGTAAGACCTTTTATGTGCCGGAGGATTATCTGAATTGAGCTAACTGATAGTGTAACGTCTGAAGGATGTCTATCGATGCGGGGTGTGTGTGTTTTTATTTCAATCGATTTTCGATATCCAGGTCTCATCCCGGTAGGCGGCGTAACACATTTCCACAGTATCTTTTGTAATACGGTGGGACAAGGGGGGTAAGGTCTCTAACGAAAAGAAATCCGCTGCTTCAGTCTCAATATTCTCCATAAAATGCCCGCCTTCTATGTCACAAAGCATAAAAACCTTATAAATTGAAAAAGGACAATTTTTTTGGCTTCTTAGCCAGTCCATCATTGCCACCAGACGGGTTGCGTGAACCACCATTCCGGCTTCCTCCCGTACTTCTTTCTCAACATTTTCTTTAACGGATAGACCAATATCTGCCCAGCCTCCGGGCATGGACCATTTTCCATCCTGTGTCTCTTTCACCAACAGAATCTGATCATTCTTAAAAATAGCCCCACGGACATCTACCTTTGGTGTCTGGTAGCCCGTTTCATTGCAAAACAAGTCTTTAATCTGATGAGTATCCACCTCTGTGTACGTTTCTAAAATTTCGATGGACAACGCCCGAAAGGCCTCATATCGTTCAATATCAAATTGATTATCACAATAAGCCAGTCCGCATTGGGACAGGGACTGAATTTTTTTTGCCCAAGTGAGCCATTTTTCTTCCATATGATCTTCCTTCTTTAAAATTATTTTAAATAAAACCGTTTTTTTAATGCTTTTTAAGAAACTCTATGCTATACTAAAAGCAATCATTAACTCATAGAGGAGGTCAATTAAATGTGTGAACCAAGATTCTACCGTTGCGCACACTGTGGCAATATCTTAGGGATTGTCAATGATGGAGGTGTTACCCCCATTTGTTGTGGTGAAAAAATGACTTTATTAAACCCCAATACCACGGATGGTGCCCATGAAAAACATGTCCCTGTTATTACCGTTGATGGCAATTTAGTCACTGTTGATGTTGGAAGCGTTGCTCATCCGATGCAGGTTGAACATTACATTCAGTGGATTTGTCTGGAAACTGCAGAAGGCAACCAGCGCAAATGCCTCAAACCGGGTGATGAACCTAAAGCAACCTTTGCTCTGGCACCTGGCGACAAAGCTATTGCTGCTTACGAATATTGTAACCTACACGGTTTATGGAAAGCAATGGTATAGTATACTATTTTTAAATGAAACGATCTGAGAAGAAGAAACCCCCCGCAATCTTAAAGGATAGCGGAGGGTTTTATGTTTTAGGATTATTTTGTGTTTTTTCTTAAAGTACCATATTCAGGAAATCAATGGTTCTCTGATTCTGGGGATTGCCGAAGACATCACTGGGCTTTCCTTCTTCTACGATGTAGCCATCATCAATAAAAACAACACGATCTGCCACTTCCCGAGCGAAGCCCATCTCATGGGTGACAACCACCATGGTCATCCCCTCCTGAGCTAAGCTTTTCATAACATTTAAAACTTCCCCAACCATTTCAGGATCAAGTGCACTGGTGGGTTCATCAAAAAGCATCACATCCGGATTCATGGCTAGCGCCCGGGCAATGGCAACACGCTGCTGTTGACCACCAGAAAGCATTCCTGGATAAGCATCTTCTTTCTCGGACATCCCAACGCGTTTCAACAGCTTTCGCCCCACTTCTTCCGCCTGTTCCTGACTCATTAGTTTTAAAGAAATGGGTGAAAAGGTGATATTCTTAAGCACCGTCATATGGGGAAAGAGGTTGAATTGTTGGAAAACCATCCCAATGTTTCGACGGTATAAATTGATATCTGCATGACTTCCGGTAATTTCATTGCCATCCACCACAATAGTTCCGCTGGTGGCCTCTTCCAACGCATTAATACAACGGAGCATCGTACTTTTCCCAGAGCCGGATGGTCCGATAACACAAACAACCTCACCCTCCTCAACGGAAAAATCAATATCCTTTAAAACTTCTAACTCACCAAAACTCTTTTTCAAATTATTAATTTCTATTTTTGCCATATTGCAGCCTCCCTTCGATATAGGATGAAATTTTCGAGAGGATCATGATAATCACAAAGTAAATAACACCAACAATCAGCCACATCTTAAAGGATTCCAAATTATTGGCAATGATGAGCTTCCCAGCCTGGGTCAGCTCCGCCATCCCAATGACGGAAAGAATGGAGCTATCTTTCAGCGTGATGATACACTGATTGACCAATGCCGGAATCATCGTCCGTACCGCCTGAGGTAAGATTACCTTACGCATGGCCATCGGATAGGGTAGACCTAAACTACGGGCCGCTTCCATCTGGCCTTTAGGAACAGACTGAATCCCCCCTCTGACAAGCTCTGCCGTGTACGCCCCGGCATTGAGACTAAGGGTAATAATCCCGGCCACAATGGCCTCCATACGGATATTAAGGGCACTGGTCATCCCAAAGTAAATAAAAAAAGCCTGAACAATCAGTGGCGTCCCCCTTATGATATCGACATATACTCTGGAAATACCTCTGAGTATCTTTTTAGGGGATACTGATAACAGGCCGAAGATTAATCCCAACACTGCTGCGATACAGAGCGAAATCAATGTCGCTTCAACCGTGACCCATAACCCCTGCATTAAACGCGGCCAGGTCTGGATCAATAATTCAAATATATTCACAATGTCTCCTTTCCAGAACGATACGCAGTACCAGGTATCCACCCAATACTGCGTTCCGGACTTTAATATGTAATTTTCTTAATCAATTATTTGGTAATATAGGTATCGATAATTTCCTGATATTTTCCATTTTCCTTGATGTTTTTCAAGCCAGCATTAAACTTTTCAATCAGTTCAGCATTCTTACCCTTAGAAACAGCCAGGCCATAAGGACTCCCGTTCTGGAGCTCGCCGATCATCTTAAGGGGCTGTCCCTTTGTGATGGCATAACCTAATACTGGATAATCTTCGAAGCATGCCGCTGCATTGCCAGATTTTACATCTTCATACATATTGGCAGAATCTTCAAAAGTGGTTAACGTAAACCCATATTTATCTTTAATGGAATCTGCAAATTGATATCCTTCTGTCCCTGTTTTAACGGCTACTTTCTTACCCTTAAGGTCCTCATAGGATTTGATATCGTTATTATCGGCAGCAACAGCCATCCCCACACCAGATTCAAAGTAAGGATTCGAGAAATCAAATTTCTGTTTTCTTTCATCCGTAATACTCATTCCAGCGATGACGCCATCGACCTGCTGGGATTCCAGAGCCTGAACAGCCGCATTAAAGCCTAAGACCTTGAGTTCATATTTAAATCCCTGATCTTCTGAAATGGCTTTTAACAAATCCATATCAATCCCAACCATTTCACCTTTTTCATTTTCAAATTCAAACGGGGCAAAGGTTGTATCTGTTGCGATGACATAGGTCTTATCCCCACCATCAGAACCACTGTTGGTGCTGCCGGATGAACAGGCTGCAAGGGAACACACCATTGCCAAAACCAATACAACTATACCGATTTTTGCAAATCTCTTCATTACAAAATCCTCCTATAAACATAAATTTATTGTTAAAATTATACCATTATTATGTTATTGATGCAAGAAAAAAAGGATTGGCGGCCTTTATAAGCCGCCAGTCCCTCCGATATCTGCTTAAATCTCAGGGTGCATGCTCAAATATTTCTGTAATGCGTCTAAATCCCCTTCATCAATAATGATTTCGGATTCCCCGCTATCCAGCAATACCTCATCCGGTAAAACCGTGATAATCGCATCTTCATAGTCCATGGGACGATGTGTTGCAATTCGGCGTTCGCGCTGCTCAATATCCGCCTGCCGTTTCGCCAGGTCAGCTTCCATCGAGTCCAAGTCGTCAATCCGACTGTTAATTTGCTGGGATAAACGGATTAAATCATCCAAAACCTCATCCACCAGGTACTGCTTATTCACAATGGTTTGGAGTTTATCCCGAACGATATTACCCGTTTCCGCAATTTCATCGTCCGAGGATAGGGTATCAATTTGTTCCAATTCCACTTTAAAGCTTTCCACTGCTTTTTTAAGGTTCGTCGTATCACGACTGGATGTTCCCACCTCAGTCATCAAGCTACCCAGGCGGTTTTCCAACTCTGTCAAATCCGCAGCATCTGATGCTGGCACATCTTCCACCACATCCTCAGCGTCAAACAACGCCGATTCAACAGGAGTGCCCATTTCTACTTCTGATTCCAGCACCAACGGTTCTTCTGCCACATCCTCCGTTTCAAAGAAAACAGAATCTCCGGCTTCATTGGTCTCTTCATCAAACAATACCGAGGCCTGTCCGTCTTCCATTGGCACTTTCTCTAGAACTGGTTCCTCCACCAATGTCTCAGGTGCGGTATCCATCGCCTCTTCTAATGATAATGGCGACTCTGAAATTTCCTCAGAGTCCTTGGAATTAGTGAAATCCACACTTTTCACTGCCGATAAATCAATGATCCCTGTATCACTGGTTACCGCCAAATCATCAAAAAGGCTTTCTTCCAATTGTACAACCCCTACTGGTATTTCCTGGGTAATGGCAGATGGTGGTAAATCCTCCAGAGAATCGCCCTCTTCAGCAATCATTTCTTCTTCCAAAACTGCTTGGGTATCTTCCCACTCTGCCGCATTAAGCTCATCAAAGAGTGAAGGCTCCTCCTCATCACTGGATAGTGCTGAGTAAATATCATCCAGCTCCCGTTCCTCGGCCTCACGATCCCGTCCGGACAGCCATGCCTTTTTTTCCTTCAAATCAGCAATGGGAACACCATAAAACTTTTGCCAAAGTAAATGCGCAACAACAACGAGAACAAGATCCGCGCCTGTATTAATAAATAATAAACGACTACTAACGCCAAAGGCCATCAGCATATCGACAAGGATAATGATCCCATTTGCAAGGAGAATGAAGATTGCGGCCGCCCAAAAACGCCGCGCTAATCCTGTAATATCACCGATTCCCATGACCAGGATTTTAATTCCAACAAAAAAACCCGCAATGATCATCATATTCGTATCAAAACCACTTCCCATAAGGGATAATGCAATTGTGGTCCCAAAGGTTGTCAGTATCACTGCAACACAATCAAAAATTAATAATAAACCAAGTCTGTCACTATTTCCGCCCATCTGCTACTCCTCTTCGTTTCCATTATCGGTCTGGGATTCTGGATTAGATTCTGATGCATCCGCCAACTGCGGTAAAGCCGCCCCCAAGGAACCTGCCAATAAATCAGTATCCTTAATCATTTCTTCCATTTCACGAATTTTATCATACTCCTGACGAAGAATGGCTTCCCGGCGGCTCAGCACCGCCTCCCGTTCCTTCAGATTATTGAAAATATCCTTAAGGGACGATAAAATGGCCTGCACTTCAGCCTCACGCCGTTCCACATCCTCCAGCTTTTGAATAAAATCCTGGGAATCCCCGTCACTGGGGTCCACCTGTTTCGGCGTTGTATCCGCTGAAGCCTCTTCCCCCATCAAATCCTTCAGCAGTGCATCCTTCTCAAAGATTTGTTGCTCAATTGCATCTTTCGGTGATTGTCCGACTCCACCTTCCATTCCATATCCACGGCTCGTATCTTTCATTTCAGCCACTCCCTACTTTATTCTATATTTCAAAAATCTCGTATCATTTCAAGTAATCTCTGCTTATTATAGCAGAAATGGGCATAAATGTATAACATCTTTCGGAAAAAACTCACGTCAAACCATTGAATTATGGTATAATGTTCAATATTTTAAAAAATCATTAAAAAAGCGAGGTAATCATTTGGATTATTCCAGGAAACAGAAACAAAACCCAAATCAGGCACCCGGTGATTATCGCAACGTCGCCAAACCTCAGAAGAGAACGGCATCGGGAAAAGCTACCAAAACCTTACAAACAACTCAACGGATATCCTCTTCCCAGGATCGCCATACACAGCAAACAGCAGCAGAGCAAGCTGCAGCTGCCCGTTCCCGACAAAAACGGCTGGCACGACAACAAGCCAAACAATCCTCCAAAACGACGGCAAGCCGTAAGTCCTCCAAGGAACCGCAGCGCACAAATTTCAGCTCTCCCCCTCAACGACCAACCCCACCGCCTAAAAAGAAAAAAAAGCTCAGTCCCTTTAAAAAACGGGTCATTCTTGTGGTTCTTCTTCTTTTAGTCGGTTCGACGGCCTACGCAGCTTTTCAGATTATGGGAAACCTGAACAAGGATCTTTCCTCCCAGGATTTAAGCAAATATGGGATTAGTTCAAGCGCCGCCAGCATCGCCCAGGATCATCGCATTGTCAATGTTGCCATCTTCGGAGTGGATGGACGGGAAGATGTCGAAGGCGAGCGCTCCGACTCAACGATGATTGCCACCGCTGATTTTGAGCACGGTGGCATCAAAATCACGTCCCTCATGCGGGATACCTATGTTTCTATCGATGCTGAAAATGACTTTGATAAATTAAATGCAGCTTATGCTCTGGGTGGCCCAACCACCGCACTCAAAACCATCAATCAGAATTTCGATACGGCCATCACAGATTATTTAGTCGTCGATTTTACCTGTATGGTTGAAATGGTCAATGCCGTTGGCGGTGTCACCGTGGATATCACCTCGGAGGATGAGCTTTATTGGCTCAATCAGTATCTAATGGATGTTAATGACAAGGTCAAGACCAGTTCTCCCGATGTGTCTGGTACCGGAAGCCAACTCCTTGACGGCAGCCAGGCCCTGGCCTATTGCAGAATCCGATATGTTGGTAATGGTGATTTTGATCGGACCCAGCGTCAGCGCACGGTCTTCGAACAAGTCATTAATAAAGCCATGAGCCTGAATCCCATTGCCCAGTACAGCCTGATCCAGTCCGTGATGCCTTACGTCAAAACCTCTTTGAGTTTCAATGAGATTCTAAAATATGCTGGTAATGCCATGCTTCTCCGTAATCGGTCCATCCAGCAAAAACAAATTCCAACAGAAGACTATGTGGAAACCGGTTATCTCGGCGATGTTTCCTATGTTTTCCCCGTTACCCTGGTGGATAATATTAAGGTGTTATATAATTTTATTTATGAGATCAACTATACACCTTCATCGGAGGCACAGCAGATTAGTGAAGAGATTCAAGATGTGTGGTAAATGGAGAATTTAATTCGTTTTATAAAAAGTGAACGCTTCAAAGAAATCTTTCGTTTTGGGATTACCGGGGGCCTGAGTTTTGTGGTTGATTACGGCCTCCTATACCTTCTTACAGAGTTCGGCGGGCTCAATTACCTGCTTTCTTCTGGAATTAGTTTCACCGTATCCGTGGTGGTCAACTACTTTCTTTGCATTTTATGGGTATTCGAAGGCGCCCAGGAAAAACAAAAGAGTACCAAATCCGTGGTACTCTTTGTGGGTTCCAGTATTGTAGGCCTCTTCATCAATCAGATTTTGATGTGGTTCTTTGTTGAAATTATTTTGATGTACTATATGTTCGCTAAAATCATCGCAACCATCATTGTCATGGTGTGGAATTATGTAATGAAGCGGAAGGCGATTGTGGATTAAAGCACCTACTCCCCCCTCGTCCAGTATGAGAGACTATTTAAAAACCGTTCAAAATTTTGGGTGTGCTGCTTCTTGAGCACACTCAAAATTACCCCACAAAAGAAATTGATAACGGCAATAATGGCAACGGCACTAATCACAATAAGGGTCGGGTACTTCTCGACAAGCCCTGTTTTCATAAAACTATTCATAATTGGAATAAAAAAACATAGGCAAACTAAAATCATCATCGCACTGATACTCGAGAAAAAAGCAAAGGGCTTTGTATCTCTGAACAGTCCAAAAATCGTTCGGATCACCCGCAGTCCATCGGTGTAAGTATTCAGCTTCGACTCACTTCCCTCTGGACGATCCCGATAATCAATGGGAATTTCTAAAATTTGAAAATTAGCGTCTAAAGCAAAGATCGTCATCTCGGTCTCGATTTCAAATCCCTTTGAAATAACGGGAAAGGATTTGACGAACTCTCGGCTGAATCCCCGTAACCCCGTCATAATATCTGTTACATCCGCTTTAAATAAGGTATTGATCATTTTTCGGACAAGAATATTTCCAATATTGTGAAATGGTCGCTTATTCTCTGTAAAATAGGTGGAAGAAAGCCGATCCCCGATGACCATATCTGCCCTTTTACCGACAATGGCATCTTCAATTTGCGGACCATATTTTGCCGGATAGGTATCATCTCCATCCGTCATAATATAACAATCTGCATCAATCTCCCGGAACATCCGACGCACTACATTGCCTTTTCCCTGCTTGTACTCATATCGGACGATTGCTCCCGCTTCCCGGGCAATTTCATCGGTTCCATCGGTCGAATTATTATCATAAACATAGATCACCGCATTCGGCATCGATTTTTTAAAATCTTTGATAACTTTTTCAATTGTTTTTGCCTCGTTATAACACGGGATTAGAATCGCTGTTTTCATTGGGGTTTTTCCTGTTTTTCTAATTCCCGTACCCTTTTTTCTAGTAGAGCCACAGCTTGTATCAACCGCCTCGATTTGGCATTGAGATGCGAAACAATTGCCGTTAGCGATAATAATATCAACAGAACAAACATAGCTTCAATCACAAAAACAACATTAACAGGATCGATCACCCCTATGAACCTTGCCAATTGGTTAATAATTTCAGGAAAAACAGCTATGATTAACATAACCAAAGCAGAAATGAGCCAAACCAGAGTATATCTAAGATTTAGATTTTTTTTACGAAGCATATTTATAATAATTGCCAAATATATGAAAATTGCTATGACTAAAAAAACTCGCAAACTAGTATTCATTTTTTTCCTCCCTTCCTTTTGTCACCAATAATTCCCAGTCGGTAAATAATAATAGCCAATGATACTTTAATCATATAGTAAATCGACTTAAATGCATTTATCGAAGATTCTCCACCTTGTCTTTCCTGCATTACAACGGGAACTTCTTGAATCTTAAAGCCGTTTAACACTGTGGCAATGATTGCCTCTGGCTCTGGATAATCCTGTGCATAATCTTTTGCAAAAAAAGAGGTTAACTCCTTGGATGTCGCTCTAAAACCACTAGTTGTATCAGTTATTTTCACACCACAACAAAATTGGATTAACTTTTTCAAAAAAACAATTCCAGCTCGGCGCATTGCCGATGACTGAAAACCATCCTTGGTAATGAAACGCGATCCTATTACCATATCTGCTTGTCCTTTCAACAGGGGTTGTATCAATATCTCTAAATATTCAGGATCATGTTGACCGTCACCATCCATCTGAATGGCAATATCATAATCGTTCTCAACAGCATACCGATAACCGGATTGCACTCCCCCACCAATTCCCAAATTAACGGGCAAGGTTAAATATGCAAAATCATTCTCTTTGCATATTCGCTCCGTTTGATCTGTAGAACAATCATTAATAATAATGTAATCCACTTGAGGTACACATTTCTTAAGATTCTTAATCACTAACTCAATTGATTCTTCCTCATTGTATGCAGGAACAATTACTAAAATTTTTTTATCATTTATCATTTTACCACGTTTTCTCCTGACTTTTTTGTAGAAGTATCTCGTCAATTCCTTTTTAAAATTAGATTTGATTCATAGAATATTGTCCAGATGATTAATGAGTAGCCCATCTTTTTAAGAGTATATTCTGTCATCCTCCTAATACCCATTCTTAAAAACCGCCGCCGGCGTCATAAATAATATTTTCACATCAAACCACGGCGTCCACTTTTCGATGTATTCAATATCACATCGGATTCGTGGCTCAATATCTGTATCTCCCCGCCAACCATTCACCTGAGCCCATCCAGTAAGACCAGGGCGCACGTGATGCTTAATCATATATTTGGGGATCTCGTCCTTAAACTTACTCACATAAAAGGGACGTTCCGGGCGGGGACCGACAATACTCATATCCCCTTTAAGCACATTAATCAGCTGTGGCAGCTCATCAATACTTGTTTTTCGGATAAAAGACCCAAACTTCGTCTTCCGGGGATCATCCTCAGTGGTCCACACCGTATTTCCAACCTCTGGCATATCATTTCGCATCGACCGAAATTTATAAATTTCGAAATTCCTTCGATTCATGCCCACGCGCACCTGCTTATAAATAATCGGGCCCGGCGACGTCAGCTTTACCAAAATTGCCGTCACCAATAGTAACGGGGACAACACAATCAAAACAAGTAGAGAGAATAGAATATCGAACAACCGCTTGATAAATTTATTAAAGGGCTCATCCAGAGGAATATATCGTGTATTAATAAGCGGAATCCCATCCAGCTCATCAAAGGCAGGCTTGGAGCCCTGGACCAAGTTAAAATAATCCGGAATAATCTGGGTCTTGATCCCTTGGTATTCACATTTGTCAATCACCTCATCAATTCGGCGATAGCTGGTGTTTGGCAGAGCGATTACCACTTCATCCACGCGGTATTCCTCAAGGATTTCATTCATCTCCCGGGTCGATCCTAGGATTGGTACCCCCTCTTTCTCGCTTTTGGGATAATAATCATCGACAAAGCCACAGATTTTATAGCCAAGCTGGCGATCGTTCATCACCTTCACAGCAAAGCGTTGCCCAAGGGCACCGGCCCCCACGATGATGATGTACTTAATATTAAAGCCACGCTCCCGCATGCTTCTTAAAATCTTTCGAATGATTCCTCGCTCAGCCGATACTAAAACCACAGAGAAAATATAGAACAGCCCCAGCATATATCGGGAAAAATGAATGCTTTTTCCCGTGTATAAAAATGCCAATAGAATCAAAATCCCAATGGTATTTGCTAAAATAATCTCCTGACATTCCTTGGTAAAACGCTGCTTTCGATAGGGTTTATACAGTCCAAAGATAAGGAATAAAACCAGGTAGACGGGTACCACAAAGGTCAGCAATGCCATATAGGCTTCAAAACGCAGGGTCCGTATACCATCATTAAAAAAAGGCGATGCAAACCGAATATACCAAGCTAACAGCAGTGCGCCACTGACCACAAGCATATCTGCTAAAACCTGGAGAAAATTAAAAAAATGTTGGTTACTTTTAATCATGAGTCCACCTCCTTATCGATTTCGCCAAAGGGCAAGTTTTTTCATCACCTGGGTTCCCCACAAGACGACATTGGTGGTCAGAGGATTATACTTTCCTCGATAGTGCTTTTGATAAAAAATCCCCATGGAATCATAAAAAGCCTCAATGGTTTTGGGGTTCCGTTTTCCAATCCCACTGGCCTTTTTATAATGAAAAATCCGCACATTCGGATAATAGATAATCTGAAAACCCGCTTTTTTAATCCGATAGCACCAATCCACATCCTCACCATACATAAAATAGTCTTCATCCAAAAGGCCAACTGCATCAATAGCCTGGCGACTCACCATCATAAAGGCCCCCATAATGCAATCAACCGAACAGATTTTATCCTCATTGACAAAGGTAAGGTTGTACTCTCCAAAACGTTTGCTTTTAGGGAAGCGTTTGTCCAGCTTCAGGGAATGATAGATCCCATTCGCCGGTGTGGGAAAACTCCGTTTGCAGGCCATATCCAAAGCCCCCGATTCCAAAAGAACTTTGCATCCCAAAGCCCCAACATGTCGATGATTTCTCATAAACGCTAACACATCACCAATGGTATTGCCCTCCACAATTGTATCGGAATTCAGCAGCAAAATAAAATCCGCCACCGAGCCGCGTATTCCCATATTATTGGCCTTGGAAAATCCAAGATTCTCAGAGTTCTTGATGATTTTCACCTGTGGATAGTGCCCCTCGATTTCTTCAATACTGCCATCCTCCGATGCATTGTCCACTACGATGACCTCAAAATCGATCCCTTTCATATTGGCTTCATAAATGGAATCCAGACAGTTTGATGTCAGCTCCAGGGTTTTATAATTAACGATGATGATTGATAAATCCATCTTTACCTCATTTCCGATTGCGTTAATGTTTCGCTTTTGCTTTTAATAATATAGATAGGGCGTCCCTTTGTCTCCAAATATGTTTTTGCCAAATATTGCCCGAGAATCCCAATACAAAAAAGTTGCACTCCCCCAATAAAAAGCACAATACACACGAGTGAAGGATATCCTGCAACAGGATCCCCCCAAATCAAGGTTTTTGCGATGAAGAAACCTATTAAACCGATGGCCAGCAGACAGAGAATAAACCCCATTACCGAAGCCAAGGACAGAGGCACCGTTGAGTAGGCAACCACACCATCCAGGGAATACAAGAAAAGATGCCAAAAGGACCATTTGGTTTCTCCCGTCACACGCTGTCTATTTTCATATTCCAGCCATTTCGTCTCAAAGCCAACCCAGCTAAAAATCCCCTTTGTAAAGCGATTGTATTCTTTTACGGACAAAACAGCCTCAACAACATCGCGCGTCATCAACCGATAATCCCGGGCCCCATCAACAATGGTCATCTTTGACATGCGATTCAGTACGTGATAATAGCGCCGCGCAAAAAAAGAACGAATGAAAGGTTCTCCTTTACGGGATACACGCCTGGCTGCCACACAATCATATCCTTCTGCGACAATGCCCAAATACATCTCGAACAAAAGCTCCGGCGGGTCCTGAAGATCCACATCCATCACCGCAACAAAATTACCCGATGCATGGGACAATCCCGCCAGAATCGCCGCTTCTTTTCCAAAATTTCGGGAAAAACTCAAAAATTGTATCGCGCCATCTTCTTCAGCTAGTGTTTTTAAAATATTGATGGTCCCGTCACAAGAGCCATCGTCGACAAAAAGTAGTGTGATTTCAACGCCAAACTCAGTACTAAATTGAGAGCGAATCGAATTCATCGCCTTGTAAAAGCAATGAATCGTTTTTGCTTCATTATAACAGGGGACCACTACCGTGAGCCGTTGATTATTCATCTTCGATACTTCGTTTCTAATTGTTTTAGTAATCCATCGATCAGCATTAATTCTATTTTGAAATAGTTTAATGTACGTTTTGCCTTAAAGGGTGATTTCTTCAGTGATTTAGCGCCTTTTAAACCCGCCATCAATCCACTTATATACTCTTTACCATATCCACGTACTGCAAACATCGCTGCCTTGGCTGTAAAGCCGCAGAATAGGAAAGGGAAATTCAATAATAATTGCCCTAAAGGCATATTTTTATAGACTAAATAAATGTTATTTCGTGCTGAAATTCGAACCTTAAAGGGTGAGTATTTATTGCCATCAGCGGTTGTTGCACTGCCGATGTGGTAGCAAATGGCCGTCGGCTCATACCAATTTTCATAACCATGGATTAATGCCCGATAAGAAACGTCCACATCCTCAAGATACGCAAAAAAGTGCTCATCAAAGAGACCTATTTCATCAAATACTGATTTTCGGTACAAAGCGGCGCCAGCACACACAGAAAAGACCTTTGTTGGCTTATGGTACTGGGAAATTGGATTCCCGTCACCTCGCTTAAAAGCCCAGCCCAGAATATTATAAAAATCACCAGTGTCATCCAGTTTATTCCGCTCATTAAAGCGAACCATGCGTGACGAAATGGCAAAGCGACGTTTATCAACATCAATCGCCCGGTACAGAGCCTCTACAAAATCAGCTTCAACAACAACATCGTTATTTAAAAGAAGTACAAACTCACCATAGCAAGCTTGAATCCCACGGTTAACCGATGCCGCAAATCCAGAGTTCACTTCATTTTGTAACACTCGCACATTTTTATAATCTGAAAGTACAGCCATGCTATCATCACTCGAACAATCATCCACTACGATGATTTCTATTTCGTCGTTACACTGCCCCATCAGGCTATCCAAACAGGGCTCTAGATACTTTTCTCCATTAAAATTAGGGATAATAATCGAAATTCTTTTAAATTCATCCATTTTATAATCATAACGTAAAAAAGGTGTAAACACAAGAGATGTCACTCCAAAACTAAAAATAATACCCCTCACAGCTTTGTCTTGATTGTTTATCTCAAGGTATTTGCTATAAAGGGCATTGTGATTTAATTATTGTAATTTTTGTTGAATCCCATTCGCATGGTACCATTTTTGAGATGGTTCTGATAGCTTGACGATGATCACGCCATCTTTTTCTATGATACTCCCCTCATTCGGCCATGTTGCCATCATCTGTGACGCATTGACAGCTCCCTGTTTTTGATCTGTTGAGGATGGTAATACGGTGTAACCCAATGTTTTTAAAAAGCCACTGATTCGTCCATTATTCCCATCGTCCCACAAAAAGTAGGAGCCCTTCATTCCCAATGTATCATGTTGATCCATAGCGATAGCATCCGGCTGCTTCGCACCAATGAATACCACTGGCTTTGAATGATAATCGTATCCTGATTTTTCAATTTCTAGCATAATTTCATTCCCAACGGTACAGTCATACTGGTAACGGATATAATCGTTGAAATAAATACGATTCATATTGGATAAATTGAGGAATAAAAGATAAATCACCATGACGATCACAACCTGATGAAGACGCCTATGCTGCTCAGTGGCATTGAGTATCAAAACCATCTGAAGTGCCCCTGTAAGACATAGGCCAAACAACATTCGTCCCATGGTATTATTGGTCCCCATTAGTACGTACATAATAAAAGGTCCGCATGCAAACATAATTGCATAAAATAGGAACTGCGCTTTTTCTTTCATTTCTTTAATGGTGAAAAAGGTGAATATAGCATAGCAAATATAAGCAATGGTCAGTATACAAATGACCGTTCCACCAAAAACACTCTCTGCCCCGAGGAATGGAGACCCAAAAGATACCCGGCAAATATTATAAAGTGCCTTAAAAAGGGTAAGAAAAACACTTTCACCACTCCACCAACCAATAAAACCCTCGGTAATATATGAATCATAGGAGCCACGTATGGTGACAATGCTGAAAAAAACAATAAAATAAGCTACTGTGGAAATAATAGCGATCATTGCCGATTTCCAGACCATTTCAAAGGTTTTAAATTCACGATTTAAGACTCGGATAAAACAGAGCCCAACAATGGCCGTAATGTATAAACCCAAAATTGCTTGGTATATGGAAATTCCATAAAACAAGAGGACAATCGCCCAAATCAAATTTACTTTTGACTTAGTTTTTAGCCATATGCGCGTATTTCCTACAGAAAAAGCCGTCGCCAGCAAGCCCGTCGCCACAGGAAAACTGGACATAGAAAATGCCATCATGTCACCTGCCACAAAGGGAATCGTTGCATAATAAACTAAAAAAACAATCTTAGCAAAGACCTTAAGCTCCGGCAATTCTTCAGCGAAAATAAAAAGGAAAATAAGGCCGGAAGAAAACCATGTTAGAATTGCAAAAAAATCCCAAAGAAAGGGGATTGGCGCACCATTATGAGAAAATATCAAATCGAAAATATGAATTGCAATTCGCCCCTGCTCTAACCAGCCTAAAGGTTGAGTCCCATTTAATAGCCACGTCTCCTCGTCAATGGATACCGTAGGATTGAACAAAAAGAAGCCATAGGCCAGAACTACACAAAAAAAAGCTATAATAATAGTTTTAAAGTTAACACGAAGGTATTCTTTTAATCTCACTGCCATCAGTCTCTCGTCACCTCATATCTTCTCAGCATCTAGCTGCTATTTAAAGAAACACTGATTAAATAAGACCCGAGTCAAACAGTCGCATTAATCAGTGATTCTTTCGCTCTATCAATATATTACCATATGTATGTAAATTTGTCTTCGATTTTTCAAAAGGAGACGGCATTCTCTCCACAATTTGTTCCAATACTAATCAGCTCCGTGGCCCATAACACCACCTTCACCCCTCGCTAATGATTGCATTGCATACGTATTAACCAAAAACTGTCCGTCTTCCTCTCGAACAAACCCGACTCTAGCTGTATAGTCACCTTGAAGTAGTAGTGTTACAATAAATTCAGAATCGCCCCCATAAGCAGTAGGTTCACCTACTTCAACGGGTGTACTAACATCCGTATACTCTCGTAAGTTTTTAATGAGATTGGTACCATCTGACATAATCAATGATTCTTGCGTATCTAAACAGGTTTGTAAATCAGTACTAAATCCCCTTGTCGACAAAGATTTCACTTTATCGTAGTCTGAATTAAATGCCGCTTGATAAAGCTCCATTGCCATCATTTTCATTTTTTCAGTCTCTTCTTTTGTCAACCCTTCTGCTGCCTGAACGGGAATCGTTGGTTTAGGAGTTACTGACACGGATGGAGTTATTACTGTCTCTTTAACACTACTCTCTGGATTCTTCTGTTTTAGGATACTCCATAATCCTATAAGAATTATTACCAAAACTAATATTAAGACACCTAAAATAATTCTGCTATTTTTTTTCATAATCCCCACATTTATAGATTCTTATACGCTCTATTCATATCAATTAACCCACCAAGGCCAGGAATTTGCCCTTTAGAAGAGTATTGCCAGATATCAAAAGATTTGTTAAAAGTTGGTTGATCGTTATATTGGGCAAGCCAAATTTTATAGCTACTCAATCGATCATAATCCAATTTATTTGTAAACCAGTTTAAGTTTGCATAGACCATCGGCGTATAACCACCGGCTTTTATCGTATCACAAAAAGCAATTGTAATATTCGTTAATTCCGTCTTACTCAACCCGCTCTGGCTTCCATCTTCTATATCAAAAGCAACAGGCAAGTCCAATGCACGTCCATTTAGAATACTCAAAACAAATTGAGCCTCAGCTTTTGCCTCTGCAACACTCGTTGCATAGCTATATTGGTACGTTCCAATTGGAAGACCTGCGGCCTTTGCTCTTGAGTAATTTCCCTCAAAAGTACTATCCTTTTCACCATCCCCGGACCGGCCCCAGCCAGTTCTCAAGATTGCAAACTGAACACCTGCACTTTTTGCTGAATTCCAATTATTATTATATCCATTCCAATATGAAACATCGACACCTGTTGAACCTGCTGTTATCGAATAGTCTGGCGTATAAGAAACTGGCTCCATGATCCACTTTTGTGCCTTTGATCCATTCAATTGATAGCACCAAACATTTGCTCCGTTATTTGTATATCCATAACAAATATCCATAGCTAAACTGTTGCATGCCGAAATAAACGTTACACTCCCATCCACATTATCTTGGATCCTCCATTTTTGAGCTACCGTTCCATTCCATTCATACTGTTGAATATTTGTACCATTTTCTTTTCCTGCACTCACAACGTCAAGGACTTTTCCACTTTTCATATTAGTTATTTTATAATAGTTGCTTCCTACACTTTCAACATTAAATTTCTGAGCATTAGTATTATTAGAATCATACAATTGAATATTTGCACCGCTATCTACTGATCCAGCTGCAACATCAACCACCTTGTTTTGGTTTAAAGTAGATTTAAATGTATAGATGCCCGAATAAGAATTGTTTTGTCGCAATATAAAACGTTGTGCTTTTGTTCCATTATTTTGATAAAGCTGGATATTTGTCCCAGCAAAAGTTAGTGCACCATAAACATCAATAACTTTACCATTTGAATTTAAAAAAGTAACTGTCCCATCCCCATTATCAATCACTTTCCACTTTTGAGCATTTGTTCCATTTGATGAGTATTGTTGAATATTTGCACCATTTCGATTCTCATTACTTGCAAGATCCACTGCTTTGCCCGAATTGACATTGATGAAAGACCATGTCTCATCATTGTTTTTTTGTGCCTTAAAGCGCTGTGCATCAGTTCCATTATATGACCACAGCTGAACATTAGCACCATTGTCCTTGTTCGCTGCATAAACATCCATGACCATGTTACCATTCAATGCAGAAACGATACTATAGATCCCACCATCTTTTATACCACTGTAACTGGTGGCATTCTCTAGTGCCATTGTACTCACTTCAGACTCACTATTTTTTTCTTTTACTTCGATTTTGAGTGAACTTTTTAATCCTTCACATTCTGCCCATATTTTAGTTTGACCAGATGTAATGCCCGATACGCATCCATTGTCATCAATACTTACAATATCTTTATTCTCTGTTGTCCATTTCACTCTCTCGTCTTGATTGAAAAACTCTGGCACTTTTACTGTAATAATGCTTTTTTCGTCTTTATCTAACGAAAAACTCTCCACCTCTTCGAATTGGATGCCTTCGGTGACTAATTTAAATCCATTTTCTTTCGCAAATTTTTCTGCATTACTTCCCACATTAGCATAAAAATTAATTTGTTCCGTTGTAGAAATATTTTCATCTCCAATACTATCCTCATCTATGTTAAAGCAACCTTTTTCAAAAAGAAGGACGCTATCAGGAATTACTATATTTCGTAATTCACGAACATGCAAAAAAGCATCCTTACTTATAGCCGTTACCGCATACTCTGATCCATCATCCAGTACTAATTCAGATGGTATGATATATGAATAATTGCTATAGGATGCCTCTTCAGACACAGAAATCAAACGCACCTGTCCTTTTTTTTCTCCATCCGCTTTTTGCATAATGGTATAAATCATGCCACTTTGTTCTATATCTTGATCTATTGTAGAAGATACTCCTTCTGCAAAAACTATATTCGAAAACAAAAGACTAAATCCAATCATAACAAACATTAATAAAAAATAACTATCTTTTCTAAAAAAGCTCAACTTCTTAACCATAATTATAAATCTACCTTTCTACGAAAAACATCATGAAATAGTTCAAATCATTAAAGTTCTTCGTGCTTATTTAATGTTTCACCCTTTTCAAAATTATACTTAATTACAATTGTCATTTCCAGCAGTCGTATAGACTACTGAAGCACATATTTATATTTACATTTCACCTTTCATATTTCTTTAGGCTTGCATTTGAGCATTGCAATAGGTAGTTATTTAAACTGCATAATATTTAAAAACTCTTTTTAAATTCCGATACAAATCAAGAAAATATTTTTATGTTTTTTTCCACAATCCTTCTCAATCTTTAAGCCCTTCAACTATGAATAAAATTTTAACCACCACCTAAATATTGTTTATCATCATAAGTGCCGTACCGCAATGATGTAATTGGATATAGTACAAAATGGTAACTTGCATCTCATCTCTGCTATTTTCAGTATGGTCAAACAGCGTTCTATACAAATATAATTTATAATAATACAGTCTAATTCTCTATACTTTAGCTTGTTCAATATTTCAAATTATACCCATATGACAAACTTCCATTCTGATTACAAGGTTTTGAGATTCATACAAATTACACCTATTAATATAAATCCAATACCAACCCACTGAAAAACTGTAATACTCTCTTTCAATATAAAAATTGATGCCAAAATAATTAAAAAGTAAGAAAGACCTGTTGTTAAAGGCTGAATATAGCTCAAGTCAAAACGTTGCACAATTACAATCCACATCAAAAAGCTCAGTATATAAAGACATAACCCAATTACTGTTGTATAGGATAATTGAAGATTAAAAAATGAATTAGAGAATGTAAAGTTATTAACATCTGAACCAATCTTCACCAGAGTCAATCCTCCAACTGAACAAAATAAATAAAGCACTATTAAAATAAAAATCATATTTAACCTTTCTGTTTTTTTATGACATCAAAATAATCAATCTGTTAAAAACACTACCACAATGAATAGAAGTATTGAATATTATGCTGAATACATAAAAAATAATTTAGCTACTACCGCAATTAGTACACATACTACAGCAGAGATTACTATCGCATTAACTCTATTCTGATTAAAATATGTCTTAATTTTCTCTGTTTTAAATAGTAAAGAGAAAGGTATTATTAAAGGTGCAAAATATCTTCCTTGAACCCCCAAAATGGTGATTGCCCGTATTGAATTAAAGGTGATATATAAAGCAGTAACTACCAACCCCCATGAAATAATAATTATAGACAAGATTACTGCTTTTTCTGACCGTTTATATTTCAACGTATCCGAATCATCTAATATTGCTAATGAAAACAAGCCACAAATTGCCATCAAAGAATAAACTGATGGCAGATTCCCAGAATATGCCAACGATACACTACTTCCTTCGATAAATGTCATTGCATTATTCTGAATATAATTAATGAATACAATTAGATAACGTAACGGATTCATTATAATTGTTAAAACTTGAGTCTTAGGGTCCATATTCGGCACTGGCCATTGGGCAATTCCATGTGTGGTTGAGTAGAGCGTACTTACTAATAGTACAAAGGTTAGAATTATACATAACAAGTATTTTGTTCTTAGCCCATTTTTCTTTTGCTGACTTTCCAGGGGTCCCAAACAAATTTGCTTCTTAACTCTGAAAAAGGATGGAATTTTTGCATTTGGTATAAGAAATATAAGTAAAAAAAACGGTATGTATGTAATCTTGCAAGTACATAGAAGAACAATTGACCCTAAAAAAATTATTAGGTCTTTTTTACTTACCTGTTTATTGTTATCACACTTTGCTTTCATGCAAATAAACATACTTAAAACTAACAATACGGATAGATTCGTAATTGGATCGGCCGAATAACTACTCGCTGTGTATATTTGTGTCGGTAATAATGAAAAAACGAAAAAAGTTTTTTTATAACAAGGGATTTTCCTTATAATAAGTGTCATGATGCTTATATACGAAATTAACGTGAAAAAACGTCCTGTATTAAACACCAGCCAAAATGGTAACTTTAACAACTTTGCTAAAAATATTCCGAATGCTGCTGGTAAATAAGCTGTGGGCATATAACTTTCAGCTGTTGTACTAATATATTGATAATGATTATACTGATTTATGTTGAATTCAGTAAAATAATTCTCTTTTTCATCCGAGGTATCAAAATTTGCTCCATTTCCATTATATGAAAGAAATTTCTCGATATTCTCCGGCCAAGCAATTTCACGTTGATTTGATAATGCAAAATCAAAAGAGGCAATTTGATATGCTTTTACAAAATGCTCCTTTTCATCAAAATTAAAATAATTAGGCATCAAATTTATGATATTCATTCCAAATACCAGTGCAATTATAAAGAAAGCAACATGTATTTTGCTAATAAAAAAACTTCTAAACAAGATTAGTATGCACAAGAGTATCATAACTGATGTACAAAGATAAAACCTACTCCAATTGAAGTCAAACGTGTTGTCAATCTTAAGGTTATCTATTTTTACTGTTTCTTGTAAATTGGAAAAGTTCTGGAAATAGATTTTAGATTTATCCCCATTTCCGTCAATATTTAAAACAATGTTACTCTTCCTTGAAGGAAATACTTGATAACTCTTAGAACCCCAAAAATCACTTTTTCCATTATCAATAATAATATTAAAATCCCCTTCTGTATTTTCAAATTCAATTTCTAAATCTAAAACATAGTCTGAACCCATAATCGATAACCATGTTTCTGCGCTCTCCTCCTTTGGTGATATTACTATTTTATCATCGTATATGCCGATATTTTCTGAAGCTTCAATTGAATCCATTGAAACCATTCTAATTCCTTTTTGCTCATTTGGCAATCGAAAATAAGAATAATTAGAGATAATTTCTATGATTCCCCCAATAACTACTGATACAAATACAATAAGTATAAAAGTAATTATTCTAGTTTTTCTAATACTCCTCATTATGATATTGTATGATGTTTATATTAACATAACATCATAATTTCCTTTCATTCAAATATTATGATTTTGATGCATTTGGGTGATGTGAATTTTAATTTTCATCTATTATAGAATTTCTTACTGGCACTCTATACAATATCTCATTTATTACTAATACTAAAGCACTTCATTGAAATATTCATTTCAATGACGTTAGCATTAATAATAATTGTAATTATTGCAAAATAAAACTTTGAGAAAATATAATTTGCATTGCTATTTCAAACCCCTGAATGATACAAAACAATTTGAATTCAACGCCTTACCAAGATTTAACTATAGTGGGTTAAATAAATTCTCACCTCATATCATTAAATGATAATCAAAATTAAAAACCCCGTTAATTCCTATATCTATAAATTTTCAGTTGCAAAAAACCATCAGCACTTTTATAAAATAAATTTATCGTCTAATCCCAGGGTAATACTTGCGTGCATACAATTCGCAACTTACAACTTCCTTACGTGGTCATTCTGTTTAAGCATTTTAGTACCGAAATCGCTTATTGTCAACTTCTGGACTCAACTATTGATGGATAATACTTAATTTCACTGATCGTGTACAGATTATCGCTCATAATCTTTTTAAACTTACACTTTTATCTCAAATCGTTCATTTTTTAAAGATAAATTAGGATTATAAAAAGGGTCTTTCAGCAAATATGTTCTCCAAGTTTTTTTCATATAATTAACTTCATTAGTAAAGCGCTGTTGCTTTTCTTTTGTATTTTCTAACCCTCTAGATTTAGATTCATAATGTACTGCACTAACATTAGGCAAACACACATTATAGTATCCTTTTCTCAACAACTTAATACACAAATCAACATCATTAAAGGCTACTGGCAAATTTTCTTCATCAAAACCATTGACAGCAAAAAATTTATCTTTTTCTATCATCAAAAATGCAGCAGTAACGGCACTATAATTTGCAACTATATCTAATTTGTTAAAGTAACCGTGCTCTGTGACCGCGTATCCTTTATGCCCGTGACCCGCAACTCCTTCTGACTCAAATCCTCCCCCCAATCCAAGAACTACCCCTGCATGCTGGATTGTTTTGTCATCATATAACAACTTTGCACCAACTGCTGCAATATGTTCCTGAGCGGCATACCCTAACATAATTTCTAGCCAATGAGGGGTAAATATTTCAATATCATTATTTAAAAAAACAATATAATCTCCCGTAGCTTGTCTAACTGCCTGATTATTAAGCTTAGAATAATTAAATGGAATTTCTATACGCAAAACTTTGAAAGCGTTCCCCAAGTATTTTTCATAATACTTGAACAATTCAAAGGTTTCTTGCTCAACACTGTTATTATCCACTACAATTATTTCAAAATCATCATAATTTATTGTTCTGAGCAGTGATTCAATACATAACTTTACATCCGCTGCATGATCTCGCGTTGGAATAATAATTGAAATCTTTGGATTTGTCTCAACTGTATAATAGGGAATGTATGTTCCGAGAGCATTCCCTTTTTTGACAACAACGTTCTTTCCCCTTCTTTTAAATGTATTTTCAAGTGCCTTTTTGCCTGCGTCAAAAGCATACATCTTTGACTCTGGGTTCACTGCTGTTGATTCTTCTATCATCCGCCAATGATACAGGATTTGTGGAATATGTTCAATTTTAGTTGTCCTCTCTGTACATTTTAAAATCAAGTCATAATCTTGAGCACCTTCCAAACCTATTGCAAAACCGCCAACATCATTAACTATTTTTCTTCTTACAACCAGAAAATGACAAATATAATTTTGGGAAAGCAGCGTATCTGGTGACCAATCTGGTTTAAAAAAAGCTTGACATCGTTTTCCTCTGTGATTGATTTTATCTTCATCGCTATACATTATATCTACATCTTTATTCTTGTTTATACATTCGACTATGCTTTCCAATGCGAAAGGAGCAAGAGTATCATCATGATCTAACAATCCGACAAACTCGCCATTTGCCATGGACAGCGCATCATTAGATGTTCGTGAAATATGGCCATTTTCTTTTCGAAATTTCACCTTAATTCGTTTGTCTTTTTGGTGGTATTTCTCAAGTAAAGGTTGGATATCTCTAAAATCTGAGCAATCATCTACCAAACAAAGCTCCCAGTTTGTATAACTTTGATTCAAAACAGATTCAATACACTCCACTAGCCATTCCAGTTTCACATTATATATCGGTACAAGAATTGAAATAAGAGGATTTTTTTTAAAGGGACGAACAGATTTTTCTGGAGGTTCGTTCTGCACTATCCAGTGGTTATACTTTTGTCCACAGCGATCGATTAGTTCTATATAGAGACGATTTGCAAATGGTTTGACACCGTGTCTCTGTAAATAATAATATCCACGTATTACTCCTTGAATAAAAGGGATTTTTTTTCCATTTCTTAAATCTATATCTCTATTTAATTTAATATAAATATCTTGTTGATTATTTTCTGAACGCATTCTCAGTATAAACTTTTTTTTATACTTGAACCAATTTTTATCAAAATAAATTGTAAAACCTACTGGTTCCTCAATACTTAAACCCAGAAAATCCAAAACATCATTTCGATACTCTTTCTGAAATTTTATGCCATCTGAAGATTCTCCAACAACAGAAAGCGATACAGATTGTAAGTCTTCAGTATCTATTCCCCACCCTTTCACTTCAATTTTTTCATCAATATGTGTGATTTTATCAATTCTATAACAGATATTATGGTTCTTTTTTATTTTCAAAGTATATCCTCTCAAAGAATTCTCACTATCGTTTTCTTCTTCCCTTCAATCTCCGATAGCAACTTGTCACCACACGATCAATATCGAGAAGTTTTCCAAAATGACGCAACTGGTAGTCCTGCTGATCAATAATTTTCTGTTGCCGCATACAAATTTCAGCGTACTTTTTATTTGAATTTTTCAGACTATTAATATAAGGCTTAATTATAGATAAGTCACTCGATATAATCTTCATTCTTAATTCTAATCGAGTGACCATTGTATCACCTAAATCAATAATTATTTGTGGATCCTCTGTATCAAATGCCCATAGTGTTCCTTCAATCTTAGTTCCATTAGTTAATAAACAATCAGATGATTCTAAAGTGAAAGCTGTTTCTAATTCATCTCCAATTTCTACGTACTCTATCGCCATAAGTGATGCCTTCTCCACAGGATCAATACGTAATAATTTTAGTCCATCGATTTTCTTCAAGTCTATGGACAATACGATCTCTTTATCCTCTCCTTTATAGGCATAAGTCTCTTTTTGTTCAGCATTAAACCCATTTCCTGTATCATAAAATACTTGCAAATGATCTTCTACACCATCTACTAATCTTTGAATATCTATCACACTCTTCTTATATGAATTTAAAGCACTTGAACTATTTACACCCAATACTTTATCTAAAAAAGCTTGTTCCATACTAGCATAGATTCGCTGTTCTTCTCTTGTGATTCCAAATATTTGATAGACTTCGATCTTATCAAATAAGGTCATTACCAAATTATGGTGCTTTGCTAGTAATGCATTAAGAGCACGATATTTGACAAAGCCTAAAGGTACCAGAAAATCACAGATCCACTCATAGTCAATAATGACCATCTCCCCGTTTTCCCTTTGCATAATATTATCAAAAGATAAATCAATGTTGACCATCCGTGAGGCCGGCAACTCGTCCACCAATAATAAATTTCCAAAGAGATCTGTGAATCCATCTTCTACTTGAAATGGAACAGTCTCCATATGTACTTTTTCAAAAACCTCAAGGTAAACTTTCAAAATATGGAGTACTGCAAATTTATCTCCGTCTTCCAGAGCTTTCAATATCAATTCATAGATGCTGATACCCTCTATATAATCAAAAGCAATGCCATTACTAACTTCCTTACATGCAGCTATGTTACTTTTTCCAAATTCGTTTGTCTGTGTATAATACTCCAGCATTTTGGCAATATGGACTTCGCCTTCTTTATGAATTGCTCGTTTGATTACAATTTTCTTTCCTTTACTATCCATGAATATCGCCGTCTCTGTTTGAAATTGTCGCTTTCTTTCTCTCGTGATTTTAGAATATATTTTTTTCAATGTTAAACTCCAATTTCAATTAAAAATGAATTTGCAAAAAACGGATAAACTTTAGATGCCAAAATATTCTTATAAACCGCTGTCTCATTAAACAAATACATGCGACTATTATCATACTGGTCTAAGCTACAGGTTAAGTCCTCCTCTTTTGGAAGACAATCTTCGGAAAAAATTATCCTTGGAAATTTATAATCGGGATGGGGGTAAAAGAACTCACAATGAGAAAACCCTGCTTTAACAATAATGTCTTCCAACTCAATTTTTGAAAAAGTCCTCACCTTACTGTCCGTAGCATGATAACCTTCTATGCCATCAAAAAACACTCCTGTATGGTCTTCACGCACACCTGCCCAATATTTAAGCCCGAATTTATTTTCAATAGCCATAAGGATTTTCCCCTGAGGTTTCAATAATTTTTTTATACGCTTCAGAAAATCTGTATATGGACTATCCCCTACTGTATAATATCGTGCATATTCAAATACCCCAATCAAAGTGATATAATCGTATTGTTTTTCAAAGCATACATCATTAAAATTCCCTACCAATATTTTAATATTCTCACAATCTTGATTTCGGTATGCATTGATTAGAGACCGCCGTTTGGATAATTCATTACAGGTTACTTCACTGGCCTTTCTGCTCAAAACTCCAGTAATCGCACCACATCCTGCTCCAATCTCCAATATTTCAGCATTTTTTTCAAAAGGATACCACTCCAGAATATTTTGCCTGACCAAAGAAAGATGGTACAGAACCGGCCAACGATTATCCTTCGCAATAACAATCTCAAGTTCCTCTTCCGTATTATTCTTAACTATTTCCAGGATTTCATTCTCAATATCTCCATCACTATAATCATCTTTTCCTGAATAAAAACAATAATCTACTTTGACATTACCAATCAATTCTACCACGATTTCTCCTCCAATAAATTCACCAACTCTGGCATAAATGGAAATGCATCTCTACTTTCATAATAAGTCATATTAATTGGTATCTCATCAACCACTGGCTTATATGTACAACAAATCTCTTCTAGTTGGTTTGCGATAGCCTGCGGTCTTACTTGCACAGATGTAATAAAAGGACTAAAGCTACTTAAATCCTTATTCTCAAATTGATTAGTGAGCGTTCTGACGCCGAAAGTTGCCATCTCTAAAGGAGGATAACTAGGATGTGGTGATACCATTAAAGAGATACCAGCATAAGATTCATCTAACAACTTTGCATACTGATCAATAGTTAGCTTTCCCAATGATTTTAAAAACATCTTTTTCCCAAGATCAATTTCTTCAAAGGATTCTCCAGCAGATAAAATAATCCAAGATTGAATATCACTTTGTTTTCCAACCCATATTTTTAAGGACTGTACAATAATTTCCATAGCATTCCGTGGCGTTCCTGGACGCCCATAAATTAAGATTTGTTTCTTTTTTATAGCTTGTTCTTTACGCTTCTTTTTTTCAATATATTGACGCAATCCGCTATTGAATACCGGGTCAAAACAATATTCCTTCTCAAAAACATAATTTCTTACCTTAAAAAAATCCATCAATTGGTATGAATTAAAAACAGCAATCTGTTTATGTCTATCCCGATATGTGGAATCTGCCAGCACATATTTACTGGACCAAGGATAAAAACCTGGTTCAAAATCCTGGATAAGATAAATAATAGGATGTTTGTATTCCCCACCATTCAATGAAAAAATATTTAACGCCTCTTGCAGACAATAGGCAGTCCACCATCCAGTTTCAATAAAGAAGTCATTGGGAGATACTAGGATACCATAAGGATCCCGATGAACATAGGAAATGATTTGGTTTCGATCATCACACTCTTCTTTACACTGTACAAAACGGTAAACCTGCTTATAATTTTTTTCAGCTTCCTTTGAAGGTTCTGCATCCACTAAAATAATTCTTTTGTCAAACCCTCCACATTTTGCCGCTACATCAAAAAACTTGAGTGCTGTTGCAATTCCACCAAACACATGCTCTGGGTTAATAGACGGTAAAAGTATATTGAGTCTTTTTCTTGGATACATTCCCTTTCGAAAATGATATGGATTAATTTCCGCAATTTTTGTTTCAATTTTACTCAACAGTTTTTTCTCCTTGTTGGAATCATACAAAAGGAATCTAATTGCTCATTAAAAAACGGATCCCCCTCAGTTCGCATTTTCCCATAAAAATGGTCGGATAGTTTAAAATCAGAATTGGGTACATTTGACGCATCTCTACTCTTCGACTCAAAATGATAGAGCCGCACCATAGGATCCACAATATTTCGCAACCCCATTCCTAGTGCTCTTAAGCATAACTCAACATCGCTGCCACAGATGAGAAAACGTTCATTAAAGAGACCAATTTTTTCAATGGTACGACGGCTAATCGCCATACAAGCACCCGTAACACTGGATACATTCCGAACAAGTAATGGCGAAATAAATGGCGTTCCTGTATGTTCAATCGGTGCTCCTTTATATACGTGATCCGCCCATCCGTTCATCCCAACCACAACCCCTGCATGTTGTATTGTCCTGTCCTCATACAATAACAAACCACCAACTACACCTACTCCATCCTGAGTTACTTTTGCCACCATACGCTCTAACCATCTTCCTTCAATAACTTCTGTATCATTATTTAAAAATACAAAAACATCGGCCTGACTATTTTTTATGCCAATATTATTGAGTTTCGACCAATTAAATGGGATATTTGCGTCAATAACCTTAACTGGAAGTGATGACTCTTGTAACTCAAAGAGATATTGAGCAGTAGTTTTTTCCTCAGATCGATTATTAATCAAAAGTATCTCGTAGTTTTTGTATGTTGTTTTTTCAATAATACTCTTGATACAATTTCGAGTCATCTCCGTTTGATCTCGCATAGGGATAACAATTGCAACTTGGGGATATCCTTCTATTTCATATTCAACATCATACATAAAAAACCGATCCAGCTCATTAACCCTTGCTTTCCCGATTCCATATTTTCGATTTAAATGATCTTGAACCGCCTGTTTGCCACTAATCTGAGAATATGGTTTGGCATTTGGGTTGACCGAAGTTGATGTAGGCAATGCTCGCCATGAGTAAAGAATTTTAGGAATATGATAAATATTTGTAGTCTCTTCTATCGATCTTAAAATCAAATCATAATCTTGACTTCCGTTATACTCGCTTTTAAAGCCTTCGACCTTTTCGAAAAGTGTCCGCTTCAATCCAACCAGATGTCCCATATACATCTGACTAAGGAGTAGATCATAGGACCAATCTGGTTTACATAAGGGATTACTTCTATGGCCCATTATATCGATCATATCTTGATCACTATAGATTATATCTGGATTATCTTGATCTACTGCTTTCTTAAACTCATATAGAGCATCAATTGTGATTTCATCATCATTATCCATGAGCAAAATATAATCTCCATCGGCCATACTTGCTGCTATATTGCTTGCCTCCGAAATACCCACGTTTTTATCAAGATTTCGGATTTTTATCCGATCTGACATAATTGTTTCCAGAAATTCTGCAACCCCCTCCTTTGTGGAACAATCATTCACAATACATAGTTCCCAATTAGGATAAATTTGTCTTTGAACTGACTCAATTGCTTTACTAAGCCATTTTATTTCCACATTATAAACAGGCATCACAATTGAGAATTTTATTTTGCAGCAGCTTTGATCTCTGTAAATCTTCCGAAGCGACCATTCTTTTTTCTTTCTGTTTGAATACCTTTTAACTTTGCGTGCACATATCTTACTCGCTATAAAAATTTTTCGGATTTTTTCCATATTATTCATTTTTTAATTGCTTTCCACACTCTTTTGAATACTTACTTTTGAATCCAAATCAAAATAACCTACTGTCGTTTTATCAGACATCACTGATATTTCTGCAACATCATACAAGCGATGATATACTACTAGATTACCTAATTGATCAAGACCTGTACATCCTAACGAAATAAAATAGTACCCGCTTTGAAGCGGAATCTTTTGAGTAAAAGATATTTCGTATACATCCCCCCTAGATGCTACAAACCCATTCATTTTTTCCGACATATTATTGGTTCCACAAATTTCTGAACCTTTTACATTCTTTATGGTAAACGCAAAAATAGGATTGTGAATTTCTTTATGAAATTTTACCTTAAAGCAAAAACTGATTTCATTGAATTTTTCAATTTGCTGACAAGCATTGCCTTGGGCATCCTCAAAGCGAATATCTACAATCTCTGCATCCTTCGTTCCATACTCCAGTATTTTTTTTGACAGAGCAATATTTGAAGACAAATTTTTCTCCACTATTTGCTCTTGTTCTCTTACATCATTATCGTTTTGATTAACTAAAATCTTTTTGTACAAGTCTACCATTTCTCGTGAAGATCCAAGTGCAACCTGCTCACCGTTGTTGATAACCATTACGCGGTCGCAATATTTAATGACACTACTTAAATCATGGGTTACAAATACAATCGTCTTTCCTTTTTCTTTAAATTCTGCAAACTTTTTATAACACTTCAACTGAAAAAAAGCATCACCAACACTCAGTGCTTCATCTACGATTAAAATTTCAGGCTCTACATTGATAGCTAATGCAAAGGCCAATCTGACAAACATTCCGCTTGAATAAGTTTTTACGGGCTGATATACATGATCCCCAATATCCGCAAATTCTAGAATAGTCGGTACTTTTTCTGCAATCTCTTCCCGACTAAACCCCATAATATCTCCATTTAAATAGATATTTTCAATTCCTGTGTATTCCTGATTAAAACCGGCTCCTAACTCAAGGAGGGCAGATATTCTTCCATTAATTTCTAAATTGCCTGATGTTTTCGATAAAACTCCCGTAATTATTTTTAATAATGTTGATTTGCCGGAACCATTTTTACCAATAATACCAAAGCACTCTCCCTCTCTGATAGTAAAATTAATATCCTGTAAAGCGTAAAAATCAGAATGATAATTTTTGCGAGTTAAAGAAAAAGCTTCTTTCAATCGGTCTTTTGGCTTTTTGTATAATTGATATATTTTTTGTATATGGCTAGCTCTTATAATTTCATTTGACATTTCTTGACTCCATTTTATAGCACATCTGAAAAATGTGGATTCATTTTATTGTAAATTAAGGATCCCAATAAAAGCATGACAAGAGTAACTATCCAAAAATACACTGTCATTTCTCCGTGCTGCCAAAACCAACCTTGGCTTAGAAAAGATTCACGATATCCTTGTACTATATACATTAGTGGATTTAACTTAAACAATAAATGGTACTCACTCGGAAACTGATTTATACTCCATAAAATAGGTGTTCCCCACATCAACACTTGCAAAATAATTCCAATCAAGTTTGTAATATCTGAAAAGAAAGGCTGAATTGAAGCTGTTATCCAAGTAATTCCTGTTAAGATAGCAATCAAACAGAACAAATAATATAAAATCTGTAGGCTATACAATGATGGGTAAAAACCATAAAGACTTGTCAAAAGAAAAGCTATCCCTATAAAAAAAATGTGTGTATAAAGATTCGACAATAACTTAGCAGTCGGAAGAACTTTAAAGTTAAAAACGACTTTTTTCACAAGATAACTATAATCTCGGAAACAATTTGTAGCTGATAATATAGTGTCCGAAAAAAAGAACCATACAATAATTCCCGTAACCAAATAAATAATGAAAGGGATACTTCCGTCTGTCATCCCTGCCTTCATGCCTTTTTCAAATACGAACCAATACACAGCAATAGTTACCATCGGTGTGAAAAACGCCCAAAAGACTCCAAAAAAGGAGCCTGCATATTTTGCTTTAAAATCATTGACTGAAAACTGAATCAATAGTTTTCGATTTTTATATAAATCCCTAAAAAAGGATAGAAAATCTTTAATCATATTATCCCTTCTAAAAATAACGCTGCCGCTGTATATACTTTTTGCAAAGACCAGCGGCAGCAATCATTTAATTGTATCTTACTTATTTCTTCGAATACATCTTATCGTAATATTCCTGATACCCACCGGATTTCACCTGGGCGACCCAGTCTTGGTTGTTCAAGTACCATTCAATGGTCTCAACAATCCCTTCTTCGAAGGTATAGGAGGGCTCCCATCCTAGTTCGGTGGTAATCTTCGTGTTATCGATGGCATAACGCCGGTCATGGCCCAGGCGATCCTCCACGTGGATTTTTAGGTCATCATTCATCTTAGATGTGTCAACTGTAATCCCCGTGTAAGAATCAGCATCCAGCTTCGCCTTCACATTTTCTAAGATCAGATCGACAATCTGAATATTGGCCTTTTCATTATTCCCACCAATATTATACACTTCACCTAAACGCCCCTGATGAAGCACGGTATCGATACCGCTGCAATGATCCTTGACGTGGAGCCAATCCCGAATCTGCATACCATCCCCATAAATCGGGAGGTTTTTCAAATCCAACACATTGGAAATCATCAGTGGAATGAGCTTTTCCGGGAACTGATAGGGTCCATAGTTATTGGAGCAACGGGTAATGTTCATAGGGAATTTAAAGGTGTTCCGATAGGCACGGACCAATAAATCTGCACCAGCTTTTGATGAAGAGTAGGGACTATTGGGCTGAATGGGTGTGGTTTCTGTAAACATCCCAGTCTTACCAAGGGCGCCGTAAACTTCATCGGTGGAGACCTGAAGGTATTTTACGTCATCCTTATAGGTTGGATAGCCATCGGCATCTTTCCCAGTCTGCCAGGCATCCTTGGCCGCTGCCAAAAGCACCTGGGTTCCCAGAATATTGGTCTGCACGAAAATTTCAGGATTCTCAATACTGCGGTCCACATGGGATTCTGCTGCAAAGTTCACGATATAATCAAAGGTGTACTCACTAAATAAAGTGGCGATAAAATCACGATCTGCTATATCACCCTTGACAAAAACATAATTTGGATTTTCTTCAATATCTGATAAATTTTCTAAATTCCCAGCATAGGTGAGCGCGTCCAGATTAACAATTAAATAATCGGGATGCTGATCAAGCATATATTTGACAAAATTGGAGCCAATGAATCCGGCACCACCTGTAACTAAAACTGTTTTCAACACATTCTCCTTTATCATTCTCTAAAATTCCAGAGTATCTTTAATTTCCTTCAAAAAGGGTTGTTTTTGATCCTTGTCTGATAACAATAATTCCCCTACCCCATCGATGGGCCATTCTACCCCGACATCGGGGTCATTCCAACGAATACCACCGTCGTATTCCGGAGCGTAGAGGTTTGTACATTTATAATTAAAGGTTGCTTCGTCAGTGAGCACCACGAAGCCGTGGGCAAAGCCTTCAGGGATGTAAAACATGGTTTTATTATCCGCACTCAAGGTGACGCCTTCCCATTGTCCATAGGTCTTAGAGCCCTTTCGCAGGTCAACGCCGACATCCCACACAGCCCCCTGGGTACAGCGCACAAGCTTCCCCTGGGAAAACTTCCGTTGGAAGTGAAGCCCCCGAAGGACACCCTTTTTAGACTTCGACTCATTATCCTGGATAAAGACCATATCAAGTCCGGCATCCTCAAAAACCTTTTGATTGTAGGTTTCCATAAAATAGCCCCGATCATCTCCAAACACCTGGGGCTTGACAATGACCAAACCATCAATTTTTGTTTTTACAACTTCGATTCCCATTATACCTCTTCCTTAACCAATCGCAACAAATACTGCCCATAGGCTGTTTTTTTCATGGGCTCAGCCAACTTTACTAACTGCTTTCCGTCGATAAAACCACGGCTATAGGCTATTTCCTCAACGCAGGAGACATAGAGTCCCTGGCGTTTTTGGATGGTTTCAACAAAATTAGAGGCTTCGATCAGGCTGTCGTGAGTGCCAGTATCCAGCCACGCCATACCGCGACTGAACAGCTCTACCTTCAAATCCCCGCGTTTTAAATAAGTTTCATTGACTGTTGTGATTTCCAGCTCACCCCGGGCAGATGGCTTAATGTTTTTAGCGATTTCCACGACATCATTGTCATAGAAATATAACCCCGGCACTGCAAAATTGGATTTAGGCTTTTCGGGCTTTTCCTCCAGGGAGATGACACTGCCATCCTCCGCAAATTCCACCACGCCGTAGCGTTCTGGATCAGTAACCGGATACCCAAAGACCATGGCTCCGTTTTTAAGCTCGGATGCTGCCTTTAGAGACTGGGTAAAGCCCTGTCCATA
Source organism: Eubacterium barkeri (assembly GCF_900107125.1). Classification (GTDB taxonomy): domain Bacteria; phylum Bacillota; class Clostridia; order Eubacteriales; family Eubacteriaceae; genus Eubacterium_O; species Eubacterium_O barkeri. Next base: position 100,020 of record NZ_FNOU01000003.1, read on the forward strand.
AAAAATATTATCCCCTAAAACTAGAGCGACTTTATCATCTCCAATGAATTCTTCACCAATAATAAAGGCCTCGGCCAAACCATTGGGGGCCTCCTGGACCTTATAGGTGAATTTCAATCCCAGTTCTTCCCCTGTCCCGAACAACCGTTCAAACATGGGCAGGTCCACTGGTGTTGAGATAATCAGTATATCCTTAATCCCCGCTAACATCAAGGTGGATAAAGGATAGTAAATCATCGGTTTATCATAAATCGGTAATAATTGCTTGGATACCGAACGGGTAATGGGATATAATCGCGTTCCAGAACCCCCCGCTAAAATAATGCCTTTCATATTCTCCTCCTTAAATTTGCTTATTCTTCAGCCAGTCCAGATACTCGACCAGAGCATCCTCCCAGGGTCTGAAGGTGTTGATTCCCAAATCACTGAGTCCCTTGTTTTTTAGTACGGAGTACTTCGGCCTCGGTGTCGGGCTGACATATTCCTCAGAGCTCACTGGATCCACCTGGATATCAATGTCACAGAGCTCAAAAATCTTTTTGGCGAAATCATACCAGCTGCATTGACCTTCGCAGGTAGCATGATACGTGCCATAAGCCTTTGTTTCGATCAGGTTCAAAATTGCTGTTGCTAAGTCCACCGTACTGGTAGGAGACCCAATCTGGTCTGCTACTACCGTAATATGATCGTGACTTTCTGCTAAACGCAACATGGTTTTCACAAAATTATTACCATCACCATACAACCACGCCGTGCGAACGATGAAATGCTTCGGTGTAATTTCTGACACATAGGCTTCACCGTGCGCCTTGCTCACCCCATAAACGGTTTGGGGATCAATGGCATCTGTTTCCTCATAGGGGCGTTTCGCTCCATTAACCGAGATTCCCTCGCCATCAAAAACATAATCCGTGGATACCTGAACCAAAACCAGATCCAGATCCCTTGCGATTTCTGCTAAATTCTTTGGTCCATCGGCATTAACACGTTCTGCACCAACACCATTGCTTTCACAACCATCAACATTGGTCATGGCGCCGCAATTAATGATAATATCCGGCGCTTCTTTTTGAATCAGCGCCGCAGTCTGTTCTTTGTTGGTAATATCCAACTCTGGAATATCATATCCACTATAATCAATACACTTTGCTTGAAGCTGCCGTGACAGCTCCCGGCCCAATTGGCCGTTGCTCCCTGTGATGAATACTTTCATGGTTCTCCTTCTTGTGATACATTTTCGAATAATCCGGTATTATTATACTTTACAGAAGACCTATTGTCTAATAATTTTCTTAATTTAAAATAAATTGTATCTTTTTTGTATCTTTTTATGCTATTATTATAAAGCTAATTATTTAAGAAAAGAACAAGGAATTCAGAAAGGACTTTGTATGACCCTTAAGAAAAAAGTCATTTCAATCATATTGGCCTTATTAATGGTTGTCATTGGCAGTACCGCTGTCTACGGTTTTAGTATCTTTAATAGTATTTCAGGCGCGAGCATTGATGATTCTAAGCTCAGCATTAACAGCCTCCTTGATTCCAACGAAAAAATTTTGAATGTTGCGCTTTTCGGTGTGGATGGCCGGGATGATGTGGATGGCGACCGCTCCGACACGATTATGATTGCTAGCATTAACTTTGAAACAGGAGATGTGAAAATCATTTCAGTGATGCGGGATTTAATGGTTCGAATTCCAGAAACAGATTCTAAAAACGTTTCCTACGAAAAAATCAATGCCGCTTATGATTACGGCGGTGCACAGCTGGCCGTCCAAACGCTGAATGAAAACTTTGATTTAAATATTCGTGACTATGTGGTTGTTAATTTTGACTGTCTGGTGGATACGGTGGATGCCCTGGGTGGTGTCGATGTTAATATTTCCAGTGAAGATGTCCTTTACTGGACCAATCAGTACATCTACGATGTCAATGACAAGGTGAAAAAATCCGATCCCTTTATTGAGGGGACCGGCATCCAGCACCTCACTGGTGTACAGGCATTGGCCTTCTGCCGCAATCGCTATAGCGACAGTGACTACGGCCGAACCGAGCGGCAGCGGGAGGTGGTTCAGCAAATTGCTGAAAAGGCCATGAATGTTGACCTGTTGACAGCCATCAACTTAATGGGTAAGGTTTATCCTTACGTTACCTCCTCTTTCACCTTACAGGAAATGAGCACCTATGCCCAGGCGTTTTTATCCCTTGAGAACAAAAATATTCTTAATAGCCGACTGCCCTTTGATAGCGTCAATACCACTGATTTAATCGATGGGGTCTCTTATGTCATTCCGACCACCCTGGCAGACAACGCAAAAGTCCTTCATGGCTATTTATACGGGGATAGTGCGTATGTTCCCTCCGATACCCTCCAGGAAATCAGTCAGCGTATTGTTAATATCACAGGATATAGCAGTACTGTTGATTGGACAACCACCACTTGGCAGGATATAGTGAATAAACAAGGCTCAGCCGTTGATGGTGCCACGACGGTCAACGAAACAGCACCCACGGAATCTACTTCCGCTGAACCAACGCCAATTGCTGAATAAATACCGACAGCAGGCCGCCATTATTATTGGCTGCCTGCTTCTTTTTATTCCTTGTCTTTTTAAATTTAACGCTTTTCAATAATGACTTGTTCCATGAATTGAAAACGTGTTATAATAAAGACACTACATCATAGGAGTATCATCATCATGGATGAATTCAAAAATATTTTAACTTTTGTCTCTGGACAAATTAAAGAGAATCGGCTGTTAAATTATGCTGCACAGCTATCCTATACCGTTCTTTTGGCCTTCATTCCCTTGGTTATGTTGGTTTATAATTTAGTGAATTGGTTTTTCGCAGATTTAAATGACCGGGTATTAAATACCCTTCAATCACTGTTGCCGTCTTTTCTAATGCCACTGATTGAAACGGCCAGCCACAACGCCAATGGTCCCCAAACCTCTGCCTGGAGCAATCTTGTTTTCGGGTTTCTAATTCTTCATCTTTCGGTCTCCGCTGTCCGATCACTCATCATCACCATTACCAAAGTAATGGGCGTCCCTGAAACCCGGAATTACTTAGTCTTATGGGAACTCGGCTTTGTTTATCTCTTGTTTTTCATTGCCCTCTTTTTGGTTTTCATTGCCCTGTATTTATTTACCCAAAAAATCATAACCTCTGCCTTTGAATACATGAGTCTTGGAACACTCCTCATTCGTTATTGGCGCCTTTTTTCCCTCATTCTGATTGCCGCTTATCTGGCATTGACCCTGACCCTGCTTTATATGTATGCGCCGCCCAAACGCCTCTCTTTTCTAAGTGCATTGCCCGGTAGTATCTTTGTTAGCTTGGGCTGGTTGTGCGTCACCCTTTCTTATGATGGCTTTATTCAGAATTATTTTGATATTCATAGCTTAACCCTTATTTTTGAAGGACCCTTTTCCTTTATTATTGTCATCTATTGTATCAGCTTGGTTCTGATCTTTGGCAGTGTAGTGAACCTTTATTTTGAAGATGCAGGAGGAATCTCCCATGAAAAAAAACGTTAATCTGGAAGCCATCAAAGATTCCGTTCTTTATATCATTGATGATTTATATGATACCGACTTTTTAGGGGTTTGCACCCAGATGGCTTTCTATTTTTTGTTGGCCTTCTTCCCCATGGTTCTTTTCCTCATTAACTTTGTTGGTAAGATTATTGTCCACTTCGATCAGTATCTTTTTGAATTTTTAAGGGCCTATCTGCCCCAATTATCCTACGATTATGTGGTCAATCTGACTGTAATACTAGAGAATAATATTAAAGACAATAACGTTCTGCTCCCCATACTGACCTTTATTTTTGCCAGCATGGCCGCCCGGGCCATTATGGTTGGTATTAATCAAAGCTATGGCTGTGAAGAGCGGAGAAGCCTCCCTAAAATCTGGCTTTTAGCCTTTGCCATCACCCTTCTTTTTGGTATCGCTTTAATTTTTATCGTGACAAGCTATGTCCTTCTCAGTGACGTAAGTACCCACCTCCTGAATGCTTTAGGTCTGGCGATTGCCAGTGCTTTTTTAACAAAGCTGATTTCCTTTTGTTTAGCCGTATTGATTACCATCTTGCTACTGGACTGTATTTATACCTTGGCACCCACAAAAAGAAGCTCCTTTAAAGAAAGTCTTCCGGGTGCCATTCTCGCCACGGTTGGAATGCTCATGGTTTTTCGCATTTTCGTCATCTTTGTTGACCATTCTTCCCGTTACACCATGCTCTACGGCAGCCTTGGAGGCCTTTTCGCCCTATTGGTCGCCATTTACTTTATATGCGTTATCCTAAATATTGGCAGTAAAATAAATGTTTATTGGCAGGATTATTTCAAAAATAGGGAGCGCTCTGAACAATGGTAAATATAATTGATGTAAAATGGATCATTTGATACCAAAATACAACTTTATATGGTAGAATATCTATATTGAAGACGATATATTACTATTGTTAAACAAAATTTTACCAATATTTAACCCAAGGAGGATAGAAATGGACAGGAAAACCGCTTTACACCTCTTTCATGAAGGGAATTATTTCAAAAGCTATGATTTCTTCGGTGCACACCCCACCAAAACCGGTGTGGTCTTTCGGCTCTGGGCTCCCCATGCCCAGGCTGTATCCCTTGTGGGCAATTTTAATCATTGGGACCCTGAGAGCCATCCCATGATCCTCCTAGATGATTCCGGCGGGGTTTGGGAATTAGTGACTGATCAATTATCCATGGGGGATTTATACAAATATTGTATCACCCGTTGCGATGGCGAACTGGCCTTTAAGGCTGACCCCTATGGCATCCACTGTGAAGTCAAGCCTAAAACAGCATCGGTTCTCTGGGACCTCAAGGGCTATACCTGGAAGGATCAGGCCTGGCTCTCCGCCCGGAAGAAAAAAGGACAGTCCCCCGGCCCCATCAATATTTATGAAATGCATCTGGGCAGCTGGCGGACCCACGAGGATGGCAGCCTGTTATCCTACACTGAAATCGCAGAGCAATTAGTCCCCTACCTCAAAGCACTGCACTATACCCATGTGGAATTTATGCCGGTGATGGAGCATCCCTTTGATGGCTCCTGGGGCTATCAGCTCACGGGCTACTTTGCCCCCACCAGCCGCTACGGTACGCCCCAGGAATTCATGGGTTTAGTGGATGCCCTCCATCGGGCGGGAATCGCCGTTATTCTGGACTGGGTTCCCGGCCATTTTTGTAAGGATGCCCACGGACTGTATAAGCTTGATGGTACCAATCTCTACGAAGCAACGGAGCACCCCCAATGGGGAACCATGGAATTTGACTACGCCAAGCCCGAAGTCGTCAATTTCCTCATTTCCAACGCCTACTACTGGTTTGAAGAATACCATATTGATGGCCTGCGTATCGATGGGGTCGCCAGTATGATTTATCTCAACTACGGCTACGATGATGATTACCGCCGAAATAAAAATGGCGGCAACGATAGTCTGGAGGCCGTTGATTTCTTGCGACGCCTAAACACCGCCATTTTCAAAAATTTTCCCTTTGCGATCATGTCGGCGGAAGAATCCACAGCTTATCCCATGGTCAGCTGGCCTGTAGACCAGGGCGGCTTGGGCTTTAATCAAAAGTGGGACATGGGCTGGATGCATGATACCCTCTCTTACATGGAAACCGACCCCTATTGCAGAAATGACTTTCACTCTAAGCTTACCTTTTCCATGGCCTATGCCTTTAGCGAAAACTTCGTCCTTCCTTTATCCCATGACGAGGTCGTCCATGGCAAAAAATCCATTGTGGACAAAATGTTCGGCTCCTATGATATGAAGTTCGATCAATTCCGTTTACTCTATGCCTACATGTATTTCCATTCAGGAAAGAAGCTCTCCTTTATGGGGAATGAATTCGCTCCCTTTACAGAATGGCGTTATTATGAATCCCTGGAATGGTTTTTACTGGAATATGAAAAGCATCAGGCTACTCAGATCTATATCAAGGCCTTAAATAAATTTTATGCCAGGGAAAAGGCCCTTTGGGAAAAAGACCATGGCTGGGATGGCTTCCAGTGGATTGATGCGGATAATGCTGGTCAAAGTATTCTTATCTTTAGACGTATGGGTAATCAGCCGAATGATGATCTCATCATCCTCATTAATTTCTGCCCCCAGGCCTACACGGACTACCGTATTGGTGTCCCTGAAGATAAAACCTACCGCTTGGTCTTCAATAGTGATGAAGCTCAATATGGCGGAACAGATTTTAAAATCAAAAAAACTGCCAAGGGGACAGATCAGCTCCCCTATCATAATCAACCATGCAGTCTGACGCTGAATATTCCGCCGTCAGCTGCCCTTGTGCTAAAACCTGTTGTTCCAAAATCTACTGGCAAAAGCCGTAGTCGAACGACGGTTAAAAATACATCCAAATCCCCTTCTAAAGGGACACGGAAACACTGAAAGGATTAGTAATGACAAAAAACACACACACACTAACTGGAAAAGCACTTGCCAAGGAGAAAGCCATTTTTAAGGATGCCTTTATTAAAAAGGTTGAAGAGGTTTCAGGTGAAAAATTTGCTGAATCCTCCACTCAAAACCAATATGATGCGTTGGCCGAACTGGTCATGGAAACCATCTCTGCGGAGTGGGCGGAAAATAACAGCCGTAACCGCACCAATCCGGATAAGCAGATTTACTTCTTTTCCATTGAATTCCTCATTGGCCGCCTGCTGCGCTCCTACATCAATAATCTGGGATGGGATGTCATTGTCCCCGATGTCCTGGGGGAGCTTGGATTGGACTATGAAAAAATTCAAGAGCGGGAACACGATCCGGCCCTGGGCAACGGGGGTTTAGGCCGTCTGATGGCCTGCTTCCTGGATTCGACAGCCGCCATGGATTTTCCTGGTCACGGCAACGGTATTCGATACAAATACGGCCTGTTCCAGCAGAAAATTGTGGATAACGAGCAGGTTGAAATTGCCGATAATTGGCTGCGCAACGGCTATCCCTTTGAAATTGCCAAACCCGAAAAATCGGTGATCGTCAAATACAAGGGGGATGTCCGCACGGAAATGGTCGGTGAAAAAATGGTTTTCATCCACGAAAACTACGAGCCCGTCCTGGCCGTTCCCTACGATGTCCCCATTAAGGGTTATCATAATGACACCGTGAACTCCCTGCGTCTCTGGAGTGCCCAGCCTGTGGAGGATTTCGATTTAAACACCTTTAATCAAGGCCATTTTATCAAAGCGATGCAGCGTAAATCCGAAGCCGAAGCCATCAGCCAGGTTCTCTATCCCAGCGATAACGGTTTTGAAGGGCAGCAGCTGCGATTGAAGCAGGAGTACTTTTTCGTTTGTGCGGGACTGAAGCGCATCGTCCGCCGTTACAAAAAACATAATAACGGCTCAATGGATGGTTTTGCCGATAAGATTTGTATTCATATTAACGATACCCACCCCGCACTCTGCGTTCCGGAGCTCATGCGCATCCTCATTGACGAAGAAAACTATGCCTGGGATGATGCCTGGAACATTACCGTGGGTGCCATCAGCTTTACCAACCATACCGTGCTTCCAGAAGCACTGGAAAAATGGCCCATTGATATGCTAAAAGAACTGCTTCCCCGGGTCTATCAAATCATTGAAGAAATCAACCGACGTTTCGTCAATGATATGAACTGGTTCTATCCCGATCAGGAGGCCCGGAATTACAATATCTCCATCCTGAAGGATGGTCAGGTCCACATGGCCCACCTTGCCATTATCGGCAGTCATTCCGTCAATGGTGTGGCGGCACTCCACAGTAAGATCCTCCGGGAAGAAACCTTTAAAGATTTCTATGCCGTCTTCCCGGAACGCTTCCACTCCGTGACCAATGGGGTTACGCCAAGACGGTTCCTCATGGCGGCAGATGCGGATCTGAAGGACCTCATTACTGATACCATTGGGGATTCCTGGACCGAAGCCAATAACCTGTCTGCCCTGGAAGCCCTTCTGCCCTATGCCAATGATGGGGCATTTAAAAACAAGCTGGCCCTGGTCAAACGCCAAAACAAGGAACGTTTCGCCCGATACGTCAAAGAACATCAGGGCATTATCCTTAATCCGGACTCTATTTTTGATATTCAGGTTAAGCGAATCCACGAGTACAAACGCCAGCTGCTCAATGCCCTGCATATCATACACCTATACAACAAGTTGCGTTCCAATCCCAATGCGGATATCGTGCCTAAAACCTTTATCTTTGCTGGTAAAGCGGCACCTTCATACTATTATGCAAAGGAGGTTATCAAACTCATTAATGTCTTGGCCCACAAAATCAATCATGATCCACAAATGGGCGATAAGCTCAAGGTGGTGTTCGTCCCCAACTTCAATGTTTCCAGTGCGGAAATTATCTATCCAGCTGCCGAAATTTCTGAACAAATTTCCACTGCGGGTAAAGAAGCCTCTGGAACTGGTAATATGAAGTTCATGATGAACGGTGCCCTGACCCTGGGCACCATGGATGGTGCCAATATTGAAATTGCAGAAGCCGTTGGTATGGACAATGTGTTCACCTTTGGCCTTTCCGATGTTGAAGTCGCTGGTTTTAATGCCCACGGAGGCTACCGTTCACTGGACATTTACGAGCAGGACCCCCGGGTACAGGAGGTTATGAATCAGCTCATTAATGGTTTCCTGGATGGGACAACCTTCCAGAGTATTTACGATTCCCTGCTGCTCCATAACGATGCCTACTTTGTACTGAAGGATTTTGCCTCCTACGCTGATATCCAGGAGGTCTCCAGCCAAGTGTATCGTGATCAGACCCGATGGTTATCCATGTCGACGATCAACATCGCCAAATCAGGTATTTTCAGCAGTGATCGTTCCATTGCAGACTATCAAAAAGAAATTTGGAAAATTAAAGAATAGGGAGGAAGCAACATGAATACGGAATGTGTAGCAATGCTTTTAGCTGGTGGACAAGGAAGCCGTCTTGGGTCTTTGACCTTTAATAACGCCAAACCAGCCGTCCTGTTTGGGGGGAAATATCGCATCATCGATTTCCCCCTTAGTAACTGCATGAATTCAGACATCGATGTCGTAGGGGTACTCACCCAATACCGCCCCTACATTCTTAATAATTACATCAGTGATGGGAGTGCCTGGGCCTTGGACAAAGTGGGTGCAGGGGTCCGCATCCTTCCCCCTTACATGGGGCAGAAGGGTGGCCGTTGGTACAACGGCACCGCCGATGCCATTTATCAAAACATTGACTTCATTGATCAGTTCAACCCCGAGTATGTCCTTATTTTATCCGGTGATCATATCTATAAAATGGACTACTCTAAAATGATCGCATTCCACAAAGAACGCGCCGCCGACCTGACCATTGCCGTAATGGATGTTCCCTGGGAGGAAGCCAATCGTTTTGGTATTGTCTGTACCAATGATGACCAGCGTATCCAGGAATTCCAGGAAAAGCCCGATGAACCAAAGAGCAACCAAGCTTCCATGGGAATTTACATCTTTAGCTGGCCGGTTCTGCGTAAAGCCCTCATGGACGACGCCGAAAATCCGGAATCTGAAAATGATTTTGGACACAATGTCATCCCCATGCTTCATGAAGAAAAGAAGCGGCTCTTCGCCTACACCTTCTCTGATTATTGGCGGGATGTCGGAACCATTCAAAGCTATTTCGATGCCAATATGGACCTGTTGGACGAATCCTGTAATTTTGATTTAAGTGATCGAAATTTCCGAATTTACTCCAATAACACCAGTCGGCATCCCCAGTTCATAGGACCGGATGCCAAGGTCACCCATAGCCTCATCTGTGATGGCTGCGTCATTTTTGGTGAGGTGGAGCATTCCATCATTTCCCACGATATTCTTATCGGGAAGAATACGGTTATCCGAAATACGATTATCCACACCGGTGCTGTCATTGAGGATGGTGCCTATCTGGAGAACTGCATCGTTGGTTCCCGGGGTGTCGTGCGGGGCGATACCCGAATTTTGGCCACAGACAGCGATAACCCGTCGGAAATCCACGTCATTAATGGTTAGTTAAAGGGGGATACTCAAATGAAACGAACAATTGGATTTATTTTAAACATTGATGGGGATAACACCGACTTAAATGAGCTGCTTCAGCACCGCAGCATCAGCACCCTCCCCTTTGGCGGCCGCTACCGGCTCATCGATTTTACCCTGTCCAACATGGTTAATTCCGGCATTAACCATATCGGGGTGGTGGGCTCCCATAAATACAGCTCCCTCATCGATCATCTCGGTACAGGGAAGGAATGGTCCCTCAGCCGTAAGACCCAGGATCTTTCTATTTTAGCTGGCAGCAACAGTGTCCGCTTTGGCAATTACATCAAGATCAGCGTTCGGGATCTCTACAATAACCGGAGCTTTCTCGACCGTTCAGACGTGGATGATGTCATTATTTCAGCCCCAAATCTCATCACCAGCTTTGACTTTAACCCAGCCTATAAAATTCATAAGACCAACAACAGCGATGTTACCCTGATCTTTAAAAAAACCATTCCCTCCTTTAGCTTTAACGAGAATGATGCCTTTGTCAGCTTTGACAAATACCGGGTGACGGATATCACCTATAAATCCGAGGGGATGACCGATCACTGTTATGCGGATATGCTGATTATCAAAAAAGATATTCTGTTGAGCCTTTTGGATACTGCAGGACGCCTGGGGGAATGGGATTTGATGGATACCATCCGCAATAACATCGATACCCTCCGGGTCTTCGGTGCCCCACACATCGGCTACATTAACCGGGTCCATAATCTGCAGAAATACCTGGAGTCCAATATGGATCTTCTTGACTTCGACATTATGAAGGCATTGTTCCTGGGTGATAACCCCATTTATACCAAGATTAAGGATAATCATCCGACCCTGTATGAAGATGGCTCCCTGGTTACCAACTCCATTATTGGGTCTGGGTGCCAGATTGACGGAGATATCTATAAAAGCATTGTCTTCCGGGACAGCCGTATTGGCCATAATTCTGAAATCACCAATAGTATTATCATGCAAAAAGCAGAAATTGGAGAAAACGTTAAGCTAAAATACGTCATCTTCGATAAGGATGTCAAAATCCGGGATAACGCGACCCTCATTGGAACCAAAGATAATCCCATTATTTTACGAAAAGGGAGGAGAATTTAACCATGGATAAGCTTAAGGTATTATTCGCCGCACCAGAGTGTTACCCCTTCGCCAAAAGTGGCGGGCTGGGTGACGTGGTGGGTGCTCTGCCCAAGGCCTTCCCCAAGGACGAGGTTGATATACGGGTTATTCTGCCCAAATATGCCTGTATTCCAGAAAAATATAGTAAAGAATTCAAGCTATTGGATATTTTCTACGTAACCATTGGCCGCACAGACCAATATGTCGGTATTCAGAAATACCGCATGGATGGCGTAACCTATTACTTTTTGGATAATGAGTATTATTTCAAACGTCCTGAGCTTTATGGGTACTACGACGATGGGGAGCGCTTCATCTATTTTTGCCGGGCAGTTCTGGAGGCCATTCCTTACATTGATTTTTATCCGGATATCCTCCATTGCCACGACTGGCAAACAGCACTGATTCCCTATCTTCTAAAGGAGCAGTATCAGTGGCATTATCTGAATACCCGCAGTATTTTTACCATCCACAATATGAAATACCAGGGGCTTTATGGCTTTGACGATTTACAGCATCTGCTGAATTTCGATTATTTCCCGGCCGCAATGGAATACTATAAAAAGATCAATTTGATGAAGGGGGCGCTGTACACCTCAGATTTAGTGACCACCGTCAGCCCCTCCTACGCCGAAGAAATAAAGGATCCCTTTTACGGCGAAGGTCTGGATGGCGTCATCCGGGATATAGCAGACAAGGAAGTGGGCATCTTAAACGGTATCGACGAGAAGGAATACAACCCCCAAACCGATCCTGCCATCTATGTGAACTATACCCGCTCTCTGAAAAAGAAAACCGAAAACAAGCTGGCCCTCCAGGAGGAACTGGATTTACCGGTTACCGCCAATAAGCCCATGGTTGCCATGATTACCCGTCTGGTAGAACAGAAGGGCTTAGACCTGGTGGCTGCGGTTATCCATGAAATTTTGCAGATGGATATCCAGCTGGTTATTCTGGGCACTGGTGATCCGGCCTATGAAAATCTTCTGCGGGAGGTGGCCTACACCTATCCGGATAAGATGCGCACCATCATTGATTTTAATGAAGGCCTCTCCCGGAAAATTTATGCCGGTAGTGATCTATTCCTCATGCCCTCTAAATTCGAACCCTGCGGCCTCTCCCAGATGATCGCCATGCGCTACGGCAGCATTCCCATTGTCCGGCAAACCGGAGGCCTCAAGGACACGGTCCAGTATTTCAACGGGGACACCGGAGAAGGCAATGGCTATGGCTTTGCCACCTATAACGCCCACGATATGCTTTACACCATCCAGACTGCGGTCGGTTTATACTACGACTATCCGGAGCTTTGGAAAACGTTAGTCAACAATGCCTCAAAAACAAACTTTGATTGGTCCCAGTCCGCACAAACCTATCTTTATTATTACAAAAAAGTTGCCGGTAAGCTGGTTTGATTAACTTCCGACATAATTCCTGGGATTTAGCATTCCGCGAGCCCTTCGGAGCCCTTCCGACGGGCTCGCTTGTTACCATCAAAGTGTATGCCGAAGATGCCGCCAACATTAAACTGCGGACCTATTATCAAAACACCGAGCGCTACTTCGACATGCAGCCCACAGAACCAGGATCAGACATCTATATCTGCAAACTTCCCCTCCCGGAGCAGCCTGATCTGCTTTGGTACGACTTTCGATTCGATTCTGGTGGACAAACCTATACCTACGGCACCCAGGGTGACCACCTAGGGGGAGAGGGTCAGATTTATGAAAGCTGTCCCCCCTCCTTCCAAATCACCCTTTATGAAGAATCCCACGAGACGCCCCGATGGTATACCGATGGCATTATGTATCAGATCTTTCCCGATCGTTTTGCCAAGGGGAGTACCTATCAGCCCACCTATTTTCCCCATGCCATGGTACATGGCTGCTGGTCCGATTCTCCCCATTATTTCCGGGGCAAGGATGGTTCCATTGACTACTGGGATTTTTTTGGTGGGAACTTAGAGGGGATTACTGAAAAGCTGGACTATTTGTCCAGCCTCCATATCAGCATCCTCTATCTGAATCCCATCTTTGAGGCCCGGAGCAACCATAAATACGATACTGCTGATTACACCCGGATTTCACCGGAATTTGGGGATGAATCCCTTTTTAAAACCCTCTGTACCGAAGCCGAGAAACGCGGCATCCGCATTATTCTGGATGGTGTTTTCAACCACACCGGAGATGACAGTATCTACTTTAATCGCTATGGGCACTACCCGGCAGTGGGTGCCTACGAATCCCTGGATTCACCTTACCATAGCTGGTATCGCTTCTCAGAATTTCCGGATACCTATGAATCCTGGTGGGGAATCACCTCCATGCCTAATGTGGAGGAACTGGACACCAGCTATCAGGATTTTATCTTTGAAGGACCAGACTCAGTCATTCGCCATTGGGTACGGGCTGGAGCTTCCGGCTGGCGCCTGGATGTGGCCGATGAGCTTCCCGATGATTTTATTGTCGGCCTGAAAAGGGTTCTTGTCGAAGAAAAGCCCGATGCCGTTCTCATTGGAGAAGTCTGGGAGGATGCCTCCAGAAAGGTTGCCTACAATCAGCACCGCCGGTATTTCATGGGACAGGAGCTGGATGCGGTGATGAATTATCCCTTTCGGGATACCTTTATTGAATTTTTCACAGGCCAAATCGATGCCGGGGCTGTCGGCCGCCAAATGATGGCCTTGTATGAGCATTACCCCAGAAGGCAATTTATGGGTAACATGAATCTCATTGGGTCCCATGACCGAACCCGGATCTTAACCCTGCTGGGCAACCCACCGACCCTAAGCACTGAAGCAGAAAAGGAAGCCTTTTCCTTATCTGACACCCAGTATCAACTCGCCCTCAAGCGGTTAAAGGCTCTGGCTTTGCTCCAGATGACCTTCCCTGGGGTTCCATGTATTTATTATGGGGACGAGGCCGGATGCCAGGGCTTTGAAGATCCCTTTAACCGGGGGACCTATCCCTGGGGGCAGGAGGAAGAGGAGCTGCTGACCTGGTATCAGTCCATTACCGCCATTCGGGCAAAGTATGAGGCCTTCAAGCGCGGGCGATGGTACCCCTTACACTCTGAGCCCGATATCTTTGCCTTTGTACGTAGCTTGGGGAACGATGCTTTCCTTTGCCTTTTTAATCGGAACAAACGGGCCTACATCCCCTTTGAAAATCCCGATTTAGTAGGGCGGCTGGGCACCAATCTCCTCACCGGAGAAACCCAAAACATGAACAAAATTCTCCTCCATCCCCTGGAGGGTGTTATTTTTAAGCTGGACGGTGACGATACTCCTATTCACCCCCTCTTAAAATAAAAATAGGGCGATCACATTAACAACAGCTATACGCTATTTCCCTTGTGACCGCCCTATTTATTTTTTATCCCCTCAATTATAATTCCTCATAGACGATATTTTCTTCAAAATCATCAGCGACTACCCGGCCATGTTGCTCAAGATAGGCACGATAGGCCGCTTCTTCATTGTCACTTTCCAGTCCAGCACTAACGAATTCGTTATTTGTCCGGTCGCAATAATAAACCGCCTTGGGATAAACCACGACAATCTCATCGAACCGATACTGTTCATTTTCCCATCGCAATTCCACCTCGTGCTTTTCCTGGCAAAAAGGACAGAACGTCATTTTTAATTCCATCGTACACCCTCATTTCGGAAATCCATTGCTTCATTCTAATCGATGCCCAGCCGCGGTGGTCAATGTGAGCTGGTTTAAATCCTCAGAACCTAGGCTTCTGTGTGATGATCGGTATCTGCTCCTTCTGTATCCGCTGGGGATACCCCTTGGGTTTCCTCTGTGCTCTCATCCCCAGGCTCAACCACCGTGGCCTCTTCAACGGCATTAGGGGCACCACATTCCGGACAAAACTTTGATTTAACCGGAATAACGGCACCACAATGGGCGCAGAGTTTTTTCCCTGGATCCAGGGGATTTTCAGCTGCGGCTTTTATTGCGGCAATCCGAGCTTCCATTTCATCAATATTTTCTTGTATTTCCGCAATTTGGTCGAAGTAAGCTTTCACTTCATCATCCGGGGTACCCTCTTCGGAAATCTTTTGATAATAATATTCTCCAATTTTTTGTTCCGCTTCAGTGATAATTTTTCGTTGGGCCATAATCTTAGTGACAAGTTTCGTCGCCTCCAAAGTCCCACTGGTTTTTTCACCAACATTTTTAGCGAAATCATTTAATGTATTGAGCAATGCCATGATTATACCTCCATATTGTTTTATTGATAGTATTATTATAATAACATAAGATTAAAATCCACTGTAAATTTTTGCCTTTTAAACTGACAGTTTATGGGAAATGTCTAATATTCATCACTTTACGTATACCATTTTATAATTTTGGTTTACACACTTCGTGCTGTATGCTATAGTATAAAAAACAATCATTGTGAGGTATTCGTTATGACAGAAAAACATCCTTCCTTAATCAAAACTAAAAAGATGGTACTTTGTGCCCTTTTTGCAGCTTTGGTTGCTATTGGTGCCTTTATCCAGATTCCTATTCCTAACCTGGACTATTTTACCCTCCAGTTCTTTTTTGTTCTACTGGCCGGTATGCTCCTTGGCCCCCGTCTCGGAGCCCTTTCCATTGCTGTGTATGTCGCCATTGGACTGCTGGGCCTTCCTATTTTTGCCGCTGGGGGCGGACCAGCTTATATCCTTCGCCCCAGCTTCGGGTACCTCCTCGGCTTCATTGTCGCAGCCGGTGTTACCGGTTTGATTGCTGGTCAAAGTGACTCCCCACATGTCAAACATCTCCTCATCGCCAGTCTGGGTGGATTTCTTATTACCTACGGCATTGGGCTGACCTATAAATATTTTATTTTGAATTTTTATATGGGAGAGCCCATGCCCCTGGGGTTGATCTTTTTGTCCGCCTTCCCCCTGGATATTCCCGGAGACTTGATCCTTTGCCTCATTGCCTCCATTACAGGAACCCGGCTGATTCCCCGCCTTCGGAGGTCAATCAATGCTTAGTACCCTAACCCAAAAAATTTTAAAGGGCGGGCAGATTACCCGTCAGGAAGCGTCCGCCCTATCCCAGGTCCCACTGAATCATCTGGCAGATGCCGCCACACAGCTGCGAAAGCACTTTTGCGGTAATACCTTTGATCTCTGCACCATTATTAATGGAAAGGGCGGCCATTGCTCTGAAAACTGTAAATTCTGTGCCCAATCCACCCATTACCAAACCGGTGCAGAAGTCCATCCCCTTTTAGACACCCAGACCGTTTACGACACAGCCAAGCATTGTGGGGACCAGGGTATCCTGCGCTTTTCCAATGTGACTGCCGGACGCCGGCTCTCCTCCCCTGAGATGGAAGTCGTCGCCGCCCAATACAAAGCCATCCACGCCGACCTTCCCATTAAACTGTGTGCCTCCCATGGCCTTTTAGAAACTGAGGATTTTAAAAAATTGAAGGCTGCTGGTGTCACCCGCTACCATAACAACCTCGAAACCTCCCGTAAATTCTTTCCCAAAGTCTGCAGCACTCATCGCTACGATGATAAAATCAGAACCATCCTAGAGGCTAAAGAGGCTGGTCTTGAGGTATGCAGCGGTGGGATCTTTGGCCTGGGTGAAACCCTGGAGGACCGTCTGGATATGGCCTTTACCCTCCGGGAACTTCAGATTACCTCGGTTCCCATTAATATTTTAAACCCCATTCCTGGCACGCCACTGTCAGAACAGCCTCTCTGCTCCGAAGATGATGTTCTGCGCAGTGTGTGCCTCTATCGTTTCATCCTTCCAGGTGCCGCCCTGCGTCTGGCTGGCGGCCGGGGACTCCTTTCCGATAAGGGGGAAAGACTTTTTGCCACCGCAGCCAATGCAGCCATCACCGGGGATATGCTCACCACCGACGGTATTGATGTCAAAAGCGATCAGGCCATGCTGGCCCGTTTAGGCTATATCATTGGAGCCCTCTAATGGGAAAGACTCTTTTTATTGCCGGAACGGGAACGGATGTGGGTAAAACCTATGTCAGCGGTCTGCTTCTGAAGGCCCTCCTGGACACTGGTATCCAGGCCGCCTATTACAAACCGGTCCTCAGCGGTGCCCTTTCCCAGGGTGGTCGATTAATTCCCGGGGATGCGGCCCAGGTTTGTCAGATGGCAGGGCTTCACCAGGCACCGGGTGACTGTGTCAGCTATTGCTTTGGGCCGGCCCTGTCCCCCCACCTGGCGGCCAGGGAATCGGGGGAGGACATTGAGCTTTCAAAAATCCAACGAGACTTTGCTATTCATAAAAAAAGCACCGATACCCTCGTGGTCGAGGGGGCTGGTGGACTGATTACACCCCTGACCGATGGCCCTGCACCACTGCTCCTGACGGATATAATCCTCACCCTGGGCTGTCCGGTCCTATTGGTTTCTGGCAGTGGCCTTGGGGCCATTAATCATACAATGCTTTCCATTCACCACGGGCAAAGCCTTGGGATTCCCATGGCAGGTGTGGTCCTGAATCATTACGATTCCACCAATCCCATTCACATCGATAATGCCCGGATGATCGAGACTCTAAGCGGTCTTCCGGTGTTGGCTCGAATCGAAAGGGACGCCCGGACCTGGCCGGATGATAAAAATCAACTTAACACACTACTTTGTACCCTTTAAGAAAAAACACCAAGCCCCCTTAGGATTGGCTTGGTGTTTTTTATCGGCGTTATTTACGCCTTTTTATAGGCTTTTTCAATGGCGGCATACAGACGATAGCCTCCGGCTAAATGACTGCATTCATAGCCATTTCCCATCAGAATACGACAGGCAATATAGCTGCGAAGCCCAGACTGACAATGGAGATACACCGGCTTATCCTTTGGAATTTCTCCCAATCGGTTACGCAGGCAGTCCAGTGGAATCTGGGTGAAGCCTGAAATCCCTCCCCGGGCCACTTCGGCATCGGTGCGGACATCCAATAAGGTCGCACTGCCATCCCGGGGAAGACGGTCTACGTCATCCCAGAAAAACTGATTAACCTTTCCGGTTACCAGGTTTTCACCCACAAAACCAACCATATTGACCACATCCTTGGCCGATCCAAAGGGCGGGGCATAACAGAGCTCAAGTTCTGTTAAATCCGTAATCTTTCCCCCAAATCGGATGGCCGTTGCCAGGACATCCACCCGTTTATCCACGCCAGCATAACCAACAATCTGGGCCCCAATAATCCGCTCATCATCCCGACGCCAAAGCACTTTTACGGACATACTGGATGCCCCTGGGTAATAGCCCGCATGATTGGGTGAGAAAGTATAAGCCTTATTGTACGCAATCCCTGCTGCCTGAGCTGCCTTTTCAGTTAATCCGGTAACGGCCACCGTCATATCAAAGGCCTTAATCACAGCAGAGCCCTGGGTTCCGGTATAGGCAGTGCCAAGTCCACACACATTATCAGCGGCAATGCGCCCCTGCTTGTTGGCTGGGCCCGCCAAGGGAATCATGGCTGGACGATCGGTGATAAAGTTCTGGATTTCAACCGCATCGCCCACTGCAAAAATATCCTGGGTATCGGTTTGCATCTGGGTATTGACGACAATGGCCCCCCGGGCATTGGTTTTGATCCCCGCATCCACAGCGATTTTCGTATCCGGGCGGACCCCAATGGCCAAAATAACCATATCCGCCGTCAGTTCCCCATCTGAAAGTGTCACCTTTAAACCCCGGCCAGATTTTTCAATGGCGGTCACCCCACTGCCGGTTCGAATATCCATGCCCTTTTCTGTCAAATAATTTTGCACATCTGCGGCCATATCGTAATCCAGAGGGGCGATGATGTGGTCGGCCATCTCTACAATCGTTACTGCGGTACCCACATCCACCAGGTTTTCCGCCATTTCCACACCGATGGCACCGCCTCCGACGACCACCGCTGTTTTGGGCTTCGTGGATTGAATATAGGTTTTAATCCTCAAGGTATCCGGAATATTGCGCAGGGTAAAGATGCCCTCCAGATCTGCCCCGGCAATGGGCGGGACAATGGGCTCTGCCCCCATGGAAAGAATGAGCTTGTCATAACTTTCCGTATAGGTTTTATTATTCCCCCGATTAAGCACCGTCACTCGGTGGGCTACCGGGTCGATGGCGATGACTTCGTTTTCCACCCGGACGTCCACATTAAACCGGGCGTTAAAGGAACCCGGTGTCTGCAGAGTCAAAGCAGACCGATCACTGATGGTTCCCCCAATATAATAGGGCAAGCCACAATTGGCAAAAGAAATAAAGCATCCCTTTTCTAACAATACAATTTCTGCCTGTTCATCCAAACGTCGTAGTCGGGCTGCTGCAGAAGCGCCACCGGCCACACCACCAACAATTACTGTTTTCATAATCACTCACCATTCCTTCCATCATCTGTTATAATATCTTATTGTAATCCAATAACGCACTTTTTGAAACACCCTTAATTATTTGATCAGGAGAACACCATGGAATTAACCACTTTTGAACAGCATTATGCTCCCATCCTTTCTTTTTGGCATCACCTCAACAAGGGGCAACGTATTCTTCTCAGTCATCATGCCCGGGAGGTCTCCTTTAAGGCGGGAGAAAACGTCCACGGCAACACCGGTGAATGTACCGGTGTCGTCATTCTTAAAAGCGGAAGCCTGCGGGCCTATATGCTGTCGGATAAGGGACGGGAGATCACCCTTTACCGTTTGGTTCCCGGGGAAATCTGTATGCTTTCAGCCTCCTGCGTTATCGAATCCATTACCTTCGATGTCTTCATCGATGCTGAGGTCCAAAGCGAAGCCCTGCTCATTAACCCGGCGATCTTCTCCAGCCTCTCCAGGGAAAATGTCTATGTGGAAAATTTCGCCTTAACCATTGCCACCACCCGCTTTTCAGATGTGATGTGGGCGATGGAGCAAATTTTATTTATGAGCTTCGATAAACGTCTGGCTATTTTCCTCCTGGAGGAATATCGCAAGACTGGAGATCCCACCATCTTCCTTACCCTGGATCAGGTGGCCCGCTACACAGGCTCTGCCCGGGAGGTGGTCTCCCGGATGATCAAATATTTTGTGGCCGAAGGGATGGTCAGCCACAAACGCGGCCGGCTCACTCTGCTGGATATCCCCAGACTAATCGAGCTAACCAGAGATTAGTTTGATTATACACCCATCCGACTCCATTATACCGTGATTTAATCACGTACACATTGATAAAAAATCGGTTATAATAGAAACATATCATTCGTTAAAGGGGAATTTCTATGTTAAAAACCATTGCAAAAAAATTTTTTATTGATGAAAAAGCAAATTGTGCAGAAGCAGTCTACCGGGCTGCTGCCCAGTATTACCACTTTACTGCAGGTAAAGAGGATATCGCCATGGTCCGCGGCTTTGGCGGCGGTATGGGCTGTGGCAGTACCTGTGGTGCACTGGCCGGTGCATTATCCGCCCTGGGGCGTCTTTACGACGGTGAAAAAACCGCCCTCACCCAAACGGAACTAAGTGCCAAGCTTGTGGCTGCTTTTTCTGAAATCACAGAAGATACCAATTGCTCTGTCCTCAAAGAAAAATATTTTGAAGAAGAACAACGCTGTTTAAAAACGGTGGAGATTGCCTGTGATGCCCTCGAGGTGATTGCCGCAGAAAGTGGCTTTGGACCAATAACCACCACAACCCTATCCGCCGAAGATATTAAAGCCGCCAAGGGGATGGGATTCCTGCACAATAAAGGCACCAATGCCTTTAACTGCCGGGTCATCACCCGAAATGGCAGAATCTCCAGTGTTGAAAACGCCTGTATCGCAGAAGCCGCCAAACGCTTTGGCAACGGAAATTTGGCCTTTACCACCAGACTGACCGTGGAAATCCAGGGTGTTCCCTTTGAAAACATTGAACCCATCCGGGAATTCCTGGCAACTGTGGGCCTGGAAACCGGTGGAACTGGCAGTAAGGTCCGCCCGGTGGTGGCCTGTAAGGGCACCACCTGTCAATATGGCCTGTGCGACACCTTCGATTTGTCAGAAAAACTCCATTATATTTTTTACAAGGGCTACCGCAATGTCAGCCTTCCCCACAAATTTAAAATCGCCGTGGGGGGGTGTCCCAATAATTGTGTCAAACCGGACCTGAACGACATCGGCATCATTGGACAACGCCAGCCCATTTTGGATACCGATATCTGCCGAGGTTGTGGCAAATGTGCCGTCGAAAAGGGCTGCCCCATCGGTGCCAGCCAGGTGGTGGATGGAAAGCTTATCATTGACCGGGATATCTGTAATAATTGTGGCCGCTGTATTGCCATGTGTCCCTTTGAGGCTCTTTCCGGCCCAAGTAACGGCTTTAAGATTGTCATTGGTGGCCGTTGGGGTAAGAAAATAGCCCTTGGTCAAGCCCTGAACCATATCTTCACCACTGAGGAAGAGGTCATTGCCACCGTGGAAAAGGCCATCCTCCTCTTCAGAGAACAGGGTATCCCCGGGGAACGTTTCTCCGACACCATTGCCCGCATCGGTTTTGAACAGGTTGAAGCCCAGCTCCTGGCCGATGAGCTCCTGGCCCGGAAGGATGCTATCATCAATGAAATGACTGTGGTGGGGGGCGCCACCTGCTAAATAACGAGGGACTGTCCGTCCGCCTCTCCTGCAACCAGACGCAACAGCTTCCCCGCCGTTGCGTTCTTTTTTTACAACGTAATCCCGTCTTTAATCTGCTCAAAAAGCTTATCCCCAATGCGATTGACGTTTTTAAGCTCCTCTAAATTCGTGAAGGAACCATTTTTCGTCCGATAGTCAATAATATTTTGGGCCAGGACCTCTCCTATACCACTCAAGGTCATCAGCGTTGTCTTATCCGCGGTATTGATATTCACCAAACCACTGCTACTGATGGACCCGCCCCCTTCTTCCTCCCCTGTATGAATTGTCGGAATGGTAATCTTAGCGGCATCCTCAACCACTGCAGCTAAATTCAGGGCATCACCATCCGCCTCTGGAGACAATCCCCCCGCTGCATCAACGGCATCGATCACCCGAGAGCCTCCGTCTAAGGTATAGACTCCCGGATTATTAACTGCCCCAGCCACATGTACCAAGACCTTCGTGCTTGTGGTCTCCTGGACAGCGGAGGTGTTTCCTGCCGGTTCCACCGGGGTTAGCAGTGCATCTCGCTTCTGTTGTTGACGCACAATCCCCCAGATTACAATTCCCAGGAGAACGGCCCCAATGGCCAATCCATATCCCCATTTTTTACCATCAATTTTCCATTTTCTTTCCATCCGGCGTCGCCTCCCCCATTCTATTTCCCATTTAAAAATATTGTAACATGTAATTAAAATGTTTTCAAATACCCTTGACATTTCCATCACAACGTTTTATACTGGACTAAAAGAATCCAGTTTAATGAGAGGATCCAATGTTTATAACCAGAGAAATAGATTACGGTTTTCGTGTTGTTCGGGCCTTGCACCGAAACGGTCAGTGTACTGCTGCTGAGATTAGTGAACTTGAGGGCATTCCCACTGCCTTTGCTTACAAGATTTTGAAAAAACTCCAAAATGGAGAGATTGTTGAAATCATCCGTGGGAAATCCGGTGGCTACCATCTTAAGCAGAGCCCCGATACTTTAACCCTTCACGATATCGTAAAAGCCATCGGTGATGAAACTACCATCACCGCATGCCTGACTCCTGGCTATGTGTGTACATCCAATGAGAAAGGAAGGTGCAATGTCCACAGTGAGCTGCTTCGCATTCAAGCCGTACTCGAAGCTGAGCTTAAACGCAAAACACTGACAGAGGTATTCAACAGCTAATTCAAAATTCCCTTTTGGCAGAAAATTTCATAGGAGGTAGATTATTATGTTGTACAAAACCACAGATAACCACGAGGCCCTACGGACCAAGATTCGAGAATTCGCAGAAGCTGAGGTTAAACCCATCGCCTTCATGCTGGATCAAAACAACGAATTCCCAGATGAAGCCGTAGCCAAGCTTGGAGAAATGGGGATCATGGGGCTGCCCTATCCCAAGAAGTACGGTGGTGCTGGCCAAGATATTTTAAGTTATGCCATCGCCGTTGAGGAACTCTCTCGAGTTGATGGTGGAACTGGGGTTATCCTCTCTGCCCACGTATCCCTGGGCTCCTGGCCAATCTTTGCCTACGGCACTGAAGAACAGAAGAAAAAATACTTAGTTCCCCTGGCTAAGGGTGAAAAAATTGGCGCCTTCGGTCTAACCGAGACCAATGCCGGCAGCGACGCGGGTGAAACAGAAACCACCGCCGTCCTTCAGGGTGATCACTACTTACTCAATGGGGGAAAAATCTTTATTACCAATGCTGATAAAGCGGATACCTATGTGGTCTTTGCCGTCACCACACCAGACATCGGTGTACGAGGTATCAGTGCTTTTATCGTTGAAAAGGGCTGGGAGGGCTTCACCTTTGGAGATCACTATGACAAAATGGGAATCCGTTCTTCCTCCACCGCTGAATTGCTCTTCAACGATGTGAAGGTCCCAGTGGAAAACCTCCTGGGCAAAGAAGGCCAGGGCTTTAAAATCGCCATGTCCACCCTGGACGGCGGACGAATCGGCATCGCTTCCCAGGCCCTGGGTATCGCCCAGGGAGCCTACGAGCACGCCCTGGAATACGCCAAGGAACGGGAACAATTTGGTAAACCCATCGGTGCCCAGCAGGTAATTAGCTTCAAGCTGGCTGACATGGCCACCAAGCTGCGCTGTGCCCGATTCCTGATCTACAGTGCTGCCGAGCTGAAGGAAGCCCATGAGTCCTACGGCATGGAAGCCGCCATGGCCAAGCAATACGCTTCAGATGTCTGCCTGGAAATCGTCAACGATGCCCTCCAGATCTTTGGCGGAACCGGTTACTTAAAAGGGATGGAAGTCGAACGGGCCTACCGGGATGCTAAAATCACCACCATTTATGAAGGAACCAATGAAATCCAGCGTGTGGTCATCGCCTCTCATCTTCTGGGGAAGATCACCAAGGATACGGCCCCACGAACGGGAAAAAAGGGCCCCATCACCGGGGTTCGTAAGAAAATGATTCTTAAGGATGGCTCTGCCCAGGAGCGGGTGGCATCCGTCGTGGAATCCTTGAAAAAAGATGGCTATGATTTTACTGTGGGCATTCCCATGGATACCCCCATCCCCATGGCAGAACGGGTGGTCAGTGCCGGAAAGGGCATCGGCAGCAAGGAAAACATGAAGCTGGTAGAGGACTTAGCTGCCGCTGCGGGTGCAGTCATCGGTTCCTCCCGTCCAGTGGCTGAAACCCTGCGCTATCTTCCCCTGGATCGCTATGTGGGGATGTCCGGACAAAAGTTCAAGGGCAATCTCTACATTGCCTGCGGTATTTCCGGAGCTGGCCAACACCTTAAGGGCATCAAAGATGCCTCCACCATTGTCGCCATCAATAATAACCCCAATGCCCCCATCTTTAAAAATGCTGATTACGGCATCGTCGGGGACGTGGAAGAAATCCTGCCACTCCTTACTGCAGCTCTGGATACCGGAGAGGCCAAGAAACCGGCACCGCCCATGGTCAAGATTAAACGGGCCACACCGAAAAAACAGCCTCCAGCCTGGAAACTTTACGTCTGTAATGGCTGTGGCTACGAATACGATGCCGGTGCAGGGGACCCTGAAGCGGACGTGGCACCAGGTACCCTTTTTGAAAAACTTCCCGATGAATGGATCTGCCCGGAATGCGGCGAAGCAAAAGATCAGTTTGTCGAAGTATAATGGCTATATAAGGAAATCTCACAAACAGGAGGCATTGAAATGTATTGTGTAAGAAAAGTAACAGATGATTTGTATTGGGTTGGTGCCAGCGACCGTCGTTTGGCTTTGTTTGAAAATATCCATCCCATTCCCCGGGGCGTCTCCTATAACGCCTATGTACTGCTCGATGAAAAAACCGTTCTCTACGATACTGCAGACTGGTCTGTAGGGCGGCAATTTTTAGAAAATGTTGAAGCGGTTTTAAATGGACGACCCCTTGATTATATGGTTATCAACCATATGGAACCCGACCACGCTGCATCCATACAAGAAATTCTGCTTCGTTTCCCTGAAGTGACAATTATTACCACCGAAAAAGCGGCGATGTTTATGCATCAATTCGGCTTTTCCATCAACGACCATTTAGATGAGGTGGCCGAAGGCGATACCCGCTGCTTTGGCAAGCATACCGTCACTTTTGTGGCCGCCCCTATGGTCCACTGGCCGGAAGCCATGGTCACCTTTGATCTGACCGATGGTATCCTCTTCGCTGCCGATGCCTTTGGATCCTTCTGCGCCCTGGATGGCAAACTCTTTAACGATGAAGTCAACTACGACCGGGACTGGATCGATGAAGCCCGCCGTTACTACACCAATATCGTTGGGAAATATGGCCCCTTCGTGCAAAAACTCCTGGCCAAGGCGGGTACCATCGATATTAAGATGATTTGTCCCCTCCACGGTCTGGTTTGGCGCAGTGACTTAGGCTATATCATTGAAAAATATGATAAATGGAGCCGCTATGAGCCTGAAGAAAAGGGAGTGGTTGTCGCCTATGCTTCCATGTACGGCAATACTGAGACCGCAGCGAATATCATTGCACAAAAACTGGTAGAGCGCGGAGTGACCAACGTGGTGGTTTATGATGTCTCTAAAACCCACAAGTCCTATTTGATTTCTGATGTGTTTAAATACAGCCATTTGGTACTGGCCTCGGTGACTTACAATTTAGGAATCTTCCCGCCCATGCATGAATTCCTCATGGATATGAAAGCACTGAATCTGCAAAAACGGACCGTCGGTATTATCGAAAATGGCTCCTGGGCTTGTAAGTCCGGCAGCCTCATGTCCGAGCTTCTTGACCAGATGAAGGAAATGACCGTCCTGGACGACACCGTCACCCTGACCTCTTCCCTGAACGATATGGTATTGCCGGAAATGGATACCCTGGCCGATGCCATTGTGGAAAGCATGAAAGGCGAATGACACCCCTCCAATCTTTAACCGCCCCCTCCCTGAGGGGGTTTTCTTATTGCATCTTTTTAAGGAAATTTTATGTCAAAAGCCCCGATTTGTGCATTATCTGCCCCTTTTTGTCATTCCTATTTTTTGGTTCTCTCACTTAAGAATCGAGAATTATACTGACCTTAACCTAAGGAAACAGATCCACCCTACTGGATGCCTTAAGGAATAAAAACAATGGAGGTTACTACTTTGAAACACGTCGATGTAAAAGCACTTTTTATCGGTGATAAATCAGAAAACGGCGATTACTACAAAGAACAGATGGAAAAGCTCATGGATGCACACTTGGGCTGGCGACAGGATTATATGCCCGCAGATATGCCTGCCATCAGCGATGAAGACAAGCGTGACCCAAACTTTATTGCAACCCTTGGAAAAACCACAGAGGTTTTAGATGATCTGAACCAACGAATGCGCTCTGGCTCCAT
Source organism: Eubacterium barkeri (assembly GCF_900107125.1). GTDB lineage: Bacteria > Bacillota > Clostridia > Eubacteriales > Eubacteriaceae > Eubacterium_O > Eubacterium_O barkeri. The sequence continues at coordinate 126,675 of NZ_FNOU01000003.1, forward strand.
CCCCTGGAACAGCGCTGGACGGTATTGGGGGCAGATGAACGCGGAAACACTCATGCCTTCGCTCATTGCTTACAACTATGCCATGCTTTGGAATGCCAACAATGTCGCTCTGGAATCCTCCATGGCAACCTCCCAGATGGAAGCAGAAGTCGGTAATGATTTTGCCAATCTTTTCAGTTATACCGACGGATGGGGACATATCACCCACGATGGCTCCATCGCCAACCTCGAAGGGATCTGGTATGCCCGCTGCTTTAAATCCATTCCCCTCGCCATGAAGGATGTGTATCCTGAAAAGGTTGCCGGTCAATCGGATTGGGAGCTTCTCAATCTAAGCGTGGAAGAAATACTGGAAATGGTGGACTCCCTGAGCGCCGATGAAATGGATGCAGTCAAGGCGGCATCTTCCCGGAGCGGTAAACATATTTCCGATCTCGGTAAATGGATTGTTCCGGAAACCAAGCACTATTCCTGGGAAAAGGCTGTGGATATCTCCGGGGTTGGCCTCGATCAGATGGTAGCTATTCCCGTAAAAAGCAATTATCGTATGGATGTTGATGCTTTGGAAAAAACCATTCGACAGTTGGCTGCTGAAAAGACCCCTATACTCGGTGTCGTTGCCGTCGTTGGAACCACCGAAGAAGGTGCTGTGGACCATGTGGACCAAATCGTCGCACTCCGGGATCGCCTCAAAAATGAAGGGATTTATTTCTATCTCCATGTCGATGCCGCTTACGGTGGGTACGCCCGGGCTCTCTTCCTCGATACGGACGGCCAATATGTGGACTACGACAATATGGATGCCATGTTTAAGGAATATGACACCTTCCATTATCCAGTTGAAATTTCAGAGGATGTCTACAATGGCTATAAAGCTATCCAATTTGCGGAATCCATTACGGTGGACCCCCATAAAATGGGATATGTGCCCTATGCTGCTGGCGGGATTGTCATTAAGCATAAGGATATGCGCAATATTATCTCCTATTTTGCACCCTATGTCTTTGAAAAATCCACTGTGAAAGCTCCGGATATGTTAGGTGCTTTTATCCTTGGAGGATCTAAGGCCGGTGCCACAGCCGCTGCAGTCTGGACTGCCCATCGGGTGCTCGACCTCAATATTGCCGGATATGGACAACTCATTGCTGCCTCCATTGAAGCCGCGCACCGTTTCCGCGCCTTCCTGCAGAACCTATCCTTTACAGTTGACGGTCATACCATTGAAGTGTACCCTTTGAACCATCCGGATTTCAATATGGTGGATTGGGTCTTTAAAGAAAAGGGCTGCACCGATTTAGCCGCCATCAATGCCCTCAATGAAAAAATGTTTGATTATTCTTCTTATATGGAAGGTGATGTCTATGCCAATCATTTCATCTCATCCCATACAACCTTCAATCAGGATTCCTATGGGGACAGCCCTTTGGAATTTGTAGAAAGTATGGGAATCTCCGCCGATGAATGGCAAAAAGTCAAGGAGGTCACCCTGATGCGTGCCGCCATTATGACCCCCTATTTGAATGATGAAAAATTATTTGATTTCTATTCCCAGGCCATTGAAAAGGCTATGGGGAAAAAGCTGACAGAAATCTATCGTTCGAAGTAATCGCCATTACAGATCTGCTTGTCGCTCATCATCGGATTGTCGGTTTCTTACAATTAATAGAAAGAGGTGTTTTTCATGGGTAGCACTAAAAATTCAACACAAGGGTTGACCTTATCCAAGGTCAGTACCTTCACCTTTATCGGTATGACATGCGCCTTGGTTGCAAGCGTCAGGAATATTCCTGACGTTGCCGCCACTGGCTGGACAATGTTCTTTTATATGATTGTTGGGACACTCCTCTTTGGTTTGCCCATCGCCCTGATTTCCGGGGAATACGCTGGAATGTACCCCTCCGCTGCTGGCGGTCCGGAGCTCTGGACCACCAAGGCTTTGGGAAAAAAATGGGGATTTGTAACCTCCTGGCTCTTGTGGGTCCAAATGTTCCCGGGGATGGTCATGGTCGCCTCGGTTTTAGCCCCAATGCTGTGCGTGGGGATTAATCAGCCGGCCCTTGGTGAAAATAATATCTTTACTCTGGTCATGATTCTGGTGGTTTACTGGGCCGTTACCCTCCTGAATCTCAAATTCGATATGGCTAAAATCGGTGGAAAATGGGGAATCTGGTTTATGCTCTATATTCCAATTATCATTATCTTTTTACTCGGTGCCGCTGCCTTGTTTAAAACCGGAATCGATCCCCATAACCTCCTCGGCCATTTTGAAGCATCCTCCCTTGTTCCTTGGGGAAATAAAGGTGCCATTGAAAGTCTTCAGTATTTTGGTCCCATTATCTTTATCTTCACAGGGATTGAAATGTCCTCAGTTTATATCAAGCGTCTCGAAAAGCCCGTTAAGCAATATATCTCTGGTGTCTTTGCCGCTTTAGCCATTATGTTCATCGCCAACACCTTTAGTGCCCTGATTGTCGCCAATGTTTTAAATTCCGGCAATATTGACTTAAACAACGTCGCCCAGCCGGTGGTGTTCTTTTGTCAAATTCTTGGCTTACCCACCTGGATTGGTAACATCTTTGGTCTATTAGTCTTTGTAGGTGTCATGGTACAGCTTTCGGCATGGATTACTGGTCCCTCAAAGACCATCACCCAGGCTGCCCGTCGTGGCCTGTATCCGCCAAAATTCGAGTTTTGGAAAACCAACAAAATGGATGTCGCCCCAACCGTTCTTCTCACCCAGGCGACGATTATCTCCATATTTGCCCTGGTCTTCCTGCTAATTCCTGGTGTCAACAGCGCTTTCTTGACCCTTGTCAATGCCACCACCATCATCTATTGCTTTGTCTATATCATCATGGCCATTGGGATTATCCGTCTCCGGAAGACCCAGCCTGATCTGGCTCGCCCCTTCCGCGTTGGTAAAAAGGGCGATGGGCTACTCAAGGCCATCGCCATCATCCTCATGGCGATCATCGTTATTTCCTGCTTCTATTCAGTGTATTTTAGCTCCTTAGTCAGCGCCATTCTTACCGTTGTGGTCGCCTTTGCCTTCTTGATTATTCCCCTATTCATCTTTAAGAGGAGTAATCCTTCCTGGGTGACCAAGGTTCAGGAACTCATGAAGGATGAACCCCATAATATCCCTGAAGAATCAGAAGTCGATATTAAAAATGGGACGGCTGCACAAAAGTAAATAAGATGGTCACCATCATCGTCTATACTGGACGTACCAAAAACGCTCCCTTTCTGATTTGGAAAGGGAGCGTTTTATCCTATCATTTTTCTTTCTGGGCCGTCAGCGCCGCCTGGACCAGCACCGAGGCCGCCACGGCCAGGGCATCGTCATTGGTGTGAAACCGGGGATGATGGAGGGCCGGACAATTCCCGTCGAGTGCCCCGCTGCCGAACCAGAAGAGGAAAGATGGTACCCGCGCCATGATCATGGCGAAGTCCTCACTGGCCAGGGTGGGTGTCACAGAAACGATATCCGCCTCATCCACTACGGACCGGGCAGCCTTCCGGGCCAGGGCGGTCATCTCCGGTGAGTTGTCAGCCAGGGGGATATCTTCCTTATATTGAATTTCTGCGGTGCATTCGTAAGCCGCGGCGGTACTGGCCACGATGGCCTCCACCCGGCTGCGGGCCCGTGCCATGGCCGGAGCGCTCAGGGAGCGGATGGTGGCGGCCATCTGGACCTGGTCCACCACCAGGTTATCCATACTGCCCCCCTGGATGGCATTCACCGAGCAAATGAGATGATCCATGGGATCGGTATTCCGGCTGACGATGGTCTGCAGCCCCTGGACCATGGCGGCGGCGCAGACGATAGGGTCTACGCAGAGATGGGGCATGGAGCCATGGCCCCCCCTCCCTGTGACGGTGATGACGAAGTTAACCTTAGCTGCCATGAGCGCCCCTTCCTTGACGATGACCTTTCCCGCCGGTACACCTGGCCAATTGTGCAGCCCAAAGAAATAATCGGGCCGGGTCTGCTCCAGAAGGCCAGCCTCCAGCATGGATTGAGCACCGGTCGTAGTTTCCTCCGCCCGCTGGAATAGGAAGATGACATCCCCTGAAAGCTCGGTCCGCCGTCGGCTCAGGACAAGCGCCGCCCCCAATAGGGCGGCGGTGTGGAAATCATGGCCGCAGGCGTGCATCACCCCTGGGACGGTGGAGCAATGGGGGCTTTCCCATTCCTCGGTCTGGGGAATCGCGTCGATATCGCAGCGCAGCCCGATGGTGGGACCATCCCCTCTGCCGGACAGCCGGGCCACGATGCCGGTATCCACTGGCAGATCCAGGATCTCCACCCCCGGCAGCGCCGCCATGATGTCACCAATGCGCCGGGTGACCTCATATTCCCCATTGGACAACTCCGGATGGGCATGCATCCAATCCTTAAATTCCCGTATTTGCTTTTCCTCTTCGATACGCATTTGATTTTTAAATGTCATTCTTCCTTCCTCCTGTCCTTTGTACTCCATCCCATTATAGTCCATATTCCCGGGAAGTCAAAGGTGCGGGAGATGTTTCCATTTAAGAACTTGACAGACCGGCTAAAGAAGCGTATATTGAAAATTGCTGGGGGCGCCCTTCGGGCTGAGAATGCACCCCTATTACTTGATCCGGATAATACCGGCGTAAGGAGGCATCATATGTTAAATTTTTTCGTCGTACCCAATGGTGACGGCAGCTACGCCCTCTCCATCAGGGGCTATATGGCTGCGGCCATCATCGTATTCCTCATCCTCATCCTGTCCTCGATGCTGACGGACAGTAAGAAGCGCATCGACACCCGGGAGCTTACCTTCGCAGCGGTGGCCATCGCCCTCACCCTCGTCACATCCTTCATCAAGCTCTGGCATATGCCCATGGGCGGGTCCATCACCCTGTTTTCCATGCTGTTTATCACCCTCATCGGCTATTGGTACGGTCCATCCTTCGGTATTCTCACCGGAGTGGCCTACGGTATGCTGCAACTCATCATCGATCCTTACATCCTCAGCCTACCTCAAATGCTCATTGACTATCCCCTGTCCTTCGGGGCTTTAGGGATTTCTGGCTTCTTCGCCAACAGGAAGCACGGGATGGTCCTCGGCTATCTGGCGGGAGTCGCAGGACGTTATTTCTTTGCCGTCATTTCCGGCGTGGTCTTCTTCGGGATGTATGCGGCAGACTTCGGCATGTCCCCCCTGCCCTATTCACTGGCTTATAACGGCCTGTATATCGGCGGGGAGGCCCTCATCACCGTGGTGGTGCTGCTGATTCCCGCGGTTTCCAAGGCCCTTGCCCACCTGAAGGTCCAGACTTTAGCTTAAGACACTATTGAATAAAACCAAAACCCATTCCCATTTCAAGCGACTTTCAACGCCCTGGCTTATCCTCACGACTAATACTACAGATAATATTCCAGGGGATGCTCATGCTTTAGGTTGATCGCCTGGAATACCCGGTCCCGCATCACCACGAAGTCATCGGAGGTCCGCTCCCGCAAATGGGGCATATCCACCTTCAGCACGGTGTGGATACGCCCGGGGTTCGCTGCTAGGATGACGATGCGGTCCGCCAGGTATACCGCCTCTTCAATATCATGGGTAACAAAGATAATGGTCGTGCCCGTTTCCCGGCTGAGGGCCAGGATATCCTCCTGGAGCTTCATCCGGGTGATGGCGTCCAAGGCACCAAAGGGCTCATCCATGAACAACACCTCCGGCTGGACCGCCAAGGCCCTGGCGATGGCCACCCGCTGCTGCATCCCGCCGGAAAGCTGTCCCGGGAACTGGTCCCGGGCATGGGCCAAGCCCACTAGCTCCAGGTAGTGGGTGATGACAGCCTTGCGTTTCGATGGATCCATTTTATCCACCTCCAGACCCAGGGCCACATTCTGGGCAACGGTGCGCCAGGGCAGCAGACCATAATCCTGGAAAATCATCAGCCGCCTCCTTTGCGGTGCTGACACCGCCTGGCCGTCAATAATAACCGAACCGGTATCCGCCTTTAAAAACCCTGCCATGATATTTAGCAGCGTGCTTTTCCCACACCCCGACGGCCCCAGCAGGCAGGTCAGCTCACCTTTTTTTATTCCCAGATCAATGCCCTGAAGGGCCGCCGGGCCATCACCCTGACAGGGAAAGGCCTTCGATACATTTTGCACGTCGATGAACATGTCTTCCACTCTTTCTTCTGATCTATACATTTCCCAGACCCCAACGTTTTTTAACCCAGTGCTCGGCCATGCCCACCAGCTTGTTCAGCACCAGGCCGATCCCTCCGATGACGAGGATGACCGCCAGAAGAGCATCCGGACGAATGCTGTTTTTTGCATCCATGATCAGGAATCCCAATCCTGATTGGGCCCCCACCATCTCACCAGAAACCAGAAAAATCCAGGATGTCCCCAGGGCCAGCTGGAGGCTTGTCATAATCTGCGGAAAAATCCCCGGCAGGATAACTTTAAAAATCCGTTGCCAACGGTTCATCTCAAAGTTCTCAGCCACCTTCCAATAAACTGCTGGCAGGGCACCCACAGCCTTTACCGTAGACAGCAGCACCGGGAAAAACCCAGCAATGAAGATGATGGCGATGGCGGGGATATCCCCGATTCCCAGCCACAGCACGATAAAGGGCATCCAGGCCACCGGTGCCACAGGACGCAGCAGCTGGATGAGCGGGTTGACATAGGCAAAGGCCCTTGGAAAAAGCCCCAGCATCAGCCCAAGGCTAATCCCCAGGATGGCCGAAAGGGTGAAGCCCATCAGGAAACGGGCCAGGCTCACCAAGATATTGCCCAAAAGGCTGGCCTCAGAAAGACTGCCGGCCAATCCCCCGGTCCACAGCTCCCCAAAGGCGGCCCCCACCTGTAATGGTGAGGGAAAAAGGCTGGTATTCACCTGGCCAAGGCTGACCGCCAGCTGCCAGAGGATAAGCAGGACGAGGCAGGTGACCGCGGTATGCTTCATTGCTGATTTCATCGCGGCCTCCTAATTCTGGGAATAGACGAAGGTATCGTAATCCGGGGGATTCCCATTGATGCCGTCAGCCTTTAGCTTTTCTGTCAAGGTACCGTAATCCTCCCGGCTCAGAGTCAGGTCATCGTAGGAAATCCACTTGAGGGATTCCGCCAGTACCGTCCCATCCTGTCCCAAATATTTTTCCGCTACAGCCAGTGCCGAGGCATCATCCAGCTTCTGCCCGGCTTCCTTATAGCCGGCAATGATGGTCTGCGCCGCTCCGGGATTTTCTCTTAAAAAGGCACCGTTCAATACAAAGGCACAGCAGATGGAATCCTCCCATAAGTCACTGGATTCATAGAGCACATGCCCAAACCCCTTCACCACAGCGGCTGCACCAAAGGGCTCGGCCACACAATAGGCATCAATGGCACCACTGGCCAGGGAGGAGGGCATCTCAGCCGGCGACAGCTCGGTCAGGGTGACATCCTGGGTGGATAATCCTGCCTTGGTCAGGGCATCCTGGACCAGGATGTTATGGGAGGATTGGGTAGATGGAATGGCGATGGTCTTCCCCTTCAAATCCTGGGGTGTATTAATTTGCCCGGAGGCCACCAGCACATTCCCATCCCGGTGTCCCAGGGCCACGGCCTTCAGATCAATCCCCTTGCCCACGGCGCCCATGGCCAGCTCCACCAATACCGAGGCACCATCAATTTTCCCGGCATTCAGGGCATCCATCAGGTCCGTCCAGGAGCTGAATTTCTGAAGCTTGATCTGCACATCACTGCCCTGGGCTTCCAATAATTCCTTTTCTTCAAAAACCGGCAGGGCATGGGTAATGGGCAAATAGCCGATGGTGACTGTTTTCTGGGCCGATGTCCCGTTAGTACTCCCCTTGCCCTGGCATCCTGCCAGGAGGAGGACGGCTGCCAAAAGAATGGACAATGCCGCCATCCCCATTTTTAATTGCTTATGCATGCTGTGCCTCTCCATTCTGCCACCCCAGGGCGGCCCGCTTTTCTTTAATATCGGCAACGATCTTTTCACCTAATGCGATGGGCTCCGCATCCACCACCATCACAGATCCCAGGGTTTCCCGGGTATCCTCTTTCAAAAACCGGATCACTTTCTCAGAGCCATGGATGGGTGCCTCGACGCAATGATAGGAGCTCACCCCCATCAGCCGGAAGCCCAGGGAGGCATCCAGCCCCTTCTCATTGGACCACTCCGGTGAGGTAAAGGCGACGGGCATCTGGTGAATATCCTTCCCCATGGACGCTGCCAGGCCTGCGAAAAAGGCCGAGGAGCGGGTATTGTCGATGCATTCACCCACATGCCATACTGGTGGCAGATCATCCTTCTCTAAAAATCTCCGGAGAGTCTGGCCTACCCGTCCGTAGGCCTGGGCATTGGTCTGGCAAAAGCCCAGCTTCATCAAAGGAAATGACGCACAGCCATTGGTCAAAATCAACACATTGTGCTTCAGCAGCACCTCCGCCACATCAACAATAGCCTTCTCATACACTACCTTGGGATTATTACACCCTACCATATTGACGATGCCCAGGATTTCCCCGGAGCGCAGAGCTTCTGCCATCTGGTCCAGCCCACCGTGGATTTTCTGGATATATTCCACGGAGAAGCCCACCTCGGCCTCCACCTCATAGGGCGGGATGAATACGGGGATGTTCCGGCGGCTTTCATAGCTTTCGATGGCCCGCTGGATGATCCGCTCGGCAATTTTCTGGGTATCATCAATATTGCTGTGGTGATGGTCATAGCCGATGTGCTCAGCACCGGGCAGCCGGTTGGAATCGTTGGTGGTAACCACCGTGGTCTGGTAGCATCGGGCCACATCCATAATCGCCGGATAGATTTCCTGGACGTCCGCCACCCACAGGTCCAGGGCACCGGTCCCCAGTACCAGCTCCGCGCTGATGGCATTGGATAACGGAATAACGCCATCATAACGGTACATCGCCGCTAAGGAGGAGCAGCAGATGCCATAAAACTGAATACCCTTAGCGCCCTTTTCCCGGGCCAGCTTCAGGTATTTTTCACTGTATCCGGTTTTCATGATCTCCCGTACCAGCACCGGGAGATGCCCATGGACTGCAATGTTGACATAGCCCTCCTTCAAGGCCCCGATATTGGTTTTCGCCGTCGCCCGATCGCCGATCCCCAGCAGGGCATCGGTGGCGATGGATGCTCCCAGCACACCGCTGAAGGTAAAGACCAGGCCGCAGCGCAGGAACTGGCGCATGATGCTCTCCCAATCCGAATCGATGCCGCAGCCCGATTTATGATAGGCCTCAAAGACCTCATGGTAAGCGCTGATGGGCAGGATGTCCATATCCTTCCACACCTGCTGCCGCTCCAGGGGTGCGCAGGCAGCAATGGTCCGATAGGGCTCCGGCTCGCTCCGGGATAAATCCGCCAGGAGCACATCCGCCAGATCGATGGTGATGTTCTTGAGCTGGCGGCGGGCCGTTTTAATGCCAAAGGCCTCGGCCATGATCCGGATTTTATTCTCACCGTCAATAGCAATATCCATCTTGCCCTGGGCCGCCCATTTCAGCATAAGGATGACCTCCCGGGCGTGCATCCCATGCTGGGCTGCACCGGCTGCGGCACTGCGCAGCAGATTGCGGGCCACAATGAGGTCGGCATCTGCCCCACAGACCCCCCTCGGACTTTTCTTCGTTATTCGGCAGGGGCCCATATGGCAATTTTTACAGCAGGTTCCCGCCATCCCAAAGTGGCACTGGGGCTGCTGAGCATCGAATCGGTCAAAGGCCGTCTCCAGCTTAAGCTGGGCCATCCGCAGGAGCATCTCCCGTACGGCGGGGTCTGGGGTTTTCCCCAGCACCGCCTGCTTATCTGGAAAGGTCCTCCGATAATCCGAAACGGCCTTGGTGTAATCATCCTGAAAGCCCTCTGGGGTTTTTTCATCGGCTGGGATTAACTTCGGAATGCCATTTTTGTCAAAGCGGATCTTACTACGATGATGATGATCATCATGCTGATGGGTGTCTTTCATATCATATCTCCTCAAAACTGAATACTCTTCCAATGTCATATTAAACATATATGTTTAAAATTATCGATTTTGTATAGTTTAATGGATTCCCATGGATTTGTCAAACCTTTTTTAGGCATTTGACCCTCGGAAAGGTTTCAGTTGTTGAATGCCTTCTCCCATGGTAGAATAAAAATAGTATATTTTCGTTCGTAATCGGATTTATGGAAAGGAACCATCATGCTTCCCCATTGGAAAAAGAACATCACCCTCTTCCTTTTAAGCCAGACCATCTCTATGTTGGGTTCTGCCCTGACGCAATATGCCATGATTTGGTATGTCACTCTGAGTACCCAATCCGGAATGATGATGACACTGAGTACCCTCTGTACCTTTATACCCCAACTGTTCATCTCTCCCTTTGCCGGAGTGTGGGCAGACCGTTATAATCGTAAGCACCTCATCATCCTGGCGGACGGCCTGGTGGCATTGTCCACCCTGGGTCTGGCTCTGGCCTTTATGTCCGGGTACCGTGAGCTATGGCTCCTTTTTACTGTTGCTGCCATCCGTTCCGTTGGAACCGGAATCCAGATCCCTACGGTGAACGCCCTGATCCCTCAGATGGCCCCAGAGGATAAACTCATGCGGATCAATGGCATCAACGGTACCCTCCAGACCTTTACCATGCTGGTGGCACCGGCGGTTTCCGGTGCCCTTCTGGCCACAACCACTGTCGAAGCCGCTTTTTTTGTAGATGTGGTGACCGCTGCTATTGGTATCTCCTGTTTTGCCGCCTTGGTGACTGTACCCAAGTCTACTTTCTCTCCCCAAAATAAGACAAAGGTCCTCACTGACCTTATGGTGGGTGTACGCTATACCTTCTCACACCCCTTTGTCCGGGGAATGCTCATCTTTTACGGTATCTTGATGTTCCTGGTAAGCCCGGCGGCCTTTCTCACCCCGCTGCTCATCTCCCGTGAGTTTGCCAACGAGGTCTGGTATTTAACGGCCAATGAACTGGCTTATTCTGCCGGAGCCACCATCGGTGGCTTTATCATCTCCATCTGGGGTGGGTGGACAGACCGCATTAAAACCATTGCCGTGTTTACTTTCTTATACAGTATTCTCAGCATCGCCTTGGGATTATCGCCCTGGTTCATCATTTTTCTAGTGGCTATTTTCGGTATCGGCTTTACCGTGCCCTTCATCACCACCCCCTTCATCGTTTCCCTACAGGAAGAGGTAGAGGAATCCATGATGGGCAGGGTATTCTCCATGCTGCAGATTGTTGGTACAGGGGCTCTTCCCCTAGGCATGGTGCTTTTCGGACCCCTGGCAGATGCGATGAGCATCCGCATCATCATTATTGCTACTTCGGTCGTCATCCTGTTAACCATCATCCTGCTGCGGAACAGCCGGGATATCCAGGGGACACGGCATTAAATGGAACGAAAAAAAGCCCTGAACACCGTTATTTAAAAGTGTTTCAAGGCTTTTTATTTTGTCGAATATGGTGCGCCCGATACGATTCGAACGTACGGCACATGGCTTCGGAGACCATTGCTCTATCCACCTGAGCTACGGGCGCTAAAAGGTTACTGAATTATTATACCTTAACTGCATAAATTGTCAATACGGATTTTCAGTCTTTTTCAAAAGAATTCCAAGAATTTTCTTGTTCAGAAAGAAAATATATTCATTTTTAAGGAATTCAAGGCAAAAAAAATGATATACTTTATAAAATAAAACCAACGGAGGTTATGATGAAGCGAAATGATTATATCAGCTGGGACGAATATTTCATGGGTATTGCCCATCTGGCTGCCCAGCGCAGTAAAGACCCCGGCACCCAGGTAGGCGCTTGCATCGTCGATGCCGATAATAAAATACTGACCATGGGATACAATGGAATGCCCACGGGCTGCGATGACGACCATATGCCCTGGGCGCGGGAAGGTGATCCCTTAAACACAAAGTATTTATACGTTTGTCATGCCGAGTTTAATGCTATTTTAAATAGTGGTGGCCGCTCTTTAAAGGGTGCTACCTTGTACGCCACCCTTTTCCCCTGTAATGAGTGTGCCAAAGCCATTATCCAATCCGGGATTAAGCGGGTGATTTATGGGGAAGATAAATACGCCGATTCTGACAGTGTGCTGGCTTCAAAGCGTATGTTTGAAATGGCTGGTGTCTCCTATGATGCCTATGTCCCCTCAGGCAAGCAGATTACCATCGAATTATAAATGAACACAGATTTAAAACGTGCCCGACGCCACTTGAGTGACTGGGCACGTTTTTTACGGATTATGGTCTCTGTTGGTCAAAGCATTGTTTTAAAGTGCTATACAGTATCTGAGTATCAATCGGCTTTGCAATATGACCATTCATTCCACTGGAAAAGGCTTCGGATACATCCTCGGTGAAGGCATTGGCCGTCATGGCGTATATCGGTATCGTCGCTGCTTCAGGATGATTAGATTTACGAATTGCCTTTGCCGCCTCATAACCATCCATAAAAGGCATCTGAACGTCCATCAAAATGGCGTCATAGGTTCCTGGCTCCATGGCCATAAAACCTTCTACCGCTTCCTTGCCATCCACTGCACAATCCACCCTTAAGCCAACCAGTTCCAATAAATCAATGGCAATTTCACGGTTTATTTCATTATCCTCTGCTAATAAAATGCGTTTTCCAGTAAAATTGTAGTCCTGTTCATCGGCCGTGGCTTTTGTATATTTTCCACCGCTTAAAGTCATCAGCACATTATAAACAGTCGATTGAAACAAGGGTTTCGAGATGAACATATTCGCCCCCGCCGCCTTGGCTTCATCCTCTATTTCTGAAAGATCGTAGGCTGAAACGATGATGATAATGGTGTCCTCATCGTACAACTCCCGAATTTTCCGTGTAACCTCTACCCCATTTGTTCCCGGCATTTTCCAGTCAACAAAGCAAAGATCATAACCACTACCCGCAATATAAGCATCCTGAATCCGTGCAAGGGCATCCTCCCCACCCTCAGCTGTTTCAAATTGAACACCAATACGTTCGAGCACGATGGTGGTGTATTCCAGAGTCTGGGCATCATCATCCACCACTAAGGCTTTAATATCCCTAAATTCTGCCGGTTCATTTTGTGGTACATCCGATATGCTGTCAAAAGGAAGTTCTACGGCAAAGGTCGTTCCCACTCCAACGGTGCTTTCCAGCGTTATGGCGCCATGCATCATTTCAACCAAACTTTTGGTAATGGATAAACCTAAACCGCTTCCCCCGTGGTTTTGAGCCGTTTCCGCACTCTCCTGCTCAAAGGGCTTGAAAATACGGGTTTGCATTTCCTTGGAAATACCAGCCCCGGTATCCGTAACCGCAAATCGAAAGTATATTTTTTCTCCCTGACGATCCTCTTGGGCGATCAAAACCTTAATGCTTCCACCCTTTGGCGTGAATTTATAAGCATTGGACAGAAGATTCAGGAGAATCTGGTTAAGCCTCAGGGCATCGCCTACCAGCATTTCCTCTGTGACGCCCGAAAGCAATACCTCAAACTCAATTTCCTTTTCTTTACACTGCGTATAATATAGCGTGGTAAGGGACGTTAAAAGAGCTTTTAAATCAAAGGGATTGTGGGCAATTTTTAGTTTTTCACTTTCAATTGCTGACATATCCAACACATCATTGATAATACTCAAGAGAATTTTTGCAGATGCATCAATTTTAGATAAATAATCCTTTGTTTTGAACGAATCATCCGTATGATGTTTGGCGATTTCCGTCAAACCCACGATAGCATTCATGGGGGTTCGGATTTCATGACTCATCCTGGCCAGGAATTGAGATTTGGCTTGATTGGCATGCTCTGCCTGACGGACCGATTCAGAAAGCTGCTTATTTTTTTCCTGAATTTTCTCTGTGTTTTTTTGACGAATGTTTAAAATCTGCCAAAACATAAGAACACACAAAAGGATAAGCAAAACGATAAAAATGAAAGGCACGCGATATTTATATAGCATGTCCCCCAAGGTAAGATGATAAGGCTTACCGGTGGTATATTTGGCGATAATCTGGGACACTGTATCCTCGTCAATCTGGGCGATGCTTTTATTGACAACCGAAATCAGCATCGGATCTGATAATAGGGGATTGACGTTCCCATTTTCATCAACAAGGGAAACAGCACTTAGACAAAGTTGATCGCTCAGCCCCTCCACAGGAAAGGCCGATAGGCTTTCATACTGGGGCTTGGATAAAAGATAGGTCACCACATATTGGTTCTGCATGGCCAAATCAGCTTTTCCATCTAAAACCGCCTGAAAACTTTCCTCCACCGTATCATATACATCAATGGTAAAATTGGGGTATTTCGTTTGCAAAAAAGCCTCAATGCTCCCTGACCCTGTGGCCATGGCAATTTTATAAGATGCATCTTTGTCAAAGGTCGTATCCGATTTTCCTACGAATACCTTTTGAGCTGCCAAATAGGGATTCGATAGCCGTAGTCCCTCTGTTTTCAGATTAATGCTGTTGTACTCCACACTGGCAATTAATCCGATTTTATGTTCCGTTAAATAATCATAGCTGACTTTTCCTGGTGGCAAAGGAATATACTGAATGGAAAGCCCACTAATTTCGGAAATCTTATCCACAATATCCCGGGTCATTCCTGCAAATTCTCCAGTATTCGTATCCTCATAAGACACCGGATCCTGATTCGAAACATATCCCAAATTAACGGAGCCCAGCTTTACAATATATTCCTGCTCCGCCTTACTAAAGGCTTGTGAATTTTGAACATCATCAAAATATTCTTTATCCAGGGACATTTCATAGTAGCGATTATTGGTGTGAATATAGACTTGGGCAGCATCCACCCCTACTTTAATTGAGGGATCATTGGGGTTACAGGCAAAGTACATATCCACTGGGGTCATCCGGGCTATAACCTTATAGTCATTGGTATATCGGATGGTCCCCATCATCAGGGCATCAACCTGACCAGCGTCTAAAGCCGCACGGGCCTCCTGATCAGTGGCATAATCCGACATAATAACTGAAACACCTTTTTCGGCCATGGTTTCCTGACATAAAGAACGGTAGGCTGAACCGGAAATACAGCCGACGCGCAGACCACCGAAATTACTGTAATCCTCATAGGCATAGTGGGTATTATCGGTTTTCACACAAAGTAATGCCCCATTTTCTCCCATACTTTCTTCTGAAAAATCATAAAGCCCTTCACGCCCGGGGGCCTTCTGTACGCCGACAACGATATCTACAGCGCCTTGCTCCAGATTTTCCAGGGCCTGACTAAAGGACATATCCACGTAATCCAAAGTCCATCCATTATAATCGGCAATATCCCTTAAATATTCTACGGCGTATCCTTTAACTGTTCCATCCACTTGACGTTCAATAAAATTAGGATAGTTCATCACAGCCACTTTAACTGTTTTTTCGGTACTTGCTGCCCAAACCGGCAACGTACTGACTATCAGTATGATCACTAGCATTAATATTAATCTAAACGGATGCTTCAACGGATCACACCTCCCCTTGTCCCGGATTGATGGGTCTGTCCATTTTAAACTGTCCAATATTTTCTGCTGTCCCAATGGTTTTTATGGGGTTTCCCTGATCATCAAAAATATTGGTGCATCTGATTCGCCACCAAATCTGCTGCCCCGAGGGTTCATTAAGTGGGATATCGTAGCAAACCGCCTTTACCCCATCATAAAGCGCCTGCTGTTTTTCTTGATACAGATTGACATATTCCGGGGGAATGATGCCGCTTTCTACCAGAAACCGACTGTACTGAGGAATGACATCTGCAAACCCTAAATTTGCTCCCTGGATACCATTAACACACGTATCCGTTAGTAGGTCGTGTTCCCAATACTGAAGTCCAGAGTGGGAGAGGGCAATCTCCAGCTTTAACCGTTGTTCATTAAGGCTCTCGGTAGTCAAACGCTCCTTTGTAATGTCAATAATGGTGACGTAAAACCAACCTTCTCCATTTTCATCCTGCACCAAATGACCAATATCATGAACCCAACACAGACTGCCATCTTCCTTCTCAATCCGATATTCGCATTCATCCACATTTCCGACAGCAATTTGTGTTCTAATTTCATTGAGAACCCGTTCCCGATCTTCATGCCAGACCATTTTTTTAAAGGAACGGCCAAACTTTTCATCAAATCGCTGCCGGCTATAGCCCAACATTTTCAGCATATTCTCACTTACAAAATCAAAGGTATCATTGTCCTCTGCACGATAACGAAAAATTCCCCCTGGCATTAAATCCAGCAGCCGCTTACGGTCTTCTGAGAGATCCGTTAATTGTTGGGCGATGGCTGCCCGGGCAGTATTATCTTGAATATACTGAATTCTTGCGATTTTTCCGCCCCATTCCGTCAGCTTTCCCTTAATGATGTAATGCTTTCCCTTGGCTTGATCGACCACCTCATGTTCACAGTACTCCTTCGACATTTCAGCCAAAGGCACGCAGTGGGGACAGGGCTTTGTATATCCCCAAATCAGATTATAGCATTTTTTCCCTGACCCAGTCCGTCGGTCACACCCTGCAATTTCACCAACGACATGATTCAGGTAGAGCACATCGTAATTTTCTGTGTCGCATACCATGATCCCATCGCTGGTTTCATCTAAGAGCCAATCTAAATTTCGGGAAAGTACAGGGGATGGCATAGGCATTTCATGGTCGTAAATCTGGTACTGATTTTTCCCAAGCCGTTTAGCCACCAACAGAGCACTATCGCCATTTTTATAGAGCGTTTGATAATCGGTGCCTTGATCTGGTGCGATGGATACACCTGCCGTCGCTGTTATTTCCACACCACCATACTGGACCCTTAGTTTTCTGCAAAGCAGACTGACACGTTTATGTAACTCCGGCAGATGCGTTAAGGTTGGTAAGAAAATGGCAAATTCATCCCCGCCCAATCGCGTGATAATATCCCTTTCTTCAAAATAGCATCGCAAAATATCAGCAATATCCACCAGAACCGCATCCCCCTGATCATGACCAAAAACATCGTTTATCGTCTTGAAATTATCCAGATCCAAAATGATAAAGGCGCCATCATTGGGTCCAGATGCCGCAAAAAATGCATTCATCCGTGTTTCTAAGGCGATGCGGTTATACAGACCCGTTAAGGCATCGTGCTCTGCCTGATAGCGCATAGCCTCCACTTCCTGACTCAAGAGCGTTTCTCTTTCCATAAGGCGCAGCTTAGACTCTGCTAAAGCACTATTGACCCGGTGTCGGGCAACCTCTGTATGATAAGGCTTTGAAATAAAATCATCTGCTCCCATGGACAGCGCTCTGGCCTCCCCCTCTTCCCCAAGCTTTGAGGTAATGATGACCGGAATACCGCAGGTATCCGGGTTCTCTTTCAGTTGCCCCAATAGCTGGAATCCGTCCATAATCGGCATCACCAAATCCAATAAGATGATGTCAACCATTTTATAGTTTTTAAGAACATAATCGGAAGCGGTTTGCCCATTATTAATTTCAACGATGGTATAGGTGCTCGAAAAAATTTCTGCCAAAATCTTTCGGTTGACCTCAACATCATCGACAATCACCATCACCCCCTTTGTCCCACCATTGTGGATTGCAACCTGATTGCTCGGCACATAATCCCCCAGGGAGTCAGCATCACAATTGGCAATAACGGACTCTTTTAAATAAGCTTCAAAGGCAGTGCGGGGCATTGGCCTTGCATAATAGTACCCTTGGACGCAGTGGCACCCCATTTTTCTCAAGATATCCAGCTGGGTCTTGGTTTCCACTCCCTCTGCCACAACATCCAAATTCAGCCATTTGGCTAAACTTATCACAAAACTCAAAATACTCGGACTGCCACTACCGGCTGTTTCATTTTGAATGAATTGCATATCCAGTTTGAGAATGTCCAGGGGCATCTGGGATAGCATATTCAGGGACGAATACCCTGAGCCAAAATCGTCCATTTCAATAATGAATCCCAAATTCTTCAGTTTTCTGACTGTTTTAATCAGCTGCTCCGGATCCTCTGTATAGGCGGTTTCGGTGATTTCTAAATGGAGGTAACGGGGCTGAATCCCTGCTTCGTTCACCAGTCCCAGTAAGAATTCCGGTAAATCGGTACGGTAAATATCCAGCCTTGAAATATTCACCGAAATGGGGATTAACCGTTGTCCTTGATCCTGCCAGTCTTTTAATGTCTGACAGACCGTCCGCCACACATACTGATCAAGCTTTGTAATAAAGCCATTGCGTTCAAAAATGGGAATGAAGATCCCTGGGGACATCAATCCCTTTTCGGGATGGACCCACCGGATAAGTGCTTCTGCCCCAACGACTGCTTCCTTCTTCACATCATACTTAGGCTGATAATATACTTTGAACTGATTGTCCTGAACCGCGATTTCCATTTCATCAAGAATGGATTGCTCAAAGAGGAGGTCCTGACGAATGATATCATCGTAGTAGGCGTAAGGTGTATCGTACTGTCCCTTTATGGATTTACAGGCAATGACCCCGCGGTCGCACATCACATTTGCGGGAATATCCAGTGCCTTAACCACATAAATGCCAAAACGAAGCCCCAGGCTGATGGGAATAGGAAATCGATTGACCTGGGCAATCATTTCATCAAAACAGGTTTTGTCATAGGCGGGTCGATGGGGCAGTAAGCAGGCAAATTGATCCACACCAATCCGGCCACAGATCCCTTCCTCTACAAAATAATTCTCCATCAAACCGGCCAAGTGTTTAAGTAGCGCATCTCCAGTATCCATCCCAAATAAATCATTAACCAATTTAAAACGTTCAATATCACAGCAGATCAGGTCATAACTTTCTGAGGGTTTACCTTTAATTTTCATCATTATCTGCTCATAAAAAAATTCTTTTTTCAGGACTCCCGTCAATGCATCCTTACGAACAGCATTGACCAAAGCCGCTGTTTCTCTAAGCTTAATGGTATTTGCCAGTCGGTGCTTAATAACCGCAGGCTTATAGGGCTTCACTAAAACATCGTTGGCCCCCATGGATAAAGCCAAAACCTCAGTGTCCGCAGCATCATCCCCGGTTGTTACAATAATCGGAATCTTTGACAAAAGCGTATCGCCGCTCATGGCTGTCATCACCTCATACCCATTCATAACAGGCATGGTAATATCCAGCAAAATCGCAGCAATACGCTCCTTTTGTTGGTGTAATATATCTAAGGCAATCTTTCCATTTTCTGCTTCCAGGATTGTGTAATCTTCCTTCAAAATCCCAGACAAAACCAGGCGGTTTACCCGCCGATCATCCACAATCAAGACACATTTTCTCTTTGGCATCGAAATGCCCTCCCCTTTTTTCTATCTCTATCCCTATCATTCTGCCGATGCGTATTCTTCTCTTTTTATTCCTCTGGATTGACCTCCACTGTGGGTGTGGGGGCTGGTGTCGCCGTTACATTTTCAATTTTCTGCTGAGTCGTATGGGTAATCTCCCCAAACCAGGTCGTAATGGTGGATAAACCAAAACCGGTATTGATCCCAAAGAATCCCAGCCAAATAAATAAAGTGTACAGAACGGTCACCAGGGTAATTACCACACTTTTCCCAAGGCCACTGCGATGGTAGCGATAAAACACGTATAAGCCAAGGGGGGGCAGGGCAATGATTAAAATAACCATCACCCACTTTTTCACCAATAGCCTTTTAAGCCTTCCCCCAGAAGTGTCCTCAGCCTCTGACAGTCCATCATCCCTGGTGGATACTGCTGCCGCCCCTGATGATGCACTTTGGCCGATGGGGTCAAATTCCTCTTCCTCAGCATAATAATCTTTAAATTTTTCCGGATTTTTTATGACATCCGCCACACAGGATTTATACCATTCCAATACCTGCTCATCATCGCATTCTATGCGCAGGAGGACATGACCTTGATCCTTCTTGGCAAAGCGAATGCTAATGGTGTCTGCACCGTACTCTGCTGTCATAACATCTCCCTGGCGATTTAATTTGATTTTTGTAAAATCCCCGGTATCCAGTGCTATTTCAGAGGCATCAATCCACTGGCCAAGGGTCCCTGGAGCCGATAGCTTTTGCTTGTTCATTTGTTTTCATCCTTTATTGTAATGCCGCCTGCTGAATCAACACGTCCATCTCAGCCAGCCAGGCCTGTTTCACGTTCTGTTGAATTTCATATCTTCCGGTGACCGCATTATATTCAAAGAGGCGGCTAAGGGCGTAGGGGCTCGTGTTTCCACTTCTTTGGAGAATTTTGTACACCCCGATGGCATCATCGGGGTCATTTAGAGTATCCTCTAGTCTCCCGAGGATTGCCATTTTCTGACGGTCACTGGTACTGGCTGGATCTTCTAAATCAAAAATCTGGGTATCTGTTTGAACACTTAATCCAGCGGAATTTAAAATGGTATACTCTGTAATGAGGAAATCGTGCTGCTGATTAAAGCGATCCACAAAACGAACCAACTGGAAATCGAGCTGGTTCCCCACGTCAACCGCAGACCCCTGGGGTCCCTGCCGCCTGACGATCCCCAGATTAAAGAGTCCCTCCTGGCTGCAGTCATCCAAATCGTAGGTGTAAAGACTTTGCCATTCGCCATTAATCTCCTTCAGGATTTGAATAAAGGCCTCCTGATAATACCACGTCTTTCCATCCACAGTATAGCCCATGCTTCCCCCATCGTCTGAGCCTGAAAAGCTGTTTTTTAGCAGCACTTCGCTTTCCGGTATGAGGGAAAACACCGCCATCTGATGGATCGTCCCCTTGCGGTTACAGGATACCGTGTACTTCGGAATCTTCTGATAATCATCTTCATTATTATTTTGAGCACTCACTCTAGGACCATAGAGGCCGATATCAATTTCTACATTGCGCTCACGCACCATATAAAGCCAATAGCCGATGGCACTGGCAATGGTGACGGCCATGAGAAGGGCGCACCATTTGAAGGCATTCTTTGAATTTTCGTCCAATTTTACATCCTTTTGATTCTATATTTCTACTTTATCTGTATTATAACAAATAACTTCGCTTCCTCCAATAAAAAAACACCCCAGAGCAATCTCCAGGGCGTTTTTCTTCAAATGAATTACTGTGCTACAACGTTCTTTGCCTGTAAGCCACGGGGGCCATCTTCGATGTCAAAAGTTACACTTTGTCCTTCGTTCAGGGTTTTGAAGCCATCAGACACGATTGCGGAAAAATGTACGAAGACATCGTCGCCATCTTCACGGGAGATGAATCCAAATCCTTTTTCACTGTTAAACCATTTTACTGTACCTGCGTTCATCACGGTACCTCCTAAATCCTTAATATCCAAGGAACCGATAAAAAAATCACATATTTTTGCAAACCACTTATACTAGAGTAAAATGATCTGCAAAAATATGTGAATCAATTACTACTTCCTTAAGACAAATTAATAATAACCTAATTACTATTTTTTGTCAATTATTATTCGTCCTGCAATGGGAAATATTACAAAAATTATTTAAAAAAGGCACTGTCCCCCAGAACTCATCGACGGTTTTTGTGGGACAGTGCGCTTAATAATCACTCTTTTCTCAGATTGAGACTCAGCTTGGGCCAGGTTTGACACATCGACAAGTGAATTCCAGTTTGCCTGGCCGTCTGTCGAATGAACTGATAGGCCAAAACATCTGGATTGATGCAATGGGCATTCATCTCATAGATGGCAGGATCCTCTGCAACGCTTCGGATATCCACATACTGATCGAATTCCAAGGAGCCATTGCTCTCGAAAACATAGGGAATGCCCTTGATTTCCACCACAAGCAGCGGTGCCCGTTCCCCCTCATCCATTACTTTTTTCTCAGAATCTCGATTTTGTAGCCATCGGGATCGGTGATGAAGTAATAGTTCTTCTTCCCTGCGTCCAGGCCACTTAAATTGGTAACCGTATAGCCCTTGGCAATGTGCTCATCATGACTGGCTTCCAAATCCTCTACTTCCAGAGCCAGGTGACCGTAGCCATTTCCTAAATCGTAGGGAACTTCCGGGTCGTAATTATAGGTTAACTCCAGGGTAAAGTCAGTCTGACCATCCCCCAAATAGACTAAGGTAAATTTACCCTCGGGCTTGTCCTTCCTTCGGACCTCTGTCAGTCCCAGGGCGTCTTCATAAAAAGCTAAAGATTTTTCCAGATCCATCACCCGGATCATAGTGTGCAGCATACGATATTTTCCCATGGATTCCTCCTAAAAGTGTATTGTTCAGTTTCCCACAACATCCTTGTAAAACTGATAGGCCGAAAGCTTCTTATCCAAATTAAATGAAATATAATGATCCATGATATCCATCACCCTCCGAATCATCTCATCGGGCAAATCCATATCCCGAATGACCTTAATGGGTTTAATCAGCAAGATCTCCATCACAGACAGCTGTTCTGGAAGCAGGCGATAGGTATACCCTTCATCCCCGGAGCAATCCCGACAGATAGCCCCGCCTCCATCAATGGAAAAGTATATCAATTCCTCTGTTTTTTTGCAATGGGCACAGGCAGAAAGAACGGGCCGAATGCCTTGAGCCTCTGCAATCTTCAGCTGAAAAGCGGCCACCAAAGCAGTGTCACTGACCGCCTGTCCCTGGGATAAATAGTACAATATATGGTTAGCCACCTTTAAAACCGCCGGATTCCCCTGGTAAAAATCATAAAAGGCATCCAGCAGCTCTAAAATATAAGAGGCCAGGGACATCTTGAGTAAATCCTGACGCAGGGGATAGAAGGCTTCAACTAAAGTCGCCTGATTGATGGAGGCAAAATTCTTTCCCGGATAGTAGACAAATTCACTAAAGGAAAAGAGCTGGGTGGCTGCCACCAGCTGACTTTTACTGCGCCTGACCCCCTTGGCAATGGCCTTTTGCTTGCCCTCCTTCTCTGTAAACAGGGTGAGTATCTTATCCTGCTCCTGGAAGGGCTGCTCCCTTATGACCAAGGCCCGTGTCTTAACCTGGGCCATTAGTCAAAATAACCCAGATCCTTTAAATCGTAATTCCGCTCCCGCCAATCGGCTCGAACCTTTACCCAAAGCTGGAGATTCACCGGCGTTTTTAAGAAGAATTCAATATCCCGCCGGGCCTGGCTCCCAATTTTTTTCAGCATGGCCCCCTGCTTCCCAATAATGATACCCTTGTGGCTTTTCTTTTCACAGAAAATGGTAGCGTCAATGTCCAGAATATTTTTATTGGGCCGTTCCTTCATCATGGAGATTTCCACGGCCACTCCGTGGGGAATTTCATCCCGAAGGAGATTGAGGATCTTTTCCCGAATCAGCTCGGCAACAATAAATCGCTCACTCTGATCCACAATCATGTCATCAGGGAAAAACATCGGGCCTTCCGGCAAATTCTTCCGAATGAGGGTGAGCAATTCTTCAATACCATCCCCCTCCCTAGCCGAAATGGGCAAAATGGCCTGGAGAAAATCATAGGACTGATAAAGGGCGATGGTTTTAAGCAGTTCCTCTTTGGGTACGGTGTCAATTTTATTCAGAACCAGAAGGATGGGTGTTTTAATTTTGGAGAGCTTCTCTAAAATATACTGATCCCCAGGACCCAGTTTCACTTCCGGCTCCACCAGGTAGAGCACCACATCCACATCGCCCAGGGTATCCATTGCGGCCTTTTGCATATAATCCCCCAGCTTGTTCTTAGGGCGATGCATCCCGGGAGTATCAATGAAGACCATCTGGCAATCATCCTCGGTGTGGATACAGCGGATGGCGTTCCGGGTCGTCTGGGGCTTGCTGGAGGTAATCACCAGCTTTTCCTTCATAATGGCATTAAGCAGGGTGGATTTGCCCACATTGGGACGCCCGACGATGCTGATGAAACCTGATTTAAATTCTTTTTCCATTGATTCAACTTCCTTCTCTATTTGATGGCCATTTATCCGACTGGCCTTTTCCCATTCTATCCATCGTATCTTAAATTCCTCCCATGGTCGCAATGGTTGTCATGATGAGCTGCCAAAACCGAGGTCCAAAAATAATGAGCCCCACTACAACAGAAACCCCCGCCATAAGAAGGACGGCTCCTGCGGCCGTATCCTTACTGGCCTTGGCCAAATCGTGATATTCTTCAGTGTAGAGGTCCACCAGGGTCTCCACTGCCGTATTGACCACCTCAAGGATTAAGACAAAGCCAATGACAATGACCAGAGCCAGCCACTCGGGTGTGGTGATGCGGAAATAAAACCCGGCCAAAATGGCTAAAACCCCAATAATGGTATGAATCTTCATATTGGGTTGGGTTCGCAGCACATAGTTTACCCCTTGGATGGCATAATGAAAACTACTCCTTAAGCGTCGCATTTCATCCCCCCTTTTCCAATCAGTCCTCTTGACCCATGATGGCCTTTTCACGGGTGCGCATCACCTGTTTATCTCCAGGCACCATATGATCGTAACCCAGCAGGTGTAAGGTGGAATGGACGGATAAATAGCACACCTCCGCCTCAAAGGTATTGCCGTATTCTTTAGCCTGCTTCTCAGCCTGCTCCAAATTCACGATGATATCTCCCAATACCAGGGGCATCCCTTCCTCAAGCTCGATGATCGCATCCTCCGGTGTGAAATCATTCATGGGAAAGGAGAGCACATCCGTCGCTTTGTCCTGATGGCGATATTCTGCATTAATGGCTTGGATTTCATCCGGTGTCACCATGGAATAACTGATTTCCACCTCAACATCCGGCTCGATGCCCTCACTTTCCACCGTCCGTTCAATAACGTCTAAAATTTGGGCTTTCAGGGCATCATCCACCCCTTGATCCGTCCGGTTATCAAACTCAATTTTAATCATTTTCTTTAACCTTTCGTTTTTCTGCCCGGGCCTGCCGCTGTTTTTCACTTTTATCGTAGGCTTCTATAATGCGCTGGACCAGCCGATGACGCACCACATCCGATTCTGTAAACTGAATAAAAGCGATGCCCTTCACCCCCTTTAAGATATGCTGTACTTCCTTAAGACCTGAACGCTTTCCCTCGGGCAAATCCACCTGGGTGACATCCCCGGTGACCACCACCTTGGAGCCTGCCCCAAAGCGGGTTAAAAACATCTTCATCTGCTCCGGGGTGGTGTTTTGGGCCTCATCTAATATAATATAGGCATTTTCCAGGGTCCGCCCCCGCATATAAGCCAGGGGAGCCACCTCGATGAGCCCCTTTTCCATATTGCGTTCAAAGGCCTCTGCTCCCATGATTTCAAAGAGGGCATCGTACAGTGGGCGCAGGTAGGGGTCCACTTTATCCTGGAGATCCCCGGGCAAAAATCCCAGCTTTTCCCCGGCTTCCACCGCAGGCCGGGTAAGGACCAGGCGGTCAACCTCTCCATTTTTAAAGGCCGTAATGGCCATGGCCATGGCGAGGTAGGTTTTTCCCGTCCCTGCCGGACCGATGCCAAAGACCATCTCATTCTTTCGGATGGCCTCAATGTATTTTTTCTGGCCGATGGTTTTGCTGCGAATGGGCTTTCCCCGGGTAGTAAAGCAGATGGTATCTTCGCGAAGGGCACCGTATTCACTGGAAAGTCCCCTGGCCTCCAGCTGGAGGATGTAGTCCGTGGTATCCTTGGTCATCGTCCCCTGGACGGCCACGGTTTTTACCATTTCCTCCACCACCCGGATACCGGCGTCCACAGCCTTAGCTCCCCCCCGGATTTTCAAGGTGTTATCCCGGACGATGACATCAATATTCAGCCGCCCCTCAATCATCTTAATATTTTCATCATACTGGCCGAAGACCTTGGAGAGAATCTCCGGTGATTCAATAAGTAACTCTTTCGTGATTTCTTCCAATGACACGCTCCTTATTCATACTTTGGTGCATACAGGGTTTCCAGTATTCCGTAGCCCTCTGGGCAGCGGATGATGGCAATCCCCCCCAATTTGATTTCAAAATGCCATTTAACATCTAAGGGTAAATCCAGCAGGTTCAGAAGCAGACTGTGAACGGTTCCCCCATGGGCGACGATGAGTATCGTCTGATTCTCTTCTGCCTTGTCTTCTTCCCTGATAAAGTGTTCCAGGCGCTGGTGGTACTCCACATAGGATTCACCTTCTGGGAGGATGGTAAAATTATAATCCCCCATCCACTTCTTCCAGGCCTCTGGGTCCTTCGCCTCGGCCTCGGCAGTGGTAAGTCCGTCAAAAATACCAAAGTTAAACTCTTTTAATACCGGCTCTACCGAAAGGGGGACTCCGAAGACCTCCGATGCCTCTTCTCCAATGATCCTGGCACGGCTGATGGGGCTGGCATATATCCGATCAATGGGAGTGCGCTGATGAATGGCCTGGATTTCTTCAAGAAGGCGTTCTTTCATCACAAGCCCCCGCTTGGTATAGGGGGATTCAGTGTGACCGTTGAGACGGCCCTCCACATTCCCCTGGGTTTCCACATGGCGTACAAGTATATATCGCTTCATTTCGTCATCCTTTAATCAATTGTTATGGTGTTATTATATCCTTATTTTTGAAAATTAAAAAGGACCTTCAATAAATAATATTGCGGATCCCCATTTTTTATTCTAGGACAAAATTAATTCAAGCTGGCACAGCAGCTCATCCCGTTGATTGATAACATCCACACGGTAGTGATGATTGGCCACCTGGGCCGAACGGACCGTCACTATATCGCCATAAAAGCCCTGATTTTTATAAATAATTTTCACCTGGGAAAGAGCCATAGATTTCACCTCTTCCAGGGGTAGGATTTCCAGGGCCCAGGCCAGGTATTTCACATGGTTCACGTGGGTATTGAAATCAATATCCAAATAGCGGACCTGGAACTGCTTTTCCTCTGTCCAATCGGAAACCTTTGTCAACCGCCGCAGATTAAAATCGGTTTGATCCCCGGCCTGATAAACCACATTCTGGGGAACACTCTCCATCCGGCGCAAGCGGCCGCTTTCCGTATCGATGAGCATCCATTCCGTATCCGCCTCGATCATGACCCTCCCGCCCTGATCTCTGATGGCAAAACGCCTATGGGCAGCAAAGCCATGGAAGGCGATGGCCTCGGTTTCCACTGTAATCTCCTGATTAAAGACCGGGTACTCCATAAAGCGCACATCGTATTTCACTAAGAACCAAGCTAATCCAGCCGTTTCCATGACCTCCAGTCCGACGCCCAGAGCTTCGCTTTGCTCCTGGCTGCTTTGCTGAAAGTAGTTCATCGCCGCTACGGGTGACAGCTGGTAATCATAGGTACACTCGTAGCCATTGACCCGCTGTTTTTTTTCATATATTAATCCCATTGTTGCTCCTTCTTTCATTCCTATAGCTTGGGAAAGGCCTTTCCTGTGGTCATATCCTCCTGATGCTTCTTCTGGACCTGTTCATCGGCATCACCGTATTCCCTTAAAATGTTTTCACGCTCCAGGCTCCCGGCCTTATATTCCCGGGCCTTTTTCATCTGACTTCCTAAAAATCCATGGGCCTCAATATCGGCCATCTGACGTGCGGCATAAGTGGTTTCCGGATGCACCACCCGTGTGCGCATGGTGTTCAGAATACCATCCGAAAGCCCAAGATTTTGTTCCATCTCTGCCATATCTTCTAATATTTCCAGGGCCCAGGTCCGCATATCCACCAATTCTCCACTTCGTTTGATTTTAAAGCCTGGCTGGAGGCCGCCGACAGCGACGGCCTCTTCATTCAAAAGCCCCTCCTGCTGCCATTGGGGGTAGTCCTCCTCGGGCTTAATGAGCATATAGAGAATAAAGCGATGGACAAATTCCATATCAATTTTTGCGATGCCACAGGGATCGTATACGTTGAGGTCAATGGTGCGGATCTCCAGATACTTAATGCCGTCTTCCCTCAGGGATTCCAGAACATTGACCGCATCCCTGGGCTTCATCCGTATCTGGGTATAAAGCTCCTTGGCTGCGGAAAGATATCCTTTATCCACATAACCTTGAACATCCTCTGCAAAAGACGCCACAGAGGTATAGTCCGGGTACAGGGGAAAAAGGTTTTTATAGCCACAGGCTGAATTTCGAAAGGATGGGCCGGTAGTCTCCAGATAGGAACCAGCATCATCCACCGGGGACATCTGGGCCACACAATCTGGGATATAGCTCTTGTGCAGGCCAACACTACACCCGGTGAGATAGATAATGAGCCAACGGTATCGCAGATAATTGCGGACGATTTTCAGATAAACCGCATCTTTAAACGCCTGATGGCTATACTCTGGGGCAATGGCACGCCGAACCGTTTCAATGTCCTCATCCTTAAAGGAAAAATTCAAATGAATCCCTGAAATCAGCTGTTTCTTTCCACCATATTTTTCAATGAGCCCCTGGCGGTAAGCCATAGCACTCCCCGCATCGGGTCGTCCTTCGTAAATCGCAATGGGGATCGCATCGTCTTCAGGAATATCGCAGGGCATGGATTGAGGCCAGAAAAATTCATTCTCCGGCAGCACATCCTGTACTGCATCACAGAGCCAGGTTAAGGCCGTGTAGGCCTTATCAATGGTGTCCACGGTGGGGGTCACCACCTCGATTTGGCTTTCTGAAAAATCAGTGGTAATAAAGGGATTGATCAGCTTGTTCCCAAAGGGTTCCGGATGTAAGGTCGTTGCCAGCTTGCCTTCCGGCGTTACCCTTAGACCTTCGCGCTCAACGCCATAATCACCGCGCAAAAGCTCCTCGGGTGTTAATAAATCACGTAGTATTTTACAATTAATATTCATCGTTCACCTTGTATATTTTTAGCATATTTAGGTTATTATACCACAGAAACTTAAGGGATTCTAATAAATGAAAAGACCCTGCCACAGGGGTAGGGTCTTCAAGGAAGGCTGCGCTTTCAAATCTATTCATTAAAGTTTAGGAGAGAGTTAAATCTGTAAAAAGTGTACTGCAGCTTCCATTCCATCGATTTTGAGTAAGAGGAGTTTCAATCGATAAATAAAGTTTAACTCATCTAACTTATTTTGTCAATCCCTTTTGGGCTTTTTTTATTTATTTTAAGATTTTTACCGTCGTATGGGTTAAATGATAAAAGGTCGCCTTTGCCCCTTCGATTTTATAGCTCTGGAATTCTCCAGTTATCTCAATGGGTGTGCCCACCTCCGGGTAATCCTCGGGATAGCTACCTGTTTCCCATGTGAATTCCAGGGGCACCGAGCAGCATGCCGTCACGTCGGAAATTGGGGTATAAAAGCAAAAGTAATCCGTGTTTTTTGAGATAGCGACCTTGAACACCCCCTGGATCCGAATGGTTTTCCCCACATAATCCTGGGGTGCATTTAAAATCTGTACCGCTTGGGAGTACCCCAGGGTTTCACCCATTTGGGTTAAATCGTAATCCACGGGTTTGTTCATGCTCCCGCAACCGCTCAAAAAGAGAAGTAACAGTACAATGCACAATATTAAGCCACAGAATCTTTTTTTCTTCATCGCTGACCACCGATTCTGCCCATCCCATAAAACAGTAAAAACACCATCATCCCCATGACGACAATGGTGGCACCCACGGGGGTCGAAAACATGATGGCGGTTAGAATACCCATCACTGTGAAGAGCACTGAAAGCACTCCAGAGACTACCACCACCTGCTTAAAGCTGTGAAACAGCTGCATGGCGGAAAGCGTAGGGAAAACGATGAGCGCCGAAACCAACAAAGATCCCACCAAATTCATGGCCAGAACGATGATGGTCGCTGTAACGATGGCAATGAGAAGATTATAGGCCTTTGTATTCAGTCCCATGGCTTTGGTGAAGGTTTCATCAAAGGTCAGGGCAAAGATCCGATGGTAGAAAAAAACAAACACCAAAATAACAACAATGGATAAAACCAGACACTGCACCACATCCAATACGGTCAGCGTCAGGATGGAGGTCGAACCGAAAAGCGTTGTACAAACATCCCCACTGATATTGGCTGATTGGGAAAAGAGATTCACCAGGAGGTACCCCAAAGCCAAGGCCCCCACTGAAACCATGGCAATAGCGGCATCCCCCATGACACGCATCTGCTGGCCCCGTTTCAACAGGACGATGGCGGAAAGGATGGTCAGTGGCAGAATTACGACCATTTTATTTGTCAGCTGTAGGACCATGGCCACTGCCATGGCACCAAAAGCCACATGGGACAGGCCGTCCCCGATAAGTGAAAATTGCCGCAAAACCAAGGTTACCCCCAATAATGAAGCCGAAAGGGCAATGAGCACCCCTGCAACGAGGGCATATTGAACAAAAGGGTAGGTTAGATCGGTCAAAAGCATCTTTTTATACCTCCCTTTTGCTGGCGGCCAAATACGCCTTACCCACAGCACTCTTGACATAATCCTCCCGGCTGCCGTAAAACCGCGGAGAACGATCAAGATGAAGAATATGGCTAGTCTGTTGGACCACAGCCGTAATATCGTGGCTAACCATGATAATCGACACTCCCAGGGTTCGATTCAATTGCTTCACCAAGGTGTAAAAAGCCCCACGACTTTCGGGGTCCAATCCGCTGACCGGCTCATCCAAAACCAAGAGATCAGAGGCCGCACACAATGCCCGTGCCAGAAGCACCCGTTGCTGCTGACCCCCGGACAGTCTGCCGAAGGGCTGTTTTTCAAGTCCTGCGATGCCCACCTGCTCCATGGCATTCTGGGCAATCTGCCGGTCCATACCACTATAAAAGGGGCGATGCCCCATATGCCCCAATCGTCCGGATAACACAATTTCTTTCACAATCGCCGGAAAATTCCGGGATGCTCCCGTCATTTGGGGCAAATAGCCGACCCCCGAAGGACAAAGCCGCTCTCCCCACTGGATCTGTCCAGATATGGGAGGGATCAGCCCCAGCAGGGTTTTAATAAAGGTGCTTTTCCCCACACCATTTTCTCCGATGACACCGAGATAATCCCCGGAGTGGATGGCGAGGGATAATCCCTCCACCACCCGTTTTTTTTCATAACCCAGGGTAACGGCATTAAACTGAATTTGTAACATTTGCGTTCTACTCATTCAAGGCCCCTCGAAGTACCGATAAATTCTTCTCCATGATACCCAAATAGGTTTCTCCCTTGGAGATATCCGAGGCTGTGACGGATTGCATGGAATCTAAAGCCTGAATCTTTTGATTTTTAGCTTTGGTGTTTTCCACAATGGTCTTCGCAATTTTTTGATCGGAATTTTCAATGGTGAAAATGGTTGAAACTCCCGTGGCATCCACCTTTTGAGCCAAATAAGAAATGGTTTGAAAGCTTGCCTCGGACTCCGCCGAACACCCAACAAATGCGGCAGAATAGGTAATCCCATAATCATCCATAAGGTACCGGAAGGGAAAACGATCCCCAAAGATGACCACTTGATGCTTAGCCGCCGCTACCATCCTACTGTATTCTTCGTCCATTTCCGATAATTTCTCAACATACTCACCATCCCGTTTAATATACTCCTGGGCATGATCCCCATCCATCTGCTGGAGGGCTGTTGCGATGGCATTACAGGCAATCTTCGCATTTTTAAAGGAGAGCCAGATATGCTCGTCCAACTCCGGCTCATCATGGTCATGCTCCCCCTCCTCCTCGGTTTGCATTCCCTCGACAACCGCCTCCTCCTTTACTTTTTCAGCAAGTGCATCCATCAAGCGCAGCGTCTTTGGCTTTTTCTGAGCATCCGTCTTTAAAACCTTTTCCACCCAGTCATCGGATTCCCCGCCAATATAGATAAACAAATCGGCATTGTTGATTTTTTTAATATCCGCTGCCGTTGGCTGGTAGCTATGGAGATCCACGCCCTTATCCTGGAGCAGTGTCACCTCAATGGACTCCCCACGGTCTCCAAGGATCTGCCGGGTCCAATCGTATACGGGGAAGGTGGTACAGACAATATGAAACGCCTTTTTCTGCCCCCTTTCCGCCGACATGCCACACCCAGTGATTATTCCAAAGGCCATCATCCCAACACACAATAGCCCGATTATTTTCGTATAATATTTCAATTTTTTCCTCCAATTCAACATCATTTATTGACCAATAAATTTAAAAAAACGCACGTCAAAAAATCCCTTAACGGGAGACGGTACGTCCTGTTTTAGTTCAATAATTTAACCTTGAGGGAGACAGGGGTATCCCCGGATCGGCGATCCCCTCGAAATAAAAAGATACCGTGAAATAAAATGCAGCCAAAGACCAATGCCACGGCCTGTCCTGCCAATCCATCGCCGCCGGACAAAAGGTTCTGGCACGCGCTGATGGTATGGCATACCGGACAATCTGCTCCAGTACAGTGATGGTGGTCATTCAGAATGAGATGGGCAGCGCCCAGCATTGATAAAACCAATAGACATGACAAAAAAAGACTCACGCGACGTTCAATGCGCTGGCCCTGCGGTTGTTTCTCCACACCAAAGCACCCCCTTCTGATCGTTGGAATGTTTCAATTATATGAGATATTCGGAAAAAGTCAAGGTCCACTAACTTGTGTTTTAAGAAAGGAGCACCTCTAATTCGGTGAGTCATTCATTAAATAATTTGAGGGTATCTTTCAACATCCCGTCCGCTATAGACTATCTTATCCGCAATTTTCACTAGATAGCCTTCCTAAGTCCCCGGCTGATATTGTCCCCAAGGGCATCGGTGAGATCGAGATTCTTTAGTTTCTTAAAATCATTCTCTAACAGCTCAATACTAAATACTTGAACCGATAGCAATGTTATGAATTATATAATAAAAAGTATAAATAAGAATGATTGCACCTTTTATTTGAGAATTTCATAAGCATTATAACTTTCATGGACATTAATAGTTTTTAGTACACTCACCCCTAGAGATCTTGCTGAAAAATACCCTACCATCGCATCATAGGCAGTAAAAAGTCTCTCCTTCGAGATATCCTGGTTTATTTCATGTTTTGATCGATTATACACTTTCATAAATTGTAATAGATTCTCAATAATCATCGAATCCACATCTCCAAGTTTCTGCATCTTATAAATTGATTTCCCTAATGTTATCTGTTTAAATTTAAATACTCTGAATGGTTCTTTAGCTTTTAAATATAATCGACATACCGCTTCAAGATGCATACCAGACATTTGTATCACATAGCGCGCATTCATTCGAATATCTGTAATCTCGATTTCAGAACGTACATATTGAAGCGGTCTATAAAGCTCCCTTTTTAGTCCACTCGGAAATGGATTTTGTATAGGATCTTTGGGCAGACAATATCCACCGATTCCTCCAATTAGTTGATCTGCTTTCCATAATTGATCACAGCGATATTTCATCTCCAATCCTTTTTTTTGCAAAAGAAAAACATCGATACATTCTTTCGTCTTTTCCGAAAGCACAAAATCGTATAGCTTTTGCAGCTCAGGATGTGTTATTTTCAAAGGGACTACCTCCAACCAACTCAATCATCAGCAATAAGCTCTATTCTATACTGATATTAATGAATCATAAAAACACTTTACAATGATTTGCGTATTCCCCTTTTCACTCTCCCGTCGCATCATTAAATGCTGGGCTTCCTGGATCTCCCCAATCTGTTTTTCCCGAGGAGATGACCGTGCCATCTTCCCGGACCACGGCATAGATATCCAATATCTCCGTATTAATAGGGTGGCGCGCATTTTCAACCTGTTCGTAGGTAATCCGCTCCAGGGCAACTAAATTGCATTTCTCATTCTTGGATTTCCGGTCATACACCAACATTAAGGAAACGGGATTACCCTCCTCATCTGTAGACTCCTTGAGCAGTGCCTGGGCATTTCCCTTGGCATTATCTGCCCGGGTAAAATGCATTTCCTCCTGATTCGAAAACTCAGCATCATACACCTGGCGCAGCACATCCCCTGGGTTGACGTGACTTTCTATGGCCGCCTGCTTCTCTGCCACAAGACGTGCCGCCTCCTGGGTCTTGTAAATGCCATACCCAGCCAAAATCAGCACCAACGCTAAAACAATCAAGCCGATAATCCAGGGCCAAGACTTTTTGAGTAGGTTCATTTTCATTTCTCCTTGTATTCTATATCTAAGGGCATCTCCCGAAGGGAAGCTATACTTAAGCGTATTATATCAGGTGGTTAGCAAAAAGGAAAGCCCTGGGGGAAGTGCCACTTATGAGAATGAAATTGAGCTACCGAAGCTACGCTTCCATGATCTGCACCATACCTATACCCACGTGACGGACGCTATGCGCAAAAAAAGCCAGAGAACCGTTTGTTCCCTGGCTTTTTGCTTTTTATGAAATGGTCGGAGTGAGAGGATTTGAACCTCCGGCCTCATGGTCCCGAACCATGCGCTCTACCAAACTGAGCCACACCCCGATAAAATTAAAACTTAAATTGCAAACCAACGGAGTTTATTGTAATATAGAATGTATCTTAAATCAAGGTTTTTTTTAAATTTTATAAGAGATAATTGGAGAGTGTTATATGGAAATATTAACGTTTCAAATTGCAACCCATGAGGGAATGCTGGAAATAACCGATTTGGTCCGGGACTATGTCAATCGCAATCAAATCAAGGATGGGCTGATTATGCTCCAGGCCCCGGAAAAGTCCGTTGGGATAACCTTTGCCGATGCTGCTGATCCCAACATTGAGCGGGAATATCTCAAAAAGCTCAATCATATGCTGCCAAAGTACGACGGAATGCAATTCACGGGATGGTCCACCCCCGGAATCAAGGCGGCCTTCATTGGACAATCCATGCAGGTGATGATTCAGGGCGGCACACTCATTCTGGGGTACCAGCAGGGCATTTTTGTCGCAGACTTTGCCGGTCCCTCTGATAAACGCAGCCTCTTTATCAGCCATATTGGCACCACCTTGGCCGAGGGCGAACAGGCTAAGATTCCAGCGGTCCTTGCCCAGATGAACGCCCAGGTTGAAGCTGAAAAGGAAGCCGCACGGCTGGAACAGGAACGGGTAATTGCAGAAATGCGAGAGGAGTATGCCAAGCGTCAGGCTAACCTGAATGCAGCTGAAGACGAAATCGAATCCGATCGTCGATTATAATAAAAGGAGAAAACAATGCCAACAAGTAAAAAAAGTCCCCATAAACATACCCCAAAGAAAAAAGAAACGAATACCCACCAGACCATCAAGCCCTGGCACCGCATTGGTGCCCTGGTCCTGGTGGCAGCCCTTATTCTCAGCATGGTTGCCATGTACGCTTTTTAAATAACCGTGAAGATACGGATAATTTGCGTTGGTAAGTTAAAGGAAGCCTACCTTGGACAAGCCGCCGCTGAATACAAAAAGCGACTGAGCCGGTACTGTAAGCTAGAGATTCTCGAGGTGAAGGATGAAAAGGTCCCGGAGCGGCTAAGTGAGGCCCAGCGGGCCCAGGCCATCGCCGCTGAGGGGGAGCGGGTCCTCAGGCATCTGGAGGATAACGGCGCGGTCATCACCATGGAAATTGGTGCAAGGGCCTTGACCTCCGAAGCCTTTGCCGCCCGGATTGCTGATTTTGGTCTTTCAGGAACCAGCACCATTACCTTTGTCATTGGTGGATCCCTGGGCATCGCACCAGCAGTCCTAAAACGCTCAGACTTGTCCCTTTCCTTTTCCCCCATGACCTTTCCCCATCAGTTGTTCCGGGTCATGCTTCTGGAGCAGATTTACCGGGCTTTTAAAATTAACAACCACGAAACCTACCATAAATAGCAACTACGAAAGGAGCTATCCACCATGACGAATTCCTCCATGCAGGAGCGGGGCCATCTGGCCCGGCACGCCGGCATTACACTTTCAGCCACCTCCACAGAGGCCCGAAACCAGGCCCTGGCAGCTATTGCCGAGGCCCTGGATGCCGGACGAAGTGATATTCTTGCCGCCAACAGGCGAGACTATGAACGCAGTGTTTCCGAAGATTTAGCGGCCCCTCTTTTAAAACGCCTGACCTTTGATGACCATAAGGTGGATGATGTCATTTCCGGGATTCGCAGCCTCATTGAACTGCCCGATCCCGTGGGGCACACCCAAATGGCCAAGGAATTAGACAACGGCCTGGATCTCTATCGGGTGAGCTGCCCCATCGGCGTCATTGGGATTATCTTTGAATCCCGCCCCGATGCCTTTGTTCAAATTTCCAGTCTTTGCCTGAAATCCGGCAATGCGGTTCTGCTAAAGGGCGGCCGGGAAGCCCTGGAAACCAATCGCGCCTTAAACCAAATCATCCACGATGCCTCCGTGGCAGCCGGCATGCCCGAAGGCTGGATTCAAAACCTGGAGAGCCGGGATGAGGTCACTGAAATGCTGGCCCTGGATGACACCATCGATTTAATTATTCCCCGGGGCTCCAATGCCTTCGTCAAATATATTATGGACCATTCCAACATCCCGGTAATGGGCCACGCCGACGGGATTTGCCATGTGTACGTGGACGCAGAAGCAGATCTTCCCATGGCCGTGGATATCGCAGTGGATGCCAAATCCCAATACGTAGCAGTCTGCAATGCCGCCGAAACCCTGCTGGTCCACCGGGCCATTGCCCCCCAATTCCTCCCCGCGCTCAAGGCGAAGATGGATGCCGCAGGGGTACACCTTCTAGGGGATGCCGAGGTCCAGGCCATCATCGATGTGGATGCTGCCACCGAGGCAGACTGGTCCACCGAATATTTAGATTACATCCTCTCCATTAAATTGGTGTCTGATCTGGATGAGGCCATTGATCACATCAATCGCTATGGATCTGGCCATACCGATGTGATCATCACGACAGACGAAGCTGCCCAAAAGCGTTTCACCACCCTGGTGGATTCTGCCTGTGTCTTTGTCAATTGCTCCAGCCGTTTTTCAGACGGCTTTCGCTTTGGCTTCGGCGCCGAGGTTGGAATCAGCACCGCCAAGCTCCACGCCAGAGGGCCTGTGGGCTTAGAGGGACTCCTAAGCTATAAATATAAACTCATTGGCCACGGGCAAATCGTTGCAGACTACGCCGAAGGACGGGCATCCTTTACCCATCAGATGATGGATGCCACATGCCCTCTATAAACTAAAAATCGAGGTTATTATGTTAGAATTAAAAAATATTTGCTTTGAAGCTGAAGACGATCAAAAAGAAATTCTCAAGGACATTAATTTAAAGGTCCCTGGAGGCAAGTTTATAGTTATCACCGGACCCAACGGCGGTGGAAAATCCACCCTGGCCCGGATTATCGCAGGGATTCAGACGCCGACTAAGGGGCAGATCCTTTTTGAAGGACAGGATATCACCACCCTCAGCATTACCGAGCGGGCCCGTCTTGGCATCAGCTTTGCCTTCCAGCAGCCCGTTCGTTTCAAGGGGATTACCGTCCATGACCTCATTTCCCTGGCTGCCGGAGAAGCCCTTAACCAAAGCGAGGCCTGCCGGTATCTTTCCGAGGTGGGTCTGTGTGCCCGGGATTATATCGACCGGGAGCTCAACGAAAGCCTCTCCGGTGGCGAAATCAAACGGATCGAAATCGCATCCATTCTGGCCCGGGGGACCAAGCTGTCCATCTTTGATGAGCCTGAAGCCGGTATCGATTTATGGAGTTTTAAAAACCTCATCGACGTGTTTAAAAAGATGTATGAGACCATCAACGGCTCCATCATGATCATCTCCCATCAAGAACGGATCTTAAATATTGCCGATGAAATCATCGTGCTGGCCAGCGGAAAAATCATCAGCCAGGGTACCCGGGATGAGATTCTCCCCCGGCTGCTCACCGGTACGGATAAGGTGGACTTCTGTCCACTGCAGAAATAGGAGGACATCATGGATCAGATTGCAAAAGATTTATTAAAAGAAGTGGCCGGTATTGAAGGCGAACCCGATGGTGCCTTTAATATCCGTGAAAACAGTGGCTGTGCCGGACGAAATTCCACCGAGGCCATCCAGATCATCAGTAAGGAAGACGGCTCAGGTATTGATATCGTCGTCGCACCAGGTACCAAGAACGACAAGGTCTACATTCCCGCCCTGGTTACCTGCAGCGGTGTACACGATCTGGTGTACAATGATTTTTTTATCGGTGAAAATGCTGATGTCACCATTGTAGCCGGCTGCGGCGTCAGTACTGACGGCTGTGATGGCTCAGAACACAATGGTATTCACCGCTTCTTTCTAAAACCCGGATCAAAGGTTCTCTACCTTGAAAAGCACATCGGCTTTGGGGAGGGGTCCGGGGAACGGGTCATTAATCCCGAAACCTACATGGAGCTGGAATCTGGCTCCACCATGACTATGGAAACCACTCAAATTAAGGGTGTGGACTCCACTAAGCGGGTGTCCAAGGCCATCATTAAAGAGGATGCTACCCTGGTGATTAAAGAAAAGCTGATGACCCACGGCAGTCAATACGCCGAGACCGCCTTTGAAGTGGCCTTGGAAGGCGAAGGCGCCAGCTGCACCTTAAGCTCCCGCTCCGTGGCCCGGGATACCTCCAGGCAGCTCTTCCTCTCCAAAATAAATGGTAATAATCGCTGTGCGGGACATTCTGAATGTGATGCCATCATTATGGACCAAGGGGTCGTTTCGGCCATTCCGGAAATCACAGCCAACCACCTGGAAGCGGCCCTGATCCACGAGGCCGCTATTGGCAAGATTGCCGGGGACCAGATTATAAAGCTAATGACCCTTGGACTGACTGAGGCTGAAGCAGAAGCCCATATTATCGATGGTTTCTTGAAGTAACACGGATTTAATTGGGTGAAGCATTGCTTTTTTTGTCCTTGACGATTATACTATAGGATAGAATGAAACGCCCTCACGAGGGCATCAAGGAGCTGACATGGAAAGTAAAATTATTATGGATAGCTGCGTAGATTTTAACGACTCGGCCTTCAGCCCTGCCGTGGAATACCAACGCATCCCCTTTAAAATCATCATCGATGGTGAAGAAATCGTCGATCAAAATTTGAACACCTTCCTCCTCATTAATAAAATGAAGATGAGCAAGCACAAGATGACCACTGCCTGTCCGTCCCCCAAGGATTTTCTGGACGCAATGGACCCGGCCAAAGCCAACTACATCGTTACCATCTCCAGCAAGTTAAGCGGCTGCCATAACAGCGCCGTTATGGCGAAGAAAATGGCTGAAGAAGAAGGTATTACAGAAAATGTCTATATCTTCGATTCACTCTCTGCTGCCAGTGGTGAGGATTTGGTGGTGATGAAGATTAATGAGCTCATCGCCCGGGGACTTTCCCCCCAGGATCTCGTTCCCATCGTCCGGGATTATATTGCCAATATGACCACCTACTTCATTCTGAATTCCCTGGATAATCTGGCTAAGAATGGCCGCATCAGTCCTGCGGTGGCCCTCATTGGAAAAATGCTTAAAATTGTTCCCATTATGGGTTCCCGGGATGGGGAAATAGAATTGAAGGAAAAGGTCCGGGGCCGGAAGAAAGCATTCGCCCGATTGGTGGAAGTCATCACCACCGAGGTTCAGGATGCTGGTGAGCGGATTTTTGCCATTACCCATGTCCATGCCCTGGAACAGGCAGAAAAACTAAAGAACGCCATCCTGGATGCCAACTTATTTAAAGATGTGGTTATTTTTGAAGCCGGTGGCCTCAGCAGCTTTTACGCCGATAACGGCGGTATCGTCGTGTCCTATTAATGTACTCACCCAGGCCGCTTCGGCGGTCTTTTTCTTGTGTTTAATACCTGTTTTGTGATTGAAAGGAATCTATTTATGCGCGTCATTCCCTGGTTTATTTATTTTTGGCTTTATCTCATTGCACTCATTCCCAAGCACCGAAAGGCCGTGGCCCTGGGAAAGGCTGGTAATCGAAAGGCCCACGATGAACTGGTTCGTTCTGCTGTCCGACCATGGGCGCAATCCATGCTGACTTCTGCCGGAGGTCAGGTTACAGTCTGTGGCCTGGAAAATATGCCAAAGGGCCCTGCAATCTATGTATCCAACCACCTCAGCTACTGTGATATCCCGCTGATGCTCGGATATCTGGGTGACGATACCAAGCCCTTGGTCTCAAAAAAAGAGAATGAAAAAATCCCACTAATTAGGGGCTGGATGGAAGAACTACACTGTGTTTTCCTTCATCGGGATGATCCCCGGGCAGCTGTAAAGGATCTGGAGGAAGCGGCCCACTGGGTCAGTGAAGGCTACTCTATGGTAATTTTTCCGGAAGGGACCCGCAGCAAAGATGGAGAAATGGCAGACTTTAAAGCCGGTGCCTTTCGTATCGCCCAAAAGACCAAGGTACCCGTGGTTCCCGTGTGCATCCAGGGGACTAATGATGTCATGCGCCCCGGCAGCATCTGGATGCACAAGGCTCCTGTAAAAATGCAGATTCTCCCTCCCATCGATACCAGCACTTACGAAAAGGCCGATTGGCGGATGCTGCCTGAGCTCGCTGAAGAGCATGTTCGACATGGCCTGACCGCCATGTCCCTAGCTGCTCCCCAATAAAAAACACACCGATGGTATCCATTTGAATCCATCGGTGTGTTTCTTATTTCTGAGATTCTATCCGCTCTAAAAGTGGAATAAGCCTAGAAAAATCCTCAATGATATAATCCGCTCCAGCCTTCTGGTAAACACCGATGGTTCGCTGTCGATGACTCTGTTTTTCGGCATCGCTCAATGCTGAGAAAACCTCTTGAGACAGCCCCATGATGGAACTGCCATCCACGATGCCCACCGTCAACAAGCCCGCGGCTTTACCTTCATGAATATCTGAAACCGTATCGCCTACCTTAATAGCCCCTGACACCGCTGATACTGCCAATTTTTCTAAATTTTTAAAAATCATATAGGGATAGGGACGCCCCAGGCTGCCCACAGCATCCGGACTGAACCAACAATCCGGAGCGTACCCCTGTTTTTCTGCCTCTGAAACCACCACTGTCATCATTTCATCTGTATACCCTGTGGTGGAGCCAATTTTAAGGCCCTTGGCACGACAGGCCGCCACCCCTTCCAGTACCCCCGGTTTAGGGCTGGCATAATCCTTTAGAATCGCGAGAATTTCTTTTTCGCTCATCTGATAAACCGCATCCACATCCTCTGGCTTTGGTCCCATTCCATAAATCTTTTCCCATGCTCCAGCAATTCGCGG
The DNA here is from genome assembly GCF_900107125.1 of Eubacterium barkeri. Classification (GTDB taxonomy): domain Bacteria; phylum Bacillota; class Clostridia; order Eubacteriales; family Eubacteriaceae; genus Eubacterium_O; species Eubacterium_O barkeri. Next base: position 167,712 of record NZ_FNOU01000003.1, read on the forward strand.
CATACCCAGCATGGCAGCAATATGGTCATGCTTAAGCATCCCCATGGGGCGACGAACTTCCTCCAATGAAGGTGTAATCCCAAAATGCCGGAAAGCCCTGATGAATGCTTCCACCGGAGCAAAACAGCCAAAATCCACGGTGGTTCCAGCCCAATCTAAAATAATCGCTTCAAGTCTCATTCTATTGACCCCCTTCCTTTTTTTCTTCGAGGAATGCGAATATGATGGCACACAGGGCATCAATATCTCCTTTGTATATTTCTCCGATGTTTCCAATACGGAAGGTTTCTGCATCCGTTACTTTTCCCGGATAAATGGCATATCCCCGCTCTTTGATATAATGGTACATCTCATTAAACGTATAACCGCAGCCTTCCGGAAAACAAAAGCTGGTGATAATGGGACCCTGATTTTGGGTAATATAGGTTTTAAAGCCCATTTCTTTCATTTTTTCAATTAATCGGGCATTGTTTTCCTGATATCGGGTATTTCTTGCTGCGATACCCCCGGCCGCTTCCATTTCTTCCAGAGCTTTGGAAAATGCCAGTACCGAATGAGTGGGTGAGGTATATCGCCATTTTCCGTCGATTTCCATGGTTTCCCATTGGTCATATAAATCCAGGCACAGGCTTTTGGCCTGGCCCTGGCATTTTTGCAGCGCGACTCTTTTACAGAGGATAAAAGAAAAACCGGGAACACCCTGAATACATTTATTACTGCTGCTGATCAGAAAATCAATGCCATACTCTGCCATGGGTATGACCATGCCACCAAAACTGGACATGGCATCCACAATGAAGGTCCTGCCCCTGGCTTTAACGACCTCGCCAATGGATCGGATATCATTGAGTATCCCTGTCGTGGTTTCATTATGCACCATGGCGACATGGGTGATTTCCGGCTCACCGTCCAAGCGCTTATCCAGGGCGGTGGCATCCGGAATACGATTATAAGGCATTTCCTCGATACTATAGTTCAGTCCGGCATATTTGGCCATTTCCTCCATACGCCTGGAATACACGCCATTACAAAGAATCAGGAGGTGATCCTCTGGCCCGACGGCACTAGTCAACACCGATTCTACGCCAAAGCTGCCACTGCCCTGCATGAGTACTGCAGTATAGTCTAATTCACCCACCATTGCCAAATCCAGTAGTTTCTTTCGAATTCTTTGGGTGATGGCTTTATAATCCTCATCCCAGGTGCAATGATCAAAGAGCATTTCCGCCTTTACGCCAGGGGAGGTTGTCAGTGGTCCGGGGGTTAATAATTTATAACTTTTCATGATGCCCCCCTATTTACAGGATTCCGATAAGGCTTGATGCTGTTTTAACAGCTCTACGGTCAAGGGTTTGCTGTATACTTTTGGCGTGCCATCACCTGCTGGAACACTTTCTCCTTGGTAGAGGGGAACCGGATAAATAGACAGTAGCTCCGGCCGTGCTTTTTCGATGATGCACTGGGCCATGGCCATGGCTTTATCCTGCTTTTCGCCGCCGCCATGGTTGACCACCGCCACGGATTCAGTCAAGATGTAGTTTCCCTCCATGGGATCCGCATAATCGATAGGAAGGCCGGACGCTTTATCTGCAACAGCCTGATGACGCAGCCCGAAGCCAATGGCGACTTCCCCTGCCCGCACCTTTTTAATGGGACCAGAACCCGAAGTTTCAATGTGATCCCCTGCATTATCGTAAATTCCTTTTAAAATAGTCTTGGCCTCTTCTTCCCCATATTGCTCAACAAGGGCCTGGATCATTAGCCAAGCGGTGGATGATCCCTGGATATCAATCATGGAAATCAGACCTTTGTATTCAGGCTTTGCCAAATCGGCAATGGCTGCAGGCACCGTTAAATTCTTTTCTTTTACCATTTCCGTATTGTAAATGATGGTTCCCTCCAAAGCCGTTACCGGAGAATAATAACCGGGATATTCTGAAAGAGCGCCTGTATCAAAGGTGAGATCCGTAAACATGCCGCTCTGAGCCTGGGCGCTTTCCAAATAAAATGAGCTCATGGTAACTAAGTCCGCTTCAATATCCGTTCCCTCAGCCATCAGTTTCCCACCCAGCTCCGAGGTGCCAAAGGTCTGAAAGAGATATTGACCGGAATAGCCGTTGCCATCCAGGGCTTTTTTCATTGCCTCTACGGCTTCATCATCGCCGTTACTGTAAATAACCACCTGATCCGAACTGGTGGTACCATCGCTGGCACATCCCGCTGAAAACAGCACCGTCATCCCCAGGATGATGGCGAAAAAACACATGACGATTCGTTTCATTGTAATACTCCTTGTCTTTTTTTCTGATATTTGATCAAAGCGAAGGTAATGCCCTTCACCAACAAGTTCGTCCCTAGAATCAAAAGAGAAAGAACGAACACTTCGTAAAAACTGCCATAATGCTGAAGCTCTTTAATCTTGGTCGTCAGCACCATTGTACGGGCCCCTGTCAGGAAAACCACCGCACTGATGGTGACCATGGCATTGATGAAATAATATTGGAATACTTCGACAATGGTCGCCCTGGCATTGGGGATGATGACCCGTCGCAGCGTAGCAAACCAGCTGTCTCCCATGAGCCGGGCCGTGGATTCCCAGGAATGATCCATTTTAGACAGGGCATTTTTTGCCATCATATAAGGCGTCGCAAAAAAGTGGACCATATTAGACAGGATAACAACGGCAAAGGTGTTTTGAAGAATACTGCCTTTAAAGCTCAGCATGAAAGCAATCCCCAGGACCATCCCCGGCAGGGTATTGGCCATGGTGGCCACACCCCGGATAAAATTCTTCAATCCCTTGGATACCGCACTTCGTTCCGTCACCACCGCTGCGCCAAAGGAAATCGCAACCCCAATGACCGCACTGCACACTGCTACCCACAAAGAATTAAGATAGATCTTGGTTAGAGCGCTATCTGCCAGCACCGCCTGATAGTGCTTCAGGGTGAGGGTGCAGTCATAGGGCCAGGCCTTTAAAGCCGGGATGATGAGGATGACTGCAAAAATTGACAGCAAGGCCAAATCCACAACCACTGCAAAGGCCCCTAAAAATATATCCCTCAGTGGATTTTTAGGCACTGTGACCTGGGATAAACCACTGTAAGACATATTGTACCGTTCCAAGGTGTTGATGATGACGATGCTGATTAAAGAAGGAAGCAGCATTATCAGCGCCACCACTGCCCCATTTCCAAAATCGGGGACGCTCCCCAGCATCTGATTGTACAAAGTAATCGCCACCGTATCAAAACGACCGGCCAAAGATGCCGGAATTCCATAATCTGTAAAGGCCAGAAAAAAGCACTGGATAAAAGAGATGGCCAAAGTCCCTGTCATGGGGCGGGCCACCGTAACCCAAAGGGTCCGCACCTTTGAATCCCCCATGACCCGGGACACCACGGAATAACGTTTATCGATATAACCCAATGTATTATTAATCAACAGAAAGGAAATCGGCAGGGTGTAAATAACATACCCCAGAAGCAACCCCTTGATTCCATAAATGCCAGCTTCTCCCCCGCCAATGAAGGGCGTCAGCATCCCCTGCTTACCAAAGGAATACATGATGGCAAAACCGTAAGTGATGGTAGGCAGCAGCATGGGCAGCACCGTTATGGTCCGTACACCGCGCTTTACCCATTCCGGAAGACGGCTATAGTGCAGGGCGTAGGCCATGATCGATGCAATACCTGTCGTTAGAAGGGCTGCCACACCAGAGATCCAAAGACTATTGACGAGTGCTACCCCAAAATTCGTCTCGGTAAATACTGTTTTGAAATGCTCAAGGGAAAGACCACTGCCATCCCAAAAGCATTGCCATAGCATCGCCGCCATGGGTATTCCCATAAAAACGAAAAAAATACCTGCAATAATAAGACCGATGATTCGAGGTTCTATATCCTTGTGTCGGAGCATTTAACTCACCTTGGCCGTCATGGGAGATTCCCCGCGATACAGCGACAGGATATTCTTCCGTTTAATTTCCAATTGATGAAGAATGAAGGTTTTCACAAAATCACTGGCTGGTGCCTTTAGGATTGCTTGGGGCTCCCCATGCTGGACAATCCGCCCACCATCTAAAATCAGCACCCGATCCGAAAGAGTCAAGGCCTCCTCAGGATCGTGGGTGACGATGATGGTGGTCAGGTCTAATTTCCGGGCAATGATTTTGATCCGTTCCTTGATGGATTCTTTGATAACACCATCCAATGCGCTGAGTGGTTCATCCAACAGCAGAATTTTAGGCTTCATGACCAGTGTCCGGGCCAGGGCTACCCGCTGCTTTTGCCCTCCGGACAATTGGCCGATTTCCTTATCCAGGTGTTCCTCTAAACCCAGGAGATGGATAAGGGCATCCACTTCTTCTGATGTGGATATCCCGGGCTTATTCCGAAGGCCGTAACGGATATTCTGTCTGGCATTCAAATGGGGGAATAAACCGTAATCCTGGAATACAATGTTAAATCCCCTTTTTTCCATGGGCAGATGGGTGATGTCTTCTCCTTCCATCTCTATGGTTCCACCATCCGATGCTACTAAACCGAGGATCAGGTTCAGCAGGGTGGTCTTCCCACTTCCTGAGGGTCCAAGAATGGATAATATTTCGCCTCTTTCTACTTCCAAATCGACATCATCCAGAATCTTTTTATCATCATAATATTTTTCAATGTGGTTGAGTTTCAGCATCGCTTCCTCCGTTTTCACCTTTTTACTTGGGCATCTATACTCTAGCACACCTTTTTACTAGAAATCATCAAATCTACACGAAAGTTAGGTTAAATGCTCATGGCTAAATTCGTCCATGACCTCTACAAAAAAACAAACCGATCTTAGCATCTTCATGCCAAAACCGGCCTAAACCCTTGTAAATAATTACCCTCATCCTTTTTTAATTATCCGTGTATTCCAGGAAATCCAGTGATTTTACCGTCCATTCCCCCTAAAATCGATGATGTAAACTCTACATCAAATCCTCCTGTTCTTCTAAGGATTCATAGGCCCGATCACTGATTATCCGGCTATTATTATCCATAATCTGGGTATGGATTTCAAAACGACTTAACAACACGCCGGTATAAACCATATCGACCAGGGCATGCTGGGTTACCCTGGAGAAAATAGCATTCCCATACATATACTGCTCCGAGGAAGTCGTCAGACATAGATCCCCATATCGCTTAATGAGGGATTTTTCGAAATTTGTAATGGCCGCCGTAGCCGCGCCCGATTTCTTTGCAATTTTAAGCACATCGATGGTATTGCGGGAATACCCCGAATACGAGATGGCAATAGCCAGATCCTCAGGACCCAAATTATTGGCACAAACGCTTTGGAGGTAATAATCCCCATAGGAAAGGCAATCGATCCCAAGGTATAAAAGTTTGGTTACCAAGTCACTGACCACACTGTGGGAGTTTTCTACACCAAAGACGAAAACCCGCCGGGCTTTTATAATTTTCTCAATTAATTGGACAAAATCCTCAGTCTCCATTTTCATCAAAGTATCCCTGAGCATGGTAATTGCCGTGGCAACAATATTGGAGGGCACATCCTCCATTCGATCCCGGGAACTGATTTTAAAGCCATGGAGGGGCTGAGGAACCAAACCCTGATGCTCCAACCCATCGGCTTTCATCAGCTGATATTTTAATTCTTTAAATCCCTGGAAACCTAAGGCAGAGGCAAACCGAATGACTGTCGGTTGACTGACACCTGCACCATGGGCTAAATCGATAATCGTCATGGTCTCAATCTCTCCTTCGAAAGACAAGAGATAATCAGCGACCTTTTTCTCTGAAGGGCGCAGCCAGCGATAATTTTTTCGTATTTCAAACTGAATTTCTCCACACATATCACTAATCCTCCTTCGTAAAACAAGGGTATAGTATACCCCATCCATTGGATAGATACTGTGGCATTTGTGCAAAATCTACGTAAAAAAAACGCATCGGCGTACAATGCGTTTTTCAAAAAGTGCGATTCAATCCACTATTGATTTAATTCCTTGAATTCCCCGAGAAAGTCTTTAATGACTGTATAAATCTTCTCACATCCCCCTGCTTCATCCGACTCGATATTCAACGGAATGATGGGATCATGGAGGGACATCCGCATAAGGCACCAGCCACTGCCCGCGGTGGCATCACAGCTGACCCGGATCCCCTCGTAATTGGGCTTTACAATGGTCCAGCCAGGCTGTGCAGCGGCAAATTCACCAAAGCGCGCAAGGACATCCTCACCGTAGGGCTTAAAGTCCTCCAAAGTAATTTTAAAGCGTTTTTCGACCGCTTCTGCCGGTTCCTTTAGGTCCTTTAGGAAGTCCGAAATAGGCTTATTCTCCTGGTGCAGGGCGGCAAACTGGATGAGGGCCATGGTGACCAGATAAGCCCCATCGTCCAGGAAGTAATTCTCCTTGATGGCACCATGTCCGCTGGTTTCCATGGCTAAGTGGGTTTCCTGTCCCGCTTCATTCAACCGAATAGCCTCATTAATGACATTTTTGTAGCCTCGTTTAAAGCGGTGATGTACCCCTCCCAAGCCTTCAATATACTCGGTTAATCCTGTGGAGGTAATGGAATCCGTCACAATGGTGCTCCCGGGGTAGTCCTTAAGCAGCATATTAGCAATAAAGGCAATAAAGCCATTGCGATTGATGGGATGTCCCTTTTCGTCAATAACAGCAGCACGGTCCACATCGGTGTCAAAGATAATGCCCATATCGGCTTGATTGTCCACAACGGCAGCACAGGCAGAAGCCATAGCCGCTTCATCCTCTGGGTTTGGCACATGATTGGGGAAATGACCATCGGGTTCTAAGAACTGGCTGCCTGTGGTATCTGCACCAAGGGGCGCCAGAACCAGCTTCGCAAAAAATCCTCCAGCGCCGTTTCCGGCATCCACAATAATCCGGGACCCTGCCAGGGGCTGCTCTTTGCCGGTTTTTTCCCGAACAGCGGAAACAATGCCCTCGGCGTACTTAGGAATAAAGGGATGATCGATGCGTTTGCCACCCAGGGTAAAGGCGGTTTCAACACTTTCTGCCTCGGTAAGGATTTCTTTAATATCTTCCTTATTCAAGCCTCCGTCTTTGGTGAATAGCTTGATTCCATTGCGGTTAAAGGGCAAATGACTGGCGGTAATCATGACCGCACCGTCGCAGTCCATCTCTTTATCAATACAGGTCATAAACATGGAAGGCGTGGTCGCTAATCCACAGTCGTACACCTGGTTTCCAGTACAGACCAATCCCAGGCAGGCCGCCTGGGCAAGCTTCGGCCCGGTGAGGCGGCTATCCCGCCCGACGGCCACCGTTAATGTATCCTTACCAAGCTTCGCCTTAAGCCATAATCCAAAGGCGTAGGCAATCTTCATGGTGATATCATCGGTCAGGGTAATTTTCTCCCCCTCGACGCCATCCATGGCGACGCCCCGGACATCGGAACCGTTTTGCAATTTTGTAATGTTCTCTATAATCATGGTTGGTCCCCTAACTCTTTAATTTAAAATACGATGGGCTTGCCGTTTTCATCCACCTGGTTTGTCGCTAAAGTGGCGCACATCACGGCTTTGATGGTGTGCATGCGGTTTTCCGCTTCATCGAAAACCAGGGAAGCCTCACTACGGAATACCCCATCGGTCACCTCCATGGCGGACAGCCCGAAGCGTTCCTTTACATCGGCCCCAACCACGGTTTCTTCATCGTGGAAGGCGGGCAGGCAGTGGAGGAAGATGGTCTCAGGATTTCCGGTAGCTGTCATCATCGCCTCATTAACTTGATAGGGCTTTAACATTTCGATACGCTCGGCCATCTTATCCTCTTCTCCCATGGACACCCACACATCGGTGTAGATGACATCGGCATCCTTTACCCCTTCCTCAATCTGATCGGTTAGGGTGACGGAGCCGCCAGTTTCTTCGCACAGTGCGCGCATCTTGGCAACCAGGGATTCTTCTGGGAACAGGGCCTTTGGTGCCAGGGCGGTAAAATGCATCCCCAGCTTGGCACAGCCAATCATCAGGGAATTTCCCATATTATTTCTGGCATCCCCCACAAAAACGAGCTTCCGGCCCTTTAAGTCCCCAAAGTGCTCCCGAACCGTCATCATATCCGCCAAAATTTGGGTGGGGTGGAATTCGTCTGTTAAGCCATTCCAAACCGGTACCCCGGAAAATTCGGCCAGGGCGTTCACCGTTTCCTGCTTAAATCCCCGGAACTCGATACCGTCATAAAAGCGGCCAAGAACTTTGGCTGTGTCTTCGATGGATTCTTTTTTGCCCATCTGGCTATTGGTTAAGAAAGTGACCTTGGCCCCTTCGTCAAAAGCGCCCACTTCAAAGGCACAACGGGTTCGTGTAGATGTCTTCTCGAAAATTAAGACGATATTCTTGCCAGCTAGCAGCTTACCAATCGATCCATCCTTTTTTTTCTGTTTGAGTGCGTCAGCATAATCTAATAAAAATGTGATTTCTTCCGGAGAGAAATCCAATAAGGTCAAAAAATTTCGACCCTTCAAATCGATTCCCATAATTACCTCCAATTTTTGTATGGTTACATTTTATCCGAAACTGTCCTTTTTTGCAATCCGTTCTCCCCATGGAATAAACGAAAAGTCGATGTTTTTAGCAGGATTTCTAAAAACATCGACTTTTACACTTGACATATTCATTAAATTTCAACGGCATCCCGGCAAAGGGGCATGGTCATGCAGCGCGGTCCTCCCCGCCCTCGTACCAGCTCCGAGGCCTCAATCCCAATCACCTCAATGCCACATTTTTCCAACATAGCATTGGAACGCTCATTCCGGCTGTAGGCCACCACAACCCCCGGCGCTACAGCCAAAGTATTCGTGCTGTCGTTCCACTGCTCTCTGGCAGCGGCCACGGGATTCCCGCCACCGCTTTCAATAAGGCGTATGTGGGAGATCTTAAGGGCAGTCTCTAAGGATTGTTTTAAATCACCCGAGGGCTGATAGGCCAAGCCTCCAGCCTTTCCCCGGGTAATGATAACCGTCTCCACCGCATCTAAAATACCGGGGTAAACCGTAAATGTATCGACATCCACCATGGTAAACACCGTATCCAAATGCATAAAAGCCCGATTATTTGGAATCTTTACCGCCAGGACTTTTTGAATTTCCGGCCTTTTTTCAAACAGGGCCGCAGCAAGACGTTCCACCCCATGGACCTTCGTTCGTTCACTACAGCCCACGGCCACTACCTCTGGGGTGAGCACCAGTACATCCCCGCCCTCCAGGGAGAAAAAGTCATCGTGCTTATAATATTGATTTTTTCTATTGGAGGTAAAAAGAGGATGGTGTTTAAAAATGGCCTCCATGTAGAGGCTTTCCCGCCTCCGAACCACCGTCGCCATGGAGCTAATGGCCATTCCCTGACCAATAACCACTGCCGGGTCCCGCATAAAATAAAGGTTTGGCAGTGGGTTAATGACGAAATCATAGGGGGCTGACCCGTGGATATAATCACTGAGGACAGGCTCTCTCGTCAAAACATCCAGCTCCTTTTGCAAAACGCCCGAAATAAAGGCGTCTCGTAAATCGGATGGTGCCAGTCCCAAAAGATAATCCCGGAGAAAGCCATCGATATAGTCTCCCGACGAAGGATTCTTATCAATGACCGCATCCACCAACTCCTGGCGAACCGGGTCCATGGCCAGTACATCTGCCAGTAAATCCTCGACATAATGGATCATAACCCCCCGGGCTTTCAAAATATCCCCAAAGGCATCATGCTCCTCCTGCATCCGCCGCAACCAGGGAATGTCCTCAAAGAGCACCTCCTTAAGCATCTCCGGTACAATGCGCTCCAGCTCCAGGCCAGGGCGGTGGAGAATAACCCGCCGCAGCCGGCCGACTTCAGAGGTGATCCCCAAAATGCCAGAGGCTTGGCCTGGCATCAATAGACCCCGGCTAAAGCGATAACAATGGACATAATACCGCCCCAGAGCATCAGGGATAAAACAATACCGACGGCCATCCAGATGAGCTCAGCCCGGGCGAAATAACGCTTATTGGGATTGGTATCTCCGGTGGCTGCCCAGATGATCAGCATAACGATATTAACCACTGGAATCATTAACAAGAGGATGGTCCAAACCCATTCCCCCATGGAAATGACCGGTGCCATTTCCACATCCTTTGCCTTCGGTGGTACCGGCGGTTTGACTGAAGGCCCTTCCGATTCACGGGGCGGTATTGTCCCCCCATCGGAAAACCCACCCGCTATATCCATCTCTTCGACTGTTGAATCCTCAGCTTCAACACGAAGGGGCTCGACGGATACCTCCTCGGTGTCCCCATTTGCCAATTCTTCCGTAATGACGGCCCCCAACGCTTCAGCCGTCGGTTCCTCAATGACATTCCCTGCTTCATCCACTAAATCGGGTTTTAAAACAGTCCCACAATTCTTACATAAGACGTCCTCCCCATCGATAGCGACATAACATTTTGGACAGTACCGTGCCATTTCAATCCCACCTTTCATGGTTTAAAATTTTTTAACAGCTGGCTAAAAAATAAAGGTTTTATTCGTCCAGCAAAACAACCGATTCCATTATCTGGTTTTCCAAGGGTTTATCCATAGCATCCCGGGGACTTGCAACAATGGCATCCACCACGTCCATTCCCTCAACCACCTTACCAAAGGCGGCATACTGCCCATCCAGATGGGGCGCATCCTCTACCATGATAAAAAATTGGGAGCCTGCGGAATTCGGATTCATGGACCGGGCCATGGAGAGCACGCCACGCGTATGCTTTAAGTCGTTGGGGACATGATTCCCTGAAAATTCACCCTTGATATTCCAGCCAGGGCCCCCCATACCCGTTCCATCCGGGCAACCCCCCTGAACCATGAACCCCGGAATAACCCGATGAAAGATCAATCCATTGTAAAAGCCCTGACGTACCAATTTTTCAAAATTAGCCACACTGATTGGGGCCACCTCTGGATAAAGGTCCAACGTTATCACGCCACCGTCTGCCATCGTAATCTGTACCTTTGAGTTTTCTTCGCTCATTATTTCCTCCATTGATGTTCTTTTGTTTTTATTATACCTGAAAGGACTTAAAAAATCACCCATTCCCTTCATCTCCCAGCAGATCTGCCACAAAGGGTGTAGCTGGCGCCTGGCGTAGTGCCTCAGGGGTGTCCAGCTGAACCAAACAGCCCTCGTCCATTACGGCCACCCGATCCCCCAGCTTGAGGGCCTCCCGGATATCGTGGGTGATGAAGATAATGGTCACTCCCAATTCCTTGTGGATCGCTTTAATCTCCCGCTGAAGCCGCCGTCTGGTAATTTCATCCACTGCACCAAAGGGCTCGTCCATCAGAAGAATATGGGGATTCGCTGCCAGTGCCCGGGCAATGCCCACCCGCTGGCGTTGGCCCCCGGAAAGCTCCCCAGGGTAGCGTCCTGCCAAATCCTGCTCTAATCCCACCAGGGTGAGAAGCCGTGCAATTTGGGCTCTTTTCTCTTCTGGAGAAAAAAGCCCGCTGAGATCTGGGACATAGACAATATTTTGGGCAACGGTCATATGGGGGAAAAGCCCGACCCCCTGAATGGTATAGCCAATCCGTCGCCGCAGGGCAATCAAATCAACCTGGGCAATATCCTCCCCCTCAACCTCGACCCTTCCCGAGTCCGGTGCAATCAATCCGTTGATCATTTTTAAAAAAGTGGTCTTGCCTGAGCCAGAGGTTCCGATAACGGTTAAGAATTCCCCGGGGAATACGTTTAATGAAAAATCAACTAATGCCTCGGCCTCTCCGTAGATCTTTCCGACGTGTTCAAAAGCGATAATGGGCGCTGCCATTAATTAACCAACCCCTTTTCAACTAAGAAATCGTGGGCCACCACAGCATCCTCCTGCTTGTCAATTTCAACCCGATGGTTCATTTTAATCATATCAGCCTCACTGATTTGGTCATCCAGCACTTTGAGGACTTCCTCTAACGCATTGTACTTTTTAAGGGTATCCTGGCGAGCCACCGTTCCACAATAGTAATTCTTAAAATATCCCTTGTCGTCCTTCAGTACTACTAAATCCGGATCATCCAGCTGTCCATCGGTGGTAAAAACCGTAATAACATCAACCTCACCGCCTTTGAGTGCCTGGTATGTCAGGCCGATGTCCATCTCCTTTGTCGCCTTAAATTTCAAGGCATAGGTCGATGTCAATCCATTAAAGCCATCCTCCCGCTCGTAAAAATCAGGATTCGCGCCAAAGACCAGATTGGGGGATGTTGCCACCAACTGAGAATAGGTCTCGATGCCATACTGCTCGGCTACGGATTTTTTCATGGCCAGACTATAGGTGTTGTTAAAGCCATAGAGTCCCACCCAGGCTAAGTTGAATTGATCGTTATAATCCTTCTTAAGCTGTTGGTATAAGGTCCCTTCATCGGGACTTTCGGTCTTTTTAAGGACCGTATACCAGGCTGTCCCTGTATACTCTGGGTAGATATCAAAATCCCCCTTAATCATGGCTGGATGGATATTGCTCGTTCCGCCGCCAACGCCCTTGGTAATCTCCACGGTCAAATCCGTTTTCGTCTCGATAAGTTCCTTCAGCATTTCACCTAAAATCAGCTGCTCCGTCATGGGCTTCGTTGCAATCTTCACCGTCTTACTCTCTGCTGCCGAAGAACCACACCCTCCGATTGTTAGCATCATCAAAGCCGCCAAACCCGCTATAAGGGACAACTGCCATTTCCTTTTCATACTCCCAATCTCCTCGTTTCAATAATTTTTTTCCCGATAAACCCCAGGACATAGTCCAAGGTAAAGGCCAGAGCCGCAATAATAATCCCCCCGGCAACAGTCAGTGCCAGATTATTGGTGGTAATGCCACGGTAAATAGCTACCCCCAGTCCCCCCGCACCAATAAAAGAAGCGATCCCCGTCAGAGCAATGGTCATCACCACCATATTCCGAAAGCCTGCCCAAATGACCGGCATGGCTAAAGGCAGTCGAATTTTCACCATGATCTGGCTTTTCGTACTCCCCATTCCCCTGGCAGCCTCAACGACAGCACCATCAATCCCTGTCAGGCCGGTATAGGTGTTGCGCACCATGGGCATGAGGGCGTATAGGCTAAGGGCCACAATAGCTGTCGTATTGCCAATCCCTGTGATGGGAATCAAAAATCCCAGAAGGGCAATGGATGGGATAGTATAAATCACATTAGTTGTTCCGATAACAATGGGTGCCACCCGCCTGCGGCCACTGATGACAATACCAATGATTAAACCAATGATGCCCCCAATGAGAATGGCAATACCAGAGATGGCTAAATGCTGAATTAACAGCTCCCCAAAGAAGCCAGCCCTCTGTTCATATAAAGCCAATACCTGTGCTAGCAAATCCCGCCTCCTTCTTAAAATGTTTTTTACATTATAGCACAAAATATAATTCTTAAGTATCCCCCCTGGCAAGTCTGCAAATTAAAGGGAAAAAGCGCCGTTCTTCTTCCCCCCAAAAAACTTGTTAACAGGAGATTCTTTGTATAAAAAAACCGGTCTTAGCCGGTTTTCAACGAATTCATTCCTTCGTTTTTTTATTCAATTGGCGGTTCTTGAAAAAATAATACAGCATAATCCCCAGAAGTGCGCCAAAGGTATCGATACAGACATCCCGCAGCTCACAGCTTCGGCCAAAGCTAAAACGTTGATGGAGTTCATCACTGGCGGCATATATCAAGCAAATTAAAACAGCCCCTATCCCTTGTTTAAAATTCACCCTTTGGCCGATACTCAATCCATGACAGATCAGGATCCCCAGGATGAAATATAAAAATCCATGGGCACATTTACGAATGACAAAGGTAAGTCCCCCGGCATCCACCGATACCGATATGCCTAAAATAGCTTTCGATAATCCAATGATAATATGAACTACCCCGTTGACAATCCCATCACTCATTTCTGAAGAGGCTGCAGCATCCTGGGCTGAGAAACCAAATATAATCAGCATCCAGGCCACTGCAATGAGCCCCCAGGCTTTTTGCTCCAGCTTCAAGATTATTCTCCCACTGGAATCAGCTCAACAGAAACCCCTTCAAGGGAAAGGGTAGTACCCTGGGGCAGTTGAATGTTTTTCATTTCAGTCACCATCGTGCGGTCTTCCGTATTGCCCATATTTTCTGTTACACTGAATTCGCCATCTGTCCCAATGACACCAGAACCCCTGATCGCCCTTAAATTGTAAATCCCGGCTGGGAATTCTACACCGGATTGATAGGAAAAATCGGATTCCAGGGTATAGTGGGTAGACTCCGTCGTCTTCCGCTTTGTTAGAGTATTGACAAGAGCCGCCTCGCTCTGAAGCTTGAGCTGCAGCGTTCCACGTATCTTTAACGTATCCCCCTGGGTCAAATCTAAGACCTCAACGGCGGAAACACCGTTACTCCCTGCGCTGTCCATTGTCATTGCTTCTGAAAGGGCATTACTTTCGGTATCCAGGGTTCCTTGACCAGCCACTGCTACGATCTGATATACACCAACAGGAATATCCACCCCCACACTGTAATTCCCGCTGGTCAACTCCGTCGTATAAGCCTGAGGCGCATTGGAATCTACGGTGGGAGACGCTGGAGCCACCGGCGTCACCGTTGGCTGTGATGCCGGCTGATTCGTGTTCCCCCGGCTCATTGTAGTCCATACAAAGGCTCCAACACCTATAATCAGGATAAGGATTCCATAGAACCACCACTTTTTATAGAATGGTTTCTTGCCGTATTCCACGATTCCACTGTCAGAATCATCCTCACCATCATCTAAATCCATTGTACTGGTCTTTAAATCATCTCCCTTTGCTTCAACTGCAGCAAAAATGTCCAGCGAATTATTTTCAGATCTTACTTCAGATGAAGCATCAGCTTCTGGCCATTGAAACTCTTCAACTTCATCATCTGATAGTGGATTCCCCGATTGAAGAATGAGTCCTTCTTTGACTTGCTTAATATCCCATTGAGATGCCCTGATAATAATAGCCGTATGCTCAGTATCTACCAGCTCTAAATTGATCCTCGTCAAGCCATCTCTCCCCATACAAGTAAATGCTCTTTGCTCTTCTTCAAAGGTTACATTTTTAAAACCCACCCGAAGTAATGCAATTCGGATATTTTGAGTTAACGGTTCATAATCCCCTTTTACAATAATACGTTTTCTCATACTCCTTCTCCTTAAAAATGATTCATTTTCATATATTTTATCACAGTTCGAAAACAGAATCCATTAATCTCTATGTAAATTCTAACCAAAATCGAATTATCTGCAAAATTCTATAGTTTCTTTTCATCTATCAGATTCTTTATGGTATAATATTATCGAAATTTTTGAAAATAATAAGGAGAATTTATGAAAGAACCTAAAAAATCCAGAAAAAGCGGTTCCCAATCATCACATGGCACAACGGAGATGAAAGCACCACGTCATTATGATTCCGGTAAAAAGAAAAAGCACATTGGTTTGATTATTGCAGGTATTATTCTTTTACTTTTTCTGATTACTGGACTCATCGTCTATTCAAAGGTCCATAGCACCATTGGTCAAATCAACCAAGTCAGTGTGGACACCAACGATTTAGATGCAACAACGGACAATCGCAATGTCGTCAATATTGCTCTGTATGGTATCGACACCGAAGAGGGTGGCACCGGCCGCTCCGATGCAATTATGATTTTGACTATTGATCCAGACCATAAAGTCATGAAGCTAACATCGATTATGAGAGACTCTTATGTCAATATTGAGGATCACGGTATGGATAAAATCAACCACGCCTATGCCTTTGGTGGCCCGGAACTTGCCATCAAAACCCTGAACCAAAACTTTGGTCTCAACATTACCGATTTTATGGCCGTCGATTTTACATCTATGCCTGTCATCATCGATCAGCTCGGTGGTGTCGATATCGAAATTACGCCTGAAGAAGCGGCTACCGGACAAATCCCTGGGATTTCTGAAGCAGGTACCCGAACCTTATCCGGCGAACAGGCCTTGGCATACTCCCGAATTCGATATGCCAGTGGTAATGACTTCAAACGAACGGAACGTCAGCGAACCGTACTCAATCAATTGATGATTGGTATCCTTAAGCAGCCGATGAGCACCTGGCCCGATTTAATCAGTCAACTTGCTCCCTATATTACCACAAACCTATCCACAAACGATATTATCGGTCTATCCACTGCCTACGGCCCCCTTGCCAAACAAGGCATTCAACAAATGCGTTTTCCTCGTGATGGTGAAGGAGAAGGGCAATATATTGATGGCGTTTATTACTTAGTCTTTGATATCCCCACTGTTTCTAAGGAGCTACAGGATTATTTGTTCTACGACATTGATCCCCAATAAACCGCTAAATTTAAGGACATTTCGGCTTACGAAGTGTCCTTTTTTCTATCGCATCCCTACATAATCACGGACACTAAAAAACCAGCCATAAACCGGCTGGTTTCCTTTATTTATGCGGTTTCCCGCAACTTTTCCAGTGGAGCCTTTGAGCGGATTCGAACCGCTGACCCCATCCTTACCATGGAT